>NZ_JALLGV010000006.1:0-838 GCF_023077655.1 Halorientalis brevis | reverse complement strand
TTGCGCAATGGGGAACGTCCCGAATTGAAACATCTCAGTAGGGACAGGAAAAGAAAACGAATGTGATGTCGTTAGTAACCGCGAGTGAACGCGATACAGTCCAAACCGAAGCCTTCGGGCAATGTGGTGTTCGGGCTGACTCTCATCACCGGATCGTCTTCATGAAGTCTCCTGGAATGGAGCGTGAAACAGGGTGACAACCCCGTAATGAAGGCCAGTACGGTGTGCGTCAGTTCCAGAGTATCGGGGGTTGGAAATCCCTCGTGAATACGGCAGGCATCGACTGCTAAGACTAAATACTACCTGAGACCGATAGTGAACAAGTAGCGTGAGCGAACGCTGAAAAGCACCCTCAGAAGGGAGGTGCAATAGGGCTTGAAATCAGTTGGTGATGGAGCGACGGGGCATACAAGGTCCCGTGACAAACGACCGAAGGGCGACCTTCCAGTAGGAGTTACGGGAAGCCGATGTTCCGTCGTACGTTTTGAAAAACGAACCAGGGAGTGTACTTGTTTGGCGAGTCTAACCCGATTATCGGGGAAGGCACAGGGAAACCGACATGGCCGCAGTCTCACGACGAGGGCCGCCGTGTTCAAGCGCGGGGAGTCAAACGGGTACGACCCGAAACCGAGTGATCTATGCGTGGACAAGGTGAAGCGTGCCGAAAGGCACGTGGAAGCCTGTTAGAGTTGGTGTCCTACAATACCCTCTCGTGATCTACGTATAGGGGTGAAAGGCCCATCGAACTCGGCAACAGCTGGTTCCGACCGAAACATGTCGAAGCATGACCTCTGCTGAGGTAGTCCGTGAGGTAGAGAGACTGATTACCGTGTCCGCC
>NZ_JALLGV010000005.1:0-680927 GCF_023077655.1 Halorientalis brevis | reverse complement strand
GGCCGGTAGGCCGAAGCACGTCACGTGCGGTTTGACGTGACGGCGGTTTGGCCGCTGACGAGAGGAAGCGACCAAACGCCGAGAGGCGAACGAAGTGAGTCTCTCGGAAGTTTGGCCGGTAGGCCGAAGCACGTCACGTGCGGTTTGACGTGACGGCGGTTTGGCCGCTGACGAGAGGAAGCGACCAAACGCCGAGAGGCGAACGAAGTGAGTCTCTCGGAAGTTTGGCCGGTAGGCCAAAGCACGTCACGAGCAGCGCGACCTAACTGTGGGTTTCAGTCAGCAGCCGCTTCCGGCTCGATCTCGTCGGCGTCACCCGGATCGTTCAGCGCTTCCCGTTCGCCGCTCGGGAGGTGGTCGCGGAAGCGCCGGAGGATTCGGCGTGCCTCGTCGAGTTCCGCGCCGCCCGTCGCGCGGAGGAGCGCGAGTGCGCGGCGAGCCCGGGCCGTCCGCCAGGAGTCCTCGCGGTTCTCGTAGGTCCGGATGGCACGCAGGAAGTCGACTTTCCGGAACTCCGGCCAGTACGGCGTACAGAAGAACGCGGCGGCCTCGTTGCCGTTGGCGTGCCAGGGCAGGAAGTTGCTGGTCCGTTCGGCACCGCCCGTTCTGATGATGAGATCGACGTCCCGGACCGGCCCTTCGTAGAGGGACGATTCGACGGTTTCGACGTCGATGTCGGCCGGATCGAGGGCGCCGCTGGCGACGTCCCGTGCGACCTCGCGGGCGGCACCGAGCAGTTCGGCGCGGCCGCCGTAGGCCAGCGCGATGTTCAGGTGGAGCCGGTCGTATTCGCTCGTCCGATCCTCGGCGTAGCGGATCGCCTCGGTCACGCGCTCCGGGAGGCGCTGGGTTTCACCGATCGCGCGGATGCGGACCTCGCCGTCGTGGACGCGGTCGGCGTCCGCGAACTCGTAGAGCTTCTCCTCGATGAGGTCGAACAGGTTCTCGCGTTCGTCTTTCGGCCGGTCGAAGTTCTCGGTCGAGAACGCGTACAGCGTCAGTTCCTCGATGCCGAGTTCGTCACACCAGTTGAGCACGTTCTCGGTCGTCTGAGCGCCGGCGCGATGGCCGTCCGTGGCCTCGCCGCCCTGTTTGTCGGCGTACCGGCGGTTGCCGTCCTGAATGACGGCGACGTGATCTGGCGTCCCCGATATTTCCCCTCGCAGCAGGCGTTCGTAGCCGCGGAGTGCCTGCTGGCGAACCCACGAAAGCATTGCCTGAGACGTCCGTGCGTGGTCGTAAGAATCTTGTCTTCCCCCAGGAAGGGTGTGGGTGACCCGCAGGGTTTTAATATCGGGACGCCCTCTGAGAGAGTGCAATGGCGAACGGTACGGTTGATTTCTTCAACGACACTGGCGGTTACGGTTTCATCGACACTGACGACGCGGACGAAGACGTGTTCTTCCACATGGAGGACGTCGGCGGTCCTGACCTCGAGGAGGGGCAGGAAGTCGAATTCGACATCGAGCAAGCGGACAAGGGTCCGCGCGCGGTCAACCTGGAGCGGGTGTGATTTCGATGGCGAAAGGCAAAGTCGATTTCTTCAACGACACCGGCGGCTACGGCTTCATCGACACTGACGACGCGGACGAGGACGTGTTCTTCCACATGGAAGACGTCGGCGGTCCTGACCTCGAGGAGGGGCAGGAAGTCGAGTTCGACATCGAACAGGCAGACAAAGGGCCGCGGGCGACGAACCTGACGCGACTGTAACCAGGGTTCACGACCCACTGGCGCACTGACGGGGCACTCGCCCCGAATCATTTTCGACCCGAGCAGCCGCTCCCCAAACCGACTCGATACCGTGAGAGGTATGGGGCCCGGCACACGACAGCCGAGCGATGAGCAACGAGCAGGACGTCATCGACCCCGACCTCTATCAGCGGACCAAGGCACTGTTGGAACCGGGCGACATCGAACTGGCCGGCGTCATCGTTCACACCGACCTCGGGAACGACGCCGAGGCGAAACTCCACGAGGCAACCATCGAGATCGGCGACGTCATCGCCGAGTACGAGGGCGTCGACCCAGGCGACACCTACGTCTACTCCGGCAACGACGACCCGGACTTCGGCCTCAACCAGCACCAGGGACTCACGATCGACGGCGACGAGTTCGTCTGGGAGTGCCAGCAACTCATCCGCGAGGAACAGTTCCGGATCGTCTTCTACTACGAGGCCGACGTCGACCAGGACGGGCTCGTTTCGGCGCTCCGCGAGGAGGGCTACACCGTCGAGGGCGTCACTACCGACGAGTAGTCACGGGCAAACGCTTTGCCTGTGTGGTGCATACTTCCTGGTAACCTCAGCATTCTCGGATCGCGCGAAGACAAACGCGGATTTATACCGGGTCAACCCTGAGTGGCGACCATGACTGATGACCTGGAGCGCGCGGACAGGGCGGTCATCAACGCCTTCCAGGGTGGGTTCCCCGTCGTCGAACGTCCCTTCGAGCCGGCAGCCGCGGCACTGCGAGACCGCGGCGTCGAGATGGACGCCGACGAACTGCTGACACGCGTCCAGCGACTCGACGAGGAGGGCATCCTGACCCGATTCGGCGCGCTCATCAACGCCGAGGAAATCGGGGGTGCAGCCACGCTCGTGGCCATGCACGCGCCCGAGGACCGATACGACGAGGTCGCCGAGCAAGTCAACGCGTACGACGAGGTGGCCCACAACTACGAGCGCGAACATCCACACCTGAACATGTGGTTCGTGGTCAGCGTCCCCGACCCGGACCGCGTCGACGACGTCCTGGCCGAGATCGAGGACGAGACCGGCCAAGAGACGTACAACCTCCCCAAACAGCAGGAGTTCCGTGTCGAGGCGAAGTTCCTCGTCGACGGCCCCATTTCCGACGGCGACGTAGATCTCTCCGATCTGGGGCCTGACGTGACGCCGACCGACCAGACGTCACTGACCCCGGCGGAACTGGACCTCGTCCTGGAGATTCAGGACGGCCTGCCGCTGACGGCGACTCCCTACGGTGACGTCGCCGAGGCCATCGGACAGGACGTTGAGTGGGTCGTCGAGACGATCAAGCGATTCGACCAGGAGGGGAAGGTCCGGCGCGTCGGCGTCATTCCGAACCATTACTCCCTGGGCTACACGGAAAACGGGATGACCGTCTGGAACGTCCCGGACGAGAAACTCGGCGAGGTCGGCCCGGCCATCGCGTCGCTTTCCTTCGTCACGCACTGTTACGAGCGGCCGCGTCACGAGGGCGTCTGGCCGTACAACTTCTTCGCGATGACCCACGGGCGGAGTGAAGAAGAGAGCCAACAGCGCATCCAACAGGTCCGCGACCGGATGGCCGAGTTCTGGGACGTCAGCGACGAGGACTGGGATTCGCTGTTCTCGACGCGGATTCTCAAGAAGACCGGTATCCGACTCGACGAACGGGCCGCAGCGAACACCACCGACGCGCCGACAGACGCCGACGACTGACCATGATTCCACTACTCCACGACTTCACGGGAACGACGATCCTCGTCTTCGGCGGCGGCACCGTCGGGGCACGGAAAGCCCGGCGGTTCGCCCGCGAGGCCGACGTGGTCGTGGTCAGTCCTGACTTCGCCGACGCGGACTTCGGCGGCGCCGAGCGGATCAGGGCCGCACCCGACGACGAAGCCGTCGAAGACTGGATCGACCGCACCGAGCCGGCACTGGTCGTCGCCGCGACGGACGACACGGACCGGAACGCCGCCATCGAGCAGGCAGCGCGCGACCACGGCGCGCTGGTCAACCGAACGGATCAGCACGGCGAACGCGATCCCGGTAGTGTCGTCGTTCCGGCGACTGTCCGCGACGATCCGGTCGTCGCTGCGGTCGCGACCGGTGGGACGAGCCCGGCGCTGAGTCGCTATCTGCGCGAACGTATCGAGGACGAACTCACCAACGCCGGGGCGATGGCGGAGCTCTCCGGCGAACTGCGTGATGACTTACAGGACCGCGGGGTCGACCCCGCGGTGCGGCGAGACGCAGTCCGGGAGGTCGTCAGATCCGGACGTGTTTGGAAGCATTTAGATAGTGGCAGGACGAAAGCACGCCAAGTGGCCGAGGACGTGACTACTGCCGTGACAGGTGATCTATCGTGATTGACGGAACTGGCGTCATCTCAGGCGTCAGCGTGTCGCACGAACGTGCGAGCGTCGACGACATCGACGCGGCCTGTGCAGAGAACCAGCGGGTGGCCGTCGAGTCGCTTCTCGCACGACCTGGCGTCAAAGAGGCGTACGTCCTCCAGACGTGTAACCGATCCGAGGCGTACGTCGTCACTGCGGACCCAGCGGTCGGACGGGCCGTGCTCCGTGAGTTCTTCCTCGACATGCCCGAAGACGTGCTCGTCGAGATGGAACACGAGGAGTGCCTGCGTCACCTCCTGCGGGTGGCAGCGGGACTCGAATCGATCGTTCTCGGCGAGGATCAGATTCTCGGCCAGGTTCGCGACGCCTACGAGGACTCGCGCGGCGTCGGCGGCATCGGGCCGGTGCTCGAAAGCGGCGTGACGAAGGCGATGCACGTCGGCGAGCGCGCCCGCACCGAGACCGGGATCAACGAGGGGACGGTCTCACTGGGGAGTGCCGCCGTCAACCTCGCGCGTGCCGAACGCGACCTCTCGGCGTCGACGGCGCTCATCGTCGGCGCCGGCGAGATGGGCGCGCTCGTCGCGAAGGCACTCGACGAGTCGGTCGGGCGCGTCCTGGTCGGCAACCGGACGGTCCCGCACGCCGAGCACCTCGTCGAGGGCATGGACGTCGAGGGGAGCGCCCTCGCGCTCGACGCCCTCCCGGCGGCCGTCGAACGAGCCGATCTCGTCATCACGGCGACGGGGAGTTCGGACCACGTCGTCGACGTCGAGATGCTCTCCGACGCCGGTGAGACGCTGGTCATCGATCTGGCGCAGCCCAGAGACGTCCCGACGACGGCCGACGAGATCGACGGCGTCGACGTGTACGACCTGGACGACCTGGAATCGGTGACCAGAGCCTCTCGCGCACAGCGTGAGGAGGCAGCGGAGGCGGTCGAACGGCTCGTCGACGAGGAGTTCGACCACCTCCTGACCCAGTACAAGCGGAAACGGGCCGATCAGGTCATCGCCGCGATGTACGAGAGCGCCGAACAGTTGAAGACGCGGGAACTGGCGACCGCGATGGAGAAACTCGACCTCGACAGCGAGGAAAAAGAGGTCGTCGAGTCGATGGCCGACGCGCTCGTCGGGCAGCTGCTGGCCGCGCCGACTCAGAGCCTCCGCGACGCCGCCGAGGAAGACGACTGGACCACTATCAACACCGCGCTGCAACTGTTCGACCCGCACTTCGGCAGCGAGACGCCCGACTTCGTCTCCAGCATGAACCCCGACGAGATCCCCGAGGCGATGAAAGCGGAGATGCCGACGGCAGTCCTCGAACAGCTCGACGACTGATTCCTATTTTGCCGGGACGTTCGACTGTGGTAACTGAAGCCGGAGAAACGCCGGGAGCGCGAGAATCGCGATCGCGATCTCCAGGCCGCCGACGACGAGGAACGCCGCGACGTAGCTGACCTCTTCGGCGATGGTTCCTCCGACGAGAATCCCTGCGAGAAAGCCCAGACTACCGAAGGTGTTGAATCCGGCCATGGCGACGCCTCGCTCGGTGCTGGGCGCGAGGTCCGTGACGAGCGCCATCGTCGCCGGGGCGACGAGCGCGCCGATGACGCCGACGGCGACCATCGCGACCCCGGTGAGGCGGACGGTCGGCGCGACGCCGACCGCGATGACCGCGAGTCCGTACAGGAGCGAGCCGACGACGACGGGGAGCGTGCGACCGATCCGATCAGAGAGCACGCCGAACGGGTACTGCAACAGCGCGAAGGGGCCGAAAAACAGCGCGAGCATGAACCCGGTCTCCCCGGGCGAGAGGCCGACGACTTCGCGGAAGTACAGCGTGCCGACGAGCGCGAAGAACCCGGCCGTGAGCCGGTCGATCAGGCCGAACGCGTAGGGCAGGAGCAGTGCCGGCGTCTCGCGCAGCCCGCTCACCACGGCCCGCACCACGTCGCGGCTGTGTCCGGGCGTCCGGTCGGTGACGAGCGCGGCGAGCGCGCCGGCGACCAGTAAGAGCCCGCTGGCGACGAGCAGTGGCACGAACGGGCCGACTTCGTAGAGCTGCCCGCCCAGCGGCGCGCCCAGGGCCGTCCCGAGGCCGATGGCGATCCCGGCGGCGCCCATGTTCTTGCCGTGGCCGCCGTCCAGGTCCATGAGCATCGTCATCGCCAGCGAGAACGCGCCGATGGTCGCCGCGCCCTGCAGCACGCGGAGTCCCAGCACGGCGGTAAAGGACAGGGGGACGACGCGGTGGAGGAGCGCCACCAGCGCGTAGCCGGCCGCGCCACCGACGGCGCCAGCGACGATGAAGGGAACGCGGCGACCGGCGCTGTCGCTGGCGGCTCCCCAGACGCCGGCACAGACGACGAACGCCGCGAACTCGGCGGTCAGAAACCACATGCTCGCGTCGAGGGCGGTGTCGGCCCCGAGCGCGTCGACGAGGGTGTCGATGCCCGGATACAGCAACACCTGTGCGAGCAGCACGGCGAACACCACCCCGGCGAGAGCGACGCGGGTCCGTCGGTCCGTCCCTGACATCACACCCCTGCGGTTCGTACCCGACCAAGGAACCGTTTTCCCATCGCGGCGAGGCCCCGTCTGCCGACCTGGGCTTTATCGGGGATCGAGCCAACCCCTCACACATGGCAGACCTGCTCTCAGACGAGGAGATCGAGGCACAGCTCCCCGCCGACTGGGAACGCGACGGCGACGAGATCGTCCGGACGTTCGAGTTCGACTCGTACCTTCCCGGCGTGGGCTTCGCGTCCGGGATCGCCGGTATCGCAGAGGACGCGTGGCACCACCCCGAAATCACGATCACCTGGGGCGAAGTCGAGGTCCGACTGACGACCCACGACGCCGGCGGCATCACCGAGAAGGACACCGACCTCGCCGCCCGGTTCAACGACGCGTACGAGTGATGAACGACGAGACCGCTGAGCACGGCGACGACGCAGGTGCGGCCGAGTACGTCTTCGGCTGTCGGTTCAGACTGAGCCCCTCGGTGGCCGGCTTGCGAGCCGAGCCGAACGAGTTCGAGACGACGCTGTTTCGCGAGGCCGACCCGCCGGGCGAAGACGGCTGGCTGTTCTTCCGGGACAACCTCTGGCACGGCGAACTGAACGACCCGGACTACTTCCGGGAACTGACCGAAGACGCCCTGGGCGTGACAGTGCTGACGGTCGACTTCCGCGAACTCAGGACGGACCAGACATATCTCGACGCGCTGGACGACGCGATCGGCGCGAACCTGGACCTGTTCAACGCCGAGCGCGTCCCCGAAGTCCGATCGAAGTACCTCGGGTCGAGCATCAGGCTGGTCGACGACGGATCTACAGGGGCATGAGCGACAACTGTTGACACACGTGTCGCTCCGGATACAATTGCCGGAAATCACTTATTCGAGTGTCCCGTACAGTGACAATCCCGATGGTCCCTGACGAGTACGATTTCTGGCTGCTGGACCTCGACGGCACGCTGGTGGACATCGAACCCTCCTACGTCCGCCACGTGTTCGACGAGGTCGGCGACCGACTCGGTCGGACGTTCACCGACCGGGAAGCCGAGATCGTCTGGCACGGGCTCGGTGGGTCACGGAACGAACAGCTCCGCCAGTGGGACGTCGGCGTCGACCGCTTCTGGGAGGTGTTCCACGAGGTCGAGGACGCCGACGCTCGAGCCGAGCACACCTTCCTCTACGACGACGCCGACTTCGTCGCCGACCTCGACGTACCCGTCGGCCTGGTGACCCACTGCCAGGAGTACCTCACTGAACCGGTGCTCGACCGGCTGGACATCCGCGATTGGTTCGACACGGTCGTCTGCTGTACGGAAGAGACGGGCTGGAAACCGGATCCGACGCCCGTCGAGTTAGCGATGGCGGACCTCGACACCGCCCCGAACGGTCACGGCGGCGACCCCGTGAGCAGAGCGGACGGCGGCTCGACCGGCGTGCTCGCGGGTGACGGCCCCCACGACATCGGTGCGGCCTGGAACGCGGGGCTTGACGGTATCCACGTCGAACGTCACGACCCGCACAGCCGGGGCCAGTGCGTCCTGGGCGACTACCGCGTCGAGGCGTTCACCGACCTCGACGGCGTCCGGGCCGAACCCGGCAGCGACTGACCGGGCGTCGTCACGCGACTAGTCTCGCGCGTAGCCGGCGAGTTCTGACAGCACCGCCTCGACCGAGTCGAGCGCCGCGTCGAGTGCAGCGACGCCCTCTTTCCCCGTTCTGTCGTCGTTCGCCAGCACGCGCACTGGCTGGTCGCCGAGCGAGACGAATCCCAGGCCGAGTTCGTCGGCGGTCGCTCGGAGTCCGAGCCCGACGTCTGCCTGCCCGGCCGCGACTTTCCGGGCGGGACTCTCGTGGGCTTTCGCGGTAAGGCCGTAGCCGTCGATGGCGTCGGTCAGGTCCCGGCGGGAGCGGTCGCGCTCGGCGGCCAGCCCGGCCAGCGCGTCGTCGAAGTCTCGCCTGAGTCCGGAGTTCGTCCCGCGGTTGATGAACCGGAGGTCTCGATCCACCAGATCGGCGATCCCCGAGACGCGCTCGGGGTTGCCGTCGGGAACGATCAGCCCCCACTCGCGGGTCCAGCCGCCGAGTTCCGGGTAGTCGGCGTCGGCGGCGTCGGGGCCGGCCGCGACGGCGAAGTCCGGGACGCCGTTGCGGAGCCGGCGCAGCCCTTCGCGGGTGCCCAGCGACAGGAACCGGGGGTTCGTGAGGTCGTCGAGGGCGCGAGAGAGGGCGGGGTCGTCCTCGCCGACGCCGAACGCCGACGGTGGCCGCACGTCCGCGGAGAACAACTGGACGGTGACGGCCTGTCCCTCCGCCAGATACGCCGTGTCCGCGTCGACCTCGACGATGCCGTCGGCTTCGACGAGGCTCGTGGTCGCGCCGCTGCCCTTGTCGACGGGATACACGAGCGTCTCCCCGACACCGTCCGTCACGAGCCCGACGGGCATCAACCGCATTCGGCCTTCGCTGTAGCGCTCTTCGGCCGCCATCCGACCGTCGACGGTCGCGGTCTGTGGCTCTGGCAGGCCCGCTGCCGCTCTGATGGCCGGCGCGACGAACGTGCGGAAGATGGTCAGGGCGGAGACGGGATAGCCCGGGAGTCCGATATATGCCGAGCCACCGGCAGACTCTCGCTGCTCGGCGTCCGAGCCGTCCAACCGCCCCACGAGCATCGGCTTGCCGGGCTTGACGGCGACGCCGTGGAGCAGCAACTCGCCCCGCTCTTCGATGACCTGATAGATGACGTCGACCGCGGAGGCGCTTGTCGACCCCGACGAGAGGACGAGGTCGCACTCTTCGGCGGCCTGGGTGAGGATGCGCTCCATTTCGTCGTAGTCGTCGCCGGCGTGCGGATAGAGCACGGCTTCGCCGCCGGCCTCTTCGACCGCCGTCGCCGTCGTGTAGCTGTTCACGTCGAAGATCTGGCCGGCGTTCGAGTCCAGCGGCTCGCCCGGGCGGACGAGTTCGTCACCGGTCGAGATGATCCCGACGCGCGGGGTGGCTCGCACTGGCACCTCGTCGACGCCGAGCGCCGAGAGCAGGCCGATCTCTCGCGGCGTGAGCCGCGTGCCGGGGCCGAGCGCGCGCTCACCCGCGGCCACGTCCGCGCCCGCGAGCATGACGTGGTCTCCCGGTGCGAGCGAGGTGCGCACGAGGACGTCCGTGCTCGCGGCGGTGCCGCTCGTTTCGTCCGTCGAACTCTGTTCGACGCGCTCGGTGTCGGTTTTCTCGACCATCACGACCGCGTCGGCTCCCTCGGGCATCACCGCCCCCGTCGAGATCTCGGCGGCAGTCCCCTCTTCGACTGTCACGTCGGGCGCTTCGCCGGCGTGGACCTCGCCGACGAGTTCGAGGCGCGCGGGGTCGGCCTCGTCGGCACCGAAGGTGTCCCGAGCGCGGATCGCGTAACCGTCCATGCTCGCGCGGTCGAATCCCGGCACGTCGAGGCTCGCGTCGATCCGCTCGGCGAGGACTCGCCCGCGGGCTTCCCCGAGCGGGACGTGTTCGGTCCCGCCGGCGAGGTCCAGCGACGAGATCGCTTCGTGAGCTTCTTCTGGCGGCACGAGGTCGCGGAACTCCTTCCTCTCCGTCATGCGTACCACTCCCAGTTCTGGACGCGGACGCGTTCGCCTTCGGCGACGCCCTCGCGACCTTCGGGGACGACGACCCAGCCGTCGGCAAGCGCGACGCTCGAGAGGACGCCGGACCCGGAGGCCCGCGTCGGCGTCGCCGTGGGGAGGTCCCGCTCGTCGTCCGTCGAGTCCTCGGCCGTCTGATCGAGTTTGACGCGAGCGAACGTCCGGACGCCGGGTTCGCTCGATATCTTCCGGTCGAGGACGGCTTCGGTCGCGGGATGGTCCCGCAGCGGGAGGTGACCGGCCCACTTCAGCGCCGGCCGGAGGAACTGCATGGCGTTGACGATACAGGCAACCGGGTAGCCCGGGAGCATGATGACTGGCGTGTCCTCGACGACGCCGAACCCGACGGGATGGCCGGGTTTGAGCGCGACGCCGTGGACCAGCACTTCGCCCAGGTCGTCGACGACTTCCGGGATGAGGTCGCGCTTCCCCACCGAGGAGCCGCCCGTGGTGACGATGACATCCTTCGTGAGGTCGCGCTGGATCGCCGCCCGGAGGGCGTTTTCGTCGTCGGTGACCACGTCGCGATAGGCCGCCGTTCCGCCCCAGCGCTCGACGTACTCGGAGACGGTGAGGCCGTTCGTTTCGATCACTTCGCCCGGTCCGGGGTCGTGCTGGACGAGTTCCTCGCCGGTCGGGACGACGCCGACCGTCGGTCGCTGGTAGCAGGTCACTGCGTCGATCCCGACGGACTTCAACAGCCCCAGGTCCGACGGGCGGAGCTGGTGGCCCGGCTCGTACAGCGTCTGGTCCGCCTCGACGTCCTCGCCGGCCGGGGCGACGTTCTCGCCTTCGGCGACGGCGTCGAAGACTTCGACGTCTCCCGAGGCGGGTTGCACCTCGCACTGTTCGACCATCACGACGGCGTCCGCACCGGGCGGGACTTCGCTGCCGGTGTGGACTCGCGTGGCCTCGCCCGGGGCGACGTCCGGTGGGGCGCCGTCGGGTTCGTCGTCGCGGTCTCGTTCGCGGAGGACGGCCGGTGAGCGGTCGCCCGCGCCGAACGTGTCCTCGGCGCGGACCGCGAACCCGTCCATGGCGGCCCGGTCGTAGTGGGGGACTGGTCGGCTGGCCGTCACTGGCTCGGCGACGGCTCGGCCGTCGGCCATCGACAGCGGGACGCGCTCGGTCCGATCGTGCGGCGTGACGGCCGCTTGGAGCCGTTCGCGCGCGTCGGCCAGCCGCGTCACCTCCTTGAATCCCGACTCTCGTGGATCAGTCATACCTGGGCTTGGGCCGCCCGAACAAAAAGCGTCCGCCGAACGGGTCGGGACCGCACGGCGGCCGCCGCCGAATCGTTCCCGACGAGACCGCCGCAACCACGGCCTTTTTCGATGATGGGTCCCTAGCGACGGGTATGTCAGCGTTGCGCGATGCGATGCGGGACCTCCCCGAGACGGTGTTCGCCGACCTGCTGGAGAGTGAGGACGCCTACCTGCTGGTCATCGACCTGCCAGGGGCGACGGCCGAGACGGTCAGCGTCGGCATCTCGGCGGGTCGACTCGAGATCGAGGCGCGGCGCGAGAAGGACCTCCCGGCGGAGTTCCAGTACGTCGACGAGGAGCGAGCCCTCTTTCTGGACGCCGAACTTCCCCTCCCGCCCGACGCGACCGGGGCGGAAGCCGAAGGGCAGATGAAACGCGGAGTGCTCGAACTCCGCTTGCCGAAAGCCGGCGCGACGCCCGAGGCGGACGTGCCAATCACCGACGTGAGTGCGTAAGTCGGGGGGCCGCTCGGTGAACCTCCGTGCGTACCGACGGTTTTTCACCGTCGCGCGCCAATTCCTGCCACTCCTGCTCGCCTACGCGCGTGACCGTCACCGGTTCCTCCTCGTCGGCCGGTCGCGGCAGGTCTCGCCTGCCCAGCGGCGTCGCCGGGCAGCCAAACTGCTGGACTCACTGTTGACCCTCGGTCCCACGTTCATCAAACTCGGGCAGTTGCTCTCGACCAGACCGGACATCCTCCCGCCCGAGTACATCGACGAGTTCACGAAACTCCAGGACGAGGTCCCGCCCGCCGACTGGGCGGACGCCGAGTCCGTCATCGAGGAGGAGCTCGGCCCCGTCGGGGAGAACTTCGAGTACTTCGATACGACCTCCATCAGCGGTGCGAGCCTCGGCCAGGTCTACTACGCCGAAACCGAGGACGGGCCGGTCGCCGTGAAAGTCCGCCGGCCCGGCATCGAGGACCTCGTGGAGGCGGACCTGCGGGTCATCCGCTGGTCGCTGCCGATCATCATGCGGTTCGTCGGCGAGGCGCGGTCGTTCTCGCTGGAGACGCTCTCCGACGAGTTCGCCAAGACGATCCGCCAGGAGATGGACTACGAGCGGGAGGCCCGGATGCTCGCGGAGATCCGCGACAACTTCCGGAGCGACCGCCGGATCCGCATTCCACAGGTCGACGGGTCGCGGTCGACCGGTCGGATCCTCACCATGGAGTACGTCGAGGGGACGAAGATCTCGAACATCGAGGAACTCGACGAGATGGGCGTCGACCGGACGGACATCGCCGAGACGCTCCAGCGAGTGTACCTCCAGATGATCGTCGACGACGGGGTCTTCCACGCCGATCCGCACCCCGGGAACCTGGCCGTCAAGGACGACGGCACGCTCGTGTTCTACGACTTCGGCATGAGCGGCTACGTCGAGTCGTACGTGCAGGAGAAGATCATCGACTTCTACATCGCCGTGGCCAACCAGGACACCGACGCCATCCTCGACGCGCTCATCGAGATGGGGACGCTGAGTCCCGAAGCCGACCGCGAGGTGATGGGCGAGGTGATGGAACTCGCCATCGCGGACGCTCGCGGTGACGACATCGAGCAGTACCGCATCCAGCAGATCGTCCAGCAGGTCGAGGACACCATCTACGAGTTCCCGCTCCGACTCCCCTCGAACCTCGCGCTGGTCTTGCGCGTCGCGACCGTCGTCGAGGGGGTCTGCGTCACGCTGGACCCGGACTTCGATTTCATCGCGGTGGCGACGGGCTACCTGCGCGACCACGGGTACCTGGAAGCCGGCGTCAAACAGTTCATCGAGGACCGCGGGGAGGAACTCCAGCAGGCCGCCCAGTCGGCGATTCGGACGCCGCCCAAACTCGAACGGACGCTCGACCGAATCGAGCGCGACGACTTGCGGGTGAACGCCGACATCGAGGACTCCGACGGGCTGCTCCAGACCCTGGCCAAACGGCTCGTCTACGGGATGGTGCTGTCGGCCGGCATCGTCTCGACGGCCGTCCTGTACTCGTTTGGGACCGTCGACGCGGCCTGGATCGCTGGCGGGGCGACGGTGCTCGTGGCCGGATTGCTCTACTGGTCGTTCCGGGAGCAGTCCGGTATCCAGACCGAACCCCAGTTCACGCGCCAGAACCTCCGGGAACGCGAGGCGAGCGAGATGGACGGGTCGGCCGTCGGCGAGATCGACATCGGTGGGAACGGCTTCGGCGACGCAGTGACCGAGGAGTCGCCGGAGAGCACTGAGAACTGAGCCAGCGATCCGACGGCTCGGGATCGTTTCCATCCTCGCAACGTACTTGGTGGCCGTACGTTCGTCGATCGACGTGAGTGGACCCTTCGATCTGGTCTGACCGGATAGTCCGTCGGCGGGCTGCCGTGACGAAGGTCTCTGGTCGGTGGCAGAAACCGGTCAGTTGATTGCAACGGCGTCGGCGCGGTTCCAAACCGTTTATACTGGTACACTGACTACCGCGGATCATGGCGAAAGAGCAGAAGGAAGTTCGCGACCTGGACGAGGGGAGCTACGTCATGATGGACGACGCTCCGTGTAAGATCAACGCCTACAGTACGGCAAAGCCCGGCAAGCACGGCAGCGCCAAGGCCCGCGTCGAGGGCAAGGGCGTCTTCGACGAGAAAAAGCGCAGCCTCTCCCAGCCGGTCGACGCGAAGATCTGGGTCCCGATCATCGAGCGCAAGCAGGGACAGGTCGTCAACGTCGAGAGCGAGGACGTCGCGCAGGTCATGGACCTGGAGACCTACGAGACGATTACGATGAAGGTCCCCGGCGACGAGACGCTCTCCGAGGACGACGAGATCGAGTACCTCGAGTACGAAGGCCAGCGGAAGATCGTATAGCGCGATGTTTCCCGGCGCGCGGGCCCACCGGTCGGACGCCGCTGGAACGAGTTCCAGCGAGCCCCCGGTCTCTGACGCTCCCGGGGACGCCGCCTACGTCGTCGTCGGCGCACCACTCGACGCTTCGACGACGTTCCAGCCCGGCACCCGGTTTGGCCCCCGCCGAGTCCGCCATTTTGCCGAGTCGTTCGACGACTACGACCACCACACTAATCAGCGGTTCACCGACCTGGCGGTCAGTGACCACGGCGACATTCACCCGAGCGACGACGCCGAAGAGTACCTTCAGTTTCTGCGGGGGACGCTCGGTGACGTCAGGCGCGACGACGCGGTGCCGCTCACGATCGGTGGCGAACACACCGTGACGGTCGCGGGCGTGCGCGCAGTCGACCCGGACGTGTTCGTCTGCCTCGACGCCCACCTCGACCTCCGCGAGGAGTACGCCGGCAACCCGCTGAACCACGCGACGGTCACGCGACACGCACTGGCAGCGGCCGACGAGGCCGTCGTACTGGGAGCGCGCACCGGAAGTGAAACCGAGTGGGAGCGGGCTCGAGACGACGACGTGACTGTGGTTGCTCCCGACGACGTCGCCGACTGGACGCCCGACTTCGGAGACCGTTCGGTGTATCTGAGCGTGGACGTCGACGCCGCCGATCCGGCGTACGCACCCGGAACGGGGACGATGGAACCGTTCGGCCTTGAACCGCGAACGATGCACGACGTCGTTCGAGCGGTCGCGCCACACGCCGAGGGGTTCGACGTGGTCGAGGTCAACGACCGCGACGACGGGCAGGCCGCCGTTCTGGCAGCGAAACTGCTCCGGGCGTTCGTCTTCGCTCACGCGGCGGACGGCTAGGCCCGCCTGGCGGCTACGATGGCTGGCGCGGCGAATGGTTTTTAGACGGTGGGGGAGTCGGTTTCCACCATGCCCAGTCTTTCGTCCTGTTACTTCTGTGGAACTGCGCTGGACGCACCGATCGACGCCTATCCGGTCGTGCCCGAAGGACTCCCGATCGACGCCGAACACACCGTCTCTCTCTGTCCGACCTGTCAGCGGAAGCTACACGGCGCCCTCGAAATCGCCTTCGACGCCGCGACGGACGCCGATTCGATCGGCACGACCCTGGACGAGTACGACGTGCTCTCCGAGGAGGAGACCGCGACAGCCGTCGACGGCGACGCGTCGGCTCTTCCCTCGACGGAATCGACGTTCGAGGCCGCGCCCGACGATCCAGCCGCGGCGACCGACGCCGACGACGAGAGCGACGCGGCTGCCGAGACCGAACCGAGCACCGAGATCGAACCCGACGCCGAATCCGAGACGCAGGACGACGCGCCCGACGAAACTCACGAAACCGACGCCGGAGACGACGAGGGAGCTTCGGACGACGACAGCGACTCGGACGAGGAACCGAAACCGGGAGTGGCTGACGACGATACGGACGACCGCTCCGATGGTGCAGGTGACGACGAGTCGACGGCTGCGGACGACGCGTCCACGCGGGCAGACGAAGACACGTCCACGCGGGCCGAGACGAACGACGACACGCCCGTCGATGAGTCCGAGGGCGACGACGACTCGGTGGCCGACGGGGAGCCCAGTGGGGAAGCGTCCGTTCTGTCGACGCCCGCGGCGAAGAAGGTCATCCGACTCCTGCAGAACCGCGAGTTCCCGGTCGAGCGCGACGAGTTCGAGGACGTCGCCTCGAACGCGTACGCCATTCCCCGCCAGGACTGCGTCGACGTGCTCGATGCCCTGGTTTCGGAGGGGTACGTCGCCGAGCACCGCGGTAATCTCGTCCGGGACGAGTAGACAGCCCAAAGGCTACAGGGGGTGCCGGCGAACCGTCGCGCATGAACTGCGCGGACTTCTGTGCACGCCTGGACGAAGAGTTGCGGACCGACGCGTACGCCGACCTCGACGCGAGTCCGAACGGCTTGCAGGTCGGCCCCGCCGAGCGCGAGGTCGAACACGTCGCTTTCGCCGTCGATGCGGCGCGAGCGACGGCAGACGCGGCCGTCGACGCCGACGCTGATCTGCTGGTGACCCACCACGGCTACGTGTTCGGGAGCGTCGAACGGGTGACTGGCCGACTGTACGAACGGCTGCGTCCGCATTACGAACACGAGATGGGACTGTACGTTTCACATCTCCCGCTCGACGGCCATCAGGAACTCGGGAACGCGGCGGGGCTGGCGGACCTGCTCGATCTCACCGACCGCGAACCGTTCGGCGAGATGGGGCCGGAGTACATCGGACAGCGCGGAACTGCAGCCGACCCCTTCGACAGGGACGAACTGGTGTCGCTGCTCGACGCCGAACTCGACACCGGCGACCAGGACGTCCAGCTGCTCGATTTCGGCCCCGAAGTGATCGAAGACGTCGCCATCGTCACCGGGAGCGGCGTGGACTGGCTGGACGAGGCCGTCGACGCGGGCGCCGACCTCCTGCTCACGGGCGAGGGGAAACAGCAGGTGTATCACGACGCCCGCGAGGCCGGCATCAACGTCGCACTCGCCGGCCACTACGCGACGGAAACGTTCGGCGTCGCTGCGCTCGCCGATCTCGCCGAGGAATGGGGGCTGACGACCACCGTGGTGTCGCATCCGACCTGTCTCTAGCCGGTTTTGTCCGTACGCACGCGTGAGGCTGCGACCGCTTTTTCACCGCGACGACACGTGTCAGACGTCTGTGGGTCGCCCGTAGGACGGCCTCTCATTCGAGGCCGAATCGCGAGCGAGACGGCCGAAAGTCGCAGATTTGCCGGGGTGTGACGTGATGTCATCCCGCGGAATTGACCACAAAGCATTTATAACGAGCGCAAATTGTTACATCCGTACCCCTACCCATGGTGATAGTATCGAGTACAGTCGGTCGGACTCCACGTGGTTGCGGTCAAACCACGACCGGCGGCTGGAAAGGTGCTGGATCCACCCGAATGACACAACCAATCCAAACCAAACTATGACAGGAACACGCGAAAAAGTTCGCAGTCTCTTCCTGACTGCGCTGATGGTCATGTCGGTTTTCGCCGGCACCGTCGCGTTCTCAGGAGCGGCTGCTGCGGCTAATCAGTCTACTGTCCAGTATACTGCTGGCGATTATACGACTGATACAATCGGTGTAACGTATACAACTAGTGCAGACATGGGTGACGGCGTTGATGATAGCGTTCACAAGGTTTCCGTCACGATTGAAGACGCAAACCTGAGCCTGGTCGACGACACTGATGTTTCCTTCACTGGTCTCTCACCGACCATTTCCCAGGACGATATCACTGTGAGCGATGACGAGCTCACGATCGAGACGGACGGCACGAACGTCCAAGACGGTGACAACGTCAAAGTTACTGTTGACGACGTCGTCAACCCTGACGAAGCAGGCGACTACGACATCGAAGCCGTTCTCTACGATGCAGACGATAACAAGGTCGACAGCTGGACGACCCAGTACAAGGTCGGTGACTCCGTCTACGAGGGTCAGCGCCTGTACCAGGGCGAGCAGTCCTTCTTGAACGACGGTGACTATTCCGGGACCGTCGAGCTGTACAAGCTCGAAACCGACGACCAGGGTGATCTCGTCGTTCCCGCAGACGGATTCGTCGACCCGATTACCTTCGACGACGAAGGTAACGCGCTGCTCGACACGTCCAACCTCGAAGGCACGTACGCGCTTGTCGACGGTAACCGCGACGTGCTGGCGGCCACGGGAACCTCCGGTGATGGTGAACTTGCAAACACCGGTAACGTGGAGGACGACTACTTCCAGGTTTCCGTCCAGTCGTTCAGTTCCTCCTTCGAGGAAACTGAGACCACCGCTGGCGACTCCGAGGACCTCGAGTTCGACTCGAACCGCGACGAGTTCCCGGTTCGCGTCACGTCCGACAACCTCGATGAGGACGACCTGTACTCGATGTTCAACGAAGACGGTGACAGCGCCGTCAAGAACCTGGTGAAAGACGACGAGGACAACGAGATCCGCTTCACCCTCACGGGTGACCAGGACGTCTCCGTCAACTTCACCGACATCAACACTGGCGACTACACCCTCGACTTCGAGGCTCGCGACACTGGCGTCCAGACGTCCGAATCCATCACGGTGACGGAGGAAGACGACAACGACGCAACCTTCGGTACCGTCGCGCCCGTCGGTCAGGGTGACGTCGCAGTCGTCCCGATCAACCTCGAAAACACCGACGAAGGCAAAGTCTACATGGGCTACAACGACGTCGGTTTCAACGCGACCTTCGAGATCGAAGACGACAACGACGACGGCAAGGTCACCGTCCTGCTGAACACCTACTCGCTTGGTCGCAACGACGCGAGCACCGCAGAGGCGATCGATACGCTCGACGACTCTGACACGATCAGCTCGGTCGAGCTTAACGACCCGCGGCCCGGTCTCTCGGACCCGCCGCTCGCAGCGGCCAGCTACGACATCAACGTGACCAACGTCGACGATTCGACGGACTACGAGTACGCCGTCACGACGCTCCAGGTCACGGAATCGAAGATCAACAGCCTCAACAGCTGGATCGCTCCGGAGGAGGACTTCGACGAGATCGACAACGACGAGCCTCAGGACGTCTGGGCACTCCAGGCTGACGAGCACCTGACTGAGTCCGACTCGGTCGCTGAAGACGACACGCTCGTCTGGCAGATCAAGTCCACCGGCCTCGCCGGTGCCATCGAGTCTGCCGACACCGCGTCCGGCAGCGACAACGACGACTACGAAGAGGCCTTCGTCAACCTGATGGACGAAGACTGGACCGACAATAACTACCCCAACTCCGACATCTTCGCTGACGACTTCGAGTTCCGGATGTACCAGTCGGACACGGAAGCCAACTTCAACCCGTACGAAGTCTCCTTCGCTCGGATGGAAGATCAAGGCGGCCTGAAGGTCGTGCCGGACCAGCGTAACGGCTCGGTCTTCGTCGTCATGGACGAGTCTAAGATTCCGGTCCACCGCGACGACTGGGACCGCGACTCCACTACCACCGACCCGAACGGAAATCAGAACACCTACGACGGTGGTAACAACTACTACTCGAAGACCAAGGACGACCAGACTTACACTGGCAACTTCACGGTCTACGACGACGGTAACCTCGTCGAGGACCGCACCACGCTCACGAGCGACGTCGACATCGTCGAGCGCTCGGTCGAGTACGAGACCGGTGCAGGCGACGTCATCCGCGTGAACGCCGCATCCGGTCAGGAAGTCTCGGGTACGACGTCCATCGCGCCGGGTACGGAGCTCGACCTCCGTCTCCGCGGCAGCGGTGACAACTCGTTCCTCGAGAACCCCAAGCCGATCGTCGAGACCGACGGTAGCTTCACGGCTACGGTCGACCTCTCGGACCGCGCATCCAACCAGTCCTTCACGGCTGAGGTCCGCGACGTGGACGACGACTACGATCAGGAAGGTATCATCGGAGAGGGCGTCACCGCTGGCGTCGACTTCGAGAACCAGACGCTCGAGAACGGTGCAGTCACCGTCGACAGCGTCACGATGTCCGAGGGTGGCTACGTCGTCATCCACCAGGGCGATGCCTCTGGTGACGTCATCGGCAACACCGAGTACCTGAGCGCTGGCGAACACAACGACGTGTCCGTCTCGCTCGACTCGGACCTCGCGTCCAACCAGACGCTGGTCGCGATGGCCCACATGGACACGAACGACAACCAGGAATTCGAGTTCCCGGACGCTGACGGACCGTACGACGTTAACGGCTCCGTTGACTCCGCGATGGTCACTGTCCCGTCCGACGACGGTCAGGACACGACCGACGACGGTCAGGACCAGACCACGACCGACGACGGTCAGGACCAGACCACGACCGACGACGGTCAGGACCAGACCGCAACCCAGGAACCGGCTGACTCCGGTACGGAGACCACCACGGACGGCTCCGGTCCTGGCTTCACGGCTGGCCTCGCACTCGTTGCGCTCCTCGGCGCTGCACTCCTCGCAGCCCGCGGTCGCAACTAACGACCGGACCTAATTCCGGTTTCCAACCGCATTCCATTTCTTTTCGGACGCTATTCGGGTAGCGACAGCTATCTGCCGGGCGGCACGACGTGGAGTGCTGAGGACCACGTTGACTGCCAGGGCGGCGACATCTGACTGTGCGTCCGGCGTGCAGCCAACGACAAGACATATAGCCGCATTTGGCATAGCTGTCGGCAACAGAATGCTCGATGCGCTGCTCGGGATGCTGGCCTGGTTCACGCAGTGGTCCGATCCCCTCGCCTGGCTGGTCGTGGGAACGTTCTCTGCGGGGGCAGTACTCGACTGGTCGAACCGCGACGAGAGGTCTCAGTACTCGACCGTCGCTGTGGGCGTGCTCGGTGCCGTCTTCTGGGCGGTACTGGTGTATTACTATGCGATCGTCCAAGGGAGCATTACGCGAGGTGCCGTGACGGTGGGAGCCGTTCTACTCGCCCTCGGCGTGGCCGGTGGGTTCCGCTCGTTGACGCACGGAACTCGTGAGCCCAAGCGCCTGGTCACGACCGCAGCGTGGGTTCTCTTCGGATTCTTCTGGTTCACGCTCATCTATCACTTCGCGTTCGTCCAGAAGAGCATCGTGGAGGGGATCGGAACGCTCGTCGCCGTCCCGGCGTCGCTCTACGTCGCGTATTTATTGGCCGACGGCCGGGACTCGCTGTTCGCGCTCTCGCGAGCGATCGCCGTGATGGGGCTTGTCTACGTACCGTTCGAGACGCTGGTGCTGTTCAAACGGCCGCTCGTCGAGATCGTCACCCGGCAGACGGAGGTTCTGATGAACGTGATCGGGTATCACCCCGACGTCATCTATGGGAACCTCGTCAGTGAAGCCGGTGGCACCGCGGCATCCGACTACGCGCCGTATCGCAACACCTTCGAGTTCTATCCCGACCCGGATCACCGGATCACCTACACGATACTGATCGCCTGTACCGGCATCGGGAGTATGGCGATCTTCGCGGGGCTGATCGCGGCCGTCCACGCACCGCTCTCCCGGAAGCTCCGGGCGCTGGCGGTGTCGATTCCGATCATCTACGCGCTGAACCTGGTTCGGAACGTGTTCATCGGCGTCTCCTTCGGCAAGCAGTATCTCCACGTGTTCCCCGACACCGTCATGACCCTGTTCGGAACGTCGGACCCGTATATGGTCTCGTACTACGTCGCCGACCGGATCATGGCCCAGGTCCTGTCGGTCGCGGCGCTCGTCGCCATCACGTGGCTCGTAGTTCGCGAACTTCCGGAGGTGCTCGTCATCGTCGAGGACGTGCTCTATCTGCTGACGGGCACCGAGTACGACCTCCGCGAGGCGCTCGGAGTCCAGCCAGTGCGAGCAGACGGGGAGTAAGCAGTCCGCTAGTCGTCGAGCAGTTCGGTCGGTGCGCCGGCCAGCTCGGCGAGTGCGTCCTGTTCGATGAGGTGGAGGTCTCCCGGGACGATGAGCAGATGCAACGGCGGGCCGAACCTCTGCTCGGCCAGCTCGGAGAGGCTGTCGGCGACGACCGTCGGATCGTCGCTCCCGGCCTGGCAGACGGCAACTGCCAGGGTCTCGTCGTACTCGGAAGCCAGCAGCGACGCGGCGGTGTCCGCGGTCATGTACTCTTCCTCTTCGGCCTTGATGTCGAGATAGACCAGCGTGTGAAGGCCCTGCTCTCGGTTCGTATCGATCGTGTCCACGACGCTCTGCGGGACGCCCTCGCCGCCGTGGGAGCGCTCGAACGGAAGTGTGGTGGCTTTCCCGAACCGGTAGTTCTGGAGGCCGGTCAACGAACTCGCGGCGGTCTGGGCGGTCGTGCCGTGGACGACGCGGGTTTCGATGCCTCGATCGTGGGCGCGGAGGCGAAGGTCGACGTGTGTCGTCGAGATCATGGTATCGCCCGCGGTGAGAAACACGGTCTCGCTGTCCTCGGCGGCGTCCAGAATCGGGTCGGGGTCCTGTTCGACGCCGGCGCGATCCCGGACCTCGATGGTGACGTCGTGATGGGCTTCGAGGTCGGCGACCGTCGTGCCGACGAGTTTGCTGGTGTAGAACTCGGCGAAGACGCGATCGGCGCGACGCAGCGCGTCCTGGCCTGCAACTGTGATCGAGCGCTCGTCGTAGAGACCGAGACCGACGAAAGTGAGCATACCGCTACTGTGGGCTGGGAGGGATTAAGCGGCCCGACCTGGACTGGAAACGTCAGGCTTACCGCCGGCGGTGTCCGACGTGTGGCCATGTCGGTTCCGTGCGTCTGTGTCGGCCGCGAAGCGGGCGAAGAAACGCGTGAGGCGCTCGCAGACGCGGACCTCATCGACGACGCTCACGAAATCACCGTCGAGGACGGACAGCTCTACATACCGGTCACAGACGCCAGTGCGGTGCCAGCGCGATACGAGGTGGTCTCGTACGACGTTCCGGCCAGAGAGACGCAGACGATGCCGGCCGACGTCGTCGACTTCGAACCGTCGTACGCTCGGGTGGGCGACATCGCCGTCATCGACGAGGACGATCCCGAGAGAGCGCGGGCGCTCGCCGACGCCATCGTCGAGTCCGCGCTGCCGGTCGATACGGTACTCAATCGGGCCTCGAAGGTGAAAGGCGACCTCCGGGTGCGCGACTGGGACGTGTTGGCCGGCGACCGGACGGAGACGGTCCATCGAGAGTACGGCTGTGAGTTCGCGCTGGATCTCGCCGAGGTGTACTTCTCGCCCCGGTTGGCGACTGAACGCCATCGCGTGGTCGAGCAGGTCGACTCGGGCGAGCAAGCGTTCGACATGTTCGCCGGGGTCGGCCCGTTCGTGATCCCGTTCGCCACGCGGGGGGCAGAGGCGGTCGGCGTCGACCTCAACGAGACGGCGATCGAATATCTCCGCGAGAACGCGCGTCGGAACAAGGTCGCGGACCGCGTGACGGCAATCCAGGGGGACGTCCGAGACGTGGCGGCCGAGTACGTGAACTGGGCGGATCGGCTGGTAATGAACCTCCCGCACAGCGCCGACGAGTTCCTCGACACGGCCGTCGACCTGGCGAGCGACGAGTGCGTCCTCCACTATTACGACATCCAGCACGAGGACGACCCGTACGGCCCCGGCGAGGAGGCGATCCGGGCTGCGGCCGAACCCCAGTACGAGGTCGACGTCGAGACGCGACACACTGTCCGGTCGTACGCACCCCACGAACTGAACGTGGTGCTTGACGTACGGCTGGTGCGAACGTGAGGGGTCCCGTCAGCGGGATTCGCAACCCTTATTGCGTTTATCCTCCCACGATTTGATGCGGAGAACGCCAACGCGCCGGTGTCTCGCTGAACGCAGAGAAGCGAGGCTTGGCAGACGAACACCGCGACGTCTGCCGGTGTAGCTCAGACTGGCAGAGCGAATCCTTCGTAAGGATTAGGCCGAGGGTTCAAATCCCTCCACCGGCTCTTTTGCCGCGAACAACCCGTGTGTAGTCGGCGCTACCGAGGGATTTGAACGAGACGAGACGCCCAGCGAAGCGAGCAGTCTCGGCGTAGTTCACAATCCCTCTACCGGCTTTTTCAGGGATACAACGCGCTCGATAGCGGTGTCAACGGGTTCGAACTGGGAGGCAATCTGGCGGAGTCGCGTCGTTGCTGTTGAACGAGAGATCAGCCACTCGCATCGCTTTCCCAGCGCCGGGAACTCCCCTGGACGTGGTTCATGACGGGTAATGAATGCGTGACCTGTCGGCGCAGCAACCACCGTACTTGCGCCATGTTCGCCGCGTTTGCGGACGATGAGTACGGATCTGTCGAATAAGCCTCAACGCTTAACAATACACTCGTTCAATGGGTTGTCATGAGCGATGTCGATGTCGACCCGATTCGGGTGCTACACGTCGACGACGACCCGGAAATCGTCGATCTGGCTGCCACTTTTCTCAAACGGGAGGACGACCGCCTCGACGTGGAGCTCGCCGAAACGGCTGGTGAAGCGCTCGACGTGGTGAGGGAGGGGACGATTCACTGCATCATCAGCGACTATCAGTTACCGGATATGGCCTGTGACGAGTTTGCCGCTGCTGCCAGGGAGGAAGCGCCCGGCATCCCGTTCGTGCTCTTTACGGGCCGCGACCGCGCGCAGCTCGACGACGACCTCCTCGACACTGCTGTCACTGCGTATCTCCAGAAGGGGTCGGGAACCGAACAGTACGGCGAGCTGGCCGACGAGATACTCACCGCAGTTGCGGAGTACGAGCAGATCCGAACCGACGGCGGTCGGCCGGAGGCGTCCAGCTATCGGACGGACGGTGGGTCCAAAACTGATTCGCGAGCGGTCGCACAGTTGTTCGAGCGCGTTGACGACGACGACCGCGAACGAGTCCTCGTGGAAGCACTCGACGCCATCGACGACGCGTTTTTCATTCTCGACGAAGACGGCGAGATCGTCTACTGGAACACGTACATTCCTGCCGTGACGGGGTACGACGAGGGGGAAATCGCCGGGATGGAGCCGGCCGAGTTCTTCGCGTCGGAACACCGCGAGCGGATCGACGACGCGATCGCTGAGACGGTCGCGACTGGCAGTGCCGAGGTGGAGGCGGCGGTCCGGAAGAAAAGCGGCGATGAACTCCCCGCGGAGTTCCGGGGCGCTCGACTGACTGACGACGAGGGGACCGTGGTCGGGATCGCCGGCGTCGCACGCGACGTCTCCGACCGTGTGACGTACGAACGGGAGTTAGAACGCCAGAACGAGCGACTGGAGGAGCTCATCGGAGCGGTGTCGCACGACCTTCGGAACCCACTGAACGTCATCACCGGTCGGCTCCAACTCGCGCGGGAACTGGGGGACGAGGAACATTTCGACGCGCTCGAACGGGCGACCCATCGAATGGAGGCACTCATCGAGGATCTGGTCGAACTGGCCCGGAAGGGGCACACCGTCGCTGATGGCGACTCCGTCCCACTGGACGCGCTCGCAGAGACGGCGTGGTCGGGGCTCGACACTGCGGACGCGACGCTCTCGATCGAGACCGATCGGACCGTCGTTGCAGACGAGCCGCGACTGCGACAGGTGCTCGAAAACCTCTTCCGGAACAGCGTGGAACACGCCGGCGACGAACCAGCGGTAACGCTCGGTGAGATGGAAGACGGGTTCTACGTCGCCGACGACGGTCCCGGTATCCCGGAAGACGACCGGGAGCGCTTGCTCGAATACGGCGAGTCGACGACCCAGCACGGAACCGGCCTGGGGCTCGCGATCGTTCGCCGCATCGCCGAGGCCCACGGCTGGTCGTTCTCGATCACCGATAGCGAGAGCGGCGGCACGCGGGTCGAGATTACCGGCCTCTAGGCTGTTGGCCGGGCTCCTGACGGCGATTCACTCGACGTCGATCGGAGTCCCGCCGTCGTCGCTGTCGGCCCGCGACAGCGTGATCTCCAGGACGCCGTTGTTGTACGTCGCCGTCGCGGACTGTTCATCGACTCGGGCTGGCAACCGAACCTGCTCCGCGTACTCCCGGCGCTCGCCCGTCGCCGAGATCGTCAGCGTCCGTCCGTCACACGTGACTTCGATTCCGTCTTTGCTCACGCCGGGAAGATCGGCGACGACCTGAACCGCTTCGTTCGCTTCTTGCACGTCGACGTGAGCTTCGGACGGTCGACGCTGACGGCCGTGCTCGGCGTGGTCGAACTGGTGGTCCACGTCGATGTTGACGTGGCCGTACGGTCCCATCATTCGATCCGTGTTCTCGACCATCTCTTCGACGAGTCGCTCGAACGCGGTGAACACGTCGTCGAACGGTCGCTCGTCCCTGTCTCGTGGGCGTCGAGTCATACTGCGAGCTACGCGCTCGAAGGCAAAAAGCGCAGCAGCTCCGTTCACTCGCCTTCGCCGCTGGTCACGTCTCTGACGACGCCGACGGATCCGCGGAGGTTGCCGTCGTCGTCGGTGAGGACGGCGACGTTGTCCTCGTAGCGTCGAATCTCGCCGCTGACGTTCTCCATGACGAACTCGAACCGGCCCCAGTTCTCGTCGTCGTTTTCGAGGAGGTCACTGATGATCTCGGTCCCCTTCTCGATGTCTTGCTCGCGCATGAACGTGGAGACGTGAGCGTCTTCGACGACGTCGCGGTCGTAGCCGGTGTGTTCGATGAACGCCTCGTTGACCCAGGTGATCTCTCCCTCGGGCGTGAGGACGTACATCGGATCGCCGGCGTTCTCGACGACCGTTCGGTAGCCTTCCAGGTCACGTTCGCGCTCTTTCCGCTCGGTGACGTCGCGGGTCGTGATGACGAATCCCTGCACGAACGGGTCGTCGAGGAGGTTGCGAGCGCGGGACTCGACGGTGCGCCACTGCCCGTCGGCGTCCTTGGCGCGAAACTCGACCGTCGGGACGTACTCCGGGTCACGGACGGCGTCGTAGAACTCCTCGCGGATCGTCTGCCAGTCGTCCGGGTGGACGCTGTCGAACGGCAACTTCTCGTCGATCTCCGCGGGAGTGTACCCGAGTACCTCCTCGACGACGTCGTTCTGGTAGGTAATCGAGGCACCTGGACTGACGACGGTAATCATCTCGGCGTTCTCGTCGACGATCCGGCGCGTTCGCTCGTTGCGTCGTCGTGTGCGTCGCGCCTGGCGATGGTCGGACGCGAGTTCGGCCACTCGCTCGACGAGCCTGCCAGTGGGATTGTCACCGCTGGCCGTGACGTAGTCGTCGACTCCGCCACTGATCGCCTGGCTCGCGAGGTGTTCGCTCCCGTCGCGTGCAAAGAGGACGATCGGTAACTCGTCGTGGATCTCGCGGACGCCTTCGATGAACTCGATCGGATCGCCGTCGTCAGTACAGATCACGCAGTCGAACGGGTCTTCGTGATCGACCAGCGGGCTTCGCATGCGGGGATGGAGTCGCTGCTGGGCGTCCGCGATCCGATCTAATGCGGCGGCGGCCGCCGTCTCCGCGACGAACTCGACCGGTTCGTCGAACCGCTCGAATCCGGCCCGCACCCAGTCGGCAACCTTCTCGTCTGGACCGAGGTAACAAACTCGGATCGGCCCCCGTCCGACCAGTTCCATTGGTCAATTACTGCGCACGTCCCCTGATAAGTGTTGGCAACGATTCGACAGTCTTCCCTCGTTGAAACTACTGGGTGGGAGACACCGAACTGAGTACGACTGCGGGTCGGACGGACGTGTGTCACACGGTCCGTATTGCCAGTCCTGAGCGGGTCGGGCTCTGCACCGTCGTGACTGCTCACAACTCGAAGGCGTGCGTCAGAAGAAAAACCGGCTGTCGGGTACCGCTCTAGACCACTGCGCCGACGTAGAGCACGACGACGAGGAAGATCCAGACGGCGTCGACGAAGTGCCAGTACATCGAGACGGTACTGACGGAGGTGTGTCGCTCAGCGTCGTACTGTCCGAGGAGGCCCCGGACGAACACGATGCCGATGAGGATGGCGCCGAGGGTCACGTGGAGACCGTGGAGTCCGGTCAACCCGTAGAAGGCGCTCCCGTAGATTCCTTCGGTGAGCGTGAAGTTCTCGTGGACGAGGAACTCGTAGTACTCCAGTCCCTGTCCGCCGATGAAGATGATCCCGAGCAGGAGCGTCACGGCCATGAGGCCCATGAATCGCTTGCGGTTGTTCTTCAGGAGCGCGGTGTGGGCGAAGTGGAGCGTGAAACTGCTCACGACCAGGATGGCAGTGTTGACGAGCACGAGCGAACTCACGAGCGGCGGGAGTTCTGCGCCCGTCGGCGGCCAGGTCCCGGCCCGGATGAAGAAGTAGTACACGAAGCCGGCGCCGAAGGTCGCCACTTCTGTCCCGAGGAAACTTATCATCGCCAGGCGCATCGCACCGCCGCCGTGTCCGTCGGTGCCGTGTTCCCAGAAGTTGACCACGAACGCGTGGTACAGCCAGCCGTAGAGGCCACCGAGGAAGACGAATGCACTGCCGATGAACACGTACGGGCCGGTCATCGGGCCGACGATCGCTTCTTCGCCCCTTCCGAGTACGAACAGTGCAGCGCCGACGTAGAAGCCGGTCGCACCGAGAGCCGTGATGAACGGCCACCAGCTGGCTTCACCGAATCCACGCGGCCAGTCTTCGACCGCGGGGAGGTGGTGTTCGTCGTGGCCCCCGTGGTCCTCTGACGTTTCGTCTGCGAGGCTCATGTCTATCTGGCGGTTACGTGTCTATTGGTAAAAACCTGCCCAAGTGAATCCGCCCCCGTCGGCGTGGTTTCGGAAGCTACTCGGGCGAGAAGCCCCTTTCCTTACCCAATGACCGACGACCCGTCCGCTCGGTGGTCGCCGTCTTCCCGGTCGTCGCTTCTCGCCGCCCGACGCGCGGTCGTTCGACTCCTCGCACTCACGCTGGCCGGCGTCCTGTTCGTCGGCGTCGCCGCTGCCCACGGCGGGAGTCTCGGTGCCTCCGCACGGGAGGAGCTGACGGTCCCGACCTGGCTGTTCTTGCTCACGGGCGGGAGCGCCGTCGGCGCGTCCTTCTTGCTGGCCAGTTTCGTCACGGACCGGGCGCTGATCCGGGAGATTCACACCTGGTACCGCACGAGTCCCGTCCCGGCCCGGCGCATCGGCCGCTGGCTCGGCCACCTCGCCGGCGTCGTCGGCCTCGCTGCCATCCTTGGCGTCGGATTCGTCGGTCCTCCCGAACCGCTTGCGAATCTGGCGATCCTCACCGTCTGGGTCGGCTGGTGGGCCGGGTTCACCATGACCACGTACCTGCTCGGGAACGCCTGGCCCGTGGTCAACCCCTGGCGGACGATCTCGTCGCTGCTCCCCTCGCTCGACCGTGCCTATCCGGACGGGCTGGGGGCCTGGCCCAGCGTCGTCGGGCTGCTCGCGCTCGTGTGGCTCGAAGTCGTCAGTCCGCTGGCCGACGAGCCGCAACTCCTCGCCACCGTCATCGTGGGCTACTCCGCACTCACGCTCGCGGGTGCGTTCGTGGTCGGCCCCGCTCGCTGGTTCGGAACGGTCGATCCCGTCGCTCGGGTGTTCCGCTACTACGGTCGCGTCGCACCCCTGACCTGGGACGACGAGGCGAGCCGACTCCGACTGCGACTGCCCGGGACCGCACTGTCAGAGACCCGCTTCATCGACGGGTTCGACGAGGTCGCCTTCGTCGTCGCCATCGTCTGGGTGACCACCTACGACGGCCTGGTCTCGACGCCTGCCTGGGCCGGCTTTGCCAGAGCCGTCGTCGGCGTCGGCGTCCCGCCGGCGCTGCTCTACCCCGCCACACTGCTCGTCGGATTCGTCGCCTTCCTCGGGGTGTACTGGCTCGCGGCGGGATACAGCCGGCAGCTGGCCGACTCCTACCGAACGAAGGCGTTCCTGGCGCGTCGGTTCGCGCCGTCGCTCCTGGCGATCGCCGCCGGCTACCACCTCGCCCACTACCTGGGCTATTTCCTCTCGCTGTTCCCGGCCGCGCTGGCTGCGCTGCAGGACCCGCTCCCGGCGTCGGCTCCGACCACTGTCCCGGTCGCGCAGCTTCCCGGCTGGTTCGGCGGCCTCAACATGACGTTCGTCCTCCTGGGCCATCTCCTGGCCATCTGGGTCGCCCACGCCACCGCCTTCGAGGTGTTTCCCGGCCGCCTGCAGGCCATCAAGAGCCAGTACTCGTTCACGCTCGTGATGGTCCTCTACACGATGACCTCGCTGTGGGTCGTCTCGCAACCGACGATTCAACCCCCTTTCCTATGAGCACGCACACCGAAGACACGACGACCGGATCGACCGTCGCCGCCACGGCGAGCGAGCAGTACACCGTCCCGACGGGGGACGACGCGTTCGTCTGTGAGTACTGTGGGGCACCGTTCGCGACCGAGGAGTACCATTCGCTGCACCTCGGGCTTCAACACGGTGCTTCACTCACTGACGACCAACGAGACGCGTTCGAGGCGGCCGCGACGGACGAGGCTGAAGAACTGAAGCTGTTCCGGCTGAAGGCGCTGGGGCTGCTCGTGTTGCTGTACTTCGGACTGCTGATGACGTACGCCGTGGTGACGTGAATCAGTCGGGCGCTCAGACGTCGCGCTCGACGACGAATCGGGTGAACGCCGACAGGTGGTCGGCCGGTTCCGGTTCCAGGTCCAGATCCGAGAGGTGGTTCCGGGCCCGTTCGGCGAGGGCCAGCGCCTGTTCGCGTGCGTATTCGATGCTGCCCGTCGACTGGAGGATCTCGATGACCTCCAGGATCTCGTCTTCGTCGTTGTCGTCGGCCCAGAGGATTTCCTCCAGGCGGGCGACGTCCTCCGGGTCGGCGTTTCGTGCGGCGTGGATGACCATCAGCGTCTTCTTCCCCTCCCGGACGTCGTTGCCGAACTCCTTACCGAAGGCGCCGGCCTCGTCGAGGGTGTGTTCGACGTCGAGGATGTCGTCGCCGATCTGGAACGCGATTGACATCTGTTCGGCGTAGTCGGCGACTGCCTGTTCGACCGCGTCGGACTGGCCGGTGACGATGGCGGCCAGGCGGGCGACGATCCGGCCGAGACACCCCGTCTTGCAGGCACACATCTCCAGGTACTGCCGTTCGCTCATCTGGATCTCTTTCTCGTTGTGCCAGTGGATGTCCATCCCCTGCCCGAGGTGCGTCCGGTTGAGCTCGTACATCAGCATCTCGTAGGCCGCCAACCGCGTTCCGTCGTCCAGGTCGCCGGGGTCGCGCGTGATGATCTTCAGGGGCAGGAAGTACATCGCGTTGCCCGCGTTCAGCGCGACGTCAGTCCCGTGTTCGAGGTGTAGGGCCGCGTCGCCGCGGCGCATCGACGCGTCGTCTTCGACGTCGTCGACGATGATCGTCCCGTTGTGCAGGATCTCGGGAACGCACGCGTAGGGCAGGTACTCGTCGGGATCCTCGCCGAACGCCTCGACGAGCAGGAGAAAGACGACGGCGCGCCACCGTTTCCCCCCGCGGTCGAGCAGTTCCCAGATGGGGTCGGAAAGAGCCGCCTGTACTGCGTCCGGGTCGTACTGGTAGGTCGGCTCGCCGAAGAAATCCGCGAGGTACGCGTCGTCGACGAGGCGCGGCAACAACTCTTCGATCGTCTCGTCGACTACCGGTCGCCACTCGTCGAGTACGTCCCGCATACCCCAGCAATCACCGTCGCGGCTCAAAAGCCTTCAGTTCTCCCGCGAAACGTGGTCTGTTGCCTACAATAATTCCTTTAGTCCCCACTCGCTTCACTGAGCCGTATGACCGACTGGATCGGCGAGACCTTCACAAGCGACGCCGGATGGTCCCATCTCGAAGCGCTCGTGGACGTCGGCGACCGGATGGCCGGCAGCGACGGCGAACGACGCGCGGCGGCACTGACCCGGGACGCACTCGCGGACGTCGGCGCTCGAGACGCCCGACTCTCCGAGTTCGACGCTCAGGGCTGGACTCGCGGAACGAGTGCCATCACTGCAGGCGAGACGACACAGGACTGCATCGCCCTCCCGCGGAGCCCCGGCGGAACGGTGACCGGGGAGTTCGTCGACCTGGGCTACGGCCTGCCCGAGGACTTCGAGACTGCGGACTGCTCGGACGCGGTCGTGATGGTCGCCAGCGACGTCCCCGACTGGCAGGACCGGTTGATCCACCGACGGGAGAAGTACTATCGCGCCGTCGAGGCGGGGGCACGCGCCTTCGTCTTCCGGAACCACGTCGACGGCTGTCTCCCGCCGACCGGGAGCGTCGGCACGAGCGAGGCCCCTCTCGGTGAGATTCCGGCCGTCGGCGTCAGCAAGGAGGTCGGTCACCGGCTCGCACGTCGGTTCGAGGGGACGGACGTCACCGTCACCGTCGACGTCGAGACCGGGCCGGCGACGAGTCAGAACGTCCACGCCGAACTGGGCCCCGAGACAGACGAGCAACTGCTGTTGACCAGCCACGTGGACGCACACGACATCAGCGAAGGAGCCATGGACAACGGTGCGGGGACTGCCACTGTCGTCGAGGTGGTTCGGGCCCTGGCGGCCCGCGAGGACGAACTGGACACGCGCGTCCACGTCGTCTGCTTCGGGGCCGAAGAGGTCGGACTCCTGGGATCGGCCCATCACGCCGAGCGGACCGACCGCGACGAGATCCGCGCCGTGGTCAACCTCGACGGCGTGCTCCGCGGACGGACGCTTCGGGCGAAAACCCACGGGTCCGACGCGCTGACCGAGGCAGTGCGGACGGTCAGCGACCGGTTCGACCATCCGATCACCGTCGACCCGCGACTCGGGCCGCACAGCGACCACTGGTCGTACGCCCAGTGGGGCGTGCCCGCGTGCTGGGTCAAAAGCGAAACCGCCGAGCGCGGGCGCGGGTGGGGACACACGCACGCGGACACGCTCGACAAACTCGACTCCCGCGACCTCCGGGAGAGCGCAATTCTCCTGACCGACCTCGTGGTCGAACTCGCGGGCGCCGACCGCGAGATTCCACACGCCGATCCGGACGCGGTCGCTGCGAACCTCGACGCCCAGGGGCTCGCCGAAGGGATGCGCGTGACGGGCGACTGGCCGTACGCCGAGTGAGCCGGCCGGAAGTCCCCACGTTTTTGCCGGCCGGGTGCCTGTACCCGGATAATGGGTACCCCAGCGGAGTCGTCGGTCGTCGGTGTCGTCGGCGACCGGACCGATTCGGTCCGGTCTGCAATCGAGGCAGCGGGCGGCCGGCACCGACTGGGCGACCTGACGACCGTCCTCGCTGGCGACCCCGACGTGCTGGTCACGGTAGGCCAGGCGCATCTTCTCGAACTCGCAGCCCTGGAGCCGACGCCCGATGTCCCCGTTCTCCCGGTGAACGCGGGGCCGGGCGTCGAGTCCGTTCCGCTCAGTGCGGTCCCGGCGGCCGTCGACGCGCTCCTCGCCGACGAGGGCGGGACGCACGCTCGGCCGGTGCTGGCCGCGCTCGAAGGCGAGACCGAGCGGGCGCGCGCGCTGTGTGACGTGATGCTCGTGACCGCGGAACCGGCGCGCATCTCGGAGTACGCCGTTCGGTCCGGCGGCGACCTCGTCGCGCAGTTCCGGGCCGATGGCGTCGTCGTCTCGACGCCCGCCGGCACCCACGGGTACGGGCGGTCGGTCGGTGCGCCCGTCGTCGCCCGCGGGACTGACGTCGTCAGCGTCGTCCCGGTCGCTCCGTTCGCGACCAGCGCCGATCACTGGGTCCTGCCGACGGGCGACGTGACGCTGACGATCGAACGCGACGAGGTTCCCGTCGAGTTGCTCGCCGACGATCGCCGGGCTGAGCGAGTCCCGCCGCACACGCCGCTGTCGATCGCCCGCGTGGACTCGCTTTCGATCCGAACGGTGCCACAGAGCCGGTCGTCGTTCGCGCGGTCCGAGTGACCGGCCGAATCGACCGGACGACAGGTCGAGTTATCGCGGGCGTTTGCCGATTGGATTGGAAAAACTCTAATGTATCAGGTGGGAAGGTGCGAGTATGGCAGCACCATCGGTGACACTCTTCGGACCGCTGGATACGGTTCTCGGCGGCCAGATCGAGTACGTCCTTCTGGCACTCGCGGTGGTCAACATCGGGACGCGCGCGTATCAGCATCGAAAACACGTGAAGCAAGCCGACGAAGGCGGCGCTGAGGCGGTCAGCCGCAGTCCGCTCCACGTCGCCTCGAACCTCGCGCTCGTGCTTGCGGCGTTCTACTACACGACGCTGCATTACCACGGCGGCATGGTCGCGTCCGCGCTCGTGGTGGGCCTGTTCCTCACCGACTTCTTCGAGTTCGAGTCCCGCAAGGTCGAAGCCCGCCGCGGCATCCCGATCGAACGACCCAAAGGCGCGATCGCAGCGTCCATCCTAGCGCTGATGTACGTGAGCTACCAGTCGCTGTTCTTCCTCATCAAACCGATCTGGTCGGCCATCATCTGAGCGGTCTCCGCTTTTCCCGTTTTCCCGACGCGTGAGACTCCGGTCTCGCAGTCTACTCGCTTTCACTCCCGTCTGGTCGAGTGTCACAGCGATCTCCACCGTGACCGATCTGGCCCGCTTCGCAACGATCAGCTGGATTCACTCTCGTCTGTCCGGTTCTGTGCGTTCCTCTGAGAGATGTCGTGGGTATCGCCCGGACTTTGAGCCACGCGCCACGTTGTCGTCCGCAATCGCAGCGAATCGGTTGCCACCGAGAGATGGGTCGAACCGGAGACCGGATTCAAAGCCAGTTTCGTGGGAGTTCAGTGTCGGCGTGTCCCGTTTGTTCGTCGCGCTTCGAGCGTGAGGGCTGAACTGTCCTGCCTGCTGTTGTGCCGAGACCGTCGAGTCGCCGGCGGGTCACGCTCTTCCTGAAGTGGTCGTTCCCGCTGTTGTCGTGTCCTGGGAACAACCGCTGCTGTCGGTCGCTAGGTGTCGAAAAACGAGTGGCCGGAACGGGGCCTCAGTTACCGCGCTCGGACAGTGCTTCGCGCGCCTGGTCGATCGCCGGGATGACGACCCAGAACGTCAGTGCGCCGAGGATGGCGAACCAGAACAGCGCGTCCTTCAGGAGCAACGCTATCTGCCCGTACATGTCCGGATTCTCCGGCGGGGGTGCCAACAGCTGCCCCTCTTCGAAACTCGCTGTCGTAAACCAGCCCGCCAGGACCATCCAGCCGAGCCCGGCCGTCGTCAGAATGCCGAAGCCCTTGGCGAATTCATCAGCCATTATCTGAGTCTTCGTCGGTGTCGTCTTTAGGCTTTCCCATTCCTTCCGCCCGGAACCGCGTCGAGAACGCGTAAGCCGCTGCCCCACCGAGGATTAATGCGATCCCCACGAGCGCCAGCACCGGATCGATCTCAGAGAGCGCTGCCCGCGCGCGGTCGGTCGCCAGGTCCAGCAACGCGAACCCGACGACGACGGTCACGACCGCGAACAGCGTCGTGAACACCGTGACGGCCTTGTAGACGCGCATCGGAACCTCGACGTCCCGGCCGCTCTTCGAGTCATCGGCGTCACCGTCGCGACGCTGCGCGATCGATTCGTCGGGCGATGCTGAGTCGGACGGCTGGTCGGACGTGGAATCGTCAGAAGTCATCGAAAACAGGGTGTCGTTACTTCGGCGGGCGCAGACGGTAGTAGCGACGGTTGAGGGTGAACATGTACCCCTCGCGCATCGACTTGAGCACCGCGTAGCTCATGAAGCCGAACACGAACGGCAGCAGGAACGTCAGGTCGAAGAGCAGGTGCGCGTCGATGGGCACCAGGTTCTTGACCGACAGCGCTGCGATCGTGAACGCGAACACGACGCCGAAGACGCCGACGGACGCCCAGAACGGCTGTTCGACCGGTCGGCGCGCGCTCCCCTTGTTCAGGAAGGGCACGATCGTGATGAACCCGACGACGACGAGGTTCGCCAGCACACCGTAGGTACGGTCTGCCATCAGCTTCTTCCCGCCCAGCAGGGCCAGCTCGGGATTGAGCGGACCGAGTTTCAGCAGCCCGAACGACCAGTACAGGTACCAGTCGGGCAGAATGACTGCCGGCGTGGACGACGCGTTGGCCGGCGGCAGCATCTCCGGCGGCAGCGTCGCCGAGAGAAACAGGATCATGCCGATGAAGAAACTCGTCAGCGAGAGGTTCCGGATCATCTCGTGGGGCCAGGCCGGGAAGCCGAGCACGTCGCGCTCGACGTAACTCGACTCCTGGCGCAGGTCCTGATCCTCGCGGCGTGCGCGCTCGAAGTACTCGTAGGTCAGCCGGGAGAGCCCCTGGGAGCGCTCCTTGCGCTCGCTCCAGGTGGGCGTCTCGTCGTCCGGCGGGACGATACCGGTTCCGCCGTCAGTCTTGGTGGTGTTGTCCTCACTCATGGTTTTAGTGGGGTTCCGCGATGCCCTGCATCCAGACGATGCCGATGTGGATCGCGATCAGCATGGTCACGACGAACGGCAGGAAGAACACGTGCAGGATGTACATCCGTTGCAACGTGGCCTGCGTCAGCGTGAATCCGCCGAACAACAGCTGTGCGACCCACTCTCCGGCCATCGGGATGGAGAGTGCCATTTCGACGCCGATCTGACCCGCCCAGAACGACAGCTGGTTCCAGGGAAGCAGGTAGCCACTGTATCCGAACACCATCGTCATCGAGATGAGGACGATGCCGAGGATCCAGTTCAGCTCACGCGGTTCCTTGTACGCGCCCGTGAAGTAGACGCGAAGCATGTGCAGGAACACTGCCGCCGTCATCACCTGTGCGGCCCACCGGTGAATACTCCGGAGCATGTACCCGAAGTTCAGGTCGGTCATGATCGAGGTGACCGACGCGTACGCGACGGTCGGGTCACCAGTCGCCCCGGCCGCAGCGGGTGCGTAGTAGAATCCCAGTAACGCGCCGGAGGTCGCTGCGACGAGATACGCTAACGTCGAGAACGACCCGAGCGCGTACAGCGGGTACCAGTACCAGAACTTGTTGTCGAGTCCGTACTGCTCCGTGTGGCTCTTGGGCATCTGGAGGTTGACCTTGTAGTACATGTCCTCCAGCAGCTCCAGGTAGTCGACGAGGCGGAGGCGTTTGTCGAGCCACATCAGGATGGCCAGATAGCGCGTCTCGACTGCGGTGAGGTCGCGCGACTCCATCCAGCCTTTGTGGTCGTGTTCGTCTTTCTTCTCGAGACTCATGCTATTCGCCTCCTTCGCTGCCGCCGTCGGACTCCGGCCGCGGCAGTGCAACGAACGATTTGCTCACCGGGCTGAACGGGTCGTAGATCGACTGGTGGCACTGGCAGTACACTTCGTTCTCGGCGCCGAACTTCGAACTCCCCTCGTAGGTCTTGAAGCCGGGAACACAGCAGAAGTGGGTACACTTGTTCAGCCAGGCCATGAAGCCCTGGTCGGTCGCGGCGCTCAGGAAGTTCTTGACGTCGCTCGGGAGTTCGCTGTACTTCCCTTCGCCGTTGGCCATCTGCTCGACGCGCTTGCTGCGGATGACCTGCACCGGGATCGTCTGGACGTCACCGTCAGAGCGCCACGTGGCCTCGGCGGGCTTGCCGACGCCGGACTTCCCGATGTTGTTGCCCCACTCCTCGTAGTCCGAGAAGTCGTCGACGGTCAGTTTGGCGCCGCCCTCGAGCTCTTTCTGCCACTCGAGGGTCGGCGAGGGATTCGAACGGAAGAAGTTGTCCTGATCGGCCGACGGTGCGAGTCCCTCGTAGTTCTGGACGCCGCAGTACTGGAACCAGGCGTTGGAGTAGGTAACTCCGCCGACGTCCGTCTTCGCGACTTTGACTGTGCGACCAGACTGCGTTTCCTCCTGGACTTCCGGCCAGAGGCCTTTGAGCGCCCCGTCGGAGTCGATCTCGAGGGGGATGATCGGCATGCCGCGGGGAGCCGGGCCGTCGGTGTTCTCGATGCCGACGAACTGGGTGATACCCCCACCGACACCGGAGGGCGAGGTCGCCGTATCGAGGGCGGCCGCGCCACCGACGCCGACACTTGCGAGCGCTGCGCTTCCGACGACGCCTTTCACGAAGCGGCGACGTCCTGTCTCTTTCGGATATTTGTCTTCGTCTAGTGGCATGGTTTATTTCTTGTAGTAGGGGTAGAGAGCCTTCTTGACGCCCTCCCAGGGTTCTTCCATGAACGGCGTCCCTTCCATGTCGTCAGAGCGGACGTAGAGGTCCTCCCACTTGCGTCGGCGTTTCTTGACGATCATCACGTCCGGCAGGAACTCCTTCCGGTACAGCATGAGGATGAACGCCAGGTCGATGAAGATGATCGCCAGGATACCGCCCATGTACATGTTCCCGAACTCGGTCAGTGCCCACCCGGAGATGAGTCCGTAGGTGAACAGACCGACGAACACGACTTCGACGACCGTCAGGAGGACGATCGCGAGCGCCGCTGCCGTGCTCTCGCGTGGCGGTTCGTACCTGTGAATGTCTCCGTAACTGCTACCTTCGGATGCCATGTTAGTCGTTACCTCCCTTCGTGTGCGGTGATTCACCGTACTTCAGCAGGAAGAACGTGAAGATCAGCGACACGAACATCATCAGGATCGTCGCGATCCCGACCCAGTGTGCCTGGAACGGCACGCCCATGTGCGTCGGGTCGGTGTTGGCCTGATGTCCGCCGCCGCCGCTGCTGGCGGCTTTGGTCGGGTAGTCGGTCCCGACGACGATCGAACCCAGCATTCCGCTCGCCTTGTGTGGGTTGCAGTAGTAGTTGTAGACGCCGTCGGAGTTGAACGTGTGCTCGAAGTTGACGCCGGCCGACGCCGTCGGCGAGCCCGACTCGAAAGAGCCGTCCTCGGCGACGACGTTGTGCGCGCCACCTTCGCCCGTCCACTCGAACTTGACCGTCGCGCCGTTGTCGACGTGGACTGCAGCCGGCCCGAACGCCAGGCCGCCGTCACCGGCACCGACTTCCACGGTCACTTCCGACTGGCCCGTCTTGTCGGCGACGGAGCCGGAGTAGTTGTTCGCGCCGTCCAGGTAGCCACCGAGGTCCGGCGGACCCGTGGGTGCGCTGCCACCGCCACCGCCGCCTGTCTCATTGCCGCTGGTTGCGTTACCGCTGCTCGCGTTACCTTCTTGAGCGACGGCTGTGCCTGCACCAGCAGACACGGCGGCGGTACCGCCGGCAGCCCCGCCGGCTGTTCGGAGAAAGTCCCGCCTGTTCATATACAATTGAGAACTCAGAACTGGCTTTGTATAAACCCACCGAATACGCCCCCAGCACCGGCGATGAACTACTCACGTGCTGTTTCGGAATCCCCGTCCGTCTCGCCAGGCGAGTCGCTCGTCTCCGTCGCTTGCATGCGCGTGGTTGCGGCTCCCAGACGCCTTATTCGTCCGCAGTGTCCGTCCCCGTCTCCAGACGGTTCGGTTCGTCGCCGGTCCACTCCCCGTCCTCGACTGGGAGGAAGTCCGGGCGTTCGCCCGATTCCATCCCGATCGCGCGCAGTCGGTTGCGGTACTCCTCGGCCCGGAACTTGTCGGACAGCCGAGCGTTCGCGACGGTCGCGAACAGCACGAACCCGATCACCAGGAACGCCAACCCGGCCAGCACCATCAGCGTCAAGTTCAGGTCCTGCCCGACGCGGGTCGTCGGCGGCTGCAGGACGCCGAGGGCGAACAGGACCCACGACAGGAGCAACCCGATACCGGCCAGCACCTGCACGCCGGCGATGGCCTGCAAGACGAGATTGCCGAGTTCCCCGCTCCCTTCCGCGACGTCGGCGGGGTCGGGGAGGACCTCGCCGTCCGGCATGTCCGGGACGTCGTAGTCGTCCATGGAACACAACGCGACGACGGGCTCGACGTCCCGCAGGACGGTCCCCTGTCCCTCGACGGAGCCGTCGGGGTTGACCGTCGCGTACCCCTCGTCGGAGTAGGCCACGATCCGCCCGTCGTCGAGCCGTTCGACGCGCGCGAACACGTCGCGGATGGCGACCCTGTACTTCAGGTCGGCTTCGACGCGGTCGAGCAGTTCCTCGCCCGTGATCCACGTGTCGGGATCGAACGCTGCCTCCCACTCGTCGGCGCTCATCTCTGCCATGTCGTCGGGGCCGAAGTTCTCGAAGTCGTACTTCTCCTCGACCTGCTGGCGGAGCTGTTCGGTCGAGAGCTCCTCCGTCGAGTCCTCGCGGTCGCTGGCCTCCCGCTCGTCATCACCGACGCGGTCGTCGGAGGCGTCACTCATTACCGGATCGTTAGGACGCGACGTTCCTTAGCGTGACGGTTGCCAGCGCCGCCAGCGGACCGACAACTTTCGCGGCAGCGCTGCTCGCCAGGGGAGTACTGTTCCGGGTGCTCTGACACGCCCGTTCCGGCACGCTTTAACGGACTTCGTCCGTACCGCCGGGCATGGCCCTGTCGGACGGGACGATCGCGACGGGCGTTCTCGTCTCGGTGACGCTCAGTTTTCCCTGCTTTCTGTACGGCGCCTGGATCATGATCGACGCCGACGAGGTCACCTGGGGCGTTCTCACTCACCATCTGAAGTTCATCGCGACTGGACTCACGCTCACGACCGTCCCGCTGCTCGGGTGGATGCTCCCGCGACTCGTCGAGCAACTCAACGGGTTCGCGGCGATCCACGCGTTCCTCGGTCTCCAGGCGTACGCCATGCTGGCGTTCGGGTTCACGGGCATCGTGCGCGTGTTCCGCGCGAAGTGGGAACACGACCTCTATCACGACTACGACGAAGACGTCCTGTTGGACGAGATCGGTTCGGACCGCCTGCAGTTCTTCCGACGACGGATCCGTATCGGCGTGTTCGGCTACGTCTTCTTCTGGATACTCGCGTATCTGGTCGGGGTTGCCCGATACCTCATGAAATACTGGCTCGTCAGTTGACGGGAGGAGACCACGCGTCCTGGCCTGGGGGTCGTCGGTCGGGGGCCCGACCGACTCGTCAGCGGGAGGGAAACGGAGAATTCGAGGGGAGATGAGAGAGGTACACTGTGTGTGGCAGCGTCGAATCGCGGTGATGGCGTGAGTGCCGATTGCGTCTCCTAGTGGTTCGCTCCGAAACAACTGGGTCGGCGTGGAACGACTGGCCGGCAGCACAGCGAGACAGCGCGATGGCGTCCGATACCGCCCTCCAATGCACGACCTCGTCTGTGAAGTGATACCACGTCGGAACAGCCCGAGAGGTGTCCCGAATGCCGTGCTGTCGACCGTTCCTCGTCTCGTAAGGTCTTCCTATCGACCCTACGATTAGGTAGCGACCTGCTACTGCATTAACTGTTTTTTCGGCTTCCAGGGGGTTACTCAGAAGATAGTGGCCAGTTGGTCCCTCCACTGATAGTCGTCCGTCCCGATTCCGTCGATCGAATCGCGGGCGGTAATCTGCTCGTTCCGTCTGGTAGCGGGGCCTTACCGGGCTCACCAGGGCTCGCCGCTCGCGAGGTCGACCTCGCTGTCTCCCTTGGCCGACGGGCAGATGTCCGCGAGGACGCACTCTCCACAGTCGGGATTGCGCGCCGTACAGGTCGCGCGCCCGTGACTGATGAGCAGGTGCGTGAAGGCCTGCCACTCGTCGTCGGGAACGAGGGGCATCAGGTCTGTTTCGATGGCTTCCGGCCGCTCCTCCTCGGTGATGCCGAGCCGACGCGTCAGCCGCTGGACGTGCGTGTCGACGACGATGCCCTCGACGACGTCGTGGCCGTGCTGGAGGACGACGTTCGCGGTCTTCCGGCCGACGCCCGGCAGGTCGGTGAGGTCGCTCATCGTGTCCGGGACCTCGCCGTCGTGTTCGTCTCTGATCTTCCGGCAGGCGTCTGTGATGTAGCCCGCCTTGTTGTTGTAGTAGGTCACCGAGTTGAGATCCTCGGCCAGTTCGTCCGTGTCGACCTCGGCGTAGTCGTCCGGGGACTGGTACTTCTCGAAGAGGTCGGCGGTGACTTTGTTCACGCGTTCGTCGGTGCATTGGGCGCTGAGGACGACCGCGACGAGCAGTTCGAGTCGATTGGAGAAGTTCAGCGAGATCGTCGAGTCGGGATACTCCTCGTGGAGGCGGTCGATGACTTCCTGTGCCTGCTCCGCGCGCGAGTCGAGCGGCGTTCCCATACGAGAGGGGCCGGCCGGTGATGACTTGTGGCTGTCGAGTTCTGTGCGGTCGGCTGGACCGAAGGGATATACCGCTGGCTGTCGTTCCAGTGGGTGTATGGCTATTCGTCGGCTGCTCCGCGGGCAGCTCTCGTGGGCACGTCTCGAACCCGTCGTGAAGGAGGTGTGTGATCGGTACGACCTCCCGGAGGGCGACGTCGAGTTCCTCGAAGCCGACAACTGGCTCTCGACGCCCCTGGTGGTCGACGAACAGGTGTTCGTGAAGGTCATCTCCGGTCAGAACTCCATCGTCCACGCGCTGTTGACGGCCGGACGCAACCTCGGCGCCTTTTCGAGCGGGACCGAGGGCTTTTTCGAGCACTTCGATGCGCCGGTCGAGATGGCCGAACACGAACTCGCCGCGACCGAGCGGATGCGCGAACTCGGGATCAACGCCCCCGAGCCGCTGGAGGCGTTCGAGGTCGACGGCCTCGGCGTGCTCGTCATGGAGTACCTGCCGGCGTTCCGCACGCTGGACGAACTCGACTCGGCGACAGTGGCGGCGTACGCCCCGGCGCTGTTCGACGCCCTCGCGACGATGCACGACAACGGACTCGCCCACGGCGACCTCCGCGAGGAGAACGTGCTCGTCGCCGGTGGCGGTCCCGCGAGCGACGTGAGCGAGACCTCGGCGGACGGGCAGCCCGCCGGTGAACTGTTCTTCATCGACGCGACGAGCGTCTCCGAGGCGAGCATCGACGACGCCCGGTCCTACGACGTGGCCTGTGCGCTCGGGTCGCTGACGCCCCACATCGGCGCGCGAGAGACGGTTCACGCGGCGCTGTCCGCGTACTCGCCGGCGGAGCTCCTGGGGGCACGCGAGTTCCTGGATTTCGTCAACATCCGCCCGGACCACAGCTTCGACGCCGCTGCGGTCAAAGGCGAGATCGAAAAGGCTGCAACACGCCCGCACGGGGCGTGAGCGGTGTCGGTCAGAACTTATTCACACGGGAGCGAGCCGGCGCGGCTGGCGTCGCCGACGAGGACCACGCCGCACATCGTCGATTTGCCGTGGATCGAGCAGTAGTACTCGTAGGTCCCCGGATCGTCGAAGGTGTAGTTGATCTCTTCGCCACCCTCGGCTTCTTCCTGGAAGTCCCACTGCGTCGCACCGCTGTTGAACTGGGCGCTCGTGACGTCGTGGGGAATCCCGTCGCGGTTGACCCAGCGAACTTCCGTCCCTGGTTCGACTGAGACCTCCATCGGCGCGAACGCCAAGTTGTCGATGTCGACGACCTGTCCGTCGGGTTCCGGCGTCGCCGTCTGGGTCGTCTCCGTGGCGTTCGTGTCGGTCGTCGTGTCAGCGGGCGACTCGGTCGCGTTCTGCGTCGTCTGCGTGTCGGTTTCCGTGGGCAATTCTGTGGGCTCCGTCGTCTCCGTCGTCTCGGTCTGCATTCCACCTGCGCCCGTCGGTTCGGTCGTGTCTGCTGAAGCGCCGTTCGGTTCCGTGGTCGTGTTCCCACCCTGGTCTGCACAGCCGGCAACGAGTCCAGCCAGTGATACACCACCAATTCGGAGGACGGCACGTCTATCGAGACGCATGCAACCGAGATTCAACGTCCAGGTACCTGAAACCAAGGGTGGAATCTGTTGGCAAATATTTTACGACGAACTGTGAGGTTCGCGCGGGAGTGGCTTTTTCACCTCGCGTGTGCAATCATTGCCGGTGATTCTATGAGTCAGGAAGGCCAGGCCCCGTTCGAGCAGTACATCGACGGCGAGTGGGTCGCGGGCAGCGGCAGCGAGACGTTCGAGAGCACCGATCCCGCGACCGGCGAGTCGCTGGGCGAGTTCCACCGTGCGACAGAGGCAGACGTTCGGCGCGCAGTCGCGGCGGCGGACGACGCCTTCGAGGCGTGGCGCGACCGGTCGTACGTCGACCGGGCCGAACACCTCTGGGACATCTACCACGAACTGCGCGAGCGCACGGACGAACTCGGTGAAGTCGTCACCAGAGAGTGCGGCAAAGAGATCAGCGAGGGCCGCGCGGACGTCGTCGAAGCGTACCACATGGTCGAGTGGGCCGCCGGCAACGCGCGCCACCCTCACGGCGACGTGGTGCCCTCCGAGATCGCGAGCAAGGACTCGTACATGCGGCGGAAACCACGGGGCGTCGTCGGCTGCATCACGCCGTGGAACTTCCCGGTCGCGATCCCGTTCTGGCACATGGCCGTCGCGCTCGTCGAAGGCAACACCGTGGTCTGGAAACCCGCCGAGCAGACCCCGTGGTGTGGCCAGATCGTCGCCGAAATGTTCGCGGACGCTGGGGTTCCCGACGGCGTGTTCAACGTGGTCCAGGGCTTCGGCGACGCCGGCAACGCCATCGTCGAGGACGAGCGCGTCCCGACGGTTCTCTTTACGGGTTCTGCAGAGGTCGGGCACAAGATCGCAGGGAAACTCGGCGGCGAACCCGGTCGCGAGGTGTCCGTCGAGATGGGCGGGAAGAACGCCGTCGTCGTCACCGAACAGGCGGACCTGGACGTCGCGGTCCACTCGGCAGTGATGTCCTCGTTCAAGACCACCGGCCAGCGCTGCGTCTCCAGCGAGCGCCTGATCGTCCACGAGGACGTGTACGACGAGTTCAAAGCGCGCTTCGTCGATCTCGCCGAGGACGTGGCCGTCGGCGACCCGCTCGACGAGGACACGTTCATGGGGCCGGTCGTCGACGAGAGCCAGGTCGAGAAGTTCCACCGGTACAACGACCTCGCGCGCGAGGAAGGCGTGACTGTCCTCGTGGACCGCGCCGACCTTGACGACGACGAGATTCCCGAGGGACACGAACAGGGCCACTGGATCGGGCCGTTCGTCTACGAGACCGAGTACGATCCCGAACTCCGCTGTCTCAAAGAAGAGGTGTTCGGCCCCCACGTCGCGTTGATTCCCTACAGCGGGGACGTCGAGCGAGCCGTCGAGATTCACAACGACGTCCCGTACGGACTGGCGGGCGCGATCATCAGCGAGGACTACCGCCAGCTCAACTACTACCGCGACCACGCCGAGGTGGGCCTCGCGTACGCGAACCTCCCGTGTATCGGCGCGGAGGTCCAGCTCCCGTTCGGCGGCGTCAAGAAGTCCGGGAAAGGGTCGCCCTCTGCCCGGGAGGTCATCGAGGCGGTCACCGACCGAACGGCGTGGACGCTGAACAACTCGACGGACATCGAGATGGCACAGGGGTTGTCCGCCCAGATCACGACGAGCGACGACGGCGACTGATCGTCGCGAGTAAGTCATTCCGTGAGGATGAAAGTCCCGGCAGGCCGACGCTCCCTGCCGGGGACGCGCCGACGGGACGAGGCAGATTGCGACTGGGTGGCTGTCCGGACAGCCATCGTCGCAACGGTGGCCGAGCAGCGAGGCGGGTGCGTCCTGTGATGCCGGTCGTGACGTGAAAAGCGCCGTACCGGCACCAATCGGTACGGCACCCCAGAAAATAAATATTCGGTTAGGTTCGCCGGTCCCGAAGCGCCGGGAACTCGTCGCGGACCGCCTGGACGCGGTCCGGTTCGATCGTGGCGGTCACGAGCGTCGGGTCGTCGTCGGCGCTCGCGAGCACAGTCCCCCACGGGTCGTACACTGTCGACCGACCGAGCAGGGTCGCGTCGTCGAACGCTCCGCTCCCGTTGATCGTGGCCACGTAATACTGGTTCTCGATCGCCCGCGTGCGGGGGAGCGTCTGCCAGTGCTCGACGCGGGGATAGGGCCACGCGCTCGGGACGAGCACCAGGGTCGCGCCGGCTTCGACCAGTCGCCGATACAGCTCCGGGAACCGGAGGTCGTAACAGGTCGTCATCCCGACGGTGAACCCCTCGAACTCGACGGTCGGGACTGCCTCGCCGGGGACGAGCAGCTCCTGTTCGGCCGACCCGTACCCGAAGAGGTGTCGTTTCCGGTACACCGCCTGCCGCTCTCCGTCGCGGTCGAAGAAGACGCTGGTGTTGGCCAGCCCATCGGTGGCCGGGACTGTGGCGTCCGACTCCCGGGCGGTCGCAGCCAGGTCCTCGACGATGCTCCCGGCCAGCACTGCCACGTCGTGTTCCCGGGCCGTCGCAGAAATCTCCGCAAGCGTCGGGCCGGCCAGTGACTCTGCGCGGCGGCTGTAGCTGTCGAACGCGAAGTAGCCGACGTTGAAGACCTCGGGGAGTGCAACGAGGTCGACGCCTTCGGCAGCGGCGTCGGCAATGGCGTCTCGTGCGCGCGTGACGTTTTCGGAGACGTCGCCGCTCTCGATGGCCAGTTGTGCGAGTGCGAGCTTCATCTTAGGCCTCGATTCCGAGATCCACGAGCAGCGCCTGTTCGATGTTGTGCAGTTCCTGGTCCATGTTCCGTTTGAAGTAGCGCTCGACGCCGGGGAGTTTGCCGTCGACGGTAAAACGAGTAATCAGGCGCGTCCCGCCGTCGATGGGTTCCAGTTCGTGTTCGCCGACGACGCGCATCACCTTCGAGCGGCCGACGAACTCCACCTCGGTTGGCGGTTCGAACTGCGTGTCTTCCGTCTCGACGGCGATGGATCTGTCGACGACGGGGATCGGGAGCTTGAGGTACCAGGTCGCGGCGTGCTCACCGGTCTGCTCGAAGTCGGTGACGACGCTGATCGGCCGGGCGCGCTTCTCCGGGTCAGCGATGAACGACCATACCTCCTCGGGCTCTGCCGGCAACTCGAACGTTCGCTCGACCCGGACAGTCATACCCCCACTTGGGGTCCCGCGTCAAAAAAGAGTGCGACTCGACTCGCAGCGCGTAATCACGCGCGCGTGACTCGCCAGGTGGTCGACCGCGCACGTCCCCACTTTTCGATCTCGACCTCGTCGGATTTCTCTGCCAACCGGGGCAGACGAGCACCGACCTGCTTTGCGGACAGGCCGATACTCTCGGCGATGTTTTTGGCGCGGACGTACGACTCACCTCCAGCGACCTGGTCGCGGAGGTGCTCTATAATGCGTTGTTCCTCCTCGCTGTAATCGGTCATACCAGAACTAGGCGGTGCTGACTTTTAACGGTTTGTTTCCGGTAAATGTCGCGTGCCTACCGATACAAACGAAGCGTGTTCACGAGAAAATGTGGATCACTGCGACGGCGATCGACCCCGCGATCATCGCGAGTGCGAACCCCCAGCCGGTGGTGAGTTGGTCCGCCGAGGCGATGAACATCACGAGCGCTCCGATGATGGCGACGACTCCGAAGACGAGGCCGAGTCCCAGCGATTTGTCCGACTGCAGTCCGGTTTCTGCCATTAGGGCTGGATTCCGCCAGCGCGTACTTAGTTCATACGGATACTGCCTGTCACCTCCGTATTCCTGCGATCGAACTACCGACTGGCCGCACACTCCAGGCCAGAAGACATATCCTACCGCTTCTACTCCGATGTATCGAAGCGTATGTCTCGGCTCAAGGACCAATTTCTCGGCAGTACTGCGCGGATCGCTGCGACGGCCGTGCTCTCGATCGCCGTCGTGGTCGCACTCGGCGTTCTGTTCGGCCTGTTCGGCGTCCCTGGGGTCGCAGCCGTCCAGAACAGTTTCGGCCCGGTCAACGACTCGACGACGACGATCCACACCGACCTCGTCGTCTCGAACCCGAACCCGGTCGGCGTCTCGCTCGGCGGGTCGACCGTCAACTACACCGTGTCGATGAACGACGTTCGGATGGCCAGTGGACAGAAAGAGGGCATCGAGGTCGGCAGAGGGAACTCGACGCTCTCTTTTACGACGTACATGCGAAACGAGCGCATCCCGGCCTGGTGGCGCTCCCACGTCGCGAACGGCGAGCAGACCCAGGTGCTGATCGACGCCTCGGTGCGTTCATCGACGTTGGGAGGCAGAACCGTGTCGCTCCCACAGAAAAAGCAGGTCGAGACGGACGTCATCGGGCAGTTCAACTCGACCGAAACCCGCCCGATCAACGCGAACCGCGCGTTCGTCTCCGACCCGGTGCTGTACGTCAACGAGACGAACGCCCAGTGGGATCAGGCGGGCCTCTCCCGCGAGCGTACGCCGATCAACATGAGCTTCGACGTGTACAACCCCAAACCGTGGCCCTACGCGGTCACGGAGATCGGCTACACGATCACGATGAACAACGTGACGGTCGGTGAAGGGAGCACTGAGGAGGTCGCGACCGTCATGCCCGGTACGACCGAGCGGCTCCGGACCGAGACCGCGATGCGAAACCAGCGGCTGGACGAGTGGTGGGTGAGCCACCTGCAGCGCGACCAGGTCACGGACCTGCGGATCGACTTCTACCTCGTCGTCGATCCCGAAACGAACGCCGGGCTGGGGAGCGTCGGGGCGTTCCGGATTCCACTGGACCCGATCGATTACGAGCGGACCATCGAGACGGACATCTTCGGCACCAAGAACGAAACGACCGCCAATACCAGCACGAGCGACGACAGCGCTGACCGGACCCCGACTCCCGGCCGAGAAGACGAGACCGACCAATCGACCTCGACCTCGGCTGCCGACACGACGACTGCCCGGGACACGGCGGCTGCCGATGACGGCACCACGACGGCTGACCGGTCGACCACGTCGGGCGACGACGGTGGCCTGTTCGGGGACGACACCGGTTCGACGCCCGAGACGGCGACTGACGACGGCGGACTGCTCGGCTCGTGAATATCTATCTGTTAGTTGCTAGGTTTTAAAGACCCCGTTCACGCCCACAGTAGGGTTTTATCCGTTGCCGCGAAAACGTGGTATCGCATGACACGGAGTGTTACCGCTCCTGATCGAGTTCTTCGACGGTGATGAAGAGCCCGATGGGGGGGTAGGGGTAACGACACAGGGAGAATCGATCCTCGTGACTATCGGCGACCAGACGCACGAACTGTCGCGCGAACAGGCTCGCGAGCTCCAGGCCGCGATTGGGGACGCGATGACTCGGAAACGCGAGTTCCTGCACACCGCAGGCGAACACCGCGAAGACGGCAAATACGTCGTCTCCCGTCGGAGTGCCGATTCGGCGGGCAACACGAAGGTGTTCGAGGACTTCGCGAACCTGCGGCGACTGTTCGAGCGGTTACCGGCGGAGTTCACCGCCGAGGACGTCAGTCGGACGGGGATCACGGGGTCGCGCCGGCACATGCTGGTGCGTCACTTCGCGGAACATCCCGCGTTCGACTGCTCGATCACGACGCGCAACCCGCTGACAGTTCGGAAAACAGCGACGAGCGCCGACAGGGGTTCCGAGGGGGAATCCGACTCGGCCACTGCCGACTGAGCGTTCCGCTCGGTCCGCGCAGTCTCACTGTTGCGCCTGCCCGGGAGCGCCGTCACCTGATGGTGGTGTGAACCGACTCTTCGTTGAGCGCCAGGTTCGTCGCGATCTCGGCGTTCCGCACGGCGTACTGAGCGGTCTGCTGAAGACTGACCAGTACCTCACGGACGCGGAGCAGGTCCTGGTTGTCCATCTCCGGGAGGTCCGAGAGGATTTCCTGCTCGCGGTTGCCGATGTCGGCGTACAGTTCGCGTACCTCGATCGCGGTGTCGTAGTCGCGGTTGACGGCAGCCGCGACACCTTTCTCGGTGATGTCGTTGACCTGGTCGGTGAACTCGCGGATGCGCCGCATCGTCGAGGACTCGACGTTCAGGGTGTGGCCGTCGGTCTCGAGGACGATCTCGGCGATGTCCTCGGCGTTGTCCGCGGTGAGTTCGAGGTTCTTCGCGATCGAGCGGTAGCCGATCAGCGGGAAGCCGTTGTCCAGCCCGACCGCCCGGGCGAGGTTCGGGTTCTGGTAGGCGGTGAAGATCAGGCGCAGGAGGAGCACGAAGATCTTGTTGGCCTGTCGCTCCCGGTTGAGCGCGCGCTGTGCGAGGTCGGGATTGCCGTGGGCGAGCGCCTTGACTGCCTCGTTGCGCATCGTCGAGCCGGTGGACTCGAGCCGTTCCAGGAGGTTGTCGAGCGTGAAGTCCTCGGGGTCGACCGAACAGCGGATCGCGATCCGCTCGGGCGTCTCTTCGATGACGCCCAGGCCCATGAGCTGGGTCTCGGCGTTGTAGACGGCGTTGATGTGTTCGCTCTTGAGCGTGCCGTCCTCGCCGGCTTCGACGTGGATGATGCGCCGCCCGAGCACGTACTGGGCGACGATCGCGCGTTCGACCGCGTCCGCATCGAGATCCTCGGCGTAGATGATGGCTTCCGACTCTTCGCTCTGGACTGACTCTGGCATCACCGTCAGCGTGCCTTTGCCGCCGATTCGGAGGGAGACCTCGTCGCCCTTCTCGACGTGGTGCTCCTGGGCCCATTCGGCCGGGAGCGTCATCGCGAGGGTCGACGGACCGAGTCGTTGCACCTTACGGGTTTCCATATGCCCTTTGTCAGTCGTCGCCACCCTTAATCTTGTCTATACACCACTTATGACGCCGAGGAATATAATATCTCTTCGTGATGGTTCCGCGATCTGGTGTGTTCCTAAACCACTTTCATCAGCCGGCGCTCGAAGCGACCGACGCGCACCTGGAGCCACCCGCGGAGTTCGTCGTCTAACTCGGGGTCACCTGTGTCGACGCGCAACACGCCGATGTCGTCCAGTTTCCGCTTCGAGGCGACCACTTCGAGGTCGCACCGGCGAATCACGTCGGGAGAGAGTTGCTGATTGCCGCGGCCGAAGACGAATCCCTGCCCGCCGATGGGTGAGACCACGATGACGTTCTCGTCGCCCAGCGCGTCCAGAATCTCGCGTTCGCTCCCGTCCTCCACGAGCACGGCGTCGTCACGCCAGACGTCGACGCCGAGCGCGGTGCCCTCGAATCCGAGTGCGTCCTTGACCGCGCCGACCGTACTGCCGGGACCGAGAACGTAGGTGACGCCCGCCTGCGCTTCTCGGGCGACGCCTTCGGCGAGACTCTCGACGGTCCCGCCGCCGAGTTGCTTGCTGGCCTGGCGCTGGTCTGCCGCCGGCACCCTGACGACGCCGCGCAGTTCGGTGTGGACCTCACCCTCGCGGTACTCGTCCTCGTCGATGTCGTTGACTTCGGCCGTCTCGGTGTCGGTGTAGGACGCCGCGACCTGGCCCGCGGCGCGCGGCGTGACGCCGAACACCTCGGAATAGACTTTCACGCCAGCCGGCACCCCGAGCACGGGCGTGTCGTCGCCGAGTTCGTCCAGGGTTTCGGCCACGTCGACGGCCGTGCCGTCGCCTCCGACGAACAGGACGAGGTGCACGTCGTTGGCGACCAGATCGCGGACCGCCCGTCGCGTGTCGTCGGCCGTCGTCTCCTCGCCGGCCGGTTCGCCGACGACGACGGGTTCGAAGCCCGCTGCGCGGACGGCGTCGGCCCCCATCGCCCCGCCGTAGGTCAGGACCTCGGTGTCGGGTGCCAGTTCCTGGAGCCGTTCGAGCGCTTCGTGAGCGCGGTCGGGCGCCCGCGGTTCCGCGCCCCGCGCTCGGGCCTCGTCGACTTTCCCGTCGGTTCCCTTGAGCCCCACGCGACCACCCATCCCCGCGATCGGATTGACGACGACGCCGATACGACGCATTACCAGTCGATACTCGTGCCGCCCTCAAAAGGCGTCCGGGCCGCGACTCACTCGCCCATCGCGCCGAGGAGCAAGCGGACGTTCGTCCCCAACGTCGTGACGAGCGCACGGGGGAACCGACGCCGTGCGCCTGCCAGCGCGTCGTCGAGAGCGGCGGCGGCTTCGTCGAGTATTCCCTCGCCGTGGCCGAACAGGATGCGCTCAGGGCTCAGATCGCCGAGTGCCTCCCGTGGCGGGAACAGGCGGTGCGTGAGAAACACGCCGAGTCGCTCGTCGCCGACAGCGTATCCGGGCGCCGTGCCGAGGAGGTCGGGGACGTACAGCGTCCCGTCGCGTTCGCGGTAGGCGATCGCTTCCTCCCAGCCCGGAATCGGTTCACAGCGCCGAACCGAGAACCCGGAGTCGCCGGGCTCGGTGTTGAACCGCTCGACGGGCGCGTCGACGCGCTCTGGGACTCGGCCGAGCCAGTGGGGGACGTGGACGGCGACGTCGTGTCGCCTCGCGATGGCACCGGCGTCCCTGGCGTGATAGCTCGAGAGGACGGCCACGCCGGCGACGTCTCCGAACTCGGCGAGCAGGTCGTCGAGGCGGGGCACGTCCAGCGGATCGAGCAGCCAGACGCCGTCGTCGGCCTCGACGGCGTGGCTCGCCCGTCGGCCGTCCTCGTCCGGGTGCGCGAGCCAGCCGACGCCGCTGTCCCAGCGGTCGATCGCGCGAGACGAACTGGCAGGGGACCGTTCGTAGGCGGGCATACGCGAGCGGTGTCGCCCCGCTGGCATCAATCCACTGTCAGTGGGACTGGGCGGGCGGAGTCCGGGATTGTTAAGATGGAGGGGTTGGAACGGCCGCTTATGAACGTCGTACTCGCAGAACAAGCCGCAAACGCGACCGGAGCCGGTGTGCAAGAGGGAATCATCAACAGTGCCGGAGCCGCGGTCGGCCTCGTGGGCCTCGTTCTGGTGGCCGCCTGGTGGGCGTACTTCTACCGCTGACGCTCACCCGTCGGGTTCCGGCGGATCGACGCGCTCACTGAGCCAGGCGGCCGCCGCATCGACCGCGGCTTCGTCCGTGCTCTCGAACTTGATGCGAACGGGATCGCCGGGATAGCTCCCGACCTTCACGTCGAAGCGCTCGCGGACGTCGCGGATGCGGTCGAGCATCGCGCTCTCGGGCTCGTCGGCCTCGACCGTCGCCGTGTACCGACGCGCTCCCTCGAACTCGTCGGCGACGTCTTCGAACATCGTTTTCATCTCGTCGGGCACGCCCGGCAGGACGTACACGCTATCGATGACGCAGCCGGGGGCGACGCCCGCCCGGTTGGGGAGCATTCGGGCTCCCGCGGGAATCTCGGCGGTTCCCTCGGTCAGGTCCTCGCGAGCGTACCCGCCGTGTTCTTCGAGCCAGTCCAGGACGTCCTCGCTTTTGACCACGTCGCGACCGAACGCAGCGGCGACGCCGTCCATCGTCACGTCGTCGTGGGTCGGTCCCAGCCCGCCCGTGACGACGACGGCGTCGTACTCCGCGCGGTACTCGTTGACCACGCGGGCGATCTCGGCGAGCCGGTCGGGAATGACCGTCACCCGTTCGACGGTCGCCCCGCGCTCGGCGAGGCGGCTCCCCAACCAGGCGGCGTTCGTGTTGACCGTGTCCCCCGCGAGCAACTCGTCTCCCACAGTGACCAGCGCGACACGCATGTCTCCCGGTTGGCGAGCCGCAGGTAAAAGTCCATCAGGTGCCCGTCGACGCGGCGGCGTCCCCGGTCGGATTCAGAGATCTTCGAACGCCGTGTGTCCGGTGTCGAGGTCCTCCGGCTCCGCGTCGTCGTCCGAGTCGTCGACGTCGGCCAGGACGTCCTCGATCTCGAGTTCTTCGGTCCTGATGTCGTCCATGTCCATGTGGTCGATCAGATTGACGAACGAGCCGGGGTCGGGAATCAGGAAGATCCGGATCTGGAACTCGGTGCCCGGGTCAGTGACGTTGACGTGGGAGTCCAGCACGACCGCCAGCGAGTCATTTCTGACGTGCGAGAGGTTGTCCGCCATCAACTTCCGCCCAGTCCCGTGTTCGAGCTGTGGCGTCCCCATCTCGATCGACGACCCCAGCGTGTTCGCCATCCCGTCGATGAACCCCGACGTGAAGATGTTGCACATCTCCTGGAGCGCGCTCTCCTGCAGCTGTGTCAATTCGCCGTCAACTTGGGTCCCGGTCATCTCTTCGGCGATGCTCTCGGCGGTGCCCTCGTTGAACGTCATGATGAAGTCGCCGTAGGGTGGCTCGGTGAGGTTGATCGTCGCCGAGAACACCGACTCGTCGCCGATGTCCTCGGGGATGTCACCGGGCGTGACCAGCGAGAGGCTCTTGACGGCGACCTCGGCGTTGAGTCCAGCGAGCGTTTCGAGCGAGTTCGCGACGTTGCCTGCCCCGCTTTCCATCAACACGTTGATGATACGGAGCTTCCGGACGTCGATAAGCAGGGGCATTCGGTGTCCGACAACGAATGGGAGCAATTAGTGGTTTCGGACGATTCACCTGCGTGAATTCGCGCCGACTGCGTTCACCCCATTCCGGGCGGCGGTCCACCGTCGTTGGAGTCGTCGCCGGTGTCGACGTCCAGCCCGACTTCTTCACGTCGTTGTTCGAGTTCGCGAATCTGCCGGAGGTAATAGAGGACGCCGATAGCGCCCAGCACCAGCATGAGGGCGAACAGGGCACCGAACAGCAGCAGGTCCCGCGCGAGGTACCATCTGACCGAAATCGACCTGGACTGAACGTCGTTCCACGCGACCGTCACGCGGTCGTTTTCGAGCGTCGTCTCGTAGTCCCGTGGACTGACCTGGGCGAGAATCGGGACCCCGACCCGTGCGCCCGGCGGGAGCGTCACCTCGTAGGTGCCACTGACGAAGGTCGGCAGGCCGAACTGTTTGCCCGACCGCGGCGATCGGAAGGCGAGTTTCCCGTCGTCGGCCGGCAGCGAGACGATCGCTTTCTTTCGCTGCAACTCGACGTTCTCGGCCGAGACGTTCGTCACCGTGCCGTTCGGATACCGGAACTTCACGCCCTCGACGTCGAGGGGGTGTCTCGTCCCCAGCGCGTCACGCTGGTAGAGGTCGATCTCCGAGCGGTTCTCGATCGCGTACACGGCGGTGTACTCGTTGCGCGTGACGTTGAACGTCGCGTTGGCGGTCGTGTTCCAGTCGTAACTGACGTTCTGCTCGATCTTCGCCGGATCGGGCTCGCCCGGGCCGAGAATCGTCGAACACCCGGCGAGGGCCGCGACGACCGCGAGCAGGCCGACGCCGACGAGGAGTCGCCGTCGCGTCACGGTACCACGGCGAGCAGCTCCGCCGGCAGGTACCCGCCGATGCTGGCCAGCAGCCCCGGCGGATCGGTCTCCTCGCGACAGACGATGCTCCCCTCCAGCAGTCCGAGTCGCTCGACGGTCACGATGTCCTGGGCGTGGCCCGCACGGTTGACCGTCGCGCGGATCTCCGAGCGCGTCGCGCTGTTGACGTTGACCCGACCAGCGCCACGCGTCCAGTCGTACAGGCGATCACGTTCTTCGTCGGCCAGACGCGGCGGCTCGTCCCAGACGAAGCGGAGCGGCATGTGCTGGACCAGCCCGTAGCGCTTGCGAATCTGCTCGGGCGTTCCCTGTCCGAGACCGAGTTCGCTGGCCGGAATCCGCACTTCCTGGCCGGCGTCGAGAACGAATCCGTCCTCGTCCCAGCCTTCGAGCGTGCCGACGTAGGTTTCGCCGGACTCGAAGTGGGCGGTGATCTCGCCCCACTCCTCGCGGAGCAGGTTCCGGGCGACGACCGCGTCGTCGCCGTCGACGGTCACCGACGGGAAGTCGTCGTCGCGGATTCCGACGTCGACCGTCACGTCCAGATCGCCGACCTCGTTGTCGATCATCGACCGCAGGCTATCGAGCGCCCGGTCGCGGGCGTCGCCACCGACGTACAGCTTCGTTGCGAGGACGACCATCAGGCTTCAGTCTCTGTTTCGACGTTTAGCTCGTCACGGAGTGCCGCGACGCGTTCCTCCATCGCGTCGACGAGCCGCGTGTTTTCCATCGCGTCGACGGGCGAGCCACATTCGGGACACTCGAACCCGAAGTCCATCGCCTCGCCGAACTCGAAGCGGATGCCACAGACCTCACAGAGGTAGAACTCGTTGTCGCGCTCGTACTCGCGGCGCTGTTCCAGCGCGTCCAGGAGGCGGTACATCTCCTCTTCGAGTTTCTCCGGGATCTTGTCGTACTCGAACGTCCAGAGGTAGGTGAGCCACCCGGAGTCCTCGTCGCGGAGACGACGGTAAGTCGCCAGGTCGTTCTCGTAGAGAATGAACAGCGCCCGGCGAACGTCGTTGAGTTCGAGGCCGAGTTCCTCCGCGAGCTCCTCGTCCGTTACCTCGCCGTCCGGCGGTGCCGCAGCGACCGGCATCCCCTTCGGTCCCACCAGTTCGTGGAGGTACTTCTGTATAACCGGGTCCTCCAGGAGTTCCTCAAAAGCCATTGGCTGTTTATCCGAGCGTGAATCGTTTAAAGGCACCGGAGTGTTTTCCACTCTGGAATCCCTCAGCAACACGCAGGTACCCTCTACCCGACAGTCGAACCATGACTCGACCCCTCCGGATTGCCGTCCGTGACCGCCTCTCGTTGCGCAGCGGCCTGTACGCCGTCGGACTCCTCGTTCTCTTTCGGGTCGTCTTCGAGATGGCCTGGGAGACCGTCGGCGTCCTGGCGGCGATCGCCCTCTTCACGGAATCGTTCGATGTCGCTAGCGCCGTTCCCGATCTCGACGAACGGTACCTGCTGTTCGTCTTCAGTCTGTTCCCCATCGGCATCGGCGCGGTGCTGCTCCGGACCGGCGACGATCCCGTTCTCGGTGGCGCCGCCGTCGCGACCGGCGGTTGGCTCCTGCTCGACACCGTGTACAACCTCCGCACCGGGCACCATCCCGGCAGTTCCGACGAGGACATCAAAGCGACTGACGCGATGCTCCTGATGCAGGTCGGGAACCTCGTCGCAGACGAACTGCAGGACGGACCGAAGACGGTGCCGGAACTCGCCGCGGCCTGCGACATGACGGAATCCCGGGTTCGCGACGCGCTGGCGTTCCACGAGCGGGCGGGCACCGCCTACGAGGACGATGGCGAGTGGCACCTCGACGACTCGAAGATCGGTCCCTGGGCGTTCGTTCGGGATAACGCCATTCGAATCGGGGGCCGTCTCGTCCGTCCCTTCCGGCTGTTCGTCCCGTCGTGATTACTCGTCTGCCGGCGCTTCGACGCGCTTGCCGACTTCCTGCGGGATCACGACCTTTTCGGCGTCCTCCCACTCGCGGTCGAGTTCGCGCCCCTCGAACAGCCTGTCGAGAAAGACGGCCAGCGAGGCGATCTCCGAGTGGGGCTGGTTGGTGACGGCGACGTTCCAGTCGGCCCACTCGTACACCTCGAAGGGAACCTTTTCGGCGCCGACGACCACCAGGAGGGGCTGCCGGTCGGCCTGATGCGCGTCGCGGATCTCGGCTTCGACCTCCTGGACTTCGAGCCCGTACATCGTGAGGTGAACGACGCGGCCGTCCCAGTCGCGGACGATCGGTCGCCAGGACTCGACGGTCTCGGTCTCGAAGGGGCCGCCGAAGCGGTCGGTGATGTCGAGTACGGTGTCCGCGCGACTGCTGGCCTGGCCGGCCAGAATCACGCGGTCGGCCCCCAGCGCCCGCGCGGTCAAGCCGACGTGCGTGGTGATGCGCTCGTCGCGGCCCGGGCGGTGGCCGAGTCGGAGCACCGCGACTTCGGGTTCGGTCTGCATACCCGCCCGAACGGTCGTCTGTGGTTAGGGGGTTTCGATACGGCGAGTCAGACTGTCTCTTTGTCCAGGGGCTCGTTCAGACTCTCGGTCGTGAAAAACTCCACGCCGTCCCGTTCGGTGTAGACGCCCATCACCGTGACGACGGGACTGACCCGGCCCAGCAGCATCACGTCGAGGCGGCTCAGGTGACTCTCGTTGTACCCGACGTGGCTGTGAACGTTCCCGATCAGTCGGGGGTTCTGCCCGGCAGCCACCTGGGACGCTGTCTCGGGGATACAGGTGAACGCGATCCGGTCCTCGCGCTGGAATATCGTCTGTGCCCTGACCACCTCCGTCACGCGGATGTGCGTCCGGTTTTTCGACCCGTAGAGACACCAGCCCTCCTCGTGGGTCGTGTTGTACTCACGTTCGATCTCGCGCAGTTCGGACGCGTCGACGACGACAGTCCGGTCGTCGTTGCTGTACGCCGTCTTCCCCATCGACAATCCTACCGAGCCGAAATACCAGACGAACAGCAGCTGCGTCGTGAGCAACGCGACCACGAGGACGGCCGACAGTCTCGCGAGTGCCTGCTTCGTGTATCGGCGTTCGAACCAGTCTGTCAGCCAGGTCAACGGATTCATCGCTTAGCGTCGTCGTCCCCACAGCGTCGGCCGGTAAGGGCCACTTACCGCGACCCTCCCGCTCATCGCCGCTGTGGTAGTTACCGGCCGTGCTCGTGGCGGTAAGAAAACACTACTTTCCCGCTGGTCTACTGTTCATCACCGTTTACTTGCGGCTTCGATGCGCACGCGACTTCCGTTCGAGCGCAGACGGATCGTCAGTCAGGGATCGGTCGGTGATGTCGGCCGACTTCCAAAAGCACTTGGCAAGTGCCGTCCGAGCACAGGCATGGATCTCTCTGGAAAGCGGCTGCTGGTGACGGGGGGCGCAGGGTTCGTGGGGTCGCACCTCTGTGACCGACTCGTCGCGGACAACGAGGTGCGTGTGGTCGACGACCTGTCGAACGGTGATCCGGCGTGGTTGCCGGACGACGTCGAACTCGTCGAGGGCGATCTCACCGACGAGTCCGTCGCCGCCGAAGCCATCACCGCGGATCTCGACATGGTGTTTCACTTCGCCGCCGACAAGAACGCCGCCCGCGACGACGTCGCGCAGTACCGGCTCAACAACCGCCTGACCGAGAACGTCCTCGAACGGATGGACGAGGTCGGCGTCGACAACATCGCCTTCACTTCCTCGTCGACTGTCTACGGGGAAGCGCCGCGCCCGACGCCTGAGGACTTCGCGCCGCTCGAGCCGATCAGTATCTACGGCGCGAGCAAACTCGGCGAAGAGAGCCTCATCTCCGTCTACGCGAAGAGCCACGACATGACCGCGTGGGTGTACCGCTTCGCCAACATCGTCGGCCCCCGCCTCCAGAAGGGCGCGGTCATCCCGGACTTCATCCACAAGCTCCGGGACGATCCCGAGAGCCTGGAAATCCTCGGCGACGGCCGCCAGGAAAAGTCCTACCTCCACATCGACGAGTGCATCGACGCGATGTGTCACGTCGTGGAACACGCCGAGAAGGACTTCAACGTGTACAACCTCGGAACGCGGACGACCACGTCGGTCACCACCATCGCCGACATCGTCGCCGACGAGATGGGCCTCGATCCGGCGTACGAGTTCACCGGCGGCGACCGCGGGTGGGTGGGCGACGTGCCCCGGATGCGCCTCTCGATCGAGAAGTTGGCCGCGCTCGGCTGGGAACCCGCCCAGTCCAGCGACGACGCGGTGCGCCAGGCCGTCCGCGAACTGCTGGACGAACACTGAGAGCAGCCGTCGCTGGACGGAAGTGATTTTTAGGGCCGGTCTCGTAGCCCTCGGCGTGCAAATCGTCGGGTACGACACCGGTGCTGGCGACGACGAGGGCGATCCCGCGCTCTTGCTCTCGACTGACGAGGGCCTCGACCGCCAGGTCCTCACGCCGGGAACTGAACTCGCCTCCACCCTGGACGAGCGTCACTGTGCCGGCTCGATCCAGGACGGCCGCCACGAGGCCTGTGCCAACGACGGGGCGCCCTACTGCGACGAACACACCAGCCGGTGGGCCTGTGCCCGGTGCGTCGGCACCTGTGATCTCCCGCTGCCGTCCTGTCGGGAGGAACACGCCGTCTACCTGGCGGCCTTCGCTCCGGCGACGTTCAAGGTGGGCGTCACGCGCTCCTGGCGACTCGAAACCCGCCTGCGCGAGCAGGGGGCCGACAGAGCGGCCCACGTTCACACCGTCAAAGACGGCCGGGTCGCCCGACAACTCGAGGCCGAGATCGCCATGGACCTCGTCGACCGGGTCCGGGTGCCGACGAAGATCGACGGGCTCCACCGCCAGGTCGACGCAGAGGCCTGGCAGGGCCTGCTGGCCGACTTCGACGTCATCGACCGGTTCGACTTCGAGTACGGACTGCGCCTCTCGGACCGCCCGGTCGAGGAGACGCTGTTGACCGGCACGGTCCGAGGCACGCAGGGTCGCGTGCTCGTGCTCGACAATGGCGGCAGCACCTACGCCGTGGACATGCGCGACCTCGTGGGCTACGAATGCACCGAGGGGAGCACTGATCGCGACCTCCAGTCCAGCCTCGGCGCGTTCGGCTAGCCGGCCGAACGTGGCAATTCTCACACAAGACACATATACGACGATTTCGTCGGTCAGGTCGTGCAACGAGAATGGCCGCTCGTCGGCGGGTTCGTCGCCGTCGTTCTGATCGCCCTGCTGGTCGCGAGCGTCGTTCCCGGCGTCATCGCCGAGCCGGAGACCGACGACCGCGACGCCCTCCAGCTCCAGGACATGGCGGTTTCCCACGGCGCGGTCAGCGGTGAGACGGTGCCGCTGTCGGTCGAAGCGCGCGTCCAGCATAGCGGCGGTCCGTCCGAGAACGTGACGGTGTTTTTCAGAGCCGTGGGCCGTCAGTCGGGACTGGTCGAGACGACTCGAACCGTCGACGTCGGTCGGCTCGCGGACGACCGCGAAGTCCCCGTCACCGCGAATCTCACCGTCGACCGCACCGGTGGCTATCGAATCGACACCGTCGTCTACCGGGACGGTGAGCGGCGCTCCTCGGGGTCGACGTCCGTCGAGGGCGTCGGCAATCTGGTCCCGCGCTACGCCGAAACGAACGTCGCGTTCCACGAGTTCGCCGGCGGCTCGAACGCCCTGCCGGTCATCGAGTACGCCATCGACTCGACGACCGACAGTGAGACGACGCTGAACGTCTCGACGTATCTCACCAACGGCGGTGATTCGCCGTCCGGTGACATGCGACTCGTCCTGAAAGCCCGGCAAGCCGACTCGAACATCCTCGCCGCGGAGAAAGTCGTCCGTGCCGGTCAGATCCCGGCGGGCTCGACGGCCACCCCCCACGCCACGCTGACTGTCCCCGCGAACTACAACTACTACCTCGACGCCGTCCTCTGGAAGGGCGACGTCATCGTCGCGACGGCGCGGTCGGCGGCCAATCTCGATCCCTCCGAGACGATCGCCGTCAATCAGACCCGGCGGGAAGTCGGGCTGGCAGTCGGGGACTTCCAGCGCAACACCGGCGGACCCGATAGCTCCCCTGACGAGTACGGCGAGACGCCGACACCCGAAAGCTCCGGCAGCGGACCTGGATTCGGTCCCGGTCTGGCGCTCGTCGGCCTCCTGGGCGGACTGTTCCTCCTCGCCCGACGAGGTGATGATCGATGACCGACGCTGACTCCGAACCCATGGCAAACTCCGATCCAGATTCGACCGACGACGACCAGTCTCAGTTCCCCGACCCCGGCGACGGTGGTCTCGTGGGCGAAGACGCGACTCGCTACCTCTACTGGGGCGCGTTCGCCACGTTGCTCCTCCTCGCGTTGACCGCGACGGTTCGGTTCTACCTCTCGGCGTCGAACGCGATCGGCATCTGGGTCGCTCCCGATTTCGTCCCCGTCTTCCAGGCCGCGTTCAACCTCGCCGTCGTCCTCGGCTGTGCGGTCGGGCTCTCTGTGCTCGTCCGTCGGATGGCGACGTGACCAGCAGACACGACAACCCTTTTCAGATGGCATCGCCAACCCGTTCCCATGGCAGACGACGACTCTCCAGACGCCGACACCGAGGCCGAAGCAGACAGCGGCAGCGAGGAATCGGAATCCGAGGGGAAGTCCTTCCGCGAGCGCGTCGAGGAAATCCGTCAGCAGCGCGCCGAAGAAGGCGAGGGCGACGACGCCGAGCGCTCCCGCGAGGAGCGCCTCGAAGAGATGATGGGCGGTGGCGGTGGCCCCGGCGGCATGGGCGGCGGCAACCCCTTCGCACAGATGATGGGCGGCATGATGGGTGGCGGTGGCGGCCCCGGCGGCATGGGTCCGGGCGGCCCCGGCGGCATGAGTCCGGGCGGTCCCGGTGGCGAAGGCCGCGGCCGCGAGGAGTCCAGCGGTAGCAGCGAAGAGATGGTCCGCGAAGTGCGCAAACTCCGCGACGAGGTCCACGACGTCCGACGGACCCTCGAACGGATCGCCGAAGCGCTCGAAAACTAACTGTTCTCCGGAGGCGTTCGCCTTCGTTACGCGAGTACCGTTATCCCCTGTAGTCACCCGTTTTCCTGGCCTGGCGCACGCTAAACTCGGCTACGTACGGCTGGCGAAGTCGGCCGGTCAGTGTGGCTTCAGTACTGAATTTCCGTGCAGCGTTCGGAGTCGTATCTGTCGCGACTCGTGTTCGCGGCGTGGGGCAGTCCCGCGACCAGGAGGACGAACGCGAGTGCGACGCTGAACCCGATTTGACGCATGGAGGGCGTTGCCATTGGCTATCTATGGTGTCGAATCAGCTACAAACAACTGTTAGGTAGCTGTCACTCACAACAGCATGTCGTACACGTCGTCGAGAACGTCGACGGCGTGTTCGACGCTGATCTGCTCGCGGCGGTCCAGGCAGTTCTCCCGGAGGGTCTCGCGTTCGGCGATCGTGCGTTCGATGACGTCGGCGAAGGCGTCGGCGTCTCCGGGCGGTGCCCGGTAGCCCGTGACGCCGGTGTCGACCGTGTCCGAGAGCGCTCCGGCGTCGACGGCGGCGATCGGCGTGCCGCAGGCGTTGGCCTCCAGCGCGACCAGTCCCTGGGTTTCGACTGGGCTCGGGAACGCGAAGGCGTCGAGCGACGAGTAGAACGCGGGCATGTCCTCGCGGTCGAGGAAGCCGAGGAACCGAACGTCGGCGTCCGAGTCGGCCGCCAACTCCTCCAGGTGGTCCCGCGCCGGGCCGTCCCCGCCGAAGACGACCGTGACGTCCATCCCGTCGGTCGCCTCGACGATGAGATCGAGTTGCTTCTCGTAGCCGTGGCGGCCGGTGTAGCCGACGAGTGGCTTGCCCGTGTTCAGGTCGTTCTCCCGCCGGAACTGCTCGGTGTCGACCGGAGCGAACGTGTCTGTGTCGACGCCGTTCGGGACGACTTCGATCGGCGTCCGGACCCCCATCTCGCGGAGGTGGTGGCGAGCGGGTTCGCTCGGGACGACGACCATCTCCGCGCGGTTCATGTACCACCGTTCGTACGCCTTCGCTGCCTTCTCGACCGGCGGCCGGAGCCATCCCTCGGCGATGTAGTCGGCGTACTCGGCGGTCGGCGTGTGATACGACGCGACCAGCGGGACGTTGTGCGTGCGGGCGTAGTGGAGGCCAGCCAGTCCCATGACGAACGGCGTGTGCGTGTGGACGAGGTCCGGGTCTGCACCGTTGATCTCCTCGGGAATCGACGGCAGCGCGGCGTGGTACCCGTCGTAGAACGGAAAGGAGACGGAGCGGACGGGAAACTCGTTGGGAGCCGGGTCGTAGTCGTCGGCGCCGGGATAGACGACCGGCATCGAGCCACCGCGGTCCTCCCACCGACCGCGCCAGGTCTTGACGGTGTACGTGACGCCGTTGACCGTCGGCAGATACGTGTCGGTGAAGACGGCAACGGTGGGCATCGTTGTCCCCCTGTTTTCGGACCGGGGCTTAATGCGTTGCGTTGTCATCACTGAGTTCCCGATAGATGTTCGCCAGTCGGTTGCCGACCCGCTCGAGCCCGTGTTCCTCAGCGGTCGCCCGTGCGTTTTTCCCGAGTCGCTCCCGCAGGTCGGGGTTCGCGGCCAGTTCTTCGAGGGCGTCCCGGAACTCGTCTCTCGTCTCGCACTTCAGGCAGTCCTCGCCGTGCGTGTAGAACTCCTCGAACACCGGAATGTCACGCAGGACGACCGCCTTCTCGCAGGCCATCGCTTCCAGGACGGCGATGCCCTGGTTTTCGGCTTTCGTCGGGAACAAGTACACGTCGCCCGCGCCGAACGCGCCCCGAATGTCGTCGACCCAGCCGGTGAACGTCACGTTCTCGGGCGGGTTCTGCGTCCACTTGCGAACGGTCTTCGAGGCGTGTGGCCCCGAGTCGTACGGACCGAACCAGGCGAACTCGTAGTCGGTCTCCTGGGCGAGCCGGCAGAACGTCGTCAGCCCCTTGCGCTCGAAGACGTTCCCGACGGCGAACACGACCATTCCCTCCAGGTCGAACCGCTCGCGGTACTCCTCGCGGAGGTCCTCGTAGCCCTCCAGTGATTCGAGGTCGACGCCGTTGCTGATGGGGCGAATCGGCGCGTCCACGGGGTAGGATTCGATCGTGCGTTTCGTGTACTCGCTGGGGCAGAGGACGAGGTCTGCCTGGGAGTAGAACCACCGGAGATAGTGCCCGAGCGGGCCGGCCAGATAGTTCGATCCCCGGAAACTCTCCGCGAAGTCCTCCTTGGTGACGTGGGAGTGGAGCACCAGCGGGACGTCGTTGCGGCGCGCGTACTGGGCAACTGCGACCGTGCCGGGACCGATCATGTTGCAGTGGGCGACGTCGAAGTCGGCCACCGGGCAGTCGCCGGCGAGCGCGGCACTGAGGCCGTCGCCGGGGCTCCCGCCGGCCCAGGGCGAGGTGAGCACCTCGATGTCGGTTTCGGCGAGTGCGGCACGTTGCTGGTCGACCGACGTGCCGATGCCGCTCCGGTCGAGTTGCGATTCGAGTTCGAGGTAGTTGAGCGCGCGCACAGGCGGGGCGAGACCCCCTCGGGGGAAAATCCTACCGGAACGCCCGAGCGCAACCTATACTGGCCTGCGCCTCGGAGCCAGATACACCCTGCCATGCCCAGCGAGGAGACCATCGCGGCCGAGCGGATCGAGCGCCTCCAGGAGCGTGCACGCGAGGCCACCATCGACGACAAACTCGACCGCTCCCGCGAGTACGTGCGCCGCGCCCGCCGGGTCGCAGAGCGCAACCGACTCTCGCTCCCCCGCGAGTTCAAGCGCTTCACCTGTGACCGCTGTGACGCGTACCTCGTCCCGGGAACGAACGCTCGGGTCCGCACGCAGGACGGCCACGTCGTGATCACCTGTGACTGTGGGGCACACACTCGGTATCCGTACTGACTGGCCGCACCTCGCGACTTGCTGCCGTGCCTCCCAAACCAGTTGGGACAGCCTTTAACGGCCCCGCCACATCACGTCTCTACAAGATGACCGATCAGAACCGCCGCCAGCGGATTCACGAACTCGACGTGACCGTCTGGGTGGGCAAGAACGGTATCGACGCAGTCGTCGACGAACTCTCCGACCAGCTCGCCGAACGGAACCTCGTGAAGGTGAAGTTCCTCCGCGCGTCCCGGGGCGGGACCACGACCGAGGAACTGGCCGAAGACCTCGCCGAGGCCGTCAACGCGGACCTCGTCAGGACCCGGGGGCACACGGCGGTGCTAGAGCGGTAATGGTCCCGCTCCAGACCGGGTCGACAGTAGTCGCCGAACTCCTCACCCGAGCTGGAGTCCCCGGCGAGTTCGCCGGCGCCATCGGGTCGGCGATCACGTTCGTCGTCTCCTTTTTCGCCCTGTACTTCGTCGGCCGGCTCACCGTCAGTCCGCTGATCAGTCGCGTCCTGAACGGCCGCGGACTCGACGCCCACGCGCGGAAACCGCTCGTCAAGATCACGCGCATCCTCATCGTCTTTGTCGCAGTGTCTGTCGCTTTCGCACTCGCCGGGTACGGCGACTTCTTGCAGTCGCTCGCGACCGTCGCGGCGGCGGCCACGCTGGCCATCGGCTTCGCCATGCAGGACGTCATCGCCAACTTCGTCGCCGGCGTGTTCATCTTCACGGACAGGCCGTTCCGCATCGGCGACTGGATCGAGTGGGACGACCAGTCCGGCGTCGTCGAGGACATCAGCCTCCGGGTCACCCGCGTGCGCACGTTCGACAACGAACTCCTGACCGTGCCGAACTCCGTGCTCACCGATGGCGTCATCAAGAACCCCGTCGCCAAGGAGCAACTCCGTCTCAAGTTCGTCTTCGGCATCGGCTACGACGACGACATCGACAGAGCCACCGAGATCATCGTCGAGGAAGCCGAGGCCCACGACGAGATCATGGAGGACCCCGCGCCGTCCGTGCGCCTGGTCGAACTCGGCGACTCCTCGGTCGGCCTGCAGTCCCGTATCTGGATCGACAACCCGTCGCGCGGTGACTTCGTCAAGACCCGCGGCGAGTACGTCCAGGCGGTCAAGGAGCGCTTCGACGCCGAAGACATCAACATGCCGTATCCCAACCGGACCATCGGCGGCGGCCTCGAACTCTCGAACGTGGACGCGCTCGCAGAGCCGGCGGCCGACGACTGATCTCTTTCACGTCCTCGGTCACTGCCCGACCTGGGCGTCACCCTGAGCAAACCCTGTTCCCACGACATTGAGAGCGCGTCAGAACTTCTCCTGCCGGCGTTTAACGGTTCTAAGCCGGATTCAACCGCACGGGTGTACTGCCTCCCGCTCGGCGCTCGGCAAACGGACGGCCGAAAAATCTGCTCAATGCGTGTGCCCACTGACCGCTATGAATTCTATCAGAGGTGAATACTGGTGTGAGCTGGTTGCTGAATACAGAGCGCGTATCCTGCAGAGAACCAATACTATAGCGTCCGTTCACCCTTCAAATTCTTCGTCCTGAGACTCGTATATCAACGTCAATCTACCGGACGTTGGCCTTCGCGCAGCATCGCGGATCGTCTCGAACTGCGCCAACATCTCCGTCGAATCGTTCGACCCCTCGCGTCGCGTCCGGGATTCCTCTCGGAGCGAATCGTACAGACGGTTCATCAGGCGCTTGACGGCGTACGCGTCCGTTTTCGAATCGATATCGAAGACGGCCGTATACTCATCCATGCTCAGAATAGGATCGCCAACTGAATAACGGTTGTCCGAAAACTCGCGGCGGCGTCCGCGAGAGTCCCTGGCCCCGTTGATATCACCCCCGGCTCGCAGTTATCGCTATTCGTCTTCGTCGTCGAAATCCTTCGCCAGTTCGACGATCTCTACTTCCCAGTCGTGTGTCGATCCTCGCGTTCGAAACTCCCAGGCACCGCGGACGTCCACGTCAGCCTTGATGGCCTTCTCGACTGCCTCGGCGAGTACAGCTTCGAACTCGGCAGCACTGGAGATCGAAACGTCATGAAATTGATCGCGTGTCATGGTGAATGGGCCACGATCCTCAACCCGAAGATATGGGGGCTAAGCCACGACCACATCAACACCACCAGGGTCACACTTCGCGCAGGGCATTCGGTCCAGTAATTTAGAGGGGTGCCACGACCATATGTCTGCCGTTCTGCATGGTACACCATGCTGCCTAGTCGGGGATGGTACACCAGGCCAGCCATATTTACCCGTCTCGGACCCGACTTTCTAGCAAGGAATGGCCGTCATCGCGCATCTTCGGATCCCAGCCAGCTCGTTCGAGCTCGGTCGGATCCTCGAATTGGAAGTCGGTGGGACGATCGAGCTCGAAAACATGGTCCCGCTGGGTGAGAAAGCCGTCCCGTTTTTCTCGGTGAGCGACGAGGTCCGCGAATCGTTCGAGGAAAACGTCGAGAATCATCCGTCGGTCGACCGCATTATCGAGATGACGCGACACGACGGCGAGCGACTGTATTCACTGGACTGGAACGTGGCCCGCGACGTCTTCTTTCAGGGCATCATCGAACTCGAAGGACAGCTTCTGAGCGCCACCGGAACGACCGACACGTGGGAATTCGAGATTCGGTTTCCAACCCACGAGACGCTCAGTGGATTTCAAGAATACTGCTCGAACGCCCACGTCCCCCTCGAAGTCGGACGCGTGTACAATCCCGTTCGGCCGGGGACTGGTATGTGGTACGGGGTGACAAAAGCCCAGCGTGAAACGCTCATACGCGCTGTCCACGGTGGCTACTACTCGATCCCGCGACGGATGTCAACGCAGGATCTGGCCGATGATCTTGACATCTCGGATCAGGCCGTGACAGAGCGACTACGCCGTGCGATCGAGACACTCACTGAAAACACGCTCATCATGATGGAAGAGGAACTCACGGAGGAGTTCGAGCCAACCCAGGAATCCTGATCGTCTCAACAGCCCGCCTCGAAAGGGGCGTGCAGATCACCGCCACGGGTGCGATTGATTAGCGACATTGTCTACCATGCACCGAAGGGAACCGGGTGGGGAACCTCTGTACGCATGTGAGAGCTAGAATGGGGTTTGATCAAGTTGCAGATGCACTCCGGGACCAAGCGCGGCGGCATATACTTGTGTTATTACTGGATCACAATCCCGTGAAACTATCAGCAGTCGTCGCGAAGAACGATCCTCGAGAGGACGAGAAACTAGAGGTTCAGCTCATCCACACCCATCTTCCAAGACTCGACGACATGGACTACATTGGGTGGAACAGGGACCACGGAACGATCGTAAAGGGGTCAAACTGGGAAGAAATCGAACCGGTGGTTCGATTACTCCGCAACAATAGGGAACAGATCCCTCCCGACACGTTCTAACGCTCTCAAAAGAGATCGCGCGTACTCTGCGGACTACACGCTCTGTCTCTCGCACGCCTTTCTTGCCAGATGAGGTGGATATTGGCGACCAGCGTTCGCAATCACCAGCCTGTACTGTGCACCGGCGTCCGCGCGACCGCAGGGAGCGCGGTCCACCGGACGTGAGGCCGCAGGCCGAGCGTCCGGGACGCTTTTGTACTACATTTTTGCAAATAGGGTATCGCAGCGAGTGTTACCGAGCGAGGATACCCCTATTGCAGTAAAATTTCAGATGAATGCGGACCCCGGGTTTGCCCGGCGTTCGGACGTGGGTAAGCCCGCGCACCTCCTCCACCCCGCGACCCTACGAGCGACGGGTGTCCAGGGATCCGTTGCTCGCTTCCGCGCCTGGCGGGTTGTCCCCGGCTAACCGCGATGGGCCGCCCCTGCAGGCGAACCATCGGGGACCGCCGCCCCCGCAGGACGAGGCTTCGAAGTTGGCTTGCGGGGCCCACGCCCGTCTGACCGGACGCCCCCGAGCTTCGGTCCCCGCTAAAGACCATAACGCGGGTTGTGAGCAGGGCCTAACTGCCCGACCTAGTCCATCCGATCATACTTCGGAGCCACTTAAGGGCCTTTCGGAACCGGGAGCGCCCCGTCCCTCACTTACAGGACCCCGAGAGCGCGACTGAACCAGGCCGCACTGGCCGGTACGGCTGCCGCAACGGCCGTGACCACCCAGCGATGGTTCGACGTGATCGCGACTGTATCGACGCGCACCGTCAGTGCCCAGGCGAGAGCGATGATCGCGATGAACGTCCCGAGCGCCAGTGCGACGCCGGCAGCGAGTTCGGGATCGGTCCGTCCCTCGCGGCCTGCGGCGAAGACGATGATCGTGATGAGTGCGAACAGTCCCGCCAGGAGCGGATTGATCGCCCCGGACGCGTAATACGCGCTCACGCCCGTGGTCGAATCGGTTAGCACGTACGGCGCACCCAACGCGATCAGGAACCCGACTGAAGCGACGACGCCGACGAGCGGCGCGACCCGAAGATCGTCCATACCTCGGTCTGTGGCCCCACCGGACTTAATCGCGGCGTTCTCGCCGACCAGCAGCCGAAACGGCCACAATCCTCCACGCAGAATGACCGGTATGGTCGGACTCGGCGACACGAAAAAGAAGATTCAGAAGATAGTCGACTCGGCGGAGAAAACGTACGCGAAACTGAACGAACTACGCGAACAGGTCGAGGACCTCCGAGCGAAGGTCGACAAGACTAGCGAGTCGGTCGACCGCATGGACCACGAACTCGACGAACAGCGCGCCCTGCTCGAAGCACTCGCAGCCGAGGAAGGGATCGACGTCGACCAGGTCCTCGCGGACGCCGCGATCGAAGAGGCCGACGCGGACGAGTCGGCGACCGAAGCGAGCGACGCCGCCGGTGGCACTGCGGCCGAACCCGAGGACTAACCTCTCGAGCGCGAACGGAGCGGCCGTTCGGCTCCTTTCAGCCCTTCAGCCGTCGGTGCTCCACCTTGAGACACTTGTCCTGGACGACGCGACGACCGGCAGCCTCGGCCCGCGCGGCCGCCTCGTCGTCGCTGATCCCGAGCTGGGTCCAGATGGCCTCGACGTCGTCCCGTTGCAGCGACTCGTCGACGATGCCGGCGACTTCCTCGCTCGGCCGAAAGACGTCGACCAGCTCGATCTCCTCGTCCACTGCGGCCAGCGAGTCGTACGCGGTCCGTCCAAGAATCTCGTCGGCGAAAGGATTCACCGGCACGATCTCGTAGCCGTGGTCCTGCATGTAGCGAGGGATCTCGTGTGCGTCCTTTCCCGGCGTTGACGAACACCCGACGACGGCGATCGGGTCCAGATCGAGTATCGCGCTGAGCTCGGCGTCGTTGTCGACGGGCATGGCTACTCGGAGTCGTCCCCGGGAGAAAAGACTACTGCCGGACTCAGGGGCCGACGGCGCTCGTGTCGACGCCGGGCAGTTGCAGTGAGACGTTCCGATCCTCGTCGGTCCGCACGACGCCGTCGTACAACTGCTTGAGCGTGTTCATCGTCTCTTCGTCGTGTGCCGTGGACTCGATGACGTGAATGCCGATGGCGTCAGCGTTCTCGATGCGGCTCGTGAACACGTGCATGAACCGGAAGACGGTCTGGAGGTTCGAGTACAGCAACAGCGTCGAGAGCGAATCCAGCATCACGCGATTCTTCGTGACGTTGCGGTCGCGGTAGAACTCCTCGACGAACTCGGAGAACTTGATCCCGATTCCCGTCATGTCCACCGGTGACGACGCGTATTTCACGACCTCGGAGTCCCGGACGGACTGCCCCTGGTGTTTCGTCACGCAGTCGACGATTCCGAGGTTCGCCGCCTCTGGATCGCTCAGAATCGACCGAAAGTCCTCCTGAATCCGTTTCGAGTTGTCTCTGGTCGTGACGATGAGTGACCCCTCTCCCGCTTTCGATCCCCGTTCGAGTGCTCGCATCGCCAGCTCGCGCTTGCCAGTCAGCGGCGGGCCAGCGACGAGGAGGTTAGTGCCGGGGTCTACCGTCGCGTCTCCGAAATCCGAACCCAATTCGTACATGGAAAGTCCTCACTGAAGGAATCCGACCCCGCGGATACCGTCCCCTCTCGCGGTCGAATTATCTCTACACTCATGTGCCTCAGCCACACATATATGCTTTCGTGTCGACCCTGCCCGTGACCGCCCCCGTTTCGGCCGCCTGCCGGGCGATTCCGGACTCCCTGCTCACGCCAGCGCTGCGGCCCGGCCCACGATGAACGCCAGTGCTGCGAGGAACATCCCGTACTTGAGGTGCGACTGGCCAGCCGTCGGATCGGAAAACCCCTCGTAGCCGGCGTACAGCATGACCGCGTCGGCCGGGAGAACTACCACGAGGTACGACAGCCCGAACGTCCCGGTTAGATACGGCACTGGACTCGCGACCGCCGCGACGGCTACCATGCCCGCGGCCAACTGGAGGGCTCGCCGTTCGCCGATCGCGATCGGGAGTGTGTTCAGCCCTTCCTCCCGGTCGCCCTCCACGTCCTCGACGTCCTTGATGATCTCCCGGGCGAGCGTCGACAGCGCAGCGAGCACGAACAGCACGATCGTCGGCTCGACGTTGTCCACTGCAGCTCCACCGAACAGGAACGTGCTCCCGCCCAGATACGCGACCAGTGCGTTCCCGACGCCGGGTAATCCTTTGAACAACTCCGTGTAGGTGATCAACGCGAGGAGATTGACCACGGCGATCGCGATCGCCAACGGTGGGAGCAACGCGAGTGCGAGTACGACCGCCGTCAGAAACAGGCCGATGCTAAACCACAGGCACGCTCGCGGTGAGACGGCGCCGCGTGGGATCGGCCGTTCAGGATTGTTGATGCGGTCGATCTCGCGGTCGAAGTAATCGTTGATGGCGTTCCCAGCCCCCGTCGCGAGGATCGTCGCCCCGACTGCGGCGACCACCGCACCGACCGGAAACCCCTGGTCTGCGGCGACGAACGAGCCGATGAACGTCAGCACGCCAGCCGCAATCGAGTTCACTGGACGGGTTAGCTCGACCAGCCCGCGACCACGCTCGACCGTCCCCATGCGTGGATACTGCCAGGTGCGTGTGATAAAGTACCCGATACGATTCACTGGCCGGGTTGGCCACCGCCACGACAGGTACCAGCATAGTTGGTGAGAACCGAGGCGTTTAACACTGCACACCGAATAGCCCGCACCGAGGGCGCTTAGCTCAGTCTGGACAGAGTACTTGGCTTCGGACCAAGCTGTCGCGGGTTCAAATCCTGCAGCGCCCATGTTTCTGCCACGAGCCGAACGGCGAGTGGCGAAACTGGGACAAAGGATTTGAATCAGGGAGCGGCTTCGCCGCGACCGTGGTTCACAATCCTGCAGCGCCCATGGTTGTTCTACCCGCACGAAGGCGGCGTATTGTATCCTCTTTCCAGAGTCCCGCCCGTTTAGCGGCTGAACGAACCCACGATCTTGGTCTCGATGCTCTACAGTGAGGACAACGGCTTAGTACATCCAATACATTGTGATACACATGCCTATCAGTGCGGATCACTTCGAGAACATCGATACCGAGGGCGATGAGCCGACACCAGGGACGAACGCGCACGAAATTCTCTCGTTTCTCGAACAGCACCCTGACCAGGCATTCACACAGAGCGAGATCGCTGACGAGACAGATGTCACCCGTGGCTCGGTCGGTCCAACCCTCGTCCGACTCCGGGAGTCTGGACGGGTTGACCACCGAGGCAAGTACTGGCGGATCAGCGATCACGCCCGGAGTCTCGACCATGCGGCTGATCACGCCGATGCTGTCGCTGCCAGCTACGAGGAGGAGTCGTTCGACTACGACGAGTGGCAGGCCCACGCGGTTGATCCACGGGAAGACCGTGAGTAGGAGCGCCTTCCAGAAGGGCGATGTCTTCTGGGCACCAGACCCGTTCAGACAGGGCTCGAATCCACGATTGTGGCTTGTGCTAGCCGCTGATTCGCTTCCGTATCAGGGGCAGGAATACATCTGTGCTGCACTGACGACGAGTGACTTGCCGGCCAATTATGCAGTCGGCTCTGAATGGATCACCGGCCGCAACCCACAGAAGACCTCGTATTGCTCACCGTGGGTAGTGGCGACGATCAAAGACCGTGCAGTCGTCAACGCGCAGGGCGAAATCACCACTGGATTCACTGACAGAATGATCACTGAATGTACGGAATATCTCGATCCGTGACTGCCGTCTGACCATCCTCATTACTGGTCTGAAACCTCCGAATTCCGCAGCTTCACGGCTGCAAGGTCGATTCGTTCGATGGTCGAACAAGAGCCTGCAGCACCCATTTCGTCCGGAACGATTCGAATCCACAGCTGCTTCTGCAGGCTCGGCGTAGAAACCACGACCTGGGCCAAACAGGTATCTGCGAAGACCGTACGACGAGGGTCCGGCTGCTGGACCCGCGTGCTCCCACCGATAACGGTGAATCGTCGACCGCGGTTCGGAATCGGACTGCCGACGCCGATTCTAGTACTGTTGGCTGTGCTGTTGTTGCTGGCCGCGCTGGCCCTGACTCTGATCGACGAACTGGCCGGTCTGTGGGTCACGGGCCTGCTGCTCGGCCTTTTCGTGCATCTGCTGGCGGAACTGCTGGGTGTGGCGTTCGTCCGCAGCGCCCTGGTCAGCGCCGCGTCCCTGTTTACCCGGCCAACCGCCGTGCATCTGCCCCTGATGCTGTTGGCCCTGCCCCTGCTGGCCCTGGAACTGGGGCTGCTGAGACTGCTGGCGGTGCTGTTGTGTCTGGACGTACTGTTGGCCTCGCTGCTGAGACTGCTGCGGTTGCTGATACTGTTGCTGGGGCTGCTGCTGGCCCTGATGCTGCTGATACTGTTGCTGGGGCTGCTGTTGCTGTCGTTGTTGGTGCTGTTGCTGGACCTGTCCACGCTGCTGTCCCTGCTGACCGTACTGTTGCTGTCGGCCGTGCTGTTGTTGCTGGCCGCGCTGGCCCTGGCTCTGATCGACGAACTGGCCGGTCTGTGGATCACGGGCCTGCTGCTCGGCCTTTTCGTGCATCTGCTGGCGGAACTGCTGGGAGTGGCGTTCGTCCGCAGCGCCCTGGTCAGCGCCGCGACCCTGTTTACTCGGCCAACCGCTGTGCATCTGCCCCTGATGCTGTTGGCCCTGCTGTTGTCCGTACTGCTGGGACTGCTGGCCGTGCTGTGCGTGCTCTTGACCCCGGTTTTGATCGTGATGTGGCATGGGAATCGCGAAACTGTGTCGTCGGGATGGTTTGCGAACGACGCGTCCGACGGCGGTCGTTGTCACTTGAGTCGGAAGCCGGCATGGCCTGCTGTTGCAAGGCTGTGACCGCCTGTTCGCGTCGCTTGAGACAATTTGCAAGCCGTTCGTGGGTTGGATTTCGTCGGCCTCCCGGTTCAGACGGTGGCTTCGTGCTCGATCGTTCGGTCGCCGCGGTCCGCCAATCGCTCCTGCCCGAACAGCGCGTCGGACGAGCCGATCTGGCGTGGTCAGCGGAGCCAGGAGAGCGGCGGAACGCGGGACGGCTGCCGTGATTCTACGTCCGCGGGCTGATCGCTCGTGAACGGTCCTGCCAGCGAGTCGCGGGCGAGGGACGGGAGTTCACAGGCGAGCGCGCCGACTTTGCAGAGGAACGGTTCGGGATCGTCCAGATCGAGATAGTCGAACTGCGGCTCCGAGACGACCGATCCCTCGATCGCGGAGTCGGGTCCGAAACAGCCGCTCGGCCAGGGGACTCCGGCAGATGTTCCCGTGGCAGAGCACGAGAACCTGGGACGAGCCAGACAGCTGCGCCAGCGCGTGTTCCGGGTCCTGGACGGTCGGCGTGCGTCCCATTCCGAGCGCGACTCGATGCAGGGCGACGCTCATCCGTTTCCGTCCCAGTCCGGCGTATCGATGGACGTCCGGGAGACTCTCGGTCAGCCGCTCGACGTTGGTGTTCATGGCTCCACTGTCGAACTAGTGCCTGTCACCGCCCGATCGCTGGGCGCTTGGCGCGTGGTACAGCCGAGTGATAGCTGAAGGTCACTGAGGTTCACCGTGGCGGTGGCTCACGGAGGATCAGCATTGTTAGCCGGTAAATTTTCGGATGAAAGCCCGTCTTAGCCGAAATAAGCGAGTGATGTCCTCCGAAACTGCGTCCGTCTGAATCCCGCTTTGCTACCGGCTCCGTTCTGGCCGGGCGGGGACGTGACGAGGTGTCGAGAGGTGGCCCCGTGGGACTTGTCTCTCGAGGCCGTATCACACGGCATGGGACGCGAACCGACCCATCAGGACGGGGTACCGATCACGGTGATCTGCGGGCCGCTGGGTGCGGGGAAGACGACGCTCGTGAACCGGCTCCTCGACGCGCCTGCGGGGCGGACCCTCGCAGTCGTCGTCAACGACATGGGCCAGGTGAACGTGGACGCGGAACGCATCGCAAACGAGGGCGGGGACGTCGTGGACCTCTCGAACGGATGCGTCTGCTGCCGGCTCCAGGACGACCTCCGCGAGCAAGTCCAGTCGCTGGCTGAGACCAGGGAACTCGACGCCATCGTCGTGGAGGCCTCCGGCATCAGCGAGCCGGTCCCCATCGCACAGACGCTCACCGGGGCCACCACAGACGAGCCGCCGGCCGGGGTCGCCCTGGACACGACGGTGTCGGTGATCGACGCCTACGGGTTCTGGAAGGCCTTCGACGAGGACGAACACCTCCCGGCGAGCGCGCCAGATCCCGCGCGGCCGCTCACCGACGTCCTCGTGGACGCGATCGAGTTCTGTGACGTCCTCCTGTTGAACAAGTGCGACATGGTTCCCGACGAGGTTCGTGACGACCTCGAAAGCGTCATTCGGACGCTTCAGCCGCGGGCGACGATCCACCGGACGACGTACTGCGACGTCGAGACGGATGCCGTCGTCGACACAGGGCTGTTCGACTACGAGGTCGGCCGTCGACAACAGGGGTGGAAGCGAGCGCTCGCGGGCGAGCACGACCACGAGAGCGCGGCCGAAACCCACGGCGTCGAGTCCATCGTCTACGAGCGGGCGCGCCCGTTCCACCCCGAGCGGCTGGACGCGTGGCTGGACGACTGGGACGGCGCCATCGTTCGGGCCAAGGGATTCGCGTGGGTCACGAGTCGCCCCGACGAAGTCATCGGTGTGAGTCAGGCGGGCCCGTCTGTCCAGGCCGGCCCGATCGGCGAGTGGGGCGACGACGATCCCGCGACGCGACTCGTGTTCATCGGCACGGACCTCGACGAAGAGCGAATCCGGTCGGAACTCGACGCGTGTCTGGTCAGCGGTGCGGACGACGAGTGGACTCGCGACCCGTTCCCGAGAGAAGCGGACTGAGTCGCGTGGGCCGACCGCTCGCTCAGTCGATGCCGACCTGTTCGCGCAGATCCGCCCAGGACTCGTGGAAGCCGTAGGTGCCCGCAGACCCGGAACTAACTGATCGTTGATACACGTCGTCGTACTGGAGCAACTGCGTCCACCCGTCGTGGAACGTGTACGAACAGTACTGGCACATGCCCGTACGTACCGCGGGAGCGGCGATAACAGTTCGGCCACCTCGCCCGGGTCGACATCTTCATATGCCTGACCTATCGAGACGTGTGCAATGCACGGACGCCACTGTGCCCGGCGGGGTCGCCAGCGAAGCGAGGGGCCGCTCACTGGCCGCTGTGAACACTGCGAGTGGTACGCGATCGAGCGCTCGCACGCCGCGATGGTCAAGTCCTACCAGGACCATCTTCGCGAGGAACACCCGGACGCCTGGGTCCGCGCCTGAAAGAAAGCGACGCCGGGGCCCGCCGAGTAGGGCCGGCTTACGGTTCGAGGAGCACCTTCACGACGCCTTCTTCGCGGTTGTCGAACCGCTCGTACATCTCGGGGGCTTCCTCGATGTCGACGCGGTGAGTCACGACGAAACTCGGGTCGGCGCGTCCCTGGACGATGAGGTCCCGCAGGTAGCGGTTGTAGTCTTTGACGTTACACTGCCCGGTGCCGAGTTTTAGCCCCTTCTCGAACAGTTTCCCGAAGTCGATGCCGAGCCGACCCTGCGCAGCCATCTCGTCCGGTGCGCCCGGGTCCGACGGGACGTACAGCCCGGGGATGCCGAGTTCGCCGGTCGGGCGAACCGTCTTGATGAGGTCGTTGAGGACGATCGCGGGATTCTCGCGGGCCGGGTCGTACGCGTCGTCTGTCGGCTTCGTGTCGGGGTCGATCGCCTGATAGCCGACCGCGTCGACGCCCTTGTCGACGCCGCCGCCGTGCTGGTCTTTGATCTGTTCGACTGGATCGGCTTCCTCGAAGTTTATCGGCGTCGCGTTGCAGTGGTCTTCGGCCATCTCGAGTCGGCTCTCGACGCGATCGACGACGTATATCTCCGACGCGCCCTTGATGTCGGCGCTGTAGGCTGCCATCAGGCCGACCGGCCCGGCGCCGTAGATCGCGATCGACTCGCCGGGCTGGAGGTTCGCCAGCTCCGTCCCGTGCCAGCCCGTCGGGAAGATGTCGGCGAGCAGTGCAAAGGAGTCCTCGTGTTCATCGCCCGGCGGGAGTTTCAGCGCGTTGAAGTCCGCGTACGGGATACGGAGCTTCTCGGCCTGGCCGCCCTTGTACGGCCCCATCGCGACGTAGCCGTACGCACCGCCCGCAAAGCCCGGATTGACGTTCGTACAGAACCCGGTGTATCCCTCTTCACAGTTCTGGCAGAACCCACACGCGACGTTGAACGGGGCGACGACGCGGTCGCCCTCCTCCAAGGTGCTGACTCCCTCACCGACCTCGCTGACGGTTCCCATGTTCTCGTGACCGAAGACGATCCCGGGCTCGGCTGCCGTCCGCCCCTCGTACATGTGCAGGTCCGAGCCACAGATCGCCGTCGTCGTGATGTCGATGACGACGTCGTTCGGGTGTTGGATCTCCGGTTCGTCTACTTCTTCGACCGCAACGTCTTTCTCGCCCTGATAGACGACTGCTTCCATTGACATATGGTATCAACCCATCTAGTCCCCTCCACGCTCGGCGGCATGTTCTTAACTGATTAATTGTTACATATAACTCGGCGAGCAGGTCGGCCGGGGCGCCGAACTGCAAGGATTCCGACCTGAGACATCCTTTTGCCTGCCAATGCAGTGAGTGTGGGTAGATGGCCCACGCCACACCGTCCCGTCTCCTGCGCGTCGACCTCGGGGCACGGACCTGCGAGAGTGAACGCGTCCCTGCGGAGTGGCGACGGCGCTTCGTCGGCGGCAAGGGACTCGGCGCGCGCTACCTCTACGAGGCGGTGAACGCGGGCACCGATCCGCTAGGGCCGACCAACGCGTTGCTGTTCATGCGCGGACCGCTGACGGGGTATCTACCGGGCGAGCAGCGGTTCGCGGCGATCACGAAGTCCCCACTGACCGGCACCTTCCTCGACTCGTACGCTGGTGGCTCGTTTCCCGGGGCACTGGCGGGCGCACTCGGCGACCACGTCGGCGTCCTGGTGACCGGCGACGCGTCGGACCCGGTGACGCTCGTCGTCGAAGACGGCCGCGCTCGCATCGAGACGGCGGGTGCGCTGTGGGGGAGCGACACCAGTGAGACCTGTGTCGCGTTCCCCGACGCGGCGGTGGCGTGTATCGGACCAGCGGGCGAACACCGGGTTCGATACGCGACCATCGCCACTGACGGCGGCGACCACCACGCGGGTCGCGGCGGAGCCGGCGCCGTGATGGGGAGCAAGAAACTGAAGGCCGTCGTCGCGCGCGGTGAGCCGCCGACGGGCCATTCGGACCGTCGCCGCGCCGCAGCCGAGCGGTTCGCCGCCGACGCCGTCGGCCGCTGGCAGGCCGCGAGCGAGACCCTCGAATCGGCCGAGTTCGCCGACGCGATCGGCGCACTCGCGACGCGTGGCTGGCAGGACGATCACTTCGAGGGAACGGCGGACATCGGCATCGAAGCCGTTCGCGAGGCGGCGACTGGCCGGGAACGCGACGACGAGCAGGTTCCCGGCGGCTTCCGGATCGAAACGGACGAGGGCGAGAGCGTGCCCCGCGGCGCGACCCAGATGACCCTCGGCGCCACGCTCGGCGTGGACGAGTTCGACGCCGTCGTGACCCTCGGCGACACCTGTGACCGACTCGGCGTCGACGTCATCAGCGCGGGGAACGCCGTGGCGTGGGCGATCCTCGCCAGCGAGGACGGACTGCTCGACCGCGACCTCTCGTTCGGTGACGCGGCGGCCGCCCGCGACCTCCTCGACGAGATCGCGACGCGCCGGACCGCCCTCGGCGACGCGCTCGCCCGCGGCGTCGACGAAGCCGCCGCCGAACTCGGGGCCACCGACAGGATTCCCACAGTGAAGGGGATGGAGGTCCCGTCGTACGATCCGCGGCGAGCGGCCAGCATGGCGCTCGCGTACGCGACGAGCGACCGCGGCGCCTGTCACCGGCGCAGTCGACCGATCGAACGCGAACCGCTCGACTCCGAGGCGTGGTCTCCCGACCGGGCCGCACAGGCCGTGATCGCCGAACAGAACACGCGGTCGGTGCTCTGGAGTCTGGTCGCCGACGACTTCCTGGGTGCCGTCCTCGACGATCTGGGCGAGGCGTGGCTCCGGGCGGTCGGCGCGCCGGTCCCCGATGACCTGTCGCTCGTCGGCGAGCGCGTCTGGAACCTCACGCGGCTGTTCAACGTTCGCGAGGGGTTCGCCCGAGCGGACGACGAACTCCCGCCGCGCTTCACTGAACCGGCCGGTACCGAGTCGAGCGACGGCCCCGTGGTCGACCCTGACGCCTTCGAGCGAATGCTCGACGCGTACTACGACGCCCGTGGCTGGGACGCAGCTGGGTTGCCGACGGCCGACACGCTGGCCCGCCTCGATCTCCTCGACGTCGTCGACGACGAGACGCCCATCGGCACTACCGCGACCGAGTCGTCGTGACCCGGCGATCGAACTCAGGCCTTCCACAGCCGCCAGAGAGCCATGTACAGCGTCCACAGGTCGCAGTCGAAGCGGTCCGCCAGGTCGCGACAGCAGTCGAGATACGTGACGTACTCCGCCGCCGTCGGGGGATCGGGATACGGGTCCGAGAGGGCACCTGCGTCCCGGAGAACCGTCCACTCGCGCTCGCCGACGACGACGTACGCCTCGGGATCGATGAACATGAGAAACCCGGTGGCGATGGGTACGTCGACCCCGGACAGATCGGTCAACCGCTCGACCTTCGCCTCCGGATCGACCGTCGAGACGGCGTCTGCGATGGCCTGGTGGATGGTCTCGTAGTCGTTCTCACCGAACTCCGCCTCGACGGCCTGTCGCTTGGCGTGGGAGAACTCGCCCAGGAACCGGCGGTAGTACCACATGACGACCCACTCGGCGTCCCGGAAGCCGAAGTCGCCCGCGGCGAACATCGACGGGAAGATGTCGATGGCTTCCTGTTCGACCGAGAAGAGCGGCTCTTCCCGACGGTACTCTTCGGCGTTGGTCTCGACGACCGAGCGGGTCAGGTCCATCCCGCGTAGCCTGTCGTCCCCCATCGCCCTGTGTTTTGCGTCGACCGCGAGGCGTCGTTGTCCGCGAGACGGATGTCCGCGCCGGAACTTCTCCCTGTGTGGTAAAAACACTCATGCAGGTGCAGCGGCTTTTGTTGCATACGTATCGCGGAATCAGTCCGCCCTCTGGGATCAACACATGTCTGAACAAGAACAAGAGCCAGTCAAGACGATCTGTCCGTACTGTGGCGTCGGCTGTGGCATCCAGGTCAAGCCCGGTGACGAGCCCGGTGACATGCGATTCATGCCGTGGGGCGATGCCCCGGTCAACGAGGGTCGCATCTGTATCAAGGGCGGTGCGGCCACGGAAGTCGTCGATCACGAGGACAGACTCACGGAACCGCTCATCAAGGAAAACGGAGAGTTCCGCGAGGCGTCGTGGGAGGAAGCCCTCTCGCGAATCGTCGACGAACTCGAACGGATTCGCGAGGAACACGGCCCGGACGCGATGGGCTTTTACGGTTCCTCGAAGGTGATGAACGAGGAGAACTACCTCCTCCAGAAGCTCGCCCGTCGCTACGGCACGAACAACGTCGACAACTGCACCCGGATGTGTCACGCTTCGACCGTGTGGGCGCTCCGCCGGAGTCTCGGTGCCGGGGCGATGACCAACAGCATGGAGGACCTGGGTGCGAAAGCCGACGTGTTCTGGATACAGGGAGCCAATCCCGCCGAACAGCACCCGATCGCCAACAGCCAGTACTTCCGACAGGCGGTCATCGACGGTGCGACCGTCATCCAGGTCGACCCCCACGCCAACAAGACCACGAAGTCGTTCGACATCGAGGGGACCGACCGCCACATGCACCTCCAGCTAGAGCCCGGGACCGACATCCCGCTGCTCAACGTCGTCCTCAAGACGATCCTGGAGAACGACTGGGTCGACGAGGAGTTCGTCCGACAGCGCACGAAAGGGTTCGGAGACCTCGAAGAGACGCTCGACGATTTCGACAAGGAAGCAGCCGCGGAAACCTGTCGCGTCCCCCTAGAAGACATCGAGGAAGCCGCCGAGAAGTACGCCACGGCCGAGAACGCGGCCATCTTCACCGGAATGGGGATGAGCCAGCACAGTTGCGGCGTCGACAACGTCCAGAACGAGATCAACCTCGCACTCGTCACCGGGAACCTCGGCCGACCGGGGACGGGCGTCAACCCGCTCCGCGGTCAGAACAACGTCCAGGGGACCTGCGACGTGGGCGCGATGCCGAACGTCCTGCCGGGCTACCAGAACGTCGACGACGACGCGGCCCGCAGCGCCGTCGAGGAGGTGTGGGGATTCGACGTCCCGCCCGAACCCGGACTGACGAACGTCGAGATCTCGATGGAAGCCGGCGAGTCCGTCCACGGGCTGTACGTCATGGGCGAGAACCCCGTGATGAGCGAGCCCGACGCGAACGAGGTCGCCGAGCGCCTGGAGCGACTGGAGTTCATGGTCGTCCAGGACATCTTCATGACCGAGACGGCCACGTTCGCCGACGTGATCTTGCCGGCGACCACCTGGGCCGAACGGGGCGGCACCGTCACCAACACCGACCGCCGCGTCCAGCGGATGCGCCCCGTCGAGAAAGTTCACGAGAACACCCGCCACGACCTCGACATCCTCGCGGAGGTCGGGACTCGACTCTTCGGGGAGGACGGCGGCTTCGACTTCTCGGACCCCGAAGACGTCTTCGAGGAACTCCGGCAGGTCTGTCCCAGCTACCACGGGATGACCTACGACCTGCTGGGCGAGGAGGGCATCCACTGGCCCTGCTACGAGCCCGGCGACGAGGGCGATCCGTTCCTCTACGAGGACGAGTTCACCACGTCAGACGGCCTGGGGTACGTCGAGGGCGTGCGCCACCAGCCGCCCGCCGAAGTGCCCGACGAGGAGTACCCGCTCATCCTGACGACGGCGCGGCTCATCGAGCACTACAACACGGGGACGATGAGCCGGCGCTCGCCGACGCTCAACCGCCAGACGCCCGAGAACTTCGTCGACATCCACCCGAACGACGCAGAGCGCTACGGCATCGAGGACGAGGACGACGTGATCATCAAGTCCCGCCGCGGCGAGATCACTGTCGTCGCGAACGTCACCGAGGACATCAAGGAGGGCGTCATCTGGACCACGCCTCACTTCGCCGCCGCCTCGGCCAACCGTCTCACCAACGACGTCCTCGACGAACGCGCGAAGATCCCGGAGTACAAAGCCGCAGCCGCGGAGATCGAGGTCAGCGTCGAATCGGCTGACTCGGCCGCCGCCGACGACGACTGACTCACTTCCCGATCACCGCACACCTTCCGTCGCTTCCGGACGATTTCTCCGGTCGCACTGACCAGTCTCAGCTGTGGGAATACAGCCGACACGACCCGTAACTAACGGAACTATAATAATCTTTCATAGTATTTATTGGCGCGTTCATGGAATCGTCTGACTTGGGCAACTTCGCCCAGGATACCAATGCCAGAAGTACACTTCGAGGTGGACGTCGACAGTCCGCCGGACGAGCAACCGGGGGCCAAGCCGTTCAATCGCTGGCATCCCGAGATCGAACCGGTCGACACCGCGGAACCCGGCGACACGGTACGACTCGAATGCCTCGATTGGACTGGCGGCCAGATTCGAGACAACGACAACGCGAACGAAGTCCGCGACGTGGACCTGAACCAGGTCCACTACCTGAGCGGGCCGATCGAGGTGTCGGGGGCCAAGCCAGGCGACCTGCTGAAGGTGACGCTGCTCGACATCGGTGCGCTGAACGACCGCTGGGAGTACGGCTTCACGGGAATCTTCTCCCAGCAGAACGGCGGTGGGTTCCTGACCGACCACTTCCCCGACGCGGCCAAGGCGATCTGGGACATCGACGGGACGTACGTCTCTTCGCGACACATCCCGGACGTCTACTACGAGGGGAAGATCCACCCCGGCCTGATCGGGACCGCCCCGTCCCAGGAACTCTTAGAAGAGTGGAACGAGCGCGAACAGAAACTGATGGACAAACACGAGGAGGACCCCTCCTCGATTCCAGACCACCCGACCGGCGAGTCCCAGCCGCCCGTCGCGAACCCACCGACGGCGGACGGTGCGCTCCCCGGCGAAGCGACGGGCGACGCCGCAGACAACATCGCCGAAGAGGGCGCACGGACCGTCCCACCGCGGGAACACGGCGGCAACTGCGACATCAAGGACCTCTCGCTCGGGTCGACGATCTACTTCCCGGTGTTCGTCGAGGGCGCGAAGTTCGGCATCGGCGACCTCCACGCCTCGCAGGGCGACGGGGAGATCACGTTCTGCGGCGCCATCGAGATGGCCGGCTACGTCGATCTGAAGTTCGAACTCGTCAAGGACGGCATGGACGAGTACGGCGTCGACCACCCGATCTTCGAGCCCGGCCACCGCGGACCGAACTTCAGCGAGTACGTCGTGTTCGAGGGCTACTCCGTCGACGAGGAGGGCGAACAGCACTACATCGACTCGCACGTGGCCTACCGCCGCGCCTGTCTCCAGGCCATCGACTACCTGGAGAAGTTCGGCTACACCCGCGAGCAGGCGTACATGATTCTGGGGACTGTGCCGGTCGAAGGTCGTCAGAGCGGCGTCGTCGACATCCCGAACGCCTGCTCCACGCTCGCGCTTCCGAAAGAGGTCTTCAATTTCGACGTCAGCCCGGACGGCTTAGAGGAGTCCGCCGACCGAGGACAGATCCCGATCACGGACGACCCGCTCTGAGCAGCGTCGGTCCCGCCGACTCGTCGCACTCGCCTCGGACTCACTCGCTCGGTTGGTCTGTCGCCCTCGCCTCGTCGGCGTCGAGCACTTCGCCGACGACGGCCGCCAGTGGGGGCACCGCTCCCGCGTCGGGCTGGTCTCCCGACGCGAGCGCGTGATAGTCGGCTGTCCCCTGCAGCGCGAGCCGGATCACGTCGTCGGTGGTGAACACCTGCTCCTCACAGTGGTCGTTGACCGCGTCGCGGACGGCCCGCAGGGACTCGCGCGTGTCCATCGACATCGTCAGTGAGACCTGGAACCGGTGTGGGATGTCGTCGTGGAAGCGAGACGCCGCGGCCGCGACGTCGGAGTTGTCGCCCGGCATCGCCAGCACTGTCCACGAACGGTGAGGTAAAGCTTCGGGACGCCCCCTTGGCTGGCGAGTGTGACCGTTTTGGCACCGGCCGTCGTATGACCGGTATGGAACTGGTCGACGCGCTCGCGGCCGACGGTCTCGTCTGCGTGGTCGGCGCAGGCGGCAAGAAAACCACGCTCTGGCGACTCGCCGCCCGTCACGACCGGGCAGTCGTCACCGCGACGGTTCGTATCCCGATCTTCGATCGACACGTGGCGAGGGTCGAAGTAACGAAAGATCCCGTCGACGCGGTCGGCGAAGCCGACGCCTGGCCGCTCGGGCTCGTCCCCGAACGCGAGGACGACCGGTATCTCGGCTACGACACCGAGACGGTCGCGGCGCTCGCCGAGACCGACGTCCCGGACGCGGTGCTCGTCAAGGCCGACGGCGCGCGGATGCGCGAGTTCAAAGCGCCCGACGACGCCGAGCCCCAGGTGCCCGCCGGCACGGACACCGTCCTGCCCGTCGCCAGCGCGCACGTCGTGGGGAAGCCGCTGACTGCCGAGCACGTACACCGGGTAGAGCGCGTGGCCGCGATCACCGACCTCTCGCCGGGCGAGGAAATCCGTCCCGAACACGTGGCCGCCGTCGTGACCAGTCCCGAAGGCGGACTGAAGGACGTGCCCCCCGGGGCGACGGTCGTCCCGGTCATCAACAAGGTCGACGACGCGACCGACGAAGCCGCTGCCCGGCGCATCGCCGCGGCGATTCTCGACGCCGGCACGGTCGATCGAGTCGCACTCACGCGCATGATCGCGGACGACCCGCTCGTGGCCGTGCTCGAACGCTGAGCTACTCGTCGCCGAACGCCGATCGTGCGGTTTCCAGTTTCTCGCGCGTGTTGACGTTCCGGAACGTGTCCTCTGTCGCGTGCTCGCGAATCTCCGCCGCGTCCACGACGACGTAGTCGAGCCTGAACAGCGGGACGACGATCTTGTGTTCGTCGTCGGCGAGCGCTTTTGCACACGCCTGAGCCATCGGCTCCGTCCGATACACCGCCTGGGTGGTCTGGAACCACTCGTCTTCGACCTGTGGGACGGCGGCATCGTGGCCGGCCGCTCGCTCGAACAGGTAGTCGAGAAACGAGGCGTCGACGAAGGGCATGTCACAGGCCACGACCGCGGCGTACTCCCCGTCTGCTTCGCGGAGGCCAGTCATGATGCCTGCCATCGGCCCCTGGTCAGGCTCGGGGTCTTCCGCGTACTGAACCGGGATTTCGACGCCGGCGAGCGCGGCCTCGAGCCGGGCGCGCTGCTCGGCGCGACAGTTGACCACGAGGTCGTCGACGACGCCTTCGAGGCGGTCGGCGACGCGCCGAATCATCGGCTCGCCCGCCAGATCGGCGGTCGCTTTGTCCTCGTCGCCGAACCGCGTCGAGTACCCGCCGGCGAGGATCACGCCGCTTCGCATCACCGGGCACTTCGGACTGGATGACACTAAACGTTTCACCGCTGGAGCGATACGATTCGGACCGAGCGCCCTGGTGGAAATATTTATTCCCGCCCCATGGTGAGGGGTGTGTATGATACCTGATATTGAATGGAGGTCGTCGTGACCGTGAGTGGAGCGGCCACCGTCGCGACGAAGGTCGTCAGCGACGATCAGGTTCGGCTGACCTTGATCGACGATCGACACCCGGACAAGCCGACCTGGTCACACTGGTTCGTCCCGAAACACCTGACCGTCGAACAGGACCAACTGACGGTCGCCCGGAGCCGCGGTGGCCGTCTGTGGCCCGACGACCTCGACGATCAGTCCCCGAGCAACGTCGAGGGGATGGCCGCCGTCCTGACCTGGCGTGACACCACGTACAGCGGCCGGGTCTCTACTGCGAACGCGTCGGTCGCCGTCATCTACCGGGACTAGGGACCGGCAACCGTCCCGAAACTACTCGTAAGAGGCGCGGCGTCGTGAGTTGGTGGTACGGAATGGCGGAGAACCACCCGCTCCTGACGCTCGAAACAGTGCTCTTGATCGCCGTGGGGGGATTTCTGGGTGCGAACTCCCGCCACCTCATCGCCGTCTCGACGCCCGGCCTCTGGGGCACCTTCGTCGCGAACGCGCTGGGGAGCTTTCTGCTCGGCTTCGTCCTCTACGAGGCCATGTACACGGGACTGTTAGCCGACGAGACGCGGCTCGTCCTCGCGACCGGCTTCCTCTCGTCGTTTACTACTTACAGCACGTTCGCGCTCGAAACCGTCCAATCGACGCCGTTGCTCGGTCTCCTGAACGTGACTGGCAACTACGCCTTCGGCTTCACCGGCGTCGTTCTCGGGGGTCGCGTCGCCGCACGCCTCGAACAGGAGTGATCCCATGGTTCCCGACCTCTGGCTCGTCGGCCTCGGCGGCGTCGTCGGTGCGTTGCTGCGACATTTCACCGCGGAACTCGTCGCTCGCGAGACGTTCCCCGTCGGCACGCTGACGGTGAACGTGGTCGGCAGTTTCGTCCTCGGCCTCGTCACCGTCCTCGATCCCGGGAACGCCGTCCTCCTGTTCGTCGGCACCGGCGCCTGTGGGTCCTACACGACGTTCTCCTCGTTTTCGTTCGACACGGTTCGGCTGTGGGAGACCGACGAGCACGCCTCGGCCGTCGCGTTCGCCGCGCTGAACCTCGTCGGCTCGATCGCGGCGATCGGCGGTGCGTGGCTCCTCGGTTCGCTGCTCCCGGTGTGACGAGACAGAGACGCGACCCGTACCGCCGACGGGTAGTTGCATCGTACAGTCACTTACGGTTATATATTCCACGAATATAAACGAAAATTACCTACTTTTGCCCGGAAAACGATGTGTACTATGTTACCACAGAACACGACGAAGCATGAGTCTGTACACAGTCCTCGGAATGGGGTTAGTATTCGTCGGCATGGTGTTGGTGGTCAACGGCGTGTGGCTGCTGGGGATCGGCTCGGACCGTGACGTCGCGGTCCTGAACTACTTCGTGGGCGGTCTCACGCTGCTGATTGCCCTCTGGTGGGCGTTCGGCGGGTCGGCTTCGGAGGGAACGCCGTTCAACGCCGCTGGAACGCTGTTGTTCTCGTTCACGTATCTCTGGGTCGGAACGAACGCGTGGCGCGGTGAAGACGATCAACGGGCGTTCGGCTGGTACTGTATCATGGTGACGATCCTCGCCATCCCGACGGGCTGGTTCGTCTGGCAACTCGGCGACGTCGGTCTCGCCAGTTTGTGGTGGATCTGGGCGATCCTCTGGGCGACGTTCTGGCTCCTGCTCGGCCTCCAGAAATCCGAGTACACCAGACCCATCGGCTGGTACACGCTCGTCGTCGGCATCGCGACCGGCGGCGCTGGCTACGTGATGGCTGCTGGCCTCTGGCCGTGGGCGTGAGTGCGCTCCCTGCCGTGTCTGCTGGCCGTTCCCCTGCAAGAACTGACAGCAAACCGTCAGTCAGCGACCCTATACGTGGCTGGTGAAACTTCGCGATACGACTTTGTGGCCGTGCATGGACTCCACTGAAGAGGTGTGTTAGCATGACGCAGTCCACGGGGGAGTGGCCCTCCACAGTACTCGCTGCAGAAACCGAACGATTTCAGGAGCGTGACGTTCGCGAGATGAACGTCACCGCGGGAACGGCCCTCGCAGACGCGATCAGAACGACCCTCGGTCCCAGGGGAATGGACAAGATGCTGGTCGGCGACGACGGGAAAGTCGTGGTGACCAACGACGGTGCCAGCATCCTCGACCGCATGGACATCGAACACCCCGCCGCCCGGGAGATCGTCCAGGTCGCCCAGAGCCAGCACGATCGAATCGGCGACGGCACGACGACGGCCGTCATCGTCGCGGGCGAACTCCTCACGGAGGCGGCGCGGCTCACGGAGCAGGGTCTCCATCCGACGACGATCGATGCGGGATACACGCGTGCCGTCGACCTCGCGCTCTCGGCGCTCGACGAGTGCACGGTTCCGGTCGATCCGGCGGACACTGAACTGCTCGAAGCTATCGCCCGGACGGCAATCACCGGCAAGTGGAGCGACCGGGAAGCGACGGCGATCGTCGAACTCGTCGTCGAGGCAGCCCAGGCGGTCGAACGAAACGGGACCGTCGAGCGCCGACGGATCACCAGAACGACGATCCCCGGCGGGTCCCCGACCGACTCAGAACTCGTCGCGGGACTCGCCATCGACGTGGACGCCTCCTCGACGACGCTCGCCTCACTGGACGTCGATCTCCCGCGGCGCATCGAGGACGCGGGCGTCGCGCTGATCGACGACCAGCTCACCGTCGAGAAGGCGGACGCGATCACGCGCGTCTCCGTCGAGAATCCCACACAGCTCGGTCAGTTCGCCGACTACGAAGCCGACGTTTACGAAGGCCAGGCGAGCGGTATCGCCGACGTGGGTGCCGACATCGTCTTCTGCCAGAAGTCGATCGACGACGACGTGCGGGCGCGGCTGGCCAGACACGGCGTCATCGCGGTCGAACGGACGCGACAGGACGAGATGCACAAACTCGCCCGAGCGACGGGTGCCGGTCTCGTCAAACGCGTCGACGAACTGACGTCCGACCACGTCGGGCGCGCGGGCGTCGTCGAGCGCCGCACGCTCGCCGACACCGAACTGGTCGTCGTCGGCGAGTGTCCCGACACCGAACAGCGGTCGCTGATCCTGCGCGGCGGGACGGCCCACGTGATAGACGAGACGAAGCGACTGATCGAGAACTGCCTCGACGACGTGACGCTCGCGATCGAACGGGGCGCGGTGGTTCCCGGCGGCGGTGCCACGGAAGTCGCCGTGGCGGCGAGGCTCCGGGAGGCAGCCGACGGGATCGCCGGCCGCGAGCAACTCGCCGTGACCGCCTTCGCCGACGCGCTGGAGTCGATTCCGCGGACGCTCGCCGAGAGTGCGGGACTCGACCCGATCGACGCGCTGGTGGCCCTTCGAAACCGCCACGCCGACGACGAGTGGCGGACTGGGCTCGACGTCGACGGCGGCGAACTTGCCGACGTGGTCGAGCGCGGCGTCGTCGAACCGGCGACGATCAAGCGCCACGCGATCACTAGCGCCGCAGAAGCGACGACGGTCCTCGTCGGCATCGACGACATGCTCGTGGCGACCGGTGAAGGCGACGGCGAGCACGATCACGGTCACGATCACGACCACGGACGCGGCGGCGTCGAAGCCACTGGCGGCTACCCGTGGGCCGTCGGTCACTGACGGTCGCCCGCGACGGGCTGACGGTGCGAAAAACGGGACTCGAACCCGCGATCAGGACGGTTTCGCGAGGTCGCCGCGGTCGTCGGTCGGAGCGGTCTCCTCGGCCAGGCCGTCGGGGTCGATGTCGAACTCGAAGACCTCCTTCGGGACCGACACGGTGACGCAGGTGTTTGGCAGGTCGACGATGCCGGCGATGCGGCTCTCGACCGGCGCGCAACTCAGGATCTGGTAGGCCTGCTCGCGGGTGTAGCCGAAGTTCGACATGTAGTCGATGGCGTCGAGACAGGCCCGGCGCATCCCGACGTTGGCGTTCTTGTAGTGCTGGGTGCCTTCCTCGTCGACGGAGTAGCCCTCGAAGACGACGTACTCGGAGAACTGCGGCTCCATGTTGCCCGGCGTGAACAGCGCGTAGTCGGTCCCCATCTTCTCCATGCCGTTCTTGACGAGGTCGACCTGCATGTCGATCCAGCCGGCCATCTCGATGGCGCCGCAGAACGTGATCTCCCCGTCGCCCTGCGAGAAGTGCAGGTCGCCGGTGATCATGTTCGCGCCCTCGACGAACACCGGGAGGTACACGCGCGACCCGCGACTCAGGTTCTTGATGTCGCAGTTGCCGGCGTTCTCCCGCGGCGGGATGGTCCGGGCGGCCTCGTCGGCGACCTCCTCGACCTCGTCGTCGTCCATGTCGCCCAGCAGGATGTCCTCGGGTTCCGGCGGGAGCGCCAGCGGCGGCTCGTCGTCGTGGGTCTCGTGGTTGATGGCCGTCTCGTCCTCCGGCCCGCGTTCGATGAGCGCTCGCTCGCGTTCGTTCCACTTCTCCAGGAGGTCATGTGACGGTGCGGTCCCGACGATACCGGGATGTGAGAGCCCGGCGAATCGAACGTCGGGGATGTGGCGGGAACTCGCGTACACGCCGTCGAGGTCCCAGATCGACTTGCGGGCCTCCGGGAAGTGATCGGTGAGGAACCCGCCCCCGTTGTCGAGTTCGAAGATGCCGTTGAAGCCCCACTCGTTGTCCGGGAACGGTCCGAGGTCGAGGATGTCGACGACGAGCATGTCGCCGGGTTCGGCGCCTTCGACGCGGATGGGACCGCTGAGGTGGTGGTTCGGCGCGAGGTCCATGTCGCGGATGTCGTTCGCGCTGTCGTCGTTGACCACCTGGTTTCCGGTCCAGTCGAGACACTCCACGCGGAATTTCTCGCCCGGTTCGACGCTCGCCGCCGCCGGCACGTCCGGATGCCACCGGTTGACGATCGGGTCTGGCTGCTCTTCGATCGAACTGTCGACGTCTACTTCGAAGACTGTCTCTGGCATGCGCAGCGATACCATACCACACGTGAAGTGGTATAGCTGTTTGACGCACTCCCGTGGAATTCCTGCGTCTCGCGTGCCCGTTCCAGTCGGTACGACACGAGAGTGGTCACGATTGCATGCGGAGTCAGGGACCCGACAGTACGTTTAACAGGCTCATCGTGGAAGTGAGGTCGGTTATCAGCATGGCTGATCCACTCTTGCCGACCATCGACGATCGCATCGACCTCTACCTGGCGCTCTGGAACGCTTTGGGCGAGGAGGCGTTCACCGTTGACAGTCTCCGGCGCGGTGACGTGGATGACCGGGACGTGCCGTGGGCGAGCCTGGCTGAGAGGGATCTCCGTGATCGCCTCGAAACGCTCGTCGCCCTCGGCTTGCTCGACTGGCAGGGAGACGACCGGTACCGGGTTCGCCTGACGCCGGCCGACTCACTCGATACGTGGCTCGAACACACGGCGACACGGACCAGCGCGCTGTACGACGCCGTCGAGGCGGCTGCCGCAGATCGTGACGACGAGGAAGCCGTCGCGGACGAGCGTGACGTCGTCCAGTTCCAGGGCGAGACATTCCTCCGAACGACCGTTTCCCCCGAGCTCACGTTCGAGGACGTGGCCGGAGACCTCACCGAACTGCTCGGACAGGCGTCCGACCACGATGCCGCCGCCCTCTGCGCACCGGCAGACGAGGCCGATCACGTCCAGCGGATCGCCGACCGATTGTGTGACGACGAGGCGATGGCGGACCGGCAGGGCCCGGACTGCTTCGAGAAGGTCACGACGCAGGTTCTGGGCAACGACCCCGACGAGCTAGAGTATCGGATGTATCTCGCTCGGTGTGACACGTAGCCGACAGCACAGGTCACTGCGCGTCGGTTTCGATCAACGCTTATCGCCGACGACGGCGAACACGAAGACTTGGACCCATGCCCGACCGACTCTCGATCGTCGAACCGGGGGAATCGGCAGACCAGGACGTGAACGCCCTCCTCCGGGAGGCCACGGAGGACTGGTACGAGGACGCGGCTTTCTTCGGCGCGATGGCCCACCAGCCGGCGATCTTCAAGCGGCTGGTCGAAACGCTCGGCTCGTTTCCCCAGTCCGACGCCGTCAGTTCGTCACTGCTGGAACTCGTCCGTCTCAGGGTCGCGACGTGTCACGAGTGTGCCTACTGCGGGACCGTCCGGACGACTGACGTTCGCGACGAAGTCGCACCGAAGGAGGCGGCCGTCCTCGGCGACGAGATAGACCAGGCGGCACTCACTCGGCGCGAGGCGCTCGCCGTCGAACTCGCGGACGCGATGTCGAGGGACCCACACCGGATCACGGACGAGTTCTTCGCGGACCTTCACGATGAGTTCGCGACGGACGAACTGGTTGAACTCCTCCTGTTCTGTAGCCTCGAAGTCGGACTCGACCGGTTCACGATCGCACTCGAACTCGACACGACCGAGGACAGCCCGTACCCGACCGGACTGGAGTATCCGCTCACGGACCCGCAGTCACGAGAGCAGTAACGACCGCGCCCAGTTGGTGGCGGTCCTGTACCGCCCGGTGAGCCGATTCGGTCGGGGACGGCAGTGGAGTCCCGTTGCCTTGCCGAAAACGGAGACGGGTGTTCTTCGACCGCAAGGACGACTCGGACGAATTACACGCAGTACACGAACGGGTAGATGAGTGCGACGCGGTCGCCGTCGTCGAGGTGCGTGTCCAGTCCGTCGAGCAACTCGTTGAACTGGCCGTTGACGCAGACGCGAGCGTAGGCACGCGTCTGCTCGCCTTCGGGATTCTTGTACCAGCTTCCGGGGACCTCCTCCTCGACTTTCGCCCAGCCGCGAGTCGTCGCCTCGGCCTCCGTCTCGGCGATGAGCATGTCAGCGACGTCGTACTCCTCGAAAAACGCGGTCAGGAACGCGCGAAGGGTGTCTCCTTCGAAGGTAAAATCGAACCGTGGCTGCCCGACCGCCGTGCGGACGTGGCCGGTGCACTTCACGGTCACCGTCGTCCGCGTTTCCCCGACGTCGTCTTCGCGGTGTGCCGCGTCGCTGTCACCCGTTGTGGTCTGCATGCCTGAATCTAGGGTCTTCACACGCTGAAACGCTTGCCCCGAACATGTTCATCGGAAGTGTGCCTGCCGATCCGCAGGTTGCCGAACGTGTTCGGCCCAGTCCTTTCGACCGCCCGCGACCAACGAACGGCAGAGATGACCGTCTCCCACGACGCGGTCGAGCCGGTGACTGAATCGGTCCACGACAACTCCTGGTCGGCGAACCTGGAGAAACCGCCCCACGCCGCGGATCAGTCGTTGGTGCTGGCACAGGCCAGGGAGGCGATCGAACACACTGCCCCGGGCAATCACGTGAACCTCGTCACCCACGGCGACCACGGTCACCCGGAAAAGAACCTGTACCCGGACCTGGACGAGGCGTTCGGTGACGACGTCGAGTACGAGTACGTCGAACAGTGTGGCTGCGGCGGCCACGTCACGCGCGTTCACGTGAAGTGAGATGCGAGGGAGCTTCGACACGGACGACCGACCGCTCGTCCTCATCTGGGAGGTGACGCAGGCCTGTGACCTGGCCTGTGAGCACTGTCGAGCGGACGCCAGACCCGGCAGACACCCGGACGAACTGACCACGGCGGAGGGCAAATCGGTTCTCGACGCGGCCGCCCGGTTCGACGAGAACCAACTGGTCGTTCTCTCCGGCGGCGATCCCTGCAAGCGCCCGGACCTGACTGACCTCGTGGCGTACGGAGACGACCTCGGCTTGCGCACGTCGCTGACGCCGAGCGGAACCAGTTCACTGACCGGCGACGCAATCGCGGCCCTCTCCGACGCGGGGCTCCGACGGATGGCGCTGAGCATCGACGGTGGCGACGCGGAGAGCCACGACGCGTTCCGCGGCGAAGCCGGCAGTTTCGAGGAGACGATGCGCGCCGCGGAGAACGCCCGAGCCGCGAACCTCCCGCTCCAGGTCAACACGACGGTCTGTGCCCAGACGGTCGCCCAACTGCCCGCCATCCGGGAAGTCGTCCGGGAAATCGGTGCGGTCCTCTGGAGCGTGTTCTTCCTCGTCCCGGTCGGTCGCGGCCAGCTGCTCGATCCTATCGGTCCGGACCGGGCCGACAGGGTGATGGAGTGGTTGGCCGAGGTCGCCGACGAGGAACCGTTCGGCGTCAAGACGACGGAAGCGCCGCAGTTCCGGCGCGTGAAACTGCAGCGACGCGATGCGGGGCCAGACGCCGGTCTCGAGCGCCGAAGTGGCGTCGTCGCCGGCGATGGCTTCGCGTTCGTGAGTCACACGGGCGAGATCTACCCGTCGGGCTTCCTCCCGAAGTCAGCGGGGACGGTCCGTGAGGACGACCTGGTGTCGGTGTACCGGGAGTCGTCGCTGTTCACCGCGCTTCGCGATCGAGACCGCCTGTCGGGGAAGTGCGGACAGTGTGAGTTCCGGCGGGTCTGTGGCGGCAGTCGGTCACGCGCGTTCGCTCACACTGGCGATCCGCTGGCGAGTGACCCGCTCTGTCCCTACGAACCCGATGGGTACCGCCCTGTCTCGGGTGATTAGTCGGCCAGCACCGAGCGATGACTCTCTTCTGGGCGGCGGCGAGGTGGTGACTGACCGTCGACGGTGACGCACCGACTCCCCTGAATTTGATGCGAGCAATCGTTTTGGGGTCGATTACGATTCCCGACGTGTTACGCCTGCTCCGTGATGAGTTCCTCGTCGAGTTCGGCGACGAACTCCTTGATGATCGTCTCCTCTGCACGGTGGAGCGTTTCGCTGACGGTCGATTTCGCCATGTCGAGCTCGTCGGCGAGCGCCGTGAGCGAACACTCGCGAGGCGTGTCGTAGTACCCCTCCGTGACGGCCGCGAGGATCAGTTCGCGCTGCCGGTCGGTCAGCAACTGCTCGGTCGCGTCGACGGTCCGACGGACGAACTCCACTTCGAAACTCATCCCGAACTGTTCGAGCTGGTTGCCGAAGGTGGACAGCCGGTCCTGTGACGCCGTCACCTCGACGGTCGCACACCCGTCGACGATGTCGATCGGCGGTTCCAGCGGGACGCCCGACTCCTGGACCGAAAACAGCAGGAGCGGTTCGCTCGTCTCGAACTGGATCAACGCCCGGTCGGGCGATCGGCCCAGGATTTCGAGCGAGAGGATCGCTTCGCGGGCTTCGATCGCTCTGACGACGTGTGCGAGGTCCGGGCCGGTGAGTTCGACCAGGCCGACACCCGTCTCCTGCGTCGGGAGTGCTGCGAGGACGCGGAACTCGACCTCCGGGTAGGCAGTGGAGACGTCACCGATCCACGCCGCCGAGGGGATTCTGACGGAGAGTTTTGCGCGTGGCATCGTTCGTTACGCGTACATCGTCTGGCCTACTTCCAATATACAACCCCGAACATGTTCGCCTTTCGGTCCGAACCCGTTCGGGGAAAGGACGAGGGAGCAGCGACTCGTGGACTCGTGCATGACGGTAGCGACCGATTACGAGACTGTCGCGGTCGAGTCGGCAGTCGTCACAGTCATTTGGCCCCCTCGGTAAACGTCCGTATATGTCGGGTAGCGAAGACGCAGACGACGACCGCGAGACCCCAGCGACCCCACGGGCAGCGATCGATCACATCGAGACGCGAGCGACGGCACTCAGAGACGAAGAACTCACGCGAGCACTCACGCGAATCGAGGAACGCGGGGAACTGACGCCGAAGAAACGCGTCGTGCTCGCTGCGTTGGCCGACCGACTCACGTCGCGACTCATCGACCCGCCGAAAGCCGGACTGCGTGCCGCTGCGGACCACGACGAGGACACGACGGTCACCGTCGCGCTCGATCTCTTCAGCGAGTGACGATTCTATTCTGAGCTCCGTGGCGCGAGGACGAGCAGCGCTTCGCAGTCTTCGACTCCCCGCGGTGAGACCTCCCGGCGCCCGTCGAACCTGATGAGGTCGCCGGCGGCCAGTTCGTGTGTCTCCTCGTCGAGGTCGAGTTCCATCCTCCCCGACAGCAGGTAGCAAACGATCTGCCGGTCGGGGTGTCGGTGGGGATCGACGCGCTCGCCTGCGTCCAGCGCCAGGCGAACGACTTTCGGCTCCTCGCCGGGGAACGGATTGGCGTGTGGCGTCGCCGTCAACGCCGACAGCGTTGCAACGTCGGCCATCACTGCTTGGGGAACTCGGCGACGAACTTCTCGACGCCCTCGCGCCTGGACGTGTAGTTGTCGGCGTCGAACGCCTCGACTTCCGCCTGCATCTCGTAGAACAGCGGCTTCGGCTCGTGGTCGTTGATCAACCGCAGCGTCTCACCGCTGTCCATCGCCGCGAACGCGTCCATGATCTTCGGATGACGCTCCTTGGGCGGGAGGTCGCGCACGTCGATTTCTGGCATACGCGTGTCCGTTCGCCCCGCCGGTACCTCCCGATTACCCCGAACACGTTCGGCAGTTCCGCCCGTCGACCATTCAGGGCTCGAAATCGCCGTTTTCCAGTCCTTTTCGGACTGGTTCGTGTTCCGCGTCCGTCGGCGGTGGTGCGGTGACGAGGACGGCTTCCAGGCGCTTGCCGTCGGCGCGCACGCCCCGATCGCGTCCGGCGGGGACGCTCACCACGGCACCCGGCTCGACGGCGTGCTCCTCGTCGCCGTCCCGGACGATGCCCCGTCCCGCCTGGACGACGACGGTCACGTCGCTGTCGGGGGCGTGGACGGTGATGAACTGGTCCGGCTCGAAGTAGCCGCAGACGACCTTCGAGCGGTCGCTCGTGAAGACGCCGCGGGCGCTGAACCTGTCGTCTCGATACGCTCGCTCGGCCTCGACGCTCGTCTTGGGCATGCGCCCGACTTCGCGCGTCGGTCGCCTCCGAGTTTTCCCGAACACGTTCGCCCACGAGACTTTTCGGCTGGGGGTCGACCGCTCGTCCGTGACGTCGAGCGCGACCGTCTCGCGGTGGACGCGGGGATTCGTCGCGGCCAGTGCCGGCTGGCTCGTGGTGTGGCAGACCGCCGCACTGGCGAGACTGCCCCGCCGCGTCACGGTCACGCTCGCTCTCTACGGGTTCGTTCTGCACGTGGTGTTCGGAAAGGCGTACTCTCTGATTCCTTCCTATTTCGACCGGGAACTGGCGTTTTCACGCGCGCCGACAGTGCACCTCCCCCTCGCGATCACGGGCGCGTTGGCGCTGGCAGTCGCCTCCCTGACCGACGTTCCGCCGATCGTGGGCACCGTCGGGGCGCTTCTCTGGGTGGCAGGGATCGCCGTCCTTCTCGGGACGCTCCTGTGGACGGTCCGGGGCAACCTCACCGGTGGCGAGACCGGGACGGGGGACCACGACGCCGGTCGTCGACCCGTCGATCGCGCGGCGAACGCCGCCGTGCCGATCGCGCTCCTGTCTCTCGCGCTGGGTGCGTACGCCACACTCGCCGCTCGCGTTCCGCTTCCGATGCTCTTGGACGGCTACGCTCCCCGTGCGTCTCATCTGTTCGCCGCCGGGACCGCCGCGCTGCTCGTGTTCGCGGTCGGATTCCGGCTGTTCCCCCGCTTTCTCGTGGCGTCACCACCCAGACCGCTCGTGTCCCTCGTCCTGCTGACGGGTGCACTCGGCCCGGCGCTGCTGGCGACCGGGGTGCCGGCTGGGCCGGTGTTGCAGGCGGGGGCTGTGGTCCAGACCGTCGCACTCGTCGGCTTCGCGGCGACGTACTGCCTGCTGTTCGCCGCGAGCGATCGTGATCGACTCCCCTTTTACGGCGTCCTCGCGGGTGCACTGGCGGGGCTGGCGGTCGCCGCGCTCGGCCTCCTTTTGGCCTTCGAGGGCAGACAGTCTGCCTGGATCGTCGCGCACTATCGGCTCGCCCTTTTGGGCTTTCTCGGGCTGACGATCGTCGGCGTCGCCTTCCAGTTCTACCCGCCGAACGTTGCACAGTTTCCGGGCGGGGGCGACCGGTTGGCGATCGCAGCGCTGGCCGGACTCGCCGGGGGGTTGCTCGTCGAGGTCGGCGGGCTGCTCGCCGAGTTCGCTCAGGGAGTCGTGGTCGGCCGCGCCCTCGCGTTCGCGGGTGCTGTTGGGTACGCGTATCAGGTGCTCGGACTGTTCGTCCAGCGAACGCGGCGGTGACTGCCCAAATCAAAGACGACAGCAGGGTCGGTGATTGGTGCACTATCGCTCTTGGGACGTCAGTCGTCGACCGATCCGGCTCGCTCGACTCCGTCGGAGTCTCGCGTCAAAACGCAGATACGTGGCTACTCCGAACTGTTCACCCGTGATCGACTCCCAACGATGACGATGGAGACAGTGACGGGCGTCGTGCTGGCCGGCGGCGACAGCGATCGGTTCGGTGACGAGAACAAGGCACTCGCCACCTACGACGGCGAGACCCTGATCGAACGCGTGGTGGCGTCGGTCACCGCCGTGACAGACCAGCCACCGCTGGTCGCGGTTCGGGACCGCGATCAGCGGACGACCCTCCAGCGACCGCTGTCCACCGGCCACGTCGAGTTCGTCACCGATGCGGACGGGTTTCAGGGACCGATCGCTGGGTTCGCCGCGGCTGCGTCGGACGCGTCCAGGCCCTGGTTGTTCGCCTGTGGCTGTGACATGCCGCTGCTCTCGGCCACTGCGATCTCGTGGCTCGGCGCGTTTCGGGAACCGGACGTCGACGCTGTCGTCGTCCAGACGGACGGTGGTCGCGAACCGCTCCACGCCTTCTATCGCCGATCGACCGTGCGACGGGCGCTGTCCTCCCTGCCGACTCGGGCCGGCCTGCAGGCACTGCTCGGCGAACTGGAGGCCGTCCGAACGGTGCGTGCCTCGCAAGCGCCGGAAGCGGTTGCGATAACCGACTCGCTGACGAACGTGAACACGAGACGAGAGCTGTCGACCATCTCTGACTGATCTTCCCGAAAGAAAAATTGCCCACTGTGCGAGTGGCGGTCCGGTGGAGCGAACAGTCAGGCGAGCGAGTGCAGCGGAACGTGCTCACTGCTCGTTGCTGTTGGGCTCGGTGTCGCCAGTGAACTGGTCGCGAAGTTCCTGCATGCGCTCCTGGACCTGTTCGACCTGCTCGGCCGCCACGTCGGTGCCGGCCTGCTCCTGGAGTTTCTCGATCTGTGCCTCGCTCTGTTCGATGAATTCGAGCGTCTGTGCTTCGAGGTCCTCGTGTGCTTCCAGCATCGCGTCGAGTTGCTCGTCGACCGAGTCGAGGTAGGACTCGGAGGCCTGTTCGACGTTCTCCAGCGAGCCTTCCGTGAACTCGACGGCGCGCTCGCTGGCCTCTTCGCTCGCGTCCCTGGCCGCGTCGAACTGCTGATCGATGGCCTCGCGGACCTGATCGAGGTTGCCGCTGGCGTCAGGAACCATCTCCTCGATGGCGTCGAGGGTGTTGTGGAGTGCGTCACGGGTCATCTCCGTCCCGCGGTCGCGGGCCTCGCTTCCGCTCTCGACGCCGCGGACGAGCGCCTCGTTGAGTCGCTGCTGGAATTCGAGCCCCTGCTTCATCGCTTCCTGGCTCTGCTCGATCGTCTTCCGCTGCAGTTCGAAGGCTCGGCTAACCGGATTCGAGTCTGAGTCGTCTGTCATCGTTTTATTCATCACGACGAGAACACATCAAACCACCTCTCAGCACAAATACGGCCCGGGCTCCTCAGTGGTCGGCTGCGTCGACCATCTCGTAACTCACGTTCTGGTCTCGCAGTTTCTCGGTGTGGGCGGCGAGCTGGTTCGTGACCGCGATGAGAAGGACGTCCAGCCCCCGCGTCGCGGCCTCCTGGACGGCCGTCGGCGTCCCGAATCGAACGTCGGGGTCCAGGTCGGCGGCCTGGGCCGCAGCGTATGCCTCGACGCCCGCGGTCGCGACCAGGTCGTGATCCGCCGCGTAGTCGGCGACGGTCGACGGGTCGACTGCGCTGCTTCCGCCGTCGTCGACCCGCGGCAGCGAGATGATGGTCACGTCGCCGAGGTCGTACTCTAACACGCCCTCGAAGTCCGTGACGCCGACGTCCTCGCCTGCCGCGGCGGACGTCACGGCGACGGCAGTCGCACCGCCGGTGCTGCCCGGCGTCGCCTGGAGCGTCCCGTCGACCATCGACAGCGACACTGCCTGGCCGCTCTCGACGTCGCCCGTCGCCAGCGCCGTCTCGATGTCGACCTGACCGATCACCTCCGTCGAAACGTGCTGGACGTACTCCTGGAGCCGATCCGTCTGTGAGATGAGCCAGTCGACGCCCTCCTTGGTGACTTCGTAGCGTCCTCGTCCGTGCTTCTGAACGAAACCTTGCTTGACCAGGTCCTGCAGGTAGTCGCTGACGGCCTGGGAGGTGATGCCGATCGCGTCGGCGACCTCCTGCTGACTGACCGCCGGCTGGCGCTCTGCGATCTGGACGAGTATCTGGTACCGCGTCGCGTCTCGCTTGTTCCGGAGCACGTTGGAATCGGCTGCCCCGCCCTCGTCCTCTGCCATTGTTCCCGATCAGACTCGACAACTCAAGTATTTTTGCCCTAGTCCGTCGTGACTTTCCCCGACACCCCGACAACTCCGACTTTTCACAAACTCGATTGCCCTAATACAAGCAAAATTGTTTTATGCCCGAGCGAAGTTGTGTTGTCGTAATGGCTCCTGTAGCGCTTCCACACGATGCGAAGGCGGGACCGACGAAGCCGGAGGTGCGAGCCGTCCTGCTCTCGAAACTCGGTCTCGACGCGACGGATCACTTCGCGGAGGTCGGATCCTGTACCGGTGCGGTCACGATCGAGGCGGCCAGGCGGGCCGGCCGCGTGACGGCGCTGGAACGGAAGTCCGAGCGACTCGACGCGACGCGGAAGAACCTCGCGGCGAACGACGTGACCGCCGACGTGACCCTCCGCGAAGCGGAGGCTCCCGAGGGGTTGCCCGACGACGCGGACGCGCTCTTCCTCGGCGGCAGTCGCAACTACGAGGCCGTGCTCGATCACGCCGTCGAGGCCGACGTGGACCGCGTGGTCATGAACGTCTCACGCCTGGAGGTCGCCGGCGCGGCGACAGAGGCGTTCCGTGAGCGCGACCTGCTCGACGAGGTCGTCCAGTTCCAGGTGAGCCACGGCTACGAACTCGCCGGCGCGACGAGCTTCGACTCGGACAACCCGGTGTACATGCTCGTCGGCGGCACGGACAGCAACGCCGACGTGGCGGCCGATGGAGGTTCGCGATGACGCTCTACGGTGTCGGTCTCGGGCCGGGTGACGCGGGGCTGGTAACGGTGCGCGGGAAGCGGGTTCTCGAACAGGTGGACGTGGTGTACTCCCCTGGTCGGCTCTCGCGGTCGGTCGCGACCGAACACGTCTCCGAGGAACGGATCGGCGACCTCGACTTCCCGATGACGCGGGACGAGGAAAAACTGCGCCGCGCGTGGAAGGACGCCGCGGCCGAGATCGCGCCCCAGGCACGCGACGGGGACGCAGCCTTCGTCACGCTGGGTGACCCGAACGTCTACTCGACGTTCGGCCATCTCCGGCGGACGCTCGACGCCTTCCATCCCGACGTGGCCCTCGAAATCGTTCCGGGCGTCAGTGCCGTGACTGCGTTCGCGACGGCGCTCGGCGTCGAGATTCCGGCCGGTTCGGGACTCGCACTCCGCGAGGCCGACGACGGCACAGCTCCCACGGGGCCCGATCGGATGGTCCTGTTCAAAGTGACTGACGCACCGGCGACTCACGAGGGTCTGGTCGAAGCCGGTTACGACGTGGTGTACGGCCGTCGGCTGTTCATGGAACAGGGCAAGACGCTCGTGACCGAAGATCCCAGCGAGATCGACGAACGAGACTACTACACGCTGGCCTACGCCGAGCAGGCCGACCTGGAGACGGACCTCGCGACCGCGAAATTCGACGCGACGGCGCAAGCCGACGGCACCGGCGCTGGCGACGAATCTCCGGAGGTGCGATCCGATGACTGAGCCACAAGACGCGATCGACGCGGAAGGTGACGAACGGACCACCGAGCGCGATCCTCGCGTCCACGAGCACAACGCTGGAGACCAGCAGGAGGGGATTCCCTTCGTCGGTGCCGGACCGGGCGATCCGAAACTGCTCACCGTCGCCGGCAAGGAACTCGTCGAAGACGCGGACCTCGTCGTCCACGCGGGGTCGCTGGTCAACAGCGAACTGCTCGACGAGTACTGCGCCGACGCTGAGACGGTGTCCAGCATCGGCAAGGACTTAGAGGAGCTGATTCCGCTCATGCGCGACGCCTACGAGGACGGCGACGACGTCGTGCGCCTCCACAGCGGCGATCCGGCGATCTACGGGGCCGCCCTCGAACAGATGGACGCGCTGGAACACGAAGGGGTTCCGACCTACTTCGTCCCCGGCGTCACCGCCGCGTTCGCGGCCAGCGCGACGCTCCGAACGCAACTCACGCTCAACGAGGTCTCGAACCACGTCGCGTTCACGCGCCCGCAGGGGAAGACGCTCGACGAGGACGAAGACCACATCAGTGAGTTCGTCGAGATGGGCGACGTGACGACCTGCGTGTACCTCGGCACCCACGCCGTCGGAGAGACGATGGACCGACTGCTCGACGCCGGGCACGACCCCGACACGCCAGTGGCGGTCGTCTACCACGCGTCGTGGCCGGACGAGGACGTCATCGAGGGGACAATCGGCACGATCGGCGAGAAAGTCGCGGACGCGGGCTACCGTGCCTCGGCGCTGGTGCTCATCGGCGAGGCAGTCACCGGTACGGGCTACGAGCGGTCGTATCTCTACGATGGCTGGGCGAATCGCGGCTCCGGGGAGGCTGACGACTGACATGAGTACGGACACCGACGCGGAGACGGACGCGGACGGGAACGAATCGAGCGGCGGCCACTGTTCCACGCCCGACAGCGACGGGGAGGTCGCCGAAGAGATCGCCATCATTTCCTTCGAGCGAAAGATGGACACGGCGGAGGAAATCGTCGCTGACATCGGCGACCGTTACGAGTCCATCGACGTCATCGAGTACCACGGCGACGTGTTCGCCGAGCACTGGGGCGAGTACGACTGTTTCGTCGGGCTAATGGCGTCGGGAATCGCGATGCGCAAGACGGCGCCGCTGCTGGACGACAAGTGGGACGACCCGGCGATCGTCGTCGTCGACGAGGAACTCACCTGGGCGATCCCCATCACCGGTGGCCACCACGGTGCGAACCAGGTCGCACAGGACCTCGCGTCGATGGGCGCTGTTCCGGCCATGACGACGGCGTCGGAAGCGGCGGGCAAGCAGGGCGTCGAGGAACGAGCGAAGGCGCTGGACGCCCACGTTGTCAACGGCGACTCGACGGTCGCGACGAACCTCGCCGTGCTGGACGACGAACTCGGCCCCGTCGAGCGACTGGACGGCCCGCGGGCCGTACTCGTCGGCGACGACGTGACCGTGTTGAAGCGCAACAGCGACGACGGCGTCGTCCTCGGAACCGGAAGCGTCTCCGGCGCGAAGAAAGACCAGTTCGTCTCGGCCTGGGAATCTGCCCTCGAAGGTACCGAGTACGAGATGGACGACGTCGAGTTCGTCGCGACCGGCACGCGCAAGGAAGACGAGGAGGGATTGCTCGCTGCCGCCAGCGAACTCGGTCTCGGTGTGATCGCCTTCCAGAAGGAGACTCTAGAAGAGTTCGAAGGGCCGTCGCCGTCTCGATCCCGGGAACTCATCGGCTGGCCGGGCATCGCGGAGGCGAGTGCGATCGCTGCCGGCCGATCCCACGAACTCCTGATCGAGAAGACACAGTACGACGACGCTGTGACGGTCGCCGTCGGGCGCTGATGCACGGAACACCGTCGCCGGTCTCTGGACGGTAATGCAACCGAGATTGTTTTAATACAAACCAAATTGTTTTATTGGTTCGTGCGTACCACTGCGTATGGACCGTCTCATCGGTCAGTCGGATCGAGAACTCGAACGACGCCGGTATCGTCAGCGAAGTAGTGGAGGGAGCGATGTGCGCTGCCGAGGGTGACGGCGAGGCCGGAACGCTCTACGTCGTGGGAATCGGGCCGGGGTTGCCACACGCGATGACCCAGCGAGCGAAAGACGTCGTCGCGACGGCGGACTGCGTGATCGCCTCGAACCTCTACCAGGAGTTCCTCCGGCGCGACGGCACGCTCCCGCCCGAGGACGCGGCCGTCGAAACCGCGGCGACGGACGGCGGAGCGGCCACGGCCGGCGACGACGGGACCGTCCTCGAACGGCCCGACGGAACCCGACAGGCGCTCGTCCGCTCGACGATGGGGCGGCAGGTCGAACTCGCACGGGAGGCGTTCGAGCGCGTGCGAGCAGGCGAGGACGTGGCGCACGTCTCCGGCGGTGACCCGAACGTCTACGGGAAGTCGGACCTGCTGTTCACGATGGCCAAGGCGGACGGCGCGACGGACGTGCCGATCGAGATCGTGCCCGGTGTGACCGCAGCGCTGGGTGGCGCGGCCAACCTCGGCGCACCGCTCTCGAACGACTTCTGTACGGTTTCGCTCTCTGACAAGTGGCGCGGCTGGGACGAAATCGAAGAGAAGCTTCGCGCCGCTGCGATCTCGGGATTCGTGATCGTCCTCTACAACTGCTGGCGCGACTACGAGCGCGCGATCGAGGTCGTCCGCGAGGAGCGCGCCGACGACGTCCCGGTCGCCATTGTCAACGACGCCGGTCGCGGTGACGCCGGCCGCAACGTCGATGGCGAGACGCACACCATCACGACGCTCGCCGAGGTGACCGACCACGACGAGAAGGTCGGCGGGATGGGGTCGTCCATCCTGATCGGCAACCACGAGACGGAGGTATGGGCGAACGACCACCGCGAGTTTCTCGTCACCCCGCGCGGCGGGCGTGACGTCGACGATTTCTGAACCATGAGTACTGACGAGACCACCAACGAAGCGAGTACAGACACCGAAAGCAAATGTGGCGGGAGCGAGGCGACCCCTGACACCGATTCCGAATCGAAGTGCGGCGGATCGACCAGCGAGTCCAGCGGCTCGAAATGTGGCGGGTCGACCGACGACAGCGACGAGGAGGAAGTCGGCGCGACGGTCGACGACTTCGACGCAGACCCCGGCCAACTCGTGGCCGTCGGTCTCGGCCCTGGCCAGCCCGAAGGCATGACCGACCGCGCGAAGACGGCGCTGGCGAACGCCGAACACATCGTCGGCTACACGACGTACGTCGAGTTGCTCCCCGACGAGATCACCGACTCGGCCGAGGACATCTACGACACGCCGATGTGCGGCGAGGTGTCCCGAACCGAGGAAGCGATCGACCGCGCGCTCGCCGGCAACGACGTCGCCATCATTGGTAGCGGCGACCCGAACGTCTACGCGCTGGCGGGCCTCGCCCTGGAGATCATCGAGTCGAAGGGCGCGACCGCGACGATGCTCGACTTCGAGGTGGTGCCGGGCGTCCCCGCAGCCCAGTCCTGTGCCGCCAGAGTCGGCGCGCCCCTGGTGAACGACACCGTCTCGATCTCGCTGTCGGACCACCTGACGGACATGCCGACTATCGAGTCGCGGCTTCACGCGGCCGCCAAGGAAGGGTTCACGATCGCGATCTACAACCCCTGGAGCCGGAAGCGCCGGGACAACTACGAGAAGTGCTGTGAAATCCTGCTGGAACACCGCGACCCGGACACGCCGGTCGGCGTCGTCCACGCGGCGGGCCGCGAGGACGAGGAAGTCGAGATCGTCGAGCTCCGGGACCTTCCGGAACTCGGCGAGACGGACCTCGTCGACATGACGACGACGCTGTTGATCGGGAACGAGGAGACCTACGTCTGGGACGACAGGATGGTCACGCCGCGTGGCTACGAGACCAAGTACGACTACTGAGCCATGTACGAGGTCACCATCGACAGGGACGCCTGCGACGGCGTCTTCGCGTGTCTCGTCCGTGACGGACGGTTCGTCGAGGCCGACGACGGCACTGCCACTATCGACGAGGACGCCGACGCTGTGACCGAACGGCGGACGGAGGCCGACGAAGTCACTGTTTCCTTCGAAGGTGACGATATGGTCGACGACGCCCGTCAGGCAGCGGCGGCCTGTCCGCTCGACGCGATCACCGTGGAGGAGTCGTGATGTCGGTCGAAACTGGCATCCCGAGAGACCTGCTGTCGAGCCATTCGGAGACGGCGTACTTCTGGGGTCGCGTCGTCGGCGACGGTGACCTGGGCGAGGACTGCGTCACCGTTCGCACGACCGACGAGACTGCCGCGAGACGCCTGGCGGCCATCGCGGGTGCCGAACAGGTCGACAAGCGCATTCGCGAACGCGAGTACGCTCACGACACCGCGCTCACGCGTACTGAGGAACAGTACACCGTTCAGGTGTTCGGCGACCTGTCTGCGCGGGCCGCGGCGGCGTTCGGCCTTCCGCGGGACGGACAGCCGGGCGGCTACCGACTCGACGCGTTCACCGACCACCGCCGCCAGTTGCTTCGCGGCCTGCTGGAAGGCTGCGGCACGATCTGTTTCAAGCAATCGTCGGGGACTGTCGGACTCTCGTTCGTCGCCGACGACCGCGCGCTCCTCGACGTCGTTCAGCGACTCCTGGAGGCGACGCCGATCGACGCACCGACCGAAGAGATCGCCGAGACCTCGTCCGGCGGGTACTGGTTCGGCGTGGCCGACGAGGCGGTGCCGACGGTGGGCGACTGGCTCTACGACGGGAGCGAAGAGACCGGCCTGTTCGCGCCCTCGCGCCGCCGAAAACTGCGACAGAGCCTCCAGCAGGCCGAATCGTACGACGTCGATCCATGAGTCGTAGCACCCCAGGACCCGAGAGCACGGTCCCGTTCGACGACGAAGCCGTCCTGCTGGTCGGGCACGGCTCACGCCGGGAGAAATCGAACGACCAGGTCCGCGACCTCGCGGCCGCTCTCGAAGAGCGACTCGGCGTTCCCGTCGACGCCGGCTTCCTCGAACTTGCAGCGCCGACGATCCCGGACGCCATCGCTGGACTCGCCGGGACCGTCTCGGAGGTGACGGTCGTGCCGCTCTCGCTGTTCGCGGCGAGCCACGTCAAAAACGACGTGCCCCTGGCAGTCAAGCGCGCCCGATCCGAACACGAGGACCTGACGGTCAACAACGGAGCCCACCTGGGCATCCATCCGGCGCTGATCGATCTGCTTGACGACCGCGCGGCGAGCGTCGAAGCCGACCTCGGCGTCGACCGCGACGCCGACGACGTCGTCGTGGTCCTCTGTGCCCGCGGCTCGAGCGACCCCGATGCCAACGGCGACGTCCACAAACTCGCCCGGCTACTCGACGAAGGACGAGCGTTCGAACGCGTCGAACCGTCCTTTATCGGCGTGACGGAACCCCTCCTGGACGAGACGCTACACACCGTCGCCAAGCGCCGGCCCGACGCCGTCGTCGTCCTGCCGTACATGCTCGGCGACGGCGTCCTGACGCAGCGAATCCGCGACGGCGCGGCGACGTTCGACGACGAGTACCCCTACGTCGACGCTGGTGCCGGTGATCCCCTCGGGACCGACCCCCGACTGCTCGACGTGCTGGGCGACCGCTGGCAGGAAGCCCGGACCGGCAGCGTCGAGATGTCGTGTGACACCTGCAAGTACAAGGTCGAACTCGACGGCTACGAGGAAGACGTCGGCGGGGCGCGTGCGATGCTCCGGGCGCTGACCCACCAGGAGACACACGCAGACCGGGAGAACGTCGACGACGACCCGCACGTCCACGACGCCCCCGAGAAACACGTCGCCGTCTGTACGAACCAGACCTGCGCGGCTGAGGGCGCGCCAGCCGTCATGGAGTCTCTCAGACAGGCAGTCCGGGACTCCGACGAGTGCGACGCTCGCGTCACGCGCTCGTCGTGTCTCGGCCGCTGCGGCGAGGGGCCGATGGTCGCCGTCTATCCCGACGGCGTCTGGTACGGCGGCGTCGACGCCGAGGACACCGACCGCATCGTCTCGTCCCACCTCGACCGGGACCGCATCGTCAGCGACCTCGTCGATCAGACGCTGTAATACGGATAAATACATCGCATACATGAGCTGTGACGAAATCGAAGCCCTTCGACTGGGCATGATGAACGCACTCGGAATCGGAGACGAACAGACGCGCGAACACGCGGAAAAAGAGCTCGAAGGAAGCCTGGAGGGACCGATCGAAGCGCTGGCCCACGCCCAGACGCTCCCGGAGATCGAGCGCCATCTCGACGCGGCGCTCATCGACCTGGAGGCGGAAGTCGCCTCGATGGACCCGGACGACCCGGCGTACGATTACACCCGCGGACGACTCGTGGCCGTCCGCGACGCCGAGCGGGCCGTCCATCGCCTGACCTCGCAATCCGAGAGCGTCCTGACGGGACTCGGCGAAGCGCACCACCACCTCCACGAAGCCTTCCCGGTCGATGAGTAGTCTCGGCCACCAGTGCGTCGATCTCGGTGAGATCGAACCGGCGGGATCGCGGCATCTCGGCCGACGGTCAGCAGTGCTCCTGACCGACGAGCAGATCGTCGTCGGCACCGCTACCGGTGACGTCGTGTCGTTCGATCGGACTCTCGACGAACAGTGGCGGGCTGACTCCGACGAACCGAGCGGCAGCCTCGTTACAATTAGTGCTCTCGAAGGCAATATCGTCGCCGGCGAGCGCGGACCTGCCGGCGCGGTTCGATGTTACGATGCAGCGACGGGCGAACGCCGCTGGCGGTACGAGACGGCCACCGACCTCGGTGCGGCCCAGACCGAGACGCGGTTTCTGTTGCCGTTCGTCGCAGACGTCGTCACCGACGGTGACTCCTGGTACGTCGCTGCCCGCCGGTACGAGCGAACCGACGGCGACCGTCAGTTCCGCAGCGTCGTCTACCGGTTCGATGCGGACGGGAGCGTCGCGTGGCGGTACGAGACGGACGCTTCGCCGATCAGTCTCGACGTGAGCGGTGATCGGTTGGCGATCGCCTACAATCGGTGTCCGGGGACCCACCAGTGCGGACTGGTCGTCCTCGACGCGACGACGGGGGCGGAACGTCTCACCTGGGACCCCGGGACAGACGGGCAGCGCCGCGTCGGTGACGTGTCGCTCGTCGGCGACGACGTCGTCGTGGCGAGCCACGGTGACTACCACGGCTATCGACTCGACGCTCGCGGCGGCGAGCGCTCGCGAATCCCGCTCGCGACCCCCGAGTCCGTCGACGGCGAGACGGTCTACGCGTATCCGAACCACGTCCACGCGACCGACGCCGGTGCCGTCTTCGTCACCGGCAACACCTATCCCGCCGAGGGACGCGAAACCGAGGTGCGCCACCCGAACGAACACACTGCCGTCGGCGTCGCGCCGGACGGCTCCCAGAACTGGCGCGAGTCCGTCGGTGGGTTCGCGACCGGGATCGGAACGAACGGGGACCGGCTGGTGGTTCCCGGCGCCCAGCACTTCCGCGATCGCGACGCTGACGCGCACGGCTTCTGCGTGCTCGATCTCGCTGACGGACTCGTCCGAGCAGTCGACACTGACGGCGTCGTTTCGGCGGCGACGCTGCGCGACGGGCTCGCCGCTGCGATCGAAGAGCCGGTGGCCTATCACGACGAGGAGCGACGGCGCGGCCGCTATCGACTGCACGTCGAGTCCCTCGGCTAATCGCTCGTTTTTGGCGACCGGACTGGTGCGTTAAGTCGCGACTGCCGTCGAGCGGTTCGACTCAGCGTCTGTCGCCGACTGCCACGTCGAGTCGCTCCGCCGAGAGGGCGCTCAGCGGAATGCGGTCGCCGTCGGTCGCGTCGGTGATGATGTCGGTGACTCCGGCGCGGTCTCCGTCGCTCGCGTCGACGACGACCACGTGCGCGCCCTGTTCGGCGAGGGCACTCGCAGCGGCTCGCGTCTTCGCCGTGGGGCTCCCCTCGGCGACGTTCGCCTTGCCGTCCGTGACGAGGACGACGACGCAGCTGTGGGGATTCGCGCGGTCGATGACCTCGCTGGCGGTTCGCAACCCGTCGGGAAGCGGCGTCCGGTCACCGGTCGGGAGGTCCTTGAGGTGACGCGCGGCGAGCGTCACGCTGTCCGTCGGCGGGAGCACCACGTCGGCACTGTCGCCGGCGACCGCGACGAACCCGACCTCGTCGCGCTGCTGGTAGGCGTCCTTGAGGAGTTCGAGAACTGTTCCCTTGGCGGTCCGCATCGCCGGCCGCATGGACGCGCTGGCGTCGACCACGAACAACACGAGCGCACCGGCGTCGCTGGCACGGACCGATTGGCGGAGATCACGCGTCTCGACCCTGTCGCTGCCGCGTCGAGCGGCGGTTCTCACCGACGCAGCGGCGTCGATGGACGACGTGCCGTCAGCAACTGTCGTTCGTACTCGGGGACCGTCGTTGTCCGGGTTCGGTCTCGACTGCGCTCGCGCTCCGTCAGTGCCGTCCTCTGCTGCCCCGGTCACGTCGATGTCCGGTGCCGCGCTCTCTCCGATACCGACGCGCTCCTGGCCCGGGACCAGCGGCGTCGCGGGGTCGGCGTCGTCGGCTGAATCGCCGGTCTCTCGACCGTCGTCGCGCTGTTCGCTGTCGGCCTCCGCGCCGTCACTCTCGTCGCCGGTCGCCCCGGTAGAGGCGGACTGCTCTCGGTGCTCGTCCGTCCGCTCGCCAGATTCATCGGTCGGTCGGTCGGCGTCGCCGTGGCCCTCGTCTGGCTCGCCGGCTGCGTGCCCCTCCCCTCCGCGGTCGCCTTCCGGTTCGTCTTGGCCGTCAGGTTCGCTGCTCTCCGTCTCGTCGTCTCCGTTATCGTCCCCGTCAGGGCGGTTCCCCGACTCATCCTCGGTGTTCCCGTCCTCGTCGTCGTCGAAGTGATCCGCGATGGTCTCGGACGGATCGGGGGCGTCCTCGAACGGACGCGACTGGAAGCGGTGGGGCAACGCCAACTCCGCGGCTCGGCGGACGTCGGATTCGATGACTTTCGTTCGTTCGTCGAGAGCGGCCAGCGTCCGGGCGGTTCTCGCCGTGGCGATGTCACCGCGGTGGCCGTCGATCCCCGCGTCACGGCACAGGTGCGCGATATCTTCCGTGAACTCATCGGGGAGTGCGACGGCGTCGAGTCGGTCTCGCGCCGTCCGGAGCCGTTGCGCGGCGTCGCCGTCGACCGAACGCTTCTCCCCGGGCCCGTCGAGCGCCTGTTCGATGATCGCCACCCGGTCGTCGACGTCGTCGCACCCCGTGACGGTCGTCTGAAGCGCGAAGCGGTCTTTGAGCTGTGGACGCAGGTCGCCCTCCTCCGGGTTCATCGTTCCCACGAGCGTGAACTCGGCCGGGTGGCTGACGCTCATCCCGTCCCGTTCGACGCGGTTGATCCCGCTTGCCGCCGCGTCCAGAAGCACGTCGACGAGATGGTCGTCCAGCAGGTTCACCTCGTCGACGTACAGGATGCCGCGGTTCGCGCGAGCCAGCAATCCCGGCTGAAATTCACTCTTTCCGTCGAGGGCATCGCCGACCGAGAGGGTGCCGACCACCCGGTCTCTCGTCGCCCCGAGCGGGAGCGTGACCAGGGGAACCGGCCGTTCGGTCACTGGCGGGTCCTCGCGGCCGCGGCACTCTTCGCACTGGCTGTCGGCGTCCTTGGGATGACAGCCGTACGGACAGTCAGCGACGGCACGCTGGTCGGGGAGGAGGTCCCTCAGTGCTCGGACGGCCGTCGACTTCGCCGTTCCCTTCTCGCCGCTGACGAGCAACCCGTCGATGTCGTCGTTGGCCGCCACCACGAGCAACGCCTGCTTGAACTCCGCCTGGCCGACGATCTCGCCGAACGAGAGCGCCTGCGTCCGGCCCTGCGAAGGTTTTTTGCCGTCGCCGAATACAACCATAGTTGCGTTAAGACAATAGAGGTTTAACAACGTTATGCCGAAGCTTGGGTTATATACGGCGACGGAGAACGAACTGGGAGCCGTCCAGCGAGCGGCGACTGAGGTCGACGTGGACCTCGTCGTCCGCTCGGAGGGGGACATCGACGACGGAACCGACGTGGACGCGTTCGTCGACGAACTCGAAGACGCCGACGCGGTCGTCCTCTGGCTGCACGGCGGGGAGGACAGCATGCCCGGCTACGACCACGCGGTCACACGACTCGCGGACGCGGGCGTCCCCCTGGTCGTCAAAGCCACCGGCGACGCCTTCGCGTTCGAGGACACGACGGTCGCAGACGCCGATCGCGAGCGCGTCTCCGAGTATCTGGATCGCGGCGGGACGAGCAACATCGCCAACTGTCTGCGGTATCTCGCCGACGAGTACAGCGACGCCTCGCGCTCGTACGACGATCCCGTGACGCTGCCGACCGAGGGCGTCTACCATCCGGACTATCCGGCCGCGAGCTACGAGGAACTGGTCGAGACCTTCGAACCCGACCAGCCGACGGTGGCAATCTGGTTCTACGAGTCCCACTGGACGCACGAGAACACGCGATACGTCGACGCGCAGGTCGAGGCCGTCGAGTCGCAGGGGGCCAACGCTCTCCCGATCTTCTGTAATCCGGCGACCGACGAGGACGGGCAGTGGGACGCCGAGACCGTCACCGAGGAGTGGCTGCTCGACGACGACGGCAGCGCGCGCGTCGACGCCGTACTCTCCTCGTTCATGTTCTCGCTCTCGATGGACGAACGCGGTCGCAGCGCCAGTGACGAGGGCACCTCTGCCGAAGACGTGTTCCTGGATCGACTCGGCGTGCCCGTTATCCAGACCGTGACGACGATGCGCTCGCGGTCGCGCTACGAGTCCAGCGACACCGGCGTGATGGGCTTCGAACTCGCACTGTCCGTCGCCCTGCCGGAGTTCGACGGCAACGTCGTCACGCACCCGATCAGCGGCAAAGAGCGGACGGCCGACGAGGCCGACATCGGGAGCGCTCCGAAACAGCACTTCCCGATCGACGACAGGGTCGACCACGCCGCCCGGCTGGCGGTCAACTGGGCACAGTTGCGTCACACCCCGAACGAAGACAAACAGGTCGCCGTCGTCCTCCACAACTATCCGCCGAGCGACGACGGTATCGGAACCGCGTTCGGGCTCGACAGCCCCGAAAGCACGGTCAACCTCCTGGGCGAACTCGGCGAGCGCGGGTACGACTTGGACGACGAGTTCCCGGCGGACGGCCAGTCGCTCGTCGAGCAACTCACCGCCCAGCTCACCCTCGACGACCGCTGGGTCGCGCCCGAAGACGTCCGCGAGCGCTCGGTCGATACCGTCGCGCCCGATCAGTACGCCGAGTGGTTCGATCGCAAGGACGAACGGTTCCGGGAGCACGTCGTCGACGAGTGGGGCGACCCGCCGGACCGCCCGTTCGCCATCCCCGGCGTCGAGTTCGGCAACGTCCTCGTGACCGTCCAGCCCCCGCGCGGGTTCGGCATGGACCCCTCGAAGGTGTACCACGACTCGGACCTCCAGCCGCCCCACGACTACGTGGCCTTCTACGGCTGGCTCCGGAACGTCTTCGAGGCCGACGCCGTGGTCCACCTCGGGACCCACGGCTCGCTGGAGTGGCTCCCCGGAAAGACCGTCGGGCTGAACGGCGAAAGCGCGCCCGACCAACTCATCGAGGATCTCCCGAACGTCTATCCGTACATCATCAACAACCCCGGCGAGGGAACCCAGGCGAAACGGCGCTCCTACGCGGCGATCGTGGACTACCTGACGCCCGTAATGTCGAACGCCGGCACCTACGACGACCTCGCCGAACTGGAAGAACTGGCCGACCGCTACCGCGAGGCCGGGATGGAGGACGCCCGGAGCGACGATGGCCAACAGCTCGAAGACTTGATCCGGGAGAAAGTCGCCGACCTCGACCTGGCCGTCGAATTGGGGATCGCCGGCGAGATAGCCGAGAAAGCCGACGTTCGCGGACCCGACGAAGCCGGCACGACACTCGCTGAAGGAACTGTCGAGGGCGACGACCTCGCTATCGACGACCTCGTCGAACGCATCCACGAGTACCTCACGGACGTCAAGACAACGCAGATTCGCCTGGGGCTTCACACGATGGGCGAACCGCCGGCCGACGAGCGCTTGGTGGAGTACCTCGTCGCACTCACGCGCCTGGAGAACCCCGGCGCCCCGAGTCTCCGTGAAGCCGTCGCGGGCGTCCTCGGCGTCGACTACCAGCGCATGCTCGACGAACCCGGGACCTACGACGAGGACCTCGGAATGACCTACGCCCAGGCGGCCGACGAGGTGTACGAGACGAGTCTCGACCTCGTGACGACCCTGGCCGACCACGGCTTCGACGTGCCCGAGAGTGAACTCGACGGCGGGGACTCGGAGGTGAACATGAACCTCCTCGTCGTCGACATCGACCCGCTCGGTGACGCTCGTGCGAACTCCGGTGCCCACGACGACCTCCGCGAAGTCCTCGCGTTCATCTGCGAGGAGGCCCAGCCACGCGTCGCGGGAGCCAGCGAGGAGATTCCGCGGACGGCAGACGCGCTCGCGGGCGAGTACGTCCCGCCCGGCGGCTCGGGTGCGCCCACGCGCGGCGGCGTCGATCTCCTGCCGACGGCCCGGAACTTCTACACGCTCGACCCCCGGAAGGTCCCGGCCAAGAGCGCCTGGGAGGTCGGCAGTGAGGTCGCCCACGGCGTCGCTGAGCGTCATCACGACGAGGAGGGCGAGTATCCCGAAGAGATCGGCGTCGTCGCCTGGGGGACGCCGACCGTGCGCACGCGGGGAGAGACCATCGCCCAGGTGCTCGCGCTGATGGGCGTCGAACCGGTCTGGACCGACGCCGGTCGCATCGACGACGTGGACCCGATTCCGCCCGACGACCTCGGACGCCCGCGAATCGACGTGACGACGCGCGTCTCCGGGCTCTTCCGCGACGCGTTCCCCCAGGCCGCGAGCGTCGTCCACGACGCCGTCGACGCGGTCGTCGACCTCGACGAGGCCCACGAAATGAACTACGTGAAAAAACACGTCGAGGAAGACGCCGAGGACCTCGAAGCCGAGGGCATGGACGCGTCCGAGGCCGAATCCGCGGCGAAACACCGCGTGTTCACGACCCGGCCGGGCGGCTACGGCGCGGGGACGAACAAGGCCGTCGACGAGGGCAACTGGGAGGACCGTTCGGACCTCGCGGACGTCTACGTCCAGTGGGGCGGCTACGCGCTCGGGTCGCGCGGGACGGTGTCAGAAGCCCACGACGCCTTCGAGCGCCGGCTCGGGAACGTCGACGCGACGGTCAAGATCGAGGACACGGCCGAACAGGACGAGTTCGACAGCTCCGACTGGTACGCGTTCCACGGCGGGTTCGTCTCAGCCGTCGCCGAGACGGCCGGCGAGGAGCCGGCGTCCTACGTCGGCGACTCCTCGGACCCCGACAACGTGGACGTGTACACCAACGAGGAGAAGGTCCGGAAGGCGATGCGCGCCCGCGTTCTCAACCCCGAGTGGCTCGATTCGATGGAAGAACACGGGTACAAGGGCGCCGGCGATCTCTCGACGACGGTCGACGTCGTGCTCGGCTGGGACGCGACGACGGGCGTCGTCTCCGACACGCTCTGGGAGGACGTTGCGGACCGATACGCGTTCGACGCCGACCGGCAGGACTGGTTCGAGGACGTGAACCCGTGGGCGCTGGACTCGATCACCGACACGCTCCTGGAGGCGATCGACCGCGGACTGTGGGACGCCGACCAGGCGACGGCCGACAGGCTGCGGGACGTCAACCTCCAGGTCGACGGCGAACTGGAAGGACGTGCGACGCGCGGTGTGAGCGGAGCGAACGGCACGGACGAGCGAGCGGCCGAAGGCCGCGAGCAGGACGAAGAGGTGACTTCAGATGACGACTAACCGAGACGACGCGACCGACGAGACCGACTTCGAAGCGTACGCCGACCTCGGCGCGACGACCGAGAACGCGATGGACATTGCGGAGACTTCGATGGATCGGGTCCGCGAACTCGTGCCCGACGAGACGCTGGCGGACCGCGTCCGTCAGAAGTCCGTCCACGCGACCGGCGACCCCGAGTTCCAGCACCTCGTGCGATTCTCCGGTGGGACCGACGAGGACCAACCCGTGGTCGCCGGCGCGCATGCGGTGCTGGACGAGCGGCCGATCGTCACCGACATCACGATGGTCAAAGCCGGCGTCACCGGTCGCGGACACGACTGCACAGTGCGAAAGGCCATCGGCAACGGTGCCGAACTGGCCGCCGAGACGGGCATGACCCGAACCGCGGCCTCCGTCCTGGAACTCGACAAGGAAGGGGTCTACGACGACGCCATTGCCGTCGTGGGCAACGCCCCGACGGCGGCGCTCGCGCTGGCGGACTGCATCGAGGACGGAACGCGGCCCGCGGTCGTGGTTGCGACGCCGGTCGGGTTCGTGAAGGCAGCGGAGAGCCGCGAGCGCCTCCGGACGGTCGCCGACGAGCACGGCGTGCCAGCCATCACGAACGTCGGCCGCCGAGGCGGTAGCGGACTGGCCGCCGGGCTGACGAACGAACTCGTTCACGTGGCGAGTGACGCCCGAGACGGGGAGGTCGAACTACCGGAATGACCGACACCGAGAGCGACTACGACCTGGATTCGGGACCGGACCCGGCGACGCTGGCGGCGAGCGCTCCGGAGCCCGAGGAAGACGGCGGTCCACGCGTCCGCGCCGTCGGCATCGGTCCCGGCAACCTCGACTTCTTGACGCCGCGCGGTCGTCGGGCGATCGAAACGGCGGACGTCGTCGTCGGCTTCGAGACCGTCGTCGAGTTCGTCGCGGACATCACCGACGCAGAGCTGTTGACCTGTGGGTACCGGGACGAGGCCGACACCCTCGCAACGTTCGCCGAGCGCGTGGCCGATGGCCAGCGCGGAACGGCCGTGTTGATGGGCGACCCCAATCACTCCGGCTATCAGTTCGTCGGGAAAGTCGAAGCGGTCGTCGACGACCCAGTCCGCGTGATTCCTGGCATCTCCTCGCTCCAGATCGCCGCCTCGCGTGCGCGGACGCCCATGGAGGACAGCGAGTTCGTCACGCTCCACAAGAGCGGCGACCTCTCGCCGGACCTGGCGCGACTCCGGGACGCCGTCGGTGATCGGCACCTGCTCGTGCTTCCGCGACCGTTCGACCTGATGCCCGGTGATCTCGGTGCCGAGTTGCTGGATGCGGGCGGGTCGGCCGACCTGGAAACGCTGGTTCTGGAGCGGCTCACGCACGACGGCGAGTCGATCACCCGAACGAGTTTGGGTGAACTCGCCGAACACGCGGGTGGCTCCGATCCCGACGACTCGCCGTTCTCGGATCTCTCCGTGCTGGTCGTGCGAGCGACGTGAGGGTCCGAGCGGCGTCTTCGCCGCGACTTATCGAACGACGCCTTCGCCGTCGGTCGCGAGCGAGCGGTGATTCTGGACGAGCGTCTCCTCGAACGAGGCGGGGCCAGACGACTCCTCGGCTGCGAACGCGCGCTGTCGGTCTAGTTCACCCTGGATCGCGTCGGTGACGAGTGGGTGATCACCGAGGGGATCGGCGTAGGCGATGCCGCCCCGGCCGAGTTCGAGTTTCGCCGGAATCCGTGACTCCGTCGTCTCGTTGGCGGTCAAAAAGAGCGGGACGGCGACGGCGGTGCTGGTCGAGACGTTGTATCGGACACATTCGACGGCAGGATTCTGCAGGAGATAACAGGTCACGACGTCGGCGTAGGCGGATTCGTCCGCGATGCGGGCCGCGTGATACTCCGTCGTCTGCCGGTTGTACGGCTGGGAACTGCTCCCCTGACTCACGAGGACGAGCGTGGCGTCGTCGTCCGGTGCGACGAGTTCGCCCGCGCGTTCGACGATGAGTCGCGTGAGGACGGGACTCCGACCGATCGGTTCACAGTACCGAACTGTCCCGGGCAGGGCTGGGATGGCTCCGGGGAGAACGTCCGTCGTCTCGCGACTGTGAGCCACCGTCGCCGGCACGACGAAGCATCGGTCCGCCTGCAGTGCCTCGAATTCCGCCCGAAGTTCCCTCGCCGGTTCTTCGGCGTAGGTCACCGCGTGCGCTGCGTCTACGGCCCCACGACGTTCGAGCCTACTGGCGTGCGTTCTGAGCGTCTCCGGTGCGTGCGTCCCCTCTCGACCGATGAGTACGAGTGCGTCCTTTGTCATAACAGCCTCTGTAATACAACCCAACTTTTCTTACCACAATCGAGCTTGTATATTGGGTCGACAGTGAGTCCCAAATAAGTTGTGGTCACCCGACCGCCGAGGGGACGGGAGCCCATCGTCGACTCTCGTGCTCGTGGTCCAACTGAGTTTGCGGTTGCTGGATACACCAGTTGGCCCGAACGTGTTCGGGGCCGTTCTCGGGGGGCAGGAACGCTCCTTTTGCTGTTTATACTACACTCGGCAATATTCAGCTGTCATGAGCGATCAGATGAGTGCGCCCGGAACGGGGTTCTCGCGTCGTGATTTCGTGAAAGCAACCGGTGCCGCTGGCGTCGCCTCTGTCGCGGGGTGTCAGGGCCCAACTGCAGACTCACAAGAGACCATGAACCAGAACACGTCTTCGTCGTCGACCGCCACGGCCGCCGAGCAGCTCCCGGCTGCGGCTCCGCCGCAGGTCGTCGATCTCGCCGCCCAGAACAACGAAGTGACCCTCTCCTCGGAACGCCGGAGCCTTCAGGCCCACCCGGGCGAGGACATGGGTGGACCGATCAACCTCCCCGAAGTGTGGGCGTTCAAAGCCGACGACCGCGAAGCGAGCGTGCCCGGCCCTATCCTGCGTGCCCAGGAGGGTGACACCGTCGAGGTCACCCTCGACAACACCGACGGAATGCATCCCCACACCGTCCACTTCCACGCAGTCCAGAAGACGTGGGAGGACGACGGCGTCCCGACGACGACGGGGATCACTGTCAACCCGGGCGAGACACACACCTACGAGGTCCCCGCGAACGTCCCGGGCACCCACCTCTATCACTGTCACTACCAGACTCACCGGCACATGGAGATGGGGATGTTCGGCATCCTCCGGGTCGATCCGGCGGGCTACGAACCCGCCGACCGCGAGTATTTCCTCACCATGAAAGACTGGGACTCCCGGCTCTCCCGGACGTACGGTGGCGAGGACGTCAGCTACAGCCCCCGCAACCGCAAGCCTGACGCCTTCACCGTCAATGGCCGGTGTGCACCCCGCACGCTCCACCCCGAAGACGGCTCGCCGCTCGTCGTCAGCCAGGGCGACACCGTCCGCGTCCACCTGGTCAACGGCGGGTACATGTCTCACCCGATGCACACCCACAACCACCGGTTCACACTGGTCGAGAAAGACGGCTCACAGATCCCCGAGGCGGCTCGATACGAACAGGACGTGACCAACGTCGCGCCAGCCGAGCGTCACACCGTCGAGTTCGAGGCCGACGCCGATCCGGGTATCTACCTCATGCACTGCCACAAGGTCAACCACGTCACGAACGGACTGGACGCCGCCGCGTCGTATCCCGGCGGGATGCTCACTGGCATCGTCTACGAGGAGGCGATGGACTCGGAAATTTTCAGCAACTTGATGGACTACGCCGGCTACGACGGCTGATCGCTCGCGCGGCTCGATCGCCGTCGAAAACCGGCTCGTCCAGCAGCCGTCCGCTGCTCAGACACGACGTGCACCGCGGTCTGTCGGACGCTGTGCGGTGTCCGGATCAGATGACGAAAAACCCGTCCCGATCTGTGTATCGGTGAGGCAGGAGAAGCCGGGTCGCGGGGACAGAGCAGGCGACTATGCGCTCTGTTCTTCGGCTTCCGGCTCGGTGACCGGGACCTCGACGCTGTCCTGAAGTTCTTCGACGTTTTCCTCGACGTTCTCCTGCAGATCCTCGAAGCGGTCCTGGAGGTTGTCGAGCTGCTCCTGATAGCGTTCGAGCTGGTCCTCGAACTGGTCACCGAACGACTCGGCCTGGTCGCCGATCTGATCGCCGAGCTCCTCCGTCTGCTCTTCGAGCTGCTCCTGGAACTCCTCGTACTGGTCCAGGGCGTTCTCGAAGGCGTCGACGGTCTGCTCTTCGAGTTCCTCGTTGGCGTCGACGAGGATCTCCAGCTGGTCGTTCAGCACGTCGAGCGCGTCCTCGACGCCCTCGTCGTAGGTGTCGATCCCCTCGGCGTAGTTGTCGTCGATGGCGTCGAGCGCGTCCGCGTGCTGGTCGAGCAGCGTCTCGAACCCGTCGTTGACGGATTCGCGGATCTGATCGACGGTCTCGTCGTCGCCCGGGGTCGCCGACTCGACGGTGTCGAGCACCTGGTTGATGGCGTCCTGCGCGAACTCGACGGTTCGCTGCTGTGCCTCCTTCTGGGAGTCGACCGTCCCCCGGATCGTCTCGTTGACGTCCGCGGGAACTTCCAGCGTCTTCTCGACGACTTTCTGTCCGTTCTTGATCGTGTCGCGCTGGACCTTGAAGATCGCACCGATCGGTGATGTGTTGTCGCTCATTGGTCTGACCTCGTGTGATTCTACGCGTTCTTCCCCCCTCTACTTGTTGCCAGTAATATACGGGTCTATTAAGTCAACTGTGTAGAATCGTGAAATTATCTCGCCGCCGCCGTTCCGTCCGGAACTGGCCACGCCCCTTTTGTTCGCTTTGCGAAGTGTCGTAGTTTTTTAAAGGATACTCACTGACAGTACAAGTGAGACTATCAGCGTGCTGGCACCCGAGAGGGCGGCCGCTGTGGCACGCGTGAGTCGAATCCGAGATATGAGTGACGAAGTACCCACAGACGCCGACGTCGGCCGTGACGGGTCGAGCTCGGCCGACGCTGGCGGCGTCGGCCCGCGATCGAGCGGACTGAACGCCACGGAAGTCGATCGACTGTTCTCGGTCCTGGAAACGGCAGTCGACGAGGGCAACCAGCTCGACACGGAAGCGACCGACCGGCTGCTGTCCGTCCTCGAAGCCGCCGTCGTCACGCCGACGCAACTCGATACCGAGGAGATCGATCAGTTGTTCTCGGTCCTCGAATCGACGGTGATGCAAGCACCGGACACGGAGAGCGCGAACCAGGTCCTTTCGGTGCTCGAAGCGGCGATCACCGATCCGGTCCAGATCGATGGGACGGAGAGCGAGGGACTGCTCTCGGTGTTAGAGGCAGCTCTCGTCGACCCGACCGATCCGGCCCCGGCGACAGAGGACGTCTTCTCGCTGCTCGATTCCGCTCTCGGTAACGCGACCGACGGTGAGGAGTCCAACGGCGTCGCCTCGCTGTTCAGCGCGGCCGGACTCGATCCGGACGACGTCGATCGGACTGCTGACAACGTGTTCGCCCTGTTCAATCCGGCGAGCAGACGCGATGCGGACTCGGACCAACCGGCGGCCGACGGCTGGGACCCCAATCAGGACGCGAACGGCGACTGGTCGAACGAGAACGTCGATCCGTATCGGATCGCACGCATCGCCGCCGCGGCTACCCAGCGTAGTACGGAGTACTCGTTGCGGTCCGGCATCCGAACCGGGACGAGCATGGTCCGAGCGGCCTCTACCGCCGAGTCGCCGGCCGACCTCATGGACGAGGTCTCGAAGATCGCGTACAAGGAGATGTCCCGCCTGGGGCTGGACGTGGGCGACTCCGTCGAAGCGGACGAAGAGTGGGGCGGTGCGTCTCGCGTCCAGACGAAAGACGTGCTCCAGGAGCGGGGCTCTCGCCTCCTGGAGATGTCCGCCGACGTCACGTACGACGAGGAGGTACACCCCTCTTATCCGCGGATTCTCGACAGCATGGCGGCCGACGAGGCGCGCATCCTGCGGCTGCTCGCGACCGAAGGTCCCCAGCCCTCGATCGACGTGCGTGACGTCGGCTGGGTGCCCATCTCCTCGGAGTTGATCGGCGCGGGGCTGACGATGATCGGGAGCGAAGCCGGCCTCAGCCAGGAGGATCGCACCCACGCGTACATGAACAACCTCTATCGACTGGGCCTGCTCTGGTTCTCCGACGAACCGGTCGACGACATCAAACGCTATCAGGTACTCGAAGCCCAGCCCGCCGTCGAAGCCGCCATCGAGCAGGCCAAACGCGCTCGGACGATCTATCGGAGCGTCCACCTGACGCCCTTCGGCGTCGACTTCTGTCGGGTGTGCATGCCGTTCGAGGTCACCGCCGAGGACGCGTCGAGCGTCTACGAGACGCCGGAGCGCGTCGAGGAGTGACCACGCCGTCCACCCTGTGACCAGCGGTGACGTGGTGTGTGCGTGTTTGAACCTGCCTGAAGACCAGTGTGTCGCGTCGGCGGACCGCTGCCGGATGGCGAATCCGACGTTTCCTCTGGGTAACCCGGTTACCGATCGGTTCGGGAATCGTTTTAGGTTACCGACTGTAACGTAGTAACGTAGAAATATTCCACCGTCACACGACACGTGAATCCCGATGACGACGAACACCAACGAAACCGACGACCGCCTGCCGACGAGTGGACCCGACACGGAGACGTACGACCGGTACAAAGCAGTGGCCACTGACGACGGTGACCTCATGATCTACGACGAAGAGATCGGCGCCGCGTGGCTCCAATCGTCTACCCCGGTGACACTCGACGACTGGCGGTGACGCCGCACCTGGTCGCGGCTCACCCCTGCAACGACCTCCTGTCCAGACCTGTCACCCTTTACTGTCGCGTTCTGTAAACCCGGTATGGCCGGCCGCGATTCTCACCCGGACGACCGATCCCTGCGGGAGCTCATCCGGTTTTACCTGATCGACCACCGCACACCGATCGGGAAACTCGTCGACGTCGGGGTCCTGGTTCTGGACCTCGTTTTCATCGCCATCGTCGTCGTCGAAACGTATCCGCTGACCGAGACGGCCGAGGCGTATCTCTGGCTCACCGAAGTCACGATCGCGAGCATCTTCCTCGTCGAGTACTTGCTCCGACTGTACAGCGCCCGGAACCGCTGGGGGGAGTTCACCGATCCGTACACGATGGTCGATCTCGTGTCGATTCTCCCGACGTTCGTGGTCCTGGCAGCCCCCGGACTCGTGGCCTCGGCCACGGCGATCGGGCTCTTGCGACTCGCCCGCGTGGTGCGCGTGCTCCGGTTCTTCCGCTTTACCAAAGACGAGCAGTTCTTCTTCGGGACCGTCGAACTCGGGACGCTCCGTGCGATGAAACTGCTCCTCACGGTGCTGTCGATCTTCTTTCTCTACGCCGGCTTTTTCTACAACGTCGAACACGCGGCGAATCCGGCCATCGACACGTTCGGCGACGCGTTCTACTTTGCGGTCGTCTCGCTGACGACAGTCGGGTTCGGAGACATCACGCCCGTCACGCGGACGGGCCGCTGGGTGACTGTCTCGGCCATCTTGATGGGAATCATTCTGCTTCCCTGGGAAGCCAGTCGGATCATCAGAGCGTGGACGGACGACGGCACCGTCGACGTGACCTGTCCGGAGTGCGGACTGACGGGCCACGATCCGGACGCCTCCCACTGCAAGGCCTGCGGGAACGTCATCTATCAGCAGATCAAATCGAAGCGGTGACGCGACGGCGCGGTCGACGACTGACCGGGGTTACGACTGCTCGCGCGCTGCTGCGATGTGTTGGCGCGCTTCTTCGGGCGTCATCCCTCGGACGCCACAGGCGCACGACCGCAGCTCAGGGTCGGTCAGGTCGTTTACCTGTTCTTCGCGCGTGCGTTCGAGCGCGTCGCGTTCCGGATCGTAGTCGTAGTACACGCGGTAGTTGATCTGGACGACGCCCTCGATCTGGTGGTCCGCTTCGGGATCGGGATTCGCGATCGCCTCGGCGTGTTCTGCCTGCATCTCTGCTTTCCACTGATCCAGCGTGGCCTCCGGGTCCCGCTCGTCGGTCATACGTCAACCGAGAAGTCCCGTCGGAAAAAAGTCCGTGTGTTCCCGCCCACTTCTCCACGCCAGCGTTGACCCCTGCAAGAACTGCCGCTATGGGCCGAAAACTATGAATTCGTGTTCCTTGAGCGGGGGCTACGCTTAAGAGTGCGGCGTACAACCGCCCACGTAAGTCATGGCAGACGATACGCCCGTCAGTGAGATCATGAGTTCCCCGGTCGAGACGATCGAGCGGGAGACCACCATCGACGAAGTGGCCCGCGTCTTCGCCGAAGAGGGGGTCGGCTCCCTCATCATCGGCGACGATCCGATCGAGGGCATCATCACCGAACACGACGTCGTCAAAAGCATCGGCAACGGGCAAGACCCCGCGGAGACGTCCGTCGAAGAGCTGATGTCCGATCCCGTGGTGACCATCCGTCCCCACGACACCGTCGAGAACGCGGGCGACCGCATGGGGAACAACGGCGTGAAGAAACTCCCCGTCACCGAGGAGGGCATCCCGGTCGGCATCGTCACGACGACCGACCTCGCGCACTTCCTCCCGCACCACCGACTGGAGATGGCGAGCCAGCCGGAAGAGGACGTGCCGGACGGCGAGTTCGAGTAACGACCCCCGCGGCATCACCTCGTCGACTACCCTGGACGCGGCCCGGGCCTCGCCTTCGCTGCACCAACGCTCCCCCCGACCGACTGGTAGCTTCAGCGATGAACTTCGCAGATGGCCGGAGTTCGAGCGTACGACTGTCTCTGCCAGTTGTTCGAACCGATCGCTGACGACGCTGTACACGTTCGTTTCACGGCTTCACCGAACCGAGATCGAATCCTCCTCTTAAAGCTCCGGGTATGGCTGGCGCAACCCCCATTGAAACGACACACGAATTGTCAGTTGCTGGTGGCTGGACTCCCCAACAGAGTTTCCGTTCCACTGGCATCGCTCCCATCGCTTCCAAGTGGGGTTCTCCCCTCCCATCTCTCCCGAGTGTGACTCCGTGAGTTAACACGTCTGACTGGGTCGCAGTCGCGGGCCTCGGCTGCCGGCTCCTGTTACCCCGGACGAAACCCACCGTGAGAAGAGATTACTGCGTGCCGTTCCAGCGTTGTCGGCAGTCTTCGTCACAGAAGTGTGCAGACTGGACCTGGTCGTCTTCGATCCACGTGATGACGCGGTGGTTCGGTGAGCTGACGATCGGTTCCTCACAGGTCCTGCAGGTGGGGGCGTCGTCTTCCGATACGTCGTCGCCGAGATCAGATGTTGGGTCAACCATTGTTGAATCCTGTGCGACCGACCTACTTAATCCCACATATCGGCGGTGAGTGGTCGGCTGAAACCGGATTATCTTTCGTGGAGTTACTCGGATCGCGCGTAGCCAGGGTCGAAGATCTGGGCGGACATCGGTGCCGGGTCGCCCTCGGTGAGGTTGTACTCGGAGAAGTCTTCGACGCCGGCCTCGCGGAGGAGTTCCTCGTCGTAGACGTAGTTGCCGGTGAACTCGGCCGGGTCGCGGTTCAGGATCTCCATGACCGTGTCCGAGACGATCTCCGGGGTGCGCCAGTCGTCTTCGGTCCCCATGCCGAAGTAGCGCGTCGCGCGCGTGTCGATCGCCGTCACCGGCCAGAAGGAGTTACAGCCGATGTCGTGTCCGCCGAGTTCCTGTGCCAGCGACAGCGTGATGAAAGACATCCCCATCTTCGACCAGGAGTAGGCCGCCTTTCCGGGCGCGCGGTCGATCTTGACCGGCGGCGCGTTCGTGAGGATCCAGGCGTCCTCCTCGACGTCCTTGAGGTGGTCGATGAAACCGCGAGAGACGAGGTACGTGCCGCGCACGTTGACCTCGTTCATGAGGTCGTAGCGGTTGGCCGGCATGTCCTCGACGTTCTGCATCTGGATGGCCGAAGCGTTGTTGATGACGATGTTGATCTCGCCCATCTCGTCGATGGCCTCCTCGATGGCGGCGTTGACGTTGTCCTCGTCCCGGACGTTCAGCTGAATGGCGTGCGTGTCGACGCCCTTCTCGGCACACTCCTCTGCGGTCTTGTGGATCGTCCCTTCAAGGTCGGAGTCGGAGTCGTCGACCGTCTTCCCCGTCGAGACGATGTTACAGCCCTGCTCTGCGAGCGCGAGTGCGAGCTGCTTCCCGATGCCTCGCGTCGTCCCAGTGATAAATGCTGTCTGGCCGCTGAGATCTGGCTTGTCTATCATCTGTGTTTGCTACACACTCCCAACGTACTAATAGTTCCTTGAACGGCGCACTCTACCACTGCGAGTGGAAAAGCGGTATTACCCCGCCGCCAGTAGCCCCGGTCATGCGAACCGTCGTCGTGGCGAACGCCAAACGACTCGTCGTCTGGTCTCTCGCCCTACTCGTCATCGGTGCGACCCTCGGCGTCGCCTGGGCGGCCACGCCACACCAGCCCCGACCCGGCTCTGTCGCTGCAGCGACCGACGGGACGAACGTGACCGTCACGGAGCGATCCGGCAGTTACGTCATTCGAGAACCCGGCGGTGACCCCGCAACCGTCGCCCTCGTGTTCTATCCCGGCGGGCACGTCGCCCCCGAGGCCTACGTGCCGGTGCTCGCGCCCTACGTCGAACAAACGGGGGTGCGAGTGTACGTCCCGAAGATGCCGTTTACGCTCTCAGTGCTCGATCCAGACAGAGCGGCCGCGTTCCGCGAGCAGGCGCCGGAGATCCGGACCTGGTACGTCGGCGGCCACTCGCTCGGCGGGGCGATGGCCTGCCGGTACGCCGGCAACGAACCGGACCAGGTTGACGGCGTCGTCCTGCTCGGCTCGTACTGTGACCGATCGCTCAACGGGACGGGACTTTCGACGCTTCAGGTGCTCGGCTCGCGCGACGGCGTCGTGACGGGCGCGAAGGCCACCGCGAGCGACAAGTTCCTGCCGTCGAACGCCACCGTCATCACCATCGAAGGGGCGAACCACACCCAGTTCGGGAGCTACACCGGCCAGAAGGGAGATCTCAGCGCGAACATCAGCTACGAGGTCGCCCACCAGCGAATCCGCGACGTGCTCTGGGCCTGGAGCGGGTCCGAGAGCGACGCCATCCCGGCACCGGAAAACGGCACGCTGGTTCCCGAACCCAACGAGAACTGACTTCTCAGCGGTCCTTCGTCACCGACTCGCCGGGTTTGGTCACTGCGCCCGCCGAGAGTTTGGTCCCCGCGTTCAGCGACGTGTTGATCGCCGTCTTGGCGCCGTCGCCGGCGACGACGCCGAACTTCCGCCGGCCCGTCGAGACCTGCTCGCCTTTGACCATGAGCGTCACGTCCGCTTCGTCGTGTCGGAGGTTCGCCACCTGGGTACCTGCACCGAGGTTCACGTCGCGACCGAGCACGCTGTCGCCGACGTAGCTGACGTGGGGCACGTTCGATCCGGACATGACGACGGTGTTTTTCACTTCGACGCCGTGCCCCACCTCGGTGTCCTCCGCAAGCAACGTCGCCCCGCGAACGTACGCGTTCGGGCCCACGTGCGCGCCGCTCCGGACGAGTACCGGTCCCTCGATGACGACGCCCGGTTCGATGACCGCTCCGTCCTCCACGACGACGGTCCCCCGGAGTTCGGCGTCACCGCGCACCTCCCCGCGAACCGCAGACTCCATCTCGCCGAGTTTCCACTCGTTTGCCTCCAGGAGTTCCCATGGCCGCCCGACGCCCATCCACCGGTCGATGTCGACCGTTCGGACGTCGAACTGGTCGATGACTCGCTCTAGCACGTCGGTGATCTCGTGTTCCCCGCGCTCGCTCATCGGGACGTCGAGCCACTCCCGGGCCTCGGACGGGAAGACGTACGCGCCGACGTTGATGCGATTCGACGGCGGGTCCGCCGGTTTCTCGACGATCCCGGTCACAGAGTCGCCGTCGATGGCGAAGACGCCGTACGGCGTGGGGTCTTCGACCTCGTACGTCCCGACCGCGGGCCCGCCCGAAAACAGATCGGCGAGGCCGGCGGGGTCGTAGAGGTCGTCGCCGTTCAGCACGGCGAACTCCCCGTCGAGATGCTCCCGGGCAGCCTGCACCGCGTGGGCCGTGCCGAGTTGCTCCTCCTGGACAGCGTAGGAGACTGGCACGCCGCGGTAGCTGTCGCCGAAGTGCTCCCTAACGACCTGCTGTTCGTACCCGACGACCAGAATCAGTTCGTCGACGCCGGCTTCGACCGCGGCGTCGACGGTGTGTGCGACGAGTGGCCGATCGGCGACCGGCAGCATCGGTTTCGGCAGCGACTCGGTCAGCGGACGCATCCGCGTTCCCTCCCCGGCGGCCAGAATCACAGTCTGCATACTCGGCCCGTCCGCTGGCTCCTAAATATGCCTACCGACCGTTCGTCACCGTAGCGACTCCCTTCCGTTCGCCCCCGCTCTGACATGCGCCGTCTTCCGGTGTGTTTCTACACCGATTCGTCCGACTCGTCGTCCAGGTCGGTGCTGTCCCCTCGATCGCTGTACCCCTCTCGACCGACCGCGTCGCTGTCGACCATCGTCAACACAGACTGTCGCACTCCGCCTTTCGACTCGTAGGTCTCCTCACCGAGCGGTCCGAGTATCTCGCGGAGCGGTTCCGATCCGTCGACGAGATCGACCGACGCGTCGCCGTGTTCCGCGAGCAGTTCCTCGAGCGAAATCGGATACTCGTACGCGTCGAGCGCGTCCGCGAGTTCCTCGCCGAACGCGACTCCACTCTCCCGATCGTCCTGGCTTTCGTTTCTCTCTGACATGGTTGGGTTGGCAGGCTTCAGTTGGTGACGCCACCGGTGGCGTCTCCGAAAAACCGCGTCAACAGATACCTGTCTACGCCACGGGATCAGCGCAGTTGTCGCCACGGCTGGCACGTGCAAGCCGGAGGACCGACGCGGCACCGAGCGCGACAGAGGCGGGATTTGGCTGTGGCTCGCCGATGGGGCGGCTCGCCGGACAAATCGCTGAATGGAAGGGGCGGGATTTGAACCACGTCGCCACGTTCCGGGTCACTCCCTTCAGTCGCTTCCCGGGCTGCGTGTCGCCTCATTCAAATCCCACGTTCAACTTCTGCACAGCGATCGCACTCGGCGATAAAACGCCTCGCGGGTGCTGTAAAAAGTGGAAGGGGCGGGATTTGAACTCGCCGAGACGCTCGTGCTCGCTCACTTCGTTCGCTGTGCGCGCTGCGTCTCGTCTGCTCAAATCCCATCATCCATCACGCGATATCGATGTGGCTCGCCGATGGGGCGGCTCGCCGGACAAATCGCTGAATGGAAGGGGCGGGATTTGAACCACGCGAAGCCCTAAGCGGGGTAACCCACGGCCGGGGTTCTGGCACGTCCGACCGTCGGCGCTCTACCACTGAGCCACCCTTCCAAACACCCGAATCTATGGATGCGAGCGGTATCAAGCCTCCGGTGACCCCGATCGGTACCCGCTCGTTTCCCCGTTGGAACCACTACTCTGCCCCAGCTCCAGGTCGTACTCGCGGGCCTGCGCTTTGATGCGCTCGGCGTCAGCGACGACGTGTTCACCGCGGTCGTACAACACGCGGCCGTCGACCATCGTGAAGACGACGTCGTCGCCGTGGGCCGCAAAGACCAGATGCGACAGGACGTCGTTCACTGGCGTCGTCCGGGCCGCGTCCGTCCGCAACCCGACGACGTCGGCTTTCCAGCCCGCTCTGAGTTTGCCGACCTGCTCGAACCCGGCCGCGCGGGCCCCGTTGGCGGTCGCCATCTCGAAGATCGTCGCCGCTGGCGTCGTCGTCGGGTCCAGCGTCTCGACTTTCTGGAGGAGGCTCGCCTGGCGCATCTCCGTGAACGGATCGAGCGTGTTGTTGCAGGGCGGGCCGTCGTTGCCGAGCGCGACGTTGATGCCGCGGTCGAGGTAGTCCACGACCGGCGCGACGCCCGAGGCGAGTTTCATGTTCGAGGACGGGCAGTGACAGACGTGCGTGCCCGTGTCTGCGAGCACTTGCCGTTCGGACTCGTCGGTCCACACGCAGTGGGCCAGGACGACGTCTTCGCCTGTCAATCCGACCTCGTCCAACCAGTGAATGTTTCGTCTGCCGGTCGCTTCCTCGACGGTTTCGACCTCGTCGCGGTTCTCGCTCGCGTGGGTGTGAATCCGGACGCCGTCGTAGGCGTCGGCCAGGTCACGGACGCCCCGCAGACAGGCTTCGGTACACGTCACTGCGAACCGTGGCGTGAGCGCGTACCGAATCCGGCCGTCCTCGTTCCCGTGATACTGCCGAATCAGTCGCTCGCTCTCGGCGAGCGCGTCCTCGGTCGACTCTTCCAGTCCCGGCGGCGAGTTCTTGTCCATCAGAACTTTCCCCATCCGGGCGCGGATGCCCATCTCTGCCGCCGCCTCGAACGCCGACGAGGCGTGGTCGACCGACAGGTGGTCGATCACCGTCGTCGTCCCCGATTCGATACACTCCAGGTAGCCGAGTTCGGCCGCGAGTCGCATGCCGTCGGCACCGAGGTCGGCTTCCATCGGGAGGACGTACTCGAACAGCCACTCCAGGAGTGCCCGATCGTCCGCGATCCCTCTCCCGAGCGATTGGACCGAGTGGACGTGTGCGCCGACCATCCCCGGCGCGACGACGTCGAACGCCCGTCGCTCGCGGTTCGGGTACTGATCGAGCAAGTCCGCTGCGGACCCGACTGCCTCGATGCGATCGCCGGCGACGACGACCGCCCCGTCCTCGATGACCGTGTCGGCGTCGGCGACGACGGTGCCCCGGAGTAACATCCCCTCGTCAGTACTGGACTCGTGTAGAAAATACCTTGGTCGATTGCGCGTTGCGAACCGGTTCGGTTCGCCACGGATATGGTTAGTTACTGAGTGATCGACGAAGACGGCAGCCTTATGCCTTGACACACCATACCAATGATCGTGCGAGAGCACCGGGAACAAGCCGGACGACCTGGTCCAGATCGCCGCATTCGGCGGGACGCATCAGGTTAGGGGCAACAACCGAACTGCCCGTAACAGGGCAACAAGGATACTGCTCCGAAGGAGAACCGCACCGGTCCAGTGCCACTCCACCCGGACCGAGTGGTGGAAGGCCAAGTAACGGACGTCACGTGAGTGGCGTTCGTGAACCTGGGAGACCAGCACAGCCGTGCGGACCGGGGAAAACATCTCCCGTCCGGGTTCTAGCTGGTGTTCTCGCCCCCGGTTCGATTTTATCCAGGCCAGGAACCAACAGCGCCTCCTGTCTGAACCACGTAGCCCGACGCATGTGTGGCCGCACCTCGCTGTTTGCCCCGCGAGCGGAACTCGAATCCCGATTCGACGCGCGCGTGCCCGACGACTACAGACCACGGTACAACGTCGCACCCTCCGATCCGCTCGAAGTCATCACCGCCGACCAGCCGGACGTCGTCCAGCGATTCGACTGGGGATTCATGCCTCGCTGGGCCGATGCTGACGATCAGGGGTTCATCAACGCCCGGGCGGAAACCGCACACGAGAAGCCGGCGTTCAGCGACGCCTGGGAGTCCCGGCCCTGTCTCGTGCTCTCCTCGGGCTTCTACGAGTGGAAAGAGACCGGCAGGGGACGGAAACAGCCGTATCGGGTCTCCCGCGAAGACGACCTGGCGTTCGCGATGGCCGGGCTGTGGCAACGGTGGGAAGACGACGGCGACCGCCGCCAGACTGTGACGATACTCACGACGGACCCGAACGAACTCGTCGAACCACTGCACGACCGCATGGCCGTTGTCCTCCCACGCGAGGCCGAAACCACCTGGCTGACCGCGGGGCCGGACGAACGGGCCGACCTGTGTCGCCCGTATCCGAACGACGACCTCGACGCGTACCCCATCTCGACGGCCGTCAACGATCCGTCGAACGACTCACCGGCCATCGTCGAACCCGATCGATCCGAACAGACCGGTCTCGGAGAGTTCGGTAGCTGACCGGTCAATTCTCCCGGCGTCTGGTCACCAACAGTGCGAATCCGACGAGTGCGATCCCGGCAACTGCGCCGGTAAAGCCGGGCCCCTCGGCCGTCGTCGCCTGTGCCGTCGTGCCTGCCGGCTCGTTGCTGGCCGCTGCCGGACTGGCCGTGACCGTCTCGGTCGTGGACGCTCCCGCTGACGCGTCCGTTTCCTCGGTCGTCGGTGTGTTCTCGGTGGTGGTCGGCCGCGCGGTCGTGTTCGTCGTCCGCTCGTCCGCTTCCGTCGGTGTCGGCTCCACGGTGGTCGCGAGCGGTGGTTCGGAGACCGGCGTCGTCGGCTCGCTCGGTTCCGTCCAGGGGTCCCGGACGTACCCCCGGGCCTCCGCATCGTAGTTGTACGCGCTCACGCTCACGTTGGCACCTGGCAGCACCTCGGACAGATTCAGCGGCAGGGCGAACGTTCGGTTCGCCTGAACGGTGGTTTCGATCGACTGGCTGAACATCTCGTTCTCTCGAACCCGGAAGTTGAGGATGGTCCCAGGTGCGACAGTGGTGGTGCCGTTGACCGTCGCGTTACTGGTCGGCGGGAGCCGTAACTGATCCTCCTCGCCGGCTTCGATCGTAACCGACCGCTCCGTGAACTGCACCGTCGCTTTGACCCGTTCGTCGCTCGAGATTACCTGACTGTCCTCGTCGAGCTCGAACGTGGCCTCGTATCGGTCGTCTGCTCGCACCGTTGCCCGACCGTCGGTGAACTCGAGTGCGTCCGGGTCCATCGTGACGTACACCGTGTCGTTTTCGGGGGCCGGAATCACGTGGAACGCGTCGTTCTCGAAGCTCCGACCGATGGCGACTTCCGGTGGCTCCCTCGCCCAGTTCTCCTTGTCAAGTTCGAGCGAGAACGACGTGTTCGGTGACTGGACCAGTGACCGGAACCGTTCGGTGTCGTCTTCGCCGGGCTGTGCGTCCAGGATACCGAACACGCCCTGCGTGTGAACGGTTGCAACCAGTACGTCGCCCATCGCTACGCTGTCCGTCTCCGTCAGGTTCATCTCTTTCCGTGACTCGCCGAACTGCTCCCCGGGCGCGGTCCCGAACGCGAGAGAAGACACGGACGGTTCACTGAGAACGAGCAGGTCGATGTCCTGGAGTTCCCCGTCGGTTCTGACTTTCAGATCGTAGGTCGCTGGCTCGATCGGCTCGTCCAGCGGTTCAGTCGTGAGGTTGACGCGCTCGACGTCGTCGCCAGCCTCGGCGCTCCAGGCTTGTCGTTCACCGCTCCCCGTGTGATTCCCGGCGAGGTACGTGTTCATCCTGAGCGACACCTCCCCGTCGAAGTCGTCGTCGTCGAACTTGATCACCGCGCGATACCCCTTGTCAGCCGTCCCGGCGATGAGCCGTCCGCTCTCTCCGTGACCGATCGTGATGTTGATCGTCGCGCGATCACCGACTGTCTCCCTGACAGTACCCTCGGCGAACGACGCTTCGGACGCCGCCGAGAGCGCCACGGGCGACGTCGCCGCAGGTGCCGTGCCGTCGGTTTGGAGGGTCTGTGAGACCGCCTCGCCGTCGTGCTGGCCCGGTGCTGCACCGACTGCGGGGCTGCTCGTTGCGACGAGCGAAAGAAGGAGAAGCGATACGAGGGCCGGAGTGAGGTTCGTCTCTGTCATCGTTTGAAGCGAATGCGTCGACCAGCAGTGATCGTGCCTTCTCTTCACTCGCTTCCCGCTTTGTTACACGACTCCTACCATCTCGTAATCTTTCTATACCGGCTTGTTTCATCATCTCGGTGCCACGAATCGCGTTTCAAGGAGACCCTGTACGCCTGTAATCTGGCGGTACGACCCGCTCCGAGAGATCGCGGGGAGCGTCACGACGAAAAATAGCGATCAGCAGGCCTGCGCAACGTGAACGCGTTGTGACCGGGTCGAACGGTCGGAGCCGGTCAGAGACGGCTGGCTTAGTACGACCGTTCTTTCGGTTCGTAGGTCTTGTCCTCGCCTTCGAGGATGACGGGCTTGTAGTAGAGTTCCGGGCTGCCGTCGTTCCAGGCGATCATCGTGTGCTTGATCCACTCCTCGTCTTTGCGCTCCTGGTGCTGTTCGCGCCAGTGGGCGCCGCGGAACTCTTCGCGGGCCAGTGCGCCGAGCGTGATACACTCGGCCACGTCGATGATGTTGCGCGTCTCGATCGTGTGGATGAGGTCCGTGTTGTAGGTGCGCGACGGGTCACGGACGTAGACGTCCTGATACCGCTCGCGAGCGACGCGGAGGTCTTCGAGCGCCTCCTTGATGTTCTCCTCGCGGCGGAAGACGTTGACGTTGTCCGTCATCGTCTCCTGGACGTCCGCACGGACTTCGGCGTGGTTGACGCCGTCGTCTTTCTCCAGCAGCTCGGTGACGCGCCGTTCCTCGGCGTCGACGTGGTGCTGAATGACTTCCTGGGGCTCGACGAGTGCGCCGTCGGCGGCGACGTCCGCGTCGCCAGCGTCGACGGCACCCGGGGAGACCGGGGTATCGAGGTCGCTCTCTTCGCTCTTTGCCGAGAGGCCGGTCGGGATCTCCGCTTCGCCGAGGTCGCGACCGCCCGCGTGTGCGCCGGCGCGGCCACCGAAGACCAGCAGTTCCGGCAGGGCGTTGCCACCGAGACGGTTCGCGCCGTGCATGCTGACACAGGCACACTCGCCAGCGGCGTAGAGACCGTTGATACAGGTCTCGCCGTTCTCGTCGACCTCGATGCCGCCCATCGCGTAGTGCTGGCCGGGCTTGACCGGCATCGGCTCTTCGAGGCCGTCGACGCCCTCGAAGTCCTCCGCGAGGTGGAGGATGTTCTCCAGGCGGTCGAGGATGCGCTCTTCGCCGAGGTGGCGCATGTCGAGGTGGACGTACTCGTCGTTGATACCGCGACCTTCGTTGACCTCAGTGAGTTCGGCGCGGGCGACGACGTCACGAGAGGCGAGTTCCCCTTCGTTGTTCGCGTACCCGTACTCGAACATCAGGCGTTCCCCCTCGTCGTTGTAGAGGATCCCACCTTCGCCGCGGACACCCTCGGAGATGAGGACCCCCGTCGACGGCAGCGTCGTGGGGTGGAACTGGATCATCTCCATGTCCTCGACCGGGACGCCGGCGCGGTAGGCCATCGCCGGCCCGTCGCCGGTGTTGGCCACTGCGTTGGTGGTGTGGTCGAAGGCCTGTCCGAGGCCACCGGTCGCGAGGATCACGCCACCGGTCGCGCGGAAGCCGGCGATCTCGCCGGACTTGATGTCGTAGGCAACGCAACCGTGACACACGCGGTCCTCGGGATCGTCGTGGTCGGTCACCGCGAGGCGGGTCACGTACCACTCGTCGTACACCTCGATCCCTCGCTTGACCACCTGCTCGTACATCGTGTGGAGCATGTGGTGGCCGGTCTCTGCGCCCGCGTAGGTCGTTCGCGGGAAGGAGAGCCCACCGAACGGACGCTGGGAGACGCGACCGTCGTCCTCGCGGGAGAACGGCATACCCCAGTGTTCGAGGTTGATGACTTCCTCGGGCGCGTTCTTCGCGAACGTCTCGATCGCCGGCGCGTCGCCCAGGAAGTCCGACCCCTTCATCGTGTCGTAGGCGTGGTCTTCCCAGGAGTCGGCGTCGCGGAGCGCGGCGTTGATACCGCCCTCTGCCGCGCCCGTGTGACTCCGAACCGGGTGGAGCTTCGTCACGATGGCCACGTCGGCTCCTTCTTCGTGGGCCTCGATTGCCGCCCTGAGGCCTGCGCCGCCACCGCCGATGACCAGAACGTCGTGTTCGTACATTATTGTATCACCAGAATTTCAGGTTGTTCTTGACTGCTTCGCGTTTCAGTTCCTGGATGTGCTCGGTGAGCGGGATGTCCTTCGGACACACCTCGGTACAGGAGAACTGGGTCTGGCAGCGCCAGACGCCGTGTTCCTGCTCGATGATGTTCAGCCGGTGCTGTTTCATGTCCTCGCCCTCGCGCTCGTCCATCGCGAACCGGTAGGCCTTGTTGATAGCCGCCGGGCCGAGGTATTTGTTGTCGCCCGCTGCGATGTTACAGGAAGACATACACGCACCGCACCAGATACAGCGCGTGGACATCTTGATCTTCTCGCGGTTCTCGCGGTCCTGGCGCTGTTCTTCCAGGTCGCTCACGCTCGGCGTGTCGTTCGTCTGGAAGTACGGCTCGACGGACTCCATCTGGTCGTAGAAGTGCTGCATGTCGACGACCAGATCCTTGACGACGTCCTGATGCGGGAGCGGTTCGATGCGAACCGGGTCGTCGAGGTCCGAGAGCTGGGTCTTACAGCCGAGACGCTGGCTGCCGTTGACGAACAGCGCGTCAGAGCCACAGATCGCCTGCCGACAGGAGTGTCGGAAGGTCAGACTCGAATCGAAATGGTCGCGGGCGTAGATGAGCGCGTCGAGCACGGTCATCCCCTTGAAGTACGGGACGTGGAACGTGTCGAAGCGCGGTTCCTCTTTACCCTCGACTTCCGGGTCGTAGCGGAAGACCTTCAGCTCGATCGTCTCGTCGGCGTCGCCGAGTTCTGCCTTGGCCTCCTCCTGGAGGTCCCGCTGTTCGGCGCGCTGGCGTTTGCGCTCCATGCGCTGTGCCTGGGCCGGCGACTCCTCGGCCTCTGCTTCGCTTTCCTGTGCCTCTGTTTCGGATTCTTGAACTCCTGTACTCATTAGATGATCCCTGCCATGACGAGCGCCGTTCGAGTCCCCTGCGCGATCAACACCAGGCTGGCGACGACGAGTACCCACTTGACTGCCTGCTTCTGGCCGCCGTCGAGGCCCTGGTTGATCAAGGCGTTGAACACGCCGTTGACGCCGTGGAAGGTCGCGGTCACGAGGAACGCGACCATCGTCCCGAAGTACCCGACTTGACTCATTCGGGCTTGGGTCCCCATGAACGTAATCTCAGCGGCGTGGTTCACGAAGTGCAACAGCATGAAGTGGAACGCGAGCACGCCGATCAGGAACACCGCTGTAAGTCGCTGGAGGAACCAGCGAGCGTTGCCACGATCGAACGAGGAGTAGTGCTCAGCCATCTCAGAACGCCCCCGAAACGAAGGTTGGAACGCTCGCGACGACGATGGCGCCCGACAGCACCAGCGACGCGTAGAAGCTCTTGTCCTGTGCCTCAAGTCCGATGCCGAGGTCGACGAACAGCAGCCGAATTCCGTTGAGGATGTGGAACACCGCAACGGCCAGCAATCCAACCTCGAGCACGCGAACGATCGCGAGGGCTTCAAGGCCCCGGATGGTCTGCGTGTAGGCTGTCGCCCCCTGCGTCGCGGTGCTCAACACCGCGATGTGGGTGAACAGATAGCCGACCAGCACCCAGCCGGTGAACTTGTGGAAGATCCATGCCCACATGCCGGCCGAGAAGTCTTTCCACCGTCCGAAGTCCTCGACGGTGCCCCGGTCGTACGACTGACTCATAACGTTCGGAGCCAAGGACCGGGGGTGTTTAGTAGTTTCTACATGGTCCTGCACCGTGTCGACAAAACCGCCTGTAGAACCCCTCTTGTTCCACCATTCCACGCATCGAAACGGCAGGATTAATTCACGCTATCTTCTGATCGAACGATGTTCGAGAGACTGGAACACGCGGGCGACTGTCGATCGACGTGTCGCGCCACTCCCCGAATCAGTGCCGACGGAAAACCAGTGACACGTGAGGACGAAACTTCACGCGAAGTCTCGTCGGTGCCACCCACCAATCGAGAGCACTTTCCCACAGCGCTCCCCCATCCTGTGCTGGCAGCGCCATCACCGTTGTAAATTGCTCCATAACCGCCGATACCGGAACGGTAGTTACCACGTAACGGCACGATGGTTCCCGATTACGCCCGAATCCCGTCGGAATCAGTTCCACTGACTCTGTCAAAACCCACGCTCGTCTATCCCGCTTGCCGAGTCAACTGGACGAGTGAGAGGACGAAAAGGCACGTGATGGTGACACAGAATACCAACAACCGGTAATCTTCCAAGAACCCGCCCGTTGGGACGCTTGCGAGGACCACGAGGCCACTACAGGTCGCAAGGAAGAGGTAGTACTGCGCCCAGTCCCCGTTCCCGCGTCGTCGTTGCTGCGTGTCGTGGAGGTAGCGTGCCAGATCAGTCGCGTGGGCCCCGGGTCGTATCTCCTTCCGGTCGGCGTCGAAGTCAATGACGTCGACCGCATCCATCCGGGGAAGGTGGTTCTGGTACAACCCGATGTAGACGCGTTTCCGCTCGGTCGACGTGACCTCCGACACGTCTTTGTCGTTTTCACTGCTCGCGACGTACTCGGCCATCTCACCGAGTTGAACGCTTTCAGACGGCGCCGACAGGAGGTGCTGGAGCACGTGTCGTCTCCGCTGATTGCTCAGAATGTCGAACGCGTCGTCGAGCGAAAGCTGAGACGAACCCTCGATGCCGACGCGGCCGCCTCTGGCGTCGCCCGCCACCGATCCGTTTCTCTTCCCAACTGTTTGCTCGTTGCTCCCTTTCGCTTCACCGCTCCCTTCCCACTGAAGCATGTTGTTTCAAATTTGGATTGTCACCTGTGTAAACTCTTTCCTAGTTCGATTCTGTTTCTCTACATAGGATATTTATTATTTTCTCGGCGATACATCTCTCGGACGTGTAAACTGGCAGGATATGTCGCAATCGGTGGGCTCGGATCGGTAGGCGAGCAGGCTAACGTGGACCCGGCGCCGCTCGGGAACGACTGGGGCTACGTCTTCGATGGGCCGCCCGGGTTCGCTGCCTGCTGGTCGCGTTCCACGGCGCGGAGCGTCCGACCGTCGAGTCTGACCAGGTGGCAGAGCGGATTACCGGGGTACACGAGTGGGTTCTCTAACACGCCGACGAGGACGCCGGTGAACGGTGCGAGCACGGTGTCCGACTCGGATTTGAAAGGGTTCGTGATGGTACAGATCCGGTCACCCTCGTAGACCAACGACCCCTGGTCGTAGTGCATCTCGACGAGCCCACCGGCGTCGGCCCGCAGCCACGTTTTCTCTTTGCTCCCGTCGATGACCGTCCGCCAGCCCGGCCAGTGGACTGCGTCAGTCGGGTGGAGGCCGTACTCGGCCAGGACGCTCACGACGCCGTCCAGCGCCCGGTCGATGAGAGAGCGCTGGAACCGGTGTGCCTCACCCATCTCGACGGTGATCGTCGGCACGCCGGCGTCACTGGCTTCCCGACGGAGCGACCCGCTCGGGCCGGTACTCGAAATGATGACGTTCGATGCGAACGCCTTCGCCAACCGACTGACTTCGGGATCGTCCGTGTCTGCTCGGACGTGGAGCATGTTTGTTCGCCCACGCGTGGACGTGTGGAGATCGATGCCCAGATCGCACGGTTCGATGAAGTTCTCGAAGATGCGGGCTGCGATCCGCTTCGCGTTCGTGCTCCCCTCTGAACCGGGGAACGATCGGTTGAGGTCCCTGTCGTAGATCGGGAGATACCGTTCCTGTGCCATGAACGCGGGGACGTTCAGGACGGGGAGGCAGACGAGTGTGCCTTCGAGTCCCCCGTGGTCCCACTCCTGGGCGACCTCGCGCACCACCTCGACGCCGTTGAGTTCGTCGCCGTGCACCGCCGCGCTGAGAAAGATCTTCGGTCCGGGTTTGTCGCCGTTGATGATCGTCACGGGGATTCGGATCGGGTCCCCGAGGTAGGTCTGGCTGACGCTGTATCGGATGTCCGCTGTCTCTCCGGGCTCCACCCGTCCGCCGTTGTAGGTGAAAGCCGCCGAGTCACTCATGCCCCGCTCTCGGTGAGGGAGGTATAAAAACAGTCGACAAACCTCGACTGCGAGAACCGCCAATGTCAACGCCATGTCGCGAAAATTCGACGTTTTCCGGCCGGCAACAGCAGGCCTTTTTCCGGGGCCAGTCCAAGCCGTGTTATGACTGACAGCGCTGATCTCACCGTCGGGGTTCTGAGTCTCCACAACAGCAAGGAAACGAAAGCGATTCTCAACGCGGTCGCCGACCTCGGATACGGCACCGAGTGGCTCCGGGCCGAGAACACGGCCGTCGACATCCAGGACGGAACCGCCCGCCTGGAACCGGACGTCGACGTCATCGCGAACAGACTCCTCCTCTCGAAAGACGAGCACCCGGCTGAAGGGCTGGGGCTGGCGCACACCTTCGAGCATCTCGCACCGATGCTCAACCCGCCGAACGCGACGTTGACGGCGATGCACAAGTTCGCGACGGGCGTCGCACTCGCTCGCCAGGGGATTCCCGTGCCGGACGCGCTGCTCGCGCTCTCGGGCGACCGGTTGAACGCGGCGCGCGAACGGTTCGGTGACGAGGCCGTCTACAAGACGGCGATCGGAACCCACGGCGGCGGGGCCTGGAAGGTCGACCTCGACGATCCGGTGAACCCGCAGGTCGGCTCTCGGCAGGCGTTCCTCCAGGAGTTCCTCGAACACGACGAGACCCAGCACAGCGACCTCCGCGTGTACGTCGTCGGCGACGAGATCGTCGGCGCCATGAACCGCTACGCGCCGGACGGCGAGTGGCGCACGAACGTCGCACTCGGCGGCGAGGTCGAAAACGCGACCGACCAGATCGACGAGGAAATCGCCGACATCGCGCGACGGTCGGCCGACATCGTCGGCCTCGACTACGCTGGCGTCGACATCGTGGAGGGGTCCGACGGCTGGTACGTCCTCGAAGTCAACCCGACGGCCGGCTTCAAGGGGCTCTTCCAGGCGACGAACCGGAGCCCGGCGCCGTACATCGCCAAACTCGCCATCGAGCGGGCCGGCGGCGACGTCGACGACGAGAAGGTCGAGCAGTTGGCGGCCTCGCTCGACGACTCCCGGCCAGCGTGCATGCCTCGACCCCAGAAGAGTAGCCAGACGAAACCGGTCGTCATCGGCTACATCGAGGAAGTCGTCGTGAGCGGGACCCGCGGCTCGGAGACGGTCATGGCGAAAGCCGACACCGGGGCGACCCGGACCAGCATCGACTCCCGACTGGCCGCCGAGATCGGCACCGGCCCGATCAAAGACATCGTGACGGTGAAATCGGGGAGCGTCAAGAAAGGCAAATCCCGGCCGGTCGTCGACCTCGTGGTCGGCGTCGGTGGCACTCAGCACACCGTCACCGCGAGCGTCGAAGACCGCGATCACATGGAGTACCCCGTGTTACTCGGCCGGGACATCATCGAGAACTACCTCGTCGACATCAACCGCCGCGCCGACGAGAAAGGGGGCGACCGGATCGAGAAAGAACTCGAAGAAGAGGAGTAAGCTCGGCGCCACCGTCGTACGCGGTTCTCCCTGGCCTGTGCTGCCGTGTGACCGAGCGCGCTAAGTTCACCTTTCGACGAACTTCCCGTCGCCGGTGACGTACAGCCACTTACTTACTAACCATGCCGGCGGCGTTCACGCGTCACATGTACGAGACAATCCTCGTTCCGATGGACGGGAGCGATGGATCGAACAGGGCAGCAGAGCACGCGCTCGAACTCGCCGACCGGTTCGACTCGACGCTCCACGCGCTGTTCGTCGTCGACACGCGGCGGTACGGCGAACCCGGTCTCAGCAGCACGGAGATCGTCGTCGACGAACTCGAAGACCACGGCCACACCTTGGTCGACGAATTCGCCGATCGCGCGGACAACATCGACGTCGAGACCGAAACCCGGGTCTGTCACGGCGTTCCCCACGACGAGATCATCGAGTACGCCACCGACGTCGACGCCGACGTCATCGTGATGGGCTATCAGGGCCACACGCACCGCCAGAAGATCGGGAGCGTGGTCGAACGCGTCGTCAGGGAGGGCAGTCGACCGGTCTTTACCGTCTGAGGGCCGTCACTCCGAACTGAGTACCTCGGTGACGTCCTCCTCTGCTCGCCAGAGATAGAGACTGGCGTAACTCCGGTACGGTGCCCATCGCTCAGCCCGTTCGACCATCTCCGCCCGGCTCATCGATTCGTCGAAGACGGTCTCCATCCCTTTCCTGATGCCGAGGTCACCGATCGGGAACACGTCCTCGCGGCCGAGTGAAAAGATGAGCTGCATGTCCGCCGTCCACGTTCCGACGCCCGTGACCTCGGTGAGTTCGGCTCTGACCTCGTCGTCGCTCATCTCGGCGAAGTCGGCCTTGCTCCAGCCGCGGTCGACGAACGCTTCGGCGATGTTCTTCACGTACTGGACTTTCTGTCGGGACAGCCCTACGTCCCGGAGAACGTCTTCGTCGGTCGCGAGCACTGTTGCTGGCGTCACCTGAACTGCCTCGAACAGTCGCTCGCGCGTCGCCGCAGCCGACGCCATCGAAACCTGTTGGCGGAGCACAGAGGTGACGAACCGCTGGTAGAAATCCTCGGCGGGCTCGATAATCAGTTGGCCGTGTGCCTCGACGAGCGGTCCGAGATACTCGTCGCCAGCCAGCGTCTCGTGTGGATCGGACACGGCCGACCCCAGGTACCGAATCGAGAAATGCGTTTCTAACAGTCGGCGAGCCAGTGTGACGACTCCGACTCGATCGCCTCCGCGCGGTCCTCGTCGGTTTTCCTGACGTCCGGCTGCTGTTCGATGATCTCCGCCGGATTGCCGGCGACCGTGGCGTTCGCCGGGACGTCCTCGGAGACGACGGCGCCCGCGCCGATCGTTGCACCCTCCCCGACGGTGATCGGGCCGATCAGCGTCGCGTTCGCGCCGACCGTCGCACAGTCCTCGACGGTCGGATGTCGTTTCTCCCTGCGCATCGATTTTCCGCCGAGCGTGACGCCGTGATACAGCAACACGTCGTCGCCGATCTCGGCGGTCTCGCCGATGACGACGCCGGTGCCGTGGTCGATGAACAACCGATCGCCGATGGTCGCGGCCGGGTGTATCTCGACGCCGGTCAGAAAACCCGCCAGTTCCGAGAGAACGCGAGCGACGAGTCGATGGTCGGTCTCCCAGAGCACGTGCGCGATCCGATACAGCCAGACCGCGTGCACACCTGGATACAGGAGTGCGACCTCGAGGGTACTCTGTGCAGCCGGATCTTTCGCGAGGGCTGTGCGGACGTCCTCGATGACGTGCGTGCGGATCGTGTCGAGTCGTTCGAACATTGTTAGGGGTTGGGGGTCGTGGAGTTCGGTCGGTCTCGGTTCAGTGACTGTAACGTTTAGTTCCCGTGCCGACGGCGAGGAGAGAATCAGCAACAGCGACAGCGTCGCTCGATACGTGCGAGTGGCTGCTCCCGGTGCAGACGGACCGAACGGCGCGAGCGAACCGTCATGTTACTGTGTACTCGTGGGTCAGACCACATAAATGCTGCCGAGAGCGGTGCGACGTACGGCGGTCGCGGTGCTCGCAGTCGAGCCGCGAAAGAAAGTCGAGTCCGTTGCTGGCCTCAGAAGCCTTTGCCGAGGAGTTCGCGGGCGATGATGTTCTTCTGGATCTCCGTGGTGCCCTCGTAGATCTGGAGGATCTTCGAGTCGCGGTAGAAGCGCTCGACGTCGAAGTCGTTGACGTAGCCCGACCCGCCGTGGACCTGGACGGCCTCGTTGGCGACGTCGACGGCCACGCGGGAGGCGTACTCCTTGGCCATGGAGGCGAGTTTCGTGATGTCTTCGCCCTGGTCGACCTGCCAGGCGGACTTGTAGGTCAGGTTCCGCGCCGCCTCGATGTCGGTGAACATGTCCGAGAGCTTGTGCTGGATGGCCTGGAACTCGGCGATCGGACGGCCGAACTGCTCGCGTTCCTGCGCGTAGTCGAGCGCGCGCTCTGCGGCGCCCTTTGCGACGCCGACGCCCTGTGCGGCGACCATCGTCCGGGTCTCGTCGAAGAACTGCATCTGCTGGAGGAAACCCATGCCGCGGTTGCCGATCAGGTTCTCCTCGGGAACGCGGACGTCGTCGAAGATGAGTTCGGCCGTGTCCGAAGCACGAATGCCGAGCTTGCCCTCGATCTTGTCCGCTGTGAATCCGTCGCGATCGGACTCGACGACGATCTGGGAGAAGCCGTTGTAACGACCCTCCGCCTCGGGATCGGTCTGCGTGAGGACGACGAAGTAATCACCGATCGAACCGTTGGTGATCCACATCTTGTTGCCGTTGATGACCCACTCGTCGCCGTCTTTCTCGGCCTGCGTGGACACGGAGGAGACGTCGGAGCCGGTGTCGGGCTCTGAGATGGCCGCGCCCATGATGGCGTCACCGGACGTGATCGGTTCGAGGAAGCGCTCTTTCTGGTCTTCCGTCCCGAAGCCCATGATCGCGTCGGCGCCGAACGACGACGACTGGATACACAGGGCGATGCCGGGATCTGCGGCGAACAGTTCCTCGGAGAGGATCGCCACGTCGAGCGCGGAGTAGCCCGCGCCACCGTAGTCCATCGGGATGTTCGCGCCGAGCATCCCCATCTTGGCTGCCTCGTCCATGACTTCCTGGGGGTACTTCTCGTCGACGTCGTACTCCGTGGCGACCGGCTCGATCTCGTTCTCGGCGAACCGCTTTACCTCACTGCGGAGTTGCTCCTGTTCTTCCGTAATCTCGAAATCCATGTCCGGTTCTTCGCAACAGAACTATAATACTTTGTTGCAATCTCGAACTAGCGAGTTAAAAACTGTTTATAATGTTGTAGACAGGAATCGCCGGACTGCAGCCTTCTATCTCGGTACTGTTAGCTATCTCACGAAAACGTATAACTGAAAATACAATATCGGCGTGGGCGAACTGCTCAGTACCCTTTGCCGAGGAGTTCGCGAGCGATGATGTTCTTCTGGATCTCCGTGGTGCCCTCGTAGATCTGGGTGATCTTCGAGTCGCGGTAGAACCGCTCGACCGGGAAGTCGTCGACGTAGCCGGACCCGCCGTGGATCTGGACGGCTTCGTTAGCGACGTCGACGGCGATGCGGGAGGCGTACTCCTTGGCCATGGAGGCGAGTTTCGTGATGTCTTCGCCCTGGTCGACCTGCCAGGCTGCCTTGTACGTCAGGTTGCGCGCCGCCTCGATCTTCGTGTACATGTCGGCGAGCTTGTGCTGGATGGCCTGGAACTCGGCGATCGGGCGACCGAACTGCTCGCGCTCCTGGGCGTACTCCAGGGCCGCGTCGGCAGCGCCTTTGGCGATCCCGACGCCCTGCGCAGCGACGCCGGTCCGGGTCTCGTCGAAGAACTGCATCTGCTGGAGGAAGCCCATGCCGCGGGTGCCGATCAGGTTCTCCTCGGGGACGCGGACATCGTCGAAGATGAGTTCGGCCGTGTCGGAGGCGCGAATCCCCAGCTTGCCGTGGATCTTGTCCGCTTTGAAGCCGTCGCGGTCGGACTCGACGACGATCTGGGAGAAGCCGTTGTACCGGCCGTCGGCGTCGGGGTCGGTCTGACACAGGACGACGAAGAAGTCGCCGACCGTCCCGTTCGAGATCCACATCTTGTTGCCGTTGATGACCCACTCGTCGCCATCTTTCTCCGCCCGCGTGCTCACGGAGGAGACGTCAGAGCCGGTGTCGGGCTCGGAGATCGCTGCGCCGCAAACGGATTCGCCTGCGGCGACAGGCTCGAGGTACTTCTCTTTCTGCTCTTCCGTCCCGAACTCCATGATGGCCTCGGTGCCGAAGGAGGCAGCCGAGATGCAGAACCCGATGCCGGGGTCGATCGAGAACAGTTCCTCGGCGATGATGATGGTTTCGAGGGTCGAGTAGCCCGCACCGCCGTACTCGATGGGGATCTGGGACCCGAGCAACCCCATCTTGGCCGCTTCGTCCATGACCTCGTGCGGATACTTCTCTTCCCGGTCGTACTCGTTCGCGACCGGCTCGATCTCGTTTTCACCGAACTTCCGGACTTCGGACCGGATCTGTTCGAGCTCGCTTGGCAGTTCAAAATCCATGCCTGGGTGTGAGGGAACATGACATTATAATCTTTTGCAATCAATAGAAAACTTGTAAACTGTTGTTGCCCGTCACTGAAACACTGTTAATTTGTACACTTATCGTTTAAACCGCGAGCACACTGTTAATCGTTGGCATGTGGAACGAAAACGTTGAAAGCCCCCCATGGAGAGAATAACAATGTTCGACTTATGCAACTCGAGGACATCGAGACCATCGCGGTTCTTGGCGCAGGCAACATGGGCCACGGGATCGCAGAGGTCGCTGCACTCGCGGGATACGAAGTTCGACTTCGTGACATCAAAGAAGAGTTCGTTCAGAGCGGCTACGAGGACATCGTCTGGAGCCTCGAAAAGCTCGCCGAGAAAGAGCAGATCAGCGAGGAAGAGGCGCAGGACGCCGAAGACCGCGTGACGCCGCTGGTCGACATGGAGGAAGCCGTCGGCAGCGCCGACGTCATCATCGAGGCGGTGCCCGAGAAGATGGAGATCAAGCAGGACGTCTACGGCGAGGTCGAGGAGTACGCGCCCGACCACGCCATCTTCGCGACGAACACCTCGTCGCTTTCGATCACGGACCTCTCGGAGGTCAGCGAGCGTCCCGAGCAGTTCTGCGGGATGCACTTTTTCAACCCGCCGATCCGGATGCAGCTCGTCGAGGTCATCTACGGCGAACACACCGACGACGAGACCATCGAAGTCATCGAGGAACTCGCCGAGGACTTCGGCAAGTCCCCGGTCCGCGTCCGCAAGGACTCGCCAGGCTTCATCGTCAACCGCATCCTCGTGCCCCTGATGAACGAGGCCTGCTGGATCGTCGAAGAGGGCGAGGCCACCATCGAGGAAGTCGACTCTACGACGAAGTACGACGTGGGCCTTCCGATGGGCGCGTTCGAGCTGGGTGACCAGGTCGGCAACGACATCACCTACCACGTCCTCGAGTACATGAACGAGGTCGAGGGCGAAGAGTACGCACCGTGCCCGATGCTCGAAGAGAAAGTCGAGAACGAGGAACTCGGCAAGAAGACCGGCAAGGGCTTCTACGACTACGAGGACGGCGACGGCGCCGACGTCCCGACCGACGAGATCCGCGAGGACGTCAAAGAGCGCCTCCTGGCGACGATGGCCAAGGAAGTCGCCTACCTCGTCGGCGACGACGTCGCGCCCGCAGCCGACGTCGACGAAGCGACGATGCTCGGCGCCGGGTTCCCGGACGGACCCGCCAGCCTCTGTGACGACTACGGGCTCCAGACGCTCGCCGACACGCTCGACGAACTCCACGACGAGACGGGCGAAGCCCGCTACGACGCCCACGACTACCTCTACAAGGCCGCCGACGAGGGCGGCTTCTACGGTGGCGCCGACGAGGACGAGGACGCCGAGAACTTCGACCTCATCGAATTCGAGCGCAGAGACATCGACGTCCCCGAGGGGCACAGCGAAAAGCAGGTCGCACACATCACCATCGACCGCGCCCACCGGATGAACACCATCAGCCTCGAACTCCTCGCAGAACTCGACGAGGCAATCGACATCGTCGAGGACGAGGACCAGCTTCGTTCGATCCTCGTCACGGGCGACGGTGACAAGGCGTTCTCGGCAGGCGCAGACGTGCAGGCGATGGCGACGAGCGCCGACCCGCTCGACGCGATCGACCTCTCCCGGACCGGCCAGCAGACGTTCGGTCGTCTCGAAGAGTGTCCTGTGCCTGTGGTCGCCGGTATCGACGGCTACTGTTACGGTGGCGGCATGGAGCTGTCGATGTGTACCGACATCCGCATCGCCTCCCAGCGCTCTAGCTTCGGCCAGCCCGAGCACAACCTCGGCCTGATCCCAGGCTGGGGCGGCACCCAGCGCCTCGCGAACCTCATCGGCGAGAGTCGCGCGAAGGAGATCATCCTGACCGCGGACCAGGACTACAGCGCCGAGGACATGCAGGAGTACGGCTTCGTCAGCGAGGTCGTCGACAACGACGAACTCGAAGACCGCGCCTTCGAGCTGGCCGCCGAACTCGCCCAGGGTCCGCCGCTGGCCAACGAGTTCTCCAAGAAAGCCATGCTCAAGGGCCGCGACGACACCGAAGCCGGGCTGGAAGTCGAAGCCCAGGCCTTCGGCCACCTCATCGGCACCGACGACATCATGGAAGGCATGACCGCCTTCATGGGCGACGGTGAGCCCGATTTCGAAGGTGAATAATCGGGCGAACGTCGTCAGATCGGCGGTCTGACGGAAGCGACCCCGACTTCCAGGGCGAGTAGCGCCCCACCAGCGTCCGAGTTTTCCTTTACTTTCACCGTGGCTGGTCTAGTATTTTGTGTGGCAGTGGCATTTCTGGTCGACAGTCATTTCGATCACGGCGGCTCTGACCGACAACTGCAAGTCCATCACGTTATCCCGGTTCGATGCTTCCGAGAGGCGAGCGGAGCTGACGTTTCAGAAGCCCATCATCTTGATAGTTTAATGCTGCTCTGTAACGAGTGCCATCCGAAAGCCGACCATAGGCTCATTGAGTCCGAATCCAGTGTCGAACGCCCTGGGAACAGACACTGTCATCCTCACCCAATACGAGGATGAAAAGCAGGGTTTATTACTTGCCCACTCTCAGCTATGAATGCGCACCGTTGGTGTAGTCCGGCCAATCATCTTGGCCTTTCGGCAAAGTCGCGGCACTCGTGTCCGCCTTTGGAAGACAGCCGAGGACCTGGGTTCAAATCCCAGACGGTGCATTCTCAACTTTCCTACTGGATAGCCGCTGTGCTGTGACTCATCTCTGTCTCGCAATCCGCGATCCGGCGTTCTCTTCGACTTTCCCGGGTAGGTTTCGATGCGGGTGACGACGCCGATCGCACTCGGACACAAATGTTTGGAGGGCGAGTAGTGTTTATATACTGTCAGCAACGGGTACGATTCAAGACCTGTTACTGACCCTGGTATATTTAACGACAGATACGTAAGCAAACAGCATGTCACCACCCGACACCTCTCAACATTGGCGGGAGGCTGAGGAGGAGTACACGGACGAGGTCATTGGGAACACGACGATTCCCCAGTTGTTCGAGGAGAGTGTCGAGCGAAACGCCGATCGTGATGCCCAGATGTACAAGGGTGGGATCTATCCACGGTCGCTCACGCCGGGGATTCTCCCGGAGCCGAAACCCGGTGAGTTCACGACGATCAGCTACGAGAAGATGGCCCAGATCGTTCGCCGACTCGCGACCGGGTTCCGTGAACTCGGGCTAGAGCCCAACGAGCGCGTCGGCATCCTCTCGAACACTCGGATGGAGTGGGCGCTGTCGGACTTCGGATTGCTGGCGGCTGGTGGCGTCGTCACGACCGTCTACACGGAGTCGTCGCCCAAGCAGATCAGGTACCTGTTGAACAATCCCGGTGCGATCGGCGTCGTCGTCGAGAACGAGCATCTGCTCGACCGTATCATCAAGGTGCAGGACGACCTCAGTCTCGAGTTCGTCGTCGTGCTGGACAACCTCACGAAATACGAAGACGTCGACCAGATTTACACGCTGGACGAGGTGTACGACCTCGGTGCGGAGCACTTCGACGAGGACGAGTACTACTCGATGGTCGAGTCCCGGAACGTCCACGATCTGGCGAGTCTCATCTACACCTCGGGAACGACGGGGAAACCGAAGGGCGTGAAGCTGACTCACCACAACTTCCGTGCGAACATCAACCAACTGCGCAAACGAGCCGGTCCGAGACCGGACAAAGGTGACGACGTGCCGGTGATGGACGCCGGAAAACGCTCGATTTCGTTTTTACCGCTGGCACACGTCTTCGAGCGGACGGTCGGGCACTTCTACATGTACGCGTCGGGAGTGACGGTCGGGTACGCGGAGAGTCCGGACACGGTCAGCGAGGACATCAAGAAGATCGAACCGTACGGCGCTGCCAGCGTGCCGCGGGTGTACGAGCGCATCTTCGACGAGATGCGCGACCAGGCCAGCGGCTCGGATTTCAAGGAGAGCATCTTCGAGTGGGCCGTCGACGTCGCTCGCGAGTACGGGAAGACCGACGACCCGGGGCTGTCGCTCAAACTCAAACACGGCATCGCCAACCAGCTGGTGTACAAACAGGTCAAGCAGCAACTCGGCGGCAACACCGGCTTCCTCATCAGCGGGGGCGGGAGCCTCGACAAACGCCTCGCGGAACTGTTCGACGGGATGGGCGTTCCGATCTACGAGGGCTACGGGCTGACCGAGGCCTCGCCCGTCGTTTCGGCGGCTCCAACAGAGGATCACCGGTGTGGGACGCTCGGAACGCCCGTCGCGGACGTCGAGATCAAGATCGACGATTCCGTCGTGTCACAGGATCAGTTCAGCCAGGCCGAGGGTCAGGTCGGTGAACTCCACATCAAGGGCCCGAACGTCACGGAGGGCTACTGGGAGATGGAGGAAAAGACTGAAGAGGCGTTCACGCCCGACGGCTGGTTCAGGACCGGTGACATCGTCGAAGCCCGTGACGACGGGTATCTCGTCTATCACGACCGCTTGAAGAACCTGCTCGTGCTCTCGACCGGGAAAAACGTCGCACCCGAACCGATCGAGAGCGAGTTCTCCACGTCCTCGCGAATCGAGCAGATCATGGTAATGGGCGACGACGAGAAGTTCGTCAGCGCGCTCATCGTGCCGAACTTCAACGCGATCCGTCGGTGGGCCAAGAACCGCGACATTAGCCTGCCGAACACCAAAGAGAAAGTCTGTGAGAACGATCAGGTGAGCGAGTGGGTCAACGAGGACGTCCAGCTGGTCAACCGAAACCTGGAGAAACACGAGACCATCAAGCAGTTCGAGCTCGTCCACATGGAGTGGACGCCCGAAAACGACATGCTGACGCCGTCGCTGAAGAAGAAACGGCGAAATATCAAAGCGGAGTTCAGGGACAAAGTCGACCGCATCTACGACGAGCAGAGCGAAGCGGCGACGGCCGACGACTAGTCTCTCACCGCATCAACGAGGACAGCACGCGCGACTCGGCTTTTCTGAGGTGTTCGTCGACGGTGCTGGGCGCACACCCGAGGGCGTCGGCGATGTCCTCGTGAGTGGCCTCGCGGGGGATCTCGTAGTATCCCTCCTGGATCGCCGTCTCGAACACTTCGTGTTGGCGTTCGGTGAGGATCGAGAGGATGTCCTCACGGTCGGGTGAGTACTGCCCGGCCTGCTCGACGGCGAAGCGAACGCCGTCGGGCGTCTCGCCCAGGGCCTGCCGGAGCATGTCGTGTGTCCCGACGATCGTCGTCCGGAGTCCGCCCTGGTTGGTGTATTTCAGGGGCGTGTCGATGATGAGCGCGTACTTCTGTGCGAGCGCCATCAGACTCCCGGCCGGTTGTCCCGGTGGAACGTGGAGGTAGAGGTGAAAGACGTCCTCTTGGACGTCGAGGACGTCCCAGGCGAGCACGGAGTTCGACTCGTCAATCGACTCGCTCAGTGCTTCGTGGTCGCCGCGGAGTCGGTAGAGCAAGACGCCGGTCCCGTCGCCCAGCGCGTTGACGTGCATGAGCGACACGCGCGAGACGTCGGGGTGGTCGGCGATGACCTTCCCGGCAGGATGAATGGCTCCGTTCTCCGGTGTGATCGTGAAATCGAAGTACCTCATGTAGCGCCCCCTTCAGCGACCGAATGTCATCGTTCCTTTCGTTCCCGACACATTATGTGTTTCGGCACACATCTCACTTGCCGCCAGCACAACGGACGCTCTCCCGCGGCTGCGCGAATGCTCCCGGCGCCTGTCACTCCGACGCGTCTTCCAGTGCGACCATCGGGCGTGGATAGTCGCTGCCGAGTTCGACGCCGTGTGTTCGTTGGGTTTGCGTGTCCATTCGCCACGGCTCGTGGACGTACTCGGGCGGAAGCCCGTCGAGTTCGGGCAGCCACTGCGTAACGTACTCGCCCGCTGGATCGTACCGATGGGCCTGCCAGAGCACGTCGAATCGCTTGTCGCGGGAGTCGTTGCCCGTGCCTGCGACGTAGGCCCAGTTCCCCCAGTTGCTGCAAACGTCGTAGTCGATCAGTCGCGACTCGAAGTACGACGCGCCCGTCCGCCAGTCGAGGCGGCGGTCGTTCGCGAGGAAACTCGCGACGTTCTGGCGGCCCCGATTCGACATGTACCCCGTGGCGTTCAACTCCCGCATGTTGGCGTCGACGAAGGGAACACCCGTCTGGCCGTTCGCCCACCGAGAGAACGCGTCCTCGTCGGTGTGCCACTCGACGTCGCGGTCTCGAATCCCGCCCGGCCGAAAGAAGGCCGCGCCGTGTTTTGCGAACTGGAACTGGAAGAAGTCGCGCCACGCGAGTTCGAAGCCGAGCCAGTACGTCGAGTCGTTCTCGACGCGCTCGCGTTCGTACCGGTCGATTTCGGCATAGATCTGCCGCGGCGAGAGACAGCCGTGTGCGAGCCAGGGAGAGAGTTTCGAGGAGTAGTCGGCACCGAGGAGACCGTTCCTGGTCTCCTTGTACTCTCGGAGGCAGTCGCGGTCCCAGACGTACTCCGCTAGGCGGTCGAGCCCGGCCGTTTCCCCGCCATCAAACGCGTAGACAGCTCGCTGGTCCCGCCCGAGTGGGGCGTCGTCGAAGCCGAGTGCGGCCAGCGTCGGTATCTCGCTTACGTCGAGCGTCGAGCTGGGGACCTTGTTCGGGCTCGGGAGTGGCTCTCGGGGTTCGATCGTCGCTTCGACGTCCTGTCGCCAGGGCGTGAACGTGTCGTCGATGTTCTGAACCGGTGTTGGGAGGTCGGCCGGATGATACAGCGTGTGCGTCCACGCGGTCTGCAGGGCCCGGCCCTGATCGCGTAATGCGGTCCGAACGGCGGTTTCGACGTGTCGTTCCTCGGGTGCGGGAAGCGTCTGCGAGTAGACGGCGTCGGCGTCGTATTCGCTCGCGACGGCCGGAAGCACCGTCGACGGACGGCCGTATCTCACGACCAGTTCGCTGTCCAGCCCCCGTAGCGTGGCACGGAGGGCCTGGACGCTCTCCCGGAGAAACTGGGCACGTCGGCGGCCGGTCTTCGGGAACCCGAACGTCGTCGTCGCGAACGCGTCGGGATCGAAGACGAAAACCGGGACGATGCGGGTTGCCGACTCGAGTGCCCGCGTGAGCGTGGCGTTGTCGTGGAGTCGGAGATCGGACCTGAACCAGACGACTGCTGTGTCTTCTGTCATCGGTGGGGAGACCGGGAGTCGGTCTCCTGCTAGTTGGTCTGGATGGACATCAACGTAGTTACTCCGTGACCACGGTCACGGTGCGCGTCCGCGGCCCGTCACACTCCACCAGCAGCACGGACTGCCAGGTTCCCACGTCGAGTTCGCCGTCGACCACGGGAACCGTGACGCTCCGGCCGAGCAACATCGATCGGAGGTGCGCGTCGGCGTTCCCGTCGAGTCGGTCGTGATCTCATCCCTCCTCGGGGACGATGTCCGCGAGCGCCCGCTCGATGTCCCCGAGCAGCCTCGGCTCGGCTTCGTTCACGCTCACACCTGCTGTCGTATGGCGAACGAACACCGTACAGGTACCAGTCGCGTCCTGCGGCACTGCGTCGTTCACCTGTTCTGTGATGTCGACGACCGTCAGTCGGTCGTCCGTACTCACTTCGACGGTCGCGTTACCACTCATACAAAGACGGACGATCGACCGGCGCTTGAATGCTGGGCTCGGGGTTACTCCTGGCGGTCCGAAGGACTCGTCTGTGACCAGAGTCCCTCGAACAGCTGCCGGTCCTGGGAGTTGACGTGGTAGGCTGCCGACGCGACGAGAATGAGGAGATACGTCGCTGCGACGGCGGGCGCACCAACGGCACCGAGCAGCGGCGTCCCGATAGACGCCGAGAGCACCGTCCCGAACCCGAGGATACCGAGAATGAGATAGTATTCGGCCCAGGTGATGCCGTACCGTGGGACGACCTCCATGTACGTCGTGATCTCGGCGGCGCGATCGCGGAGCCGCACCTCCTTCGAGTCAGTGTCGTAGTTGACGATCCCGAGGTCGTCGAGTTTCGGGAGATGCGTCTGGTGGAGCGAGACGTACACGCTCCGTCGTTTGTCTCGTGGCGCCGGTGACTCGCCGGTTTCCCGGGTCGCAACGTCCTCGGAGAGATCACGGACGCTCAACGTCCCGCTGTTCTCCCGAAGACACTTGATCGCCAACCGCCGCCGGTCGTTCCGTAAGATGTCGTGTATCTGACTTGCTTCCAGTGATTCCTTCGTAGTAGTTTGGGCGACCATACTCACCTCCCGGATTCGTTCGGTTTGCACGCACGTCCCTGCGGCTGCTCGTGGCTGTCCCTTACGATTCGTACCACTTATCTTATTCTATAGACGGATTTCTCCAGTGTTAATCTCTCCTAACAACTCATTACCCTATATAACGAACAGATTAATATGGGTGGACAGAATACCTCAGATAACCACAATTGGTTGGTGGGGTTACATGAGTGGGGCAACACAGGAGCCCGTCTCCGGTCGGGGGGCCGGCGTCGGGCCAGACAGTCCGTCGACAGTGGAATCGGAAACGGCGCAGTCGCTGCGTCGAGAAGATGCGTTCGAGGTTCTGAGCAACGCACGCAGACGACACGTCATTCACTATCTGCTGCAACAGGAGGATCGGGTGACGTTACGGGACCTCTCGGAACAGATCGCAGCGTGGGAAAACGACGTGGAACCGGTTGACGTCTCCTCGAAGCAACGCAAACGCGTGTACACTGCACTGCGTCAGTCGCATCTGCCGAAACTGGACGACAAGGAGATCGTTCACTTCGACGCGGATCGTGGGACGGTCCAACCGACCGATCGCCTGTCGGATCTCAAGGTCTACATGGAGGTCGTTCCAGAACACGAGATCCCCTGGAGTCACTACTATTCGGGGATCGGTGTGATTTCGGCGTGCGTCACAGTGCTGTCGTGGACGGGACTCGTCCCGTTCAGTGAACTCCCCGGCCACCTCCTGGCGGGCTTGACTGCCGGCCTGGTGTTGGTGTCGGGTCTGGTCCACGCGTACGAGACCCAGAAAAGCCACCTCGGGTCTGACGGTCCGCCGCCGGAGTGCCGACGCTGACGGATCCGAAACCTTTCGCTACTGGTTCCCCGTGTAATTGCTGATTACGGCCGTTCTCGGGCCGTTCGACGTCTCTCCGTCTGCCCTTCGCTTTCGTTCACGGCCTCCATTCTTGATTTCAGCATTGGATTGCTCGGTTCCAGTATGTGTATACAAAAGGACGTGTGGCCAGTACGATGGGACAACACGCACTGATGAGGGCACAGTCGGTCGGGTTGTCGGATTCAGTGACGGGGGACCATGGGGTGCGTGGGACCAGCCGCTCCGGCAGGGAGTGGCATCGAGAGTGAGACCTATGACAGACAAGAACATCGAACTCACGCGACGCAAAGTATTGGGCGGTATTACGACAGTCGGCGTTGCAAGCGCGGCTGCGGGTGCGGGGACGTTTGCACTGTTCTCCGATTCAGAGAGTACTACCGATCAAACAATTAGTACTGGGACCGTGGATCTGAACGGGAGTGAACCGACAGTACAAAGTCTCACTGCGGAAGATCTCGCGTCGACTTCGACGTTTAGCGGCAAGTTCGAGACGACCTACGAAGGAAGTCTCAACGGGGACATCTACCTCGGTATGACCATCACCGATGACTCCGACTACGATACTGATGGTGATGGTACAAACGAAATCGATCCACTATCCACAAAAGTAAATCTTGAAACCGGTGGTGACAACGTCGTTACAATTGGTGCCAAAAACGATGATGGCACCATTGACGGTGAAACCGATGTTATGACTAAAGGGGAATCAAGTGGCGATTCTGGAACTCTACCGACCGAAGTCGCAAACGAAATCAACACGAGCGCCGAACTCAACAATCCGAATCCAGATACGCTGCAGTCTCTTTCCAGCCAGTTGAAAACAGACGAGAACGATAATCCGACGTTCAAATATCTGACCGACGTCTCGGAGAATACAACTATCAATATCCAATTGAAGTGTAAGATCTCGGACCTCGGTAATGACTACCAGGGGAAGGAGCTAGTCCTCAATCTCCACATCTATGCTGTTGAGACAGGTCAGGACCCGACCTACTTGTAATAACGACCACAATTCCTTTTAGTACTTGCCGTGAGCACGAAACGCCAGGCCGTCGGGTTCGCTGTGTTGCTCGTAGTAGTTCTGCCGTTTCTGTTGGTTGCGGCCCCCGACCTCGCAGGGGCGGACCACAGTTATGTGGTTCTGTCATCCAGCATGTCGCCATCGATCAACGCTGGTGACGTGGTGTTCGTCTCCGAAGACGACCCAACGAAAATTCGCGAGAACGATGTTATCACGTTCAATCCGAGCGGTGGACCGCTCTCGGAGCGCGATGAACTCATCACCCATCGGGTCGTGAACGTCACCGAGAGCGATGGAACGCTGTATTTCGAGACGAAGGGCGATGCGAACGATTCGCCGGACGCTGAACCAGTCCCAGCAGAGAACGTCGTCGGACGGGTCACGTTCACTATCCCGTTCATCGGTCACGTCGTCTCCTTTGCGAGCTCGGGCGCAGGCACGTTGTTGCTAATCGTCGTTCCGGCCGTGCTCCTCGGACTACTGGAACTGCGGGACCTGTACCGCGCGACGGAAGCCGCTGACTCCGACTCTCCGAAATAGGTCCCACCAATGTCACTAAACCGAATCGCACTGCTGGTCGTGATCATCGTGTTCCTGAGCGTAGCCGGAGCTGGAGTGGGACACACCACTGCGTCGTTCAAATCCGAGATGACGACAACGGGGACTGTCGAAACCAAGCCGGACTTCACGATGACGGCGAAGAACTTCAGCGTTGCTGGGATTTCTACTGTCCGGGACGGAGACACGAGATACACCGTCCGTGTGTCGGTTCCGGCGACTGCCGAGGTTCGCTCTGACCAGTTCGAGTTGACAGTCGGCGATGGCGGCCACCAGGTCAAGCCGGTCAAGGCTGCTTGCAATCAGGTGTCGACTGAACGAGTTATCTGTACGCTGGAAGTAGCGGGCGCTGATCTTCGGGGTCACGCCGGACAGTCTGGGGCAGTTGCGACCACCGTTCGAGGATGGTGGGAATACGACCGCGATTTCGTGTCCCACGGCCGCATCGAACTGATCGATACCGAAGGCAGTCACGGGCCGGTCAGCGACACGAGTGCACAGACTGCGACGGTGAAAGAGTCGAGCAGTTCTGATCTCAGCACCGTTAATCAGTCACAGGGGTCGGCCAATCAGTCAACGCCTGTCGCGACGTCTCTGTCCGGGACAAGTACTGCTACGGACCAGACAGTAAACGGCACAGACAACGAGACGACTGCATCCAACCTGAGCGTTAATTCCACTGGTTCGACTACCGGTTCGGCGGGAGGGGCGAACTCAACCAATCCAGGCTCGAACGAACAGTCTTCAGCAACCGACGACAGCACGGGTAACAGTGATACCGCGGAGGCCACGTCGTCACCAACGGGCGAGACACAGACCTCGGCGTCAGCCGACGATTCGAAAACTGTGTCCGAAAGTACTCCGACATCGTCGACTGACGACCAATCCGCCTCGAAGAGCGACTCCGCAGACGGATCTACGGGTGAGACGACGAGCGACAGTGACGGAGATGCAGATGCCGACACCTCGCCTCCGACATCGACGAGTTCCGATAGTACTGATTCGATGACTGATGGAGAGGGTTCGGACACGACCGAGACACGGACTGCATCGAAAAGTGAGGGTTCGGACACAGATTCGGCTGACGAATCCACTGATTCCGGGACGGATTCGACGACAGTTACCGAAGGTGAGGAATCGATTGATTCGGGGACTCGAACGACGGATTCGGATACAACGACGGAGTCCGATTCGACAGGGAGTACTGATAGCTCGACAAGTGGAAGCGCTACAACATCAGATACGGACTCTGACTCGGATGACCAGACGAGTGACTCCGAATCTACGCAAACCGAGGATACATCCGGTTCGGGTGAAGAGGAAGGTACCTCGGATGGTAGTAACTGAAAAAGAGGTCCTGTCAGAGTTGCCGGTCAGGCAAGCCACTCGTCGGGTTTCGTGTCGTAATCGACTTCGGTGGCGGCGATGTCCTCGACCTCTTCCCAGTCTAAATCGCGGATCTCGATTTCCTCGCCGTCGAAGCGGATGAGTTTGCCGCGCTCTTCGGGTTCCGGCTCTCGGTCGCGTCGTTTCGCGACTTCGATGTCGTGCTCGTCGAGTTCCTTGACGATGGTCTTCAGGTTCACGGGCCGACCCCAGAGGTGGAAGACGCGTTCGAGCGTCTTTTTCGCCTGCTCGATGTCGAGCATGACGCCGTTGTACTTGTGGGCCAGCAGCAGTTCGTTGCGGTTGTTGTAGTTGCCGTCCTGGACGACGATGGTCGGTTTCCCGAAGTTGGTGAACCGCAACATCAGCTTCTTCTTGACGTCCTCGTAGTCGGTGCTGGTGACCCGGTAGTCGCCGGTCGACTGCGTGAACTCGTAGGTGAAGTAGTGGTTGTCGTCCACGAACTCCTGGGTGAGAAACTGATCCAGGAAGGTCACGTCGTTGTGACTCTCGCGAATCTCGCGCATCCGGTCCCAGCCGCGGGTGTAGTCGACGTCCGCGAGCGCCTCCGCGATCGAGTCGTACCGGGAGTCGTCGAACATGTACCGCGAGGTCCGTTCGAGTTCCTCCTGGCTGACCCGGCTGACGAACCCGCGGTTCTGCGGTTCGACCAGCGAGTAGTGACGTTCGGCCAGTCCCTCGTAGGTCAGCACCTTCCACGGGTACTTCTCGACGTCGAGCTCGCCCTCTCTGGCGCGGTCGAGTTGCGTCGCGTCGACGCGCGGGTCCTCGGGATCGAGGTCGTCGAGCGAGTTCGCGTCGATGGCGGTGATCTGCTGATCCGGGGCGATGAGGCTCTGCACCTCATCGAAGTCCACGCGGTCGTGGAAGTTCCGCCAGGTGATCCCGTCGACGCGGAGGATGTGTTCGACGACCTCGCGACGGTTCGTCGTGTTCTCGACGTACTGCCAGAGTTCGAGGCCGAGTTTGTACGGGTTGAGCCCCGGCGAGCCCAGCACCTGCGCCATGTGGTCGGCGTAGTTGATGAACTCGTCAGCGCCGGCGAAGGCCTCCTTCGTCATCATCACCGACTCCCAGTAGGCGGCCCACCCTTCGTTCATCACCTTCGTCATCTTCTGGGGGGCGAAGTAGTACGCCTCCCGGCGGAGGATCTCTAAGATCTCTCGCTGCCAGTCGGTCATGCCGACGGCCTTCTCGGCGTCCTCGTCGTACTGCATCCCGTGTTTTCGGAGGAAACCGAGCACGTCCTTTTCGGGCTCTTCCGGGAAGGTGACGTCGTCGTCGTCGGGACGTTGGGCTTCGAGCCACTCCTCGTCGAACACCTGGCCTTTCACCTCGTCGGAGAGGTCGAGTTCGTCCAGTTTGTCCGAGAGGTCCTCGACGTCCTCGTCGGCGTCGACGAACTCGTCGGGGTGTTCGGTCTCGACGGGGGCGAACCGCTCGTGCTGGTCGATGTTGTCCTCCAGGCAGAGGACGTTGTCGATCCACTTCTCGACGGCCGCACGGTCGATGTCCGGGTCGAGCATGTACTCCCGGATGGCGTCGGCGTGACGCGCCAGCATCGCGGCGGCGTCGGGGTCGTCCGCGAACATCCCGAACCACTCGTTGTTCTGGAAGAAGTCCGCGTGGGCCTCGACGTGGGTGATGACCGCCTTCTGGTCGGCCATCGTGTTCGACTCCTGGAGGAAGGCGTGGCTGGGGTTGTCGTTGTTGACGATCTCGAAGGCCTTCCCGCCGAGGAACTGGCTCTGTTTCTGCTGCTGGTCGTACTGCATCCCCCAGCGCCAGTGCGGGTAGCGCTGCTGGAACCCGCCGTAGGCGATGAGTTCGTTCATCTCGTCGTAGTCGACGATCCAGTAGTTCACCGGATACGGCGCCAGCCCCAGTTTGTGGGCCAGGTTCGAGGCCTCCGTGACCGGTTCCTCCAGGCTCTCGGCGATCTTCTTGGCTTCGTGTCTGTCGGTCATTGCGCTTCCTCCTCCGTGGACAGGATGGTGTAGATGGCGTCGACGACGTCCTCCGGGCTGGAGACGTAGGCGACGGCGACGTCGCCGCTCTCTCGGAAGTGTCGCTCGACTTCTTCGGCGTGGGTGGCGTTGATGGCGTTCCCGCTCGGTTGGGTCTCCACGTAGGCGTGGAGGTTCGCGGGGATCTGCTCCATCAGCGGGATGACCTGCTCTTCGGTGTCGTTCGAGGAGTTCTCGGAGTCGCCGGCCGCGAACACGTAGCGGTTCCAGTCGGCCCAGGGGTACTCCTCTTCCAGGATCGCCGCCGCGAGTTCGTACGCGCTGGAGATGCGCGTCCCGCCGCCCGAGCGGATGCCGAAGAACTCGTCGCGGTCGACTTCCCAGGCTTCGGCGTCGTGGGCGATGTAGACGAACTCCGCGTGGTCGTACTTGCCCGTGAGATACCAGTCCAGCGGCGTGAACGTCCGCTCGACGAGTTCGCGCTTTTTCTCACGCATCGATCCGGAGACGTCCCGGATGTTCACGACGACGACATTCTTTTCGCGCTCTTCGATGATCTCGGGGTAGCGGTAGCGCTCGTCCTCGCGACGGAAGGGAATGCTGTCGACGCCGTCCCGTCGGATGCGCTCTGCCGTCGAGGACTGCTCGACGTTCGCCTCCATCTCCTCCATCGACGTCCAGGTGGTCTTCTCGTCGGAGCTGAGGTCGGCGTACTCCTCTTCGAGCCAGGCCTTCGACACCGGGATGTTCTCGCCGCGGGCCCACTCGAACACCGAGGACGGCCCCATGCCGTCGACTTTGAGCGCCTCGCGGACGTACTCCCGGTCGAAGTCCATCGCCAGTTTGCGCTTGAGGCCCTTCTTGAACAGGCGCTCGAAGTCCAGCGTCGAGGAGGGACCCGTCCGGGTCATGTCCGTGAAGTCGCCTTCCTTCTCTTCGATGACCTTCTTCCCCTTGGGTTCGAGATCCAGACCGAGTTCCTCGTCGAGTTCCTGGGCGAACTCCTCGGGGTCCATCTCGTAGTACTCGTGTTCGCCGCCCTCTTCGCCGGGTTCGCCGTCCTCGTCGCCGTCGCCGGGCTGTGGCTGCGGTTCGCCGACGGGTTGGCCCTCTTCGGCGCCTTCGCCCTGGCCGACGCCGCCCATGTCGCGCTGGTCGTAGGCGAACTCCGGGAGGTCGACGATCTTGATGGGGATCTTCACCTCGTCCGGCCGCGACTGGCCCAGATCCCCGTACTGAATGAACTCCGCGAGGTCCTGCCGGCGCTCCTCGCCGACTTCACGGTACCGTTCGAGGTCGTCCTCTAGTCCCATTTGTAACTCACCTGGCTCATGACGTGTCGACTGGTCAGTTCGGCCGAGGCCTCGCTGTACTCGAACATCTCGATCATGTTCTGGATCGTGTCCTCCTTGACCGCGGCCGTCTGGGTCCCGCTCGGCGGGTTGTCCCACTGCTTGGGGTCGAAGTCCTCGAAGGTCCGTCGGACGTCCTCCCAGTCGTGGGAGCCCAGCACCGACTTGATGACGGGAATCTCCTTCGTGTTCACGTCCGACACCTGGAACTCCTCGTCGCGGTTGTGCCAGGCGTGGCGGTTGAGCGCCGTGATGATCTTGTTCGTCCGGAACTCCGTGACGGCCTCCGTGGGCTCGTTGCCGTCGTACTGGTCCTCGCTGAAGCGGCCGAGGTGCTCGATCTCGAACACCTTCATCTTCAGCGGGTCCGGGTCGACGTACTCGCCGCGATCGTTCTCGATCTGTTCGTCGGCCTCCCAGGCGTAGACGTGCTCGATGTACTCCTCGACGGTGTCCTCGTCGACGCGCTTGTCGCGCATCACGGCCTTGAGCACGTCCGACTCCTGCTGGCTGAACACGTGGTTTTTCACGGTGACCACCTGGTTCTCGAACTCCACGCGCTCGCTCCCGGAGAACACGGGGGCGTCAGAGAGCCCCTCGGCCATCGCGTTGAGGATGTCGCGGGGCATGATGACGTGTTCGACCGGGAGGTCGGCGTGGAAGCGGTCCTGTTCCTCGTGGAGCAGATCCGCGATGACATCCCGGGTGTAGGTGACGGGGATGCCCTGTTCGCCGTCGTCGGCGTCGTCGTCCCACTCGAAGTCCTCCATCTCGATCTCCTCGTCGCCCTCGCGGAGGTAGCCCCGATCGAACAGCAGCGCCTTGTCCACGAGGTCGAGCCCGTTGGGAACGTCCGTGTCGTCGAGCCGCGTCACGACGGCGTACAGGCCCGCCGCCTCGATGGCGTGGGGCGCGAGTTCCTTCTCGTTGACTTCGGCGTCGTTGTCCCTGACCCGGATGGACAGGGGTTCGCGAATCCAGGACTCGAGTTCGTCCCACGTCGTCGCCGTCCAGACCTCCGTCTCGTTGGTCAGCTCCCGCCGCAGAAGCTGTGCCTCCAGCGAGAGGTTCGTGAGGTAGATAAACTCGTGTTTGTCCAGCCGGCGCTTGAGCGCCTTGAGCGGGTCCTGGCCCTCGCGGTCGGCGTGTTGATTCAGCCGCGCTTCCAGATCCGGGTTCGAGATGATGATCATCTGGGTGTCGATGTCCATCCCGATGCCTTTGTCCAGTTTCACCTTGCCCTCGTCGGGGACGTTCAGGAGTTTCTGGAGCAGGTCGGCGTGCTGGGCGGCGTCCTCGACGATGGTGAGCAGGCCGTTGCCCTGGGAGAGCACGCCGTCGTAGGAGAAGGCCTGCGGGTTCTTCCGACCCCGGGAGTCGAGCTCCCGGAGCATGCCGGCCATCCAGGAGCCGACGAGGCGTTCTTTGGGGGAGCCGTCGTCCTCGCTGTGCAGGACGCCGATGCCCCGGCCGACGTCGACGACGAAGTTCTTCACCCGGAGGTGTTTGGGGTCGGTGACCGCCGAGAAGAGGTCCGTGACCTCTTGGCGGCGGTACTGCTCTTCGAGGTAGTCGTAGGCCTCACGGCAGAACGGGTCGAGCTGGCCGTCGACGCGGATCTCGATGTGGTCGTCGAGCCGGCCGTTGACCTCTCGAAGCAGGTCCTGCCTGACCTCCTGGGGGAAGACGGTGAGCGGATGGGACTGGACGGGACTCTCGTACCAGTCGTCCTCGTCGGTCGCCGGCACGTCGCCGTAGGTCATGCCGCTACTGGCCTCGCCGGCGCCAGCGACGTTCCACTCGACGGTGTAGCGCCGTCCGTCGTCGGTCTTCGAGAACTCGCGAAGGCCGTTGATGAGACACCGCTTGAGCTCGGACTTGCCCGTCGCCGTGGGGCCGTCGAGCCAGATTATCTTCTCGTCTTTACCCCGCGAGGCCGCGATCGAGCGCAGGTCGTCGACGAACTGGTTGAGCGTGTCCGTGTTCCCGAGGATGGCGTGTTCGCCGTCGTTGTGCGGGTCGTCGAAAAAGCGGTAGCGCTCTTTCTCCTCGCCTTCCTCGATGACCGTCCGAGTGCCCGCGGCCTCGATGGCCGAGAGCAGGTACTTCGAGGCGTGGGCGGCCAGCTGGGGGTCCTCCAGGACGAGGTCGACGTACTCGGCGAGGCTCATCGGCTCCTGGTAGGTCGCTTCCAGGGCGTCGTCGGCGGCGTCGATGAAGTCGTGTCCGGCCATTACTCTTCCATCTCTGCTTTGGCGACCTCGGCACCGGCGAATTCGAGCACCTCCTTTGCCCCTTCGCGGGTGTAGCCCTGTTCCATGAGCGCGTCGACCCACGCGTTGCGCTCGTCGTCGTCCATCTCGTTGCTCGACACCAGTGCCGAGAAGTTGATGTTGTGCTTCTTGTCCTCCCAGAGCTTGCGCTCCAGGGCGCGCCGCAGGCGGTCGTTGTCCTGCGGGTTGAACGTGTCACCCTCGCGTGCGCGGCGGGAGACCCAGTTCGACACTTCCTGACGGAAGTCGTCCTTGCGGTCTTCGGGCACGTCGAGTTTCTCCTCGACGCTGCGGAGGAACGTCTCGTCGGGTTCCTGCTCGCGGCCGGTGATCTCGTCTTCGACGGTGTCGTCGTCGATGTAGGCCATGACGTGGTCCATGTACTTCTCGCCCTGGCGCTGGATCTCGTCGATGTCGTAGGCCAGCGCGTGGCGCACGTCCTCGATGGCCCGGTCCTTGTACTCCTCGCGGACGAGTTCGAGGTAGCGGTAGTACTTCTCGAACCGGTCTTCCGGGATGGAGCCGTGGTTCTCCAAGTTCTCCTCGAAGTGGTTGAACGTCGTCAGCGGCGAGAGGAACTGGCGATCGCGGTGCATCGAGTCCATGATGGCCTCGGCGATCTCGTCGCCGATGAACCGGGGCGAGACGCCCTCCATGCCTTCGCCGATCTCGGCCATCTCGGCGGCCTCCTCGCGGAGCTTCTTGACGTCGACGTCCTCGGTCTCGTCGACCTCGCCGTTGTACGCTTTGGCTTTCTGGAGGAGGTCCACGGTGCCCGAATCGGGTTCTTCGATGCGGGTGAGGACGCCGAAGAGGCCGGCCATCTCCAGGGTGTGGGGTTCGACCTGGATGTCCGGGAGGTCGGCGTTGCGGAGCATCTTCTCGTAGATGCGCGCCTCCTCGGTGTACTGGAGGACGTACGGGAAGTCGATCCGCTTGGTGCGGTCGTTGAACGCTTCCATCTTCTCGTCGCCCTTCTTGTCCTTGTACTCGGGCATGTTCGTCCGCCCGACGATCACCTGGTCGATGTCGATCCGGGGGTTGTTCTTGGGCTTGATCGTCTGTTCCTGGGTGGCGTGCAGGAAGTCGTAGAGGAACTCGCGCTGGAGTTTGAGCAACTCCTCGCCGGAGAAGATCCCGCGATTCGCGTTACAGAACGCACCCGAGTAGTCGAACGCTCGCGGGTCGGACTCGCCGTAGATGGCGATCTTCGAGTAGTTGACGTCGCCGGTGAGTTCGGTCTCGTCCTGGTTTTTCTTGTCCTTGGGCTCGAAGGTCTCGATGCCCTGGCGCTGGTTCTCGTCGGCGACGAGCCTGATGATCTCGACGTGGTTTTCGAGGACGCTCTGGAGGTCGTCGTCGTAGTTGGCCAGCAACTTGTCCATGTAGAACTCGCTGGCCGGGTCGAGCGCCTGCTCGTTGCGGATCGTGTACGGCGCTTCGAGGATCTCGTTGATGTCCTCGATGATCGAGTCCCGCTGCTCCTGGGGCAGCAAGACGATTGGGTCCTGGTTCATCGGGGACCGGACCACGTCGTCGGCGGGGTCCTGATCCGGAATCACGTCACAGAGGTTCGTCCACCGGAACGTGTACATGCGCCCCTCGTCGCGCCGGGTGTAGTCCTCGTAGTAGCGCCGGATCTGGCGGTCGAAGTCGGACTTCCCGGAGCCGACCGGCCCCAGCAGGAGTTTGATCCGCTTCTCGGGACCGAGTCCGCGGGCACCGCTTTTGACTTTGTTGACGAACTCGTGGATGGCTTCGTGGATGACGCGGCCGTAGAACGTGTTTTCGCCGTTCTGGAGCGGATCTTCGGCGGCGAGTTCGTACTCGACGACGCCGGCGTCTTCGTCGTACTCGGTGCCGTAGTAGTCGAACATGTCAGCAACGCGCTGATGGGCGTTGCGGGCGATCCGCGGGTCGTCGTACAGCTGTTCGAGGTACCAGTCGAACGTGTGGGTCTCCCTGAGGTCCGATGGGATCGAGTCCTGGTACTCCCGACTCAGCTCTGCGAGGGTGTCCTTGTTACCGGTCATGCTATCGTGGACAGTGTTAGGGTGCGAGTCCGGCCACAACGTGTTCGGTCGGGCCCAACCCGTCTTCGCGGGCACGAGCCCGCGCGTTTCGGTGGTAGGTTCCACGGACCGCCCACGTCGCGAGGATCACACTCGGTCTGCGTGCCTGCAAACCGTCCGCGCGCCCGTCCTCGACGGGTGAGGGATTCGTGTGCCATGAGTGGCCATACCACCCCCGGATGCCAGCAAGCCGGTTGCCGTGTGGCAAAATAAAACACCGGAGCGGCTGGGGGCGGGGTGGGGGCGATGGTGGGGGTATGGGTGGGCTTACCACCGATACTATTTATTTATTGAGTCCTACGGATACATAAGGCTTCTCCCGGAACCGGGTTTTCGGCCCCTTTTTACGCTCTCTGAATCGCCGTAAAACTCGCGTACGACGGCCGATACGGGACGGTTTCTGAAACGGCCGTGGTTACCCCAGTTTATATACTCACGTCTGACATACGTCTGGTGCCGATACGAGCTGTCGGTTCTGCCAGCGTCGTTCGACCGCGCCACTCATTGGTCTCGCCCGGCTACGACCGGCAATGACCTTCGAGGACCTCGCTGACGGGTGGGTGGTGTGGAACGAGGAACCGACCAAGTGTATCCTCGCCTATCGACCGGACGTGTTCGACAGCACTGCCTTCCCTGCGCCCTGTTTGCCGACCATCTATCTCACGAAAGGGAAACGGAGTCGCAGGCCGGGCCGGGACCGTCCGGCGTCGGACGACCCCTGGTACGTAACGCTGTTCCTGGAGCCCGAAGTCGACCACGGGGGCGAGACGTACGAGTCCCGCGAGGCTGCCGTCGAGGGCACCAAGGACCTCGCAGCCCGCTTTGCGAAGGGGGAGATCGACGTGCACGAGCTGTATCAGGTCCCCCGCGAGGAGTATCTCGCAAAACTCGACGAGTTGACTGGCCAGCAGTAGTCGCGTTCAGGACGGACCGCTGCATCCGCGACCGAGCGCAGTGAGGTCGCGTTTTTGGTTCACCGGAAGAGCTTGCTCTTCCGAGCTCCCACTCGCAAGCTCGCGGAAAAAGGTGGGGCGGGACACTTAACCGGAGCGCGAGGCTACCGCCGACTATGTCGAAGGTCACGCTCATCGGGACTCGCCTCGCGGAGGTGGGATCCGAGTTCGTCTATCAGGGGGAAGCGGACGTCTGCGAGGGCTGTCCCTATCGCGATCAGTGCCTCAATCTCACTGCGGGCCAGAAGTACCGTGTGACCAGCATCCGCGAGAACGCGAGCACGCTCGACTGCGGCGTTCACGACACCGGCGTGACCGCCGTCGAAGTCGAGCCCGCCCCCGTGCTGGCGAACGTCGACTCGAACAGCGCCTACGCCGGCAGCAAAGCCGCCCTGGAAGGCCCGTGTCCGTACACCGGCTGTCCGAGCCACGAGTTCTGCGAGCCCGCCGGCGCCGAGTTCGACCAGGAGTACCAGATCAGCGAGGTCGTCGGCGAGCCACCCCACGACTACTGTATGCTCGACCGCGACCTGACGCTCGTCGAGTTCGCGCCGTCGAACGAAGACTGACTCAGTTCCGTCACATCTCCATCGTTCCGACGCGGTTCGCGGCGTAGCCGAACACGTCCTCGTAGCCGTACGCCGAGAGCAAGATGGGGTAGAACGGCTCCTCGGCGACGTACTCGCGCTCGTCGGCAGCGGCGTACGTCTGGCCCGCGGTCACGCGCGCGAAGTTCGTCGCGAACACCTCGTAGGCGTCGGCAGCGGCTTTCGGCATCGGCTCGGTGAGTCGATAGATCGGGCGCTCCTCGGTACCGCCGTCGGCCGTGGGAGCCACCGTTTCCGGCAGCGCGCCCGTCGCTGCGAGGAACTCACGCGTGATGTCGACCGCGTTCTCGGCGGCCGTCTCCGAACGCTGGTAGCCACACTCGACCTCCACCAGCCGGCGTGAGACCTCGAACAGTCGCCCTTCTTTGAAGTCACACGTCTCGACGACCGCGTCGACCGAGAGGTGTGGGCAGACGCGCCGCTCGAACTCGTGGACGCGGTCGACGAGTGCGAACTTCCCGCCGTAGGACTGCGTCGAGTGCAGCGCGAGGATCTGGCAGTCGGCGACTTCCTGGCTGAGGCGGTGGGCGAGGCGACGCTCGTGGGTGTCGCCGTCGGGATCGCCCGGGAACGCTCGGTTCAGGTCCTCCTCGACGTAGCGGGTGTCTGCTTCGATGGCCTCCTCGTTCGCGACGATGAACTTCACCGCGCGTTCGAGGTCTGGCTCCGCTTCGAGGAGTGTCTCGACGGCGTGGACGCCACAGGGCTCGTCGCCGTGGATACCACCGATCACCGCGATCTGGGCGGGACCGTCACCGACCGTTTCGACGCGCATTCGTAGTCGGTACTGGCCAGTCACCTGTCTTAGTTCTCACGGGTTCGCCTCCGCCGAGCGGTGGGTCAGTGCTCCAGTGACTCGGCGTACTCGACGTCTCGCTCGCGTGCTTCCGGCCGTTCGTCGTCGAGCACGATCTGCCAGCCGTGCAGCGCGCTCGGGTCAGACAGCGCGTTCGTCAGGACGGTTCGAACGTCGAGCACGTCGACCCCGTAGAAATCGTTGGGGACGCCCTGGAAGTACTGCAACGCGGTGCGAAACAGCGACCGCATGCCGTCGTCGTCCTCGAAGTCGAAGTGCTTGTACGCGCCCGCCGCGACCTGCACCATTCCGTGGAGGAACTTGCTCTCGGGGCGTCCGCGACCGTAGTTGTACCACTCGTCTTCGAAGCAGTCGTGTGATTCGTGGTAGTCGCCCGAGTTGAAGAGTCGCACGCCGTGGACCGTCGCCCGCCGGAGCGTATCGTGTTTCCACCGGTCTCGTTCGGGGAGCCACCCGGTCGGTGTTCCCCGTGCTGGCGGCCCCACCGAGTCGTCGCGGGTGTGGTCGTCCATCACTGCATCCTACACCGCTCGCACTGGTGAATCCGTCGGTCGTAGCGACCCGTGACGTGGACGCGATCGTGGCGTCTCGGAGACCGGCAGGGACGGCTGGACCCATGTGAGGCCCCACGTGTCGTGGTCGGCCTCGGGAGACCGCGGCGGCGAAACGGGCACGGGACGAGGCCCGTTGGCAGGCGTGAAAACTGTCCCGGCCGGCCAGGGCAAGCCGGCCGGAAGGCGACGAGTCACGAATCGGCTCGGTGCGGTCGGATTGCCGACAGGGCGGATGTCGGCACTCGATGGGACGACGGGCAGGAAAAAAACGCCGGCGATGGCTCAAATCCTGCCTTTTGTGACGCTGTCACACACTTCGCGAGAGTCCTGTCGCGCCCCCGGTGTTTGATACGTCCCGGTCCCGTATTGGTGTCTCACCACATGCCGACCGTAGCCGAGTTCACGATCCCTGCGAGCGACTTTCCGCTGGGCGGAGCCTTCCAGCAGTTGCAGGGGGTGGCGGTCGAACTCGAACGGGTCGTTCCGACCGGCTCGGGAGTGGTGCCGTACCTCTGGGTCAGCGGTGTCACTGCCGATGCGATCCGGGCGGCCCTGACCGACCGTCCGGAGATCGAGACGATGCAAGTGGTCGATACGATCAACGATCAGCACCTCCTCCGCGTCGTGTGGAGCGTGGAACACGACGGTATCCTCCGGAGCATCGCGGATTCGGACGTGTCGATGCTCTCTGGCACGGGCACGGCGACCGAGTGGATCTTCGAGATTCGGGCGGAGGACCGCGACGATATCGCGCGGTTTCAGGAACGCTGTCGGGAGCGGTCGATTCCGGTCCAGATCAGCGCGATCACGCGACTGAGCGAGAACCTCTTCAGCGATCGATACGGGTTGACGGCTCCCCAGCGCGAGGCGCTGCAGGTCGCTTTCGATCAGGGGTACTTCGAAGAGCCGCGGGAGGCGACGCTCGAAGAGATCGCGGGAACGCTCGGCATCACCAGACAGGCCCTCGCAGCCCGTCTCCGCCGCGCTCATCGGAACCTGATTCGACACACGGTCGCTCCGCCGTAGATACCCCTATATCAAGGGATTACATAGTCAACAGTCAATCTCAATCACGCGACTGGGATAGCTAACTCAGCGATGAGCGATGGCAACGACGCGGCGAAGTCAAACCTCAGGGAAAACGGGTCAGATGGCCCCGCTCCGCCCGCCTCGATCCCGGTATCGTACACGGAATCGTTCGATACCCTCGACTACGACGTCGATACCGACTCGTATCGATCGTCCTTCGACGTCACCGTCGACACGCCGAGTTTGGCAGTGATCTCGGCAATAGCGGCGGTCACGGGCGTGGCGATCACCGAACTGGACCCGCTGCATGGCGTTATCGATCCGGACGCGTTAGACAAACTCTGGCTTTCGTCGGGGACGACGGAGCGCGCCGACTCGCGAGTCACGTTTCCGTTTGCTGGCTACGACGTTTCTCTCTCTCGCGACGGGCTGCTCTCGATTCGACGAGAGGGGGTTTAACGATCGGCTACTGGCACGTGAGGCCGATCCCGACTTCCGCGAGTAGTTCGCCCGCCCACTGTGTGTGATTACCATACGACAGTGTCTGATTGCTGTACTGACCCATCGCTGTCTCCGAGCGTGACGACGCGACGTGAGCCACGGGCACCGTCGAGTTCTTGACGCTTGTCTGTCCACGGGACGTCCTCGACGCGGAGGAATGGGTGACCGATGAGGGTGAACGTCCCGAGCCGGCAGCCGACACCGGAAACGTAGGATATTCAAGCCGGACCGTCGAAGCAGAGACCGCGTGCGAGGGTAGCCAAGCCTGGAAACGGCGGCGGACTCAAGACTCGCTGGCGCTCGTCATATGGGACCGTTGTCGGGCATAGCCCTCAATCCCCATCTCGTCTTCCGATTCCTGTGGGCCGTGCAAGGAGACAGAAACTATGCACGAGTCCACTTCCGTAAGCAGTACTGGCACAGAATCCGTTGAGATTCCTTTCCCGCTGGTACCCGAAGATGCTGCCGAGTTGCTGAGCGACAAACAATTGTTTGACTACAGGAACAAGCGCGAAAAGTTCGCTCAATGGTTGTTGGTGTTCGGGAAGCGTCCTGAGAGCATTACTGGCTACTCTGTTCACACCGCAAAGCGGTCCATGTATCGGGTTGGCTACTTTGAGCGGTGGGCATGGGAGCAGGAAGGAGAGTATGTCGCTTTCCCAACCCGCCAGAACGCCGATGCCTATCTCAAGGACCTTGCCTATAGCGACTACTCCGCGTCGCATAAGGCCGGGTGTCAGCAAGCTCTGAAACGATACTTCCGCTGGCGGGCGCACGAATTTGACCACGAAGAGTGGACCCCCGAACACACCTTCTCGACGGACAATACCAACCAGCCGCGAGACTATTTGAGCATTGAGGAGCGGCAGAAGATTCGACAAGCAGCATTAGAGTACGGTGACTTGCCGTACTATCAAAACTACACTTCTGAGGAACGTGAGAGAATGAAACCCTACATTGCCGAACGTGTAGACAAACCAACCGACCTGCTAAGCCGTGACGACTGGAACGGGCTTACAAGTTGGAAGTTCACTTCGTTGGTATGGACTTCGCTTGATACCGGACTTCGACCTGTAGAAGTGAACCGAGCTACGACTAACTGGGTTGATACGGACAATGCAGTCCTTCGTATCCCGGCTGATGAGTCCTCGAAGAACCGCGACAATTGGGTTGTGAGCGTCCGTGAGGAAACGGCGGAGGTACTTGACAAGTGGATGCAGGAACGTCGTCACAAGCCAATGTACGACGATACGGATGCTCTGTGGCTTACACAGAAGGGCAACCGCTACAAATCGCAGTCCCTTCGGCGGCTAATTCAACGGCTCTGCGACCGTGTGAGCATTGAGTACGGAAACCGGAAGATGAGCTGGTACTCGATACGGCACTCTGTTGGAACCTATATGACCCGAGAGGAAGACCTTGCGGCGGCTCAAGCGCAGTTACGGCACAAGAGTCCTGAGACGACAATGAAGTACGATGCTGCCCCGGTAAGTGACCGCCGTGATGCACTGGATAGGATGGGATAATCCGATTACAGAGCTATCTGGTCATATGGTCTGGCTGCATAGAATTGCAGGTGTATAACAATACTACGACGCCCGGACTGAAAGCGAGAAGCGAGAGTTACGACGGGAAGCATTCGATATGACAGAGTAGCCACCCCAAATATAATTATATCTAATTATATATGCTCCCTGTTCGTGTTTATTGAGGTACGTTGGAATATTGAGTGTAAACCACAATTCCATCAAAATTTTATATTGTAAAGTTATGTAGAAGATGGTGCTTACGGCTACCGTCATCGGTGGAGCCATTTCCATAACTTATCCAAATTATCCAAATGAGTTCTAAAGTAGTTATATGCCGCTTAGAGAGATTTTTATTTGAGATGATGGATACTACCTATCTCTCTCAAAAATCTGTTGTGGGGGAACTGAGGCTGCTTAGAATAGACATGAGGTGATATGTTGGCCTCGGTTGTGCTGTGAATCAATCTGCGGAGGATTAGTGCCAATTGTTAGTTGATTTTCTTTGAGTATACCGTAGTCCATTGCTTAGCGGCAGGAAGGTCAATGAGCTTAATGGATTACTGAACATAGAATATTACCAATCCATCTATTATTCTAATTGATTAACGGCAAGAACCCGGCAAGAGATAGTGTTCAGTGATAGTATCTCAATATATTCCTATACTATTGTTATACTATATTGAGGGTGGTATTGTACTACTGTATGTCTTTACGGCAGGAAGGTGGCGATAGATAGTGTTCAGTGATAGTTTCTTTATCTATTCTATACTATTACTATACTATATTGGGGGCGGTCATGTACTACTGTATGGGAACCCAACGATAGGTAGGAAAAGGGAGAAAGAAGAAGACTGGGCCGGGTTCTCGCCGCTAACTGAACTGCTGCCTGATTGTGTCAGAACAGTCTCAGACGACGGGCAACTGAGGAAAGAAACTTGTGACGTATCCTGCCAAGCGGAGCCGGGCAGAATTTTACATTGTTAAATTCTGGTGTTTGTGGCAGCGCTGGGCCATCTCTCCGCCACTCGGCTGTGCTACCGACCATCGGATACTTAAAACCGCCAAATTTTCTCTACCAACCTGCTAATCTCTGAACCCCCTACCCCTTTTACTGATGTCAAAACCTGCCCTGCGTTCCCGCCGTTAAGATTTTTGTGAGCTGGTTGTAGAATCAATTTCCGTGGAAGTGTACCTCAGTAGATAATATACTGCACCAAAAACACCTGTCAAAAGAACAATGGTAAACCAGATTACGCTCTTTGCGCGGCTTTTTTTCGAGGCATGATTCGCAACAGCAGTGGCAGTACAAAGCCATAATATACCAATATAACCAAGTAGGAGGTTAGCCATCTTTTCTAAGAGTAATATCACTATACCCTATAATATTGTCTATTGGAATAGAATCTACAGCCAACATATTCGCGCCTCGTTCACAGCTGTTAGACGTTCGTGGGAAACCTCGCACCGAAGTGTTCCAGCGCTCACCTCCTGTTCTAAACAGTATCGCATACTTGTAAAATGAGTTTGTCCTTGCCTTTGGGAACAGAAAAGTAATCTATCGGTCGCCAGAGAAAGAAGGAAACCTATTTTTAGCTCTTGTTTCTCAGACCAAATATGGCAAAGCTCGGCCCTATCGAAATTGAGACAGGATACGGTCTGCTCTTTATCGTGGGCTTTGCTATCTGGCTTGGTGTTCCCGTGCTTAATTCCGTGTTTGATACTACGGTCATGACAGGAACCGCATCTTTGCCTGTTGTGGGAAGCAACCCCATCTATTCAGTGGTAGGTGGCGGAAGCGCCCTTACAGGATTTGTCTCCTATCTCGGGCACCTATTCGGCTGGTGGCAGTGAGTTATAGGCCGTTCACCACCTCTTGTCTCACGAGCAGTCGCCGGACACAGGAACCAATACGTCTCTAAGCCAGTGTCTTTTGTGAATACTGAAAATGGCAAGTGGCTGTAGTCCACTTTCGTACAACCTTTATACCAGCCAAGGCTGAAAATGAAGTACGGCTCCACCGGAGTCGGAAAACAATAAAAAGAGATACCGAAAACCGCGCTTAGCGCGGTTGCGTGCGAGGGTAGCCAAGCCTGGAAACGGCGGCGGACTCAAGATCCGCTCCCGTAGGGGTCCAAGGGTTCAAATCCCTTCCCTCGCATCGCAGTCCGGCGTCACCACGCGCCGGACGAGATGCACGGAAGGATTTGAATGACGGCACGCCGCAGGCGTGTTGGTGGTTCAAATCCCTTCCCTCGCACTGTTGGCCACTACGGCCCCTCGCAAACAGTGCGCGGAAGTCCGCGGGCGAGGCCGACGATCGGGAGGCCTCGTTGTGAACGGCGCGTCGCGCCGTGAACGGAGCGGCCTTCCCTCGCAAACCTTACTGACGTCGACGCTCGCTACTGACGAGTGACATATAAAGCCCCGTCTCAAACCGGCGCATTTCTAAATATGGGCCATTCGGCAAGTAAGAGTAGCTACTACTATGCGACGTCGTGCATTCCTTGCGACAGCTGGGACGCTACTTACGGCGGGGTGTGGGGCCTTGACTGGTGGAAACGGTGGTGGCAGTTCCGATGGGCCTCCCAAACACAGGGACGATATCGGCGTCGACCCGTCGTTCGACGAGAACGTGAGGATAGACAATCCCGACGTCGAGGGGAACGTCCGCGACGTCGACGCGAACATCGACGGCGAGTTCAGCGTCGACATCAACGTGAGCGACATCGACGGCGAAGTCGACGCGAATATCGGGGCGAACCTGGGGGATGATCGGGGCACGGCGACGCCGGAGAATCAGAAGGCGACGAAATACATCATGAAGGCCCGGGACGAGCTGACGACCGCCCACCAGGAGTACGCGAAGCAGGCTTCGAATCGCAACTCCATCCTCGCCGTCAGGCCCACCCTCGGCTCGTTCTCCTGGTTACCCATCAAGCGACACGTCAAGAAGGCCATGGACCACCTCGAAGAGGGCGCCAAGTACGCGCGAGGGGGCCAGGCGAACAACGTCCTCGCGCTCGAACACGCAGGATACTTCCTGCTACTCGGCGCGAAGGCCGACGGACGGCTCATCAAGGCGTTCAAACACTTCAAGTTCTCCCGGGACCGGCTGTACAACGAAAGTCTCGTCCAGTCGACGATTGCGCGGCGGCGGATGAACACCGACTGGAAGGAGGCCCGCGACATCTACCGCGAACTCGATAAGAAGATCAAGCCAGAGGGGTTGAACGTCCTCTCCCAACTCGACGAGCGCTACTACGAGCGAAAGAATCGACAGCTCGACAACGGGATCGCCGCCTTCATCGAATTCGACGACAGCCTCAAAGCAGCGAAACAGGGGCTCGAACGCGTCGAGCCGGGCGTCGATGCGTACCTCGGCGACGAATTTGAGCGGGCCGTCGACGAGTTCACCCGCGCGAGCGCCAGGTTCGGCGTGGCGAACTCGCCGCTGACGGTCACACGGGACAAAACGGGACTCGCGTCCGTGGCACGGGACTTCCATACCGTCATCAAAACCATGGAACAGGCGACGGAAGACCTGCGCCGTAGCTCGCAGGGGAAAGTAGACGGCGATCGGTTGATCTACTACGAGGCCCAACGGTCGGCGAAACAGCACATCGAATCGAACGAGACCGTCAAGGACATCTCCTCGTTCGAAGATATCCGGCTCTGACCGTCCGGTCGGCGTTCGCGTTTCGACTCGCGCGTGTCACACAACCCAGAGCAATGGGTCTATGTCCGTCGCCAGGGAGCACCAGGTATGGACGAGACTCCGCTCGAACTCGCGCGGGAGGCCGCCCGCGCAGGCGGTGTAGCTGCGAACGACCGTTTTCGAGAGGCGATCGCCGTCGAGACGAAAGCACACAAGAACGACCTCGTGAGCGCGGCCGACACCGCTGCGCAGGACCGCGTCGTCGAACGGCTCGGCGCGTCGAGCGATGCGCCGGTCGTCGGCGAGGAAGACGAGGACCGAGCCGAAATTCCGGCCGAAGGGATGGCGTGGGTCGTCGATCCGATCGACGGGACGGCGAACTATCTCCGAGGACTTCGGTTCTGGACGACGACCGTCGCAGCGGTCGAAGACGGCGAGCCGATCGCGGCAGCGACCGTGATGCCGGCGCTCGACGACGAGTACGTCGGCGGCGAGGGGGAACCGACGTTGAACGGCGACCCGGTGACGGTGAGCGGTCGGGACGACGTCGAGACGTTCGCGGTGGCTGTCCTCGGGTGGGGACCGCACGGCCAGCGCGAGGCGTACGCGGCGCTCAGCAGCGCAGTCGTCGAGCGGTGCGGTGACATGCGTCGGTTCGGGAGCATGCAGTCGGCGCTGGCGTTCGTGGCGAGCGGCGGTCTCGACGCGGCGGTGACGACGCGTCAGCCGAGTCCCTGGGACTCGGTGGCCGGCGTGCACCTCATTCGGCAGGCCGGCGGAACCGTGACCGACCTCGCGGGTGACCGGTGGCAGCACGACAGTACCGGTCTGGTCGCCTCGAACGGTCGGGCACACGACGAGGTGCTCGCGGTCGCACAGGACGTCGTCGACGACGTGGACGGGTAGCAGCGGAACGATCGCTGACGGGTTCGGTCGTGCAGGGAGGAGACATCGGACCGGAAACCTGAAACGGTCGGCTCGCGGGGGTTCGACCATGCAGGTGACAGAGCAGTTCGATACCGGCCGTGCGTGGGTCGGAACTGCACTCGCCGCCCTGGCTGTGTTCGTCGTCGGCTCGCTCGTCCTCACGGAACAGGTGTACTGGGGATTCATCTGGCAGTACTTCTGGGGACCAGTGTACGCTGACGCGCACAACGCGGCGTGTGCGGTCCACGGTGCCGGCGGCACGGAGTTGTTGTACCAACCGAGTGCGTGCCGAGCCGCGATCCAAGAGGGGCTGATCGTCGCCGAACCGGGCTATACGCTCGTCTCGGAGGTCGGGTACATGATCATCCTCCTGTTTTCCCTGATCGGTGTGCTCCAGCTGCTTCGCGCACTCGACATCGGCACCGACAGAAGCCTCTTTTTCTCGCTCGTGCCGTTCATGCTGTTCGGCGGTGCCCTCCGCGTCGTCGAGGACGCGAACGACGCCGTTCCCGAAGGCGTCTCGCAAGCCATCGCCTACCCGTGGAATTCCCTCATCATCAGTCCGATCATCTACTTCACCGTCTTTTTCATCACGCTCGCCGCACTGATCGGCGCGCACAAACTGGAGGGTGCGGGCTACGTCGAGGCGTACAGCTACCCGCTGGCAGCCATGGGGAGTGTCGCCTTTCTCCTCACCTTTGGCTATCTGACCGTCCTCGGGGTCACGACGGAGTACGTGAGTTTCTATCCGCAGGTGCTGCTTTCGGTCGTCCTCATCGCCACGCTGCTGGCCGTCGTCATCTGGCGCGGTGTCGATTCTGTCGTGCCCTCGGTCAACGAGGGAACGGGTCTGATCGGACTCGTGGTCATCTGGGGCCACGCGATCGACGGCGTCGCGAACGTGATCGCTGCCGACTGGCTGGGCCTCCTGGGCGTGAATCTCACCTACAGCCCGAAACACCCCGCGAACGAGTTCATCATTAACGCGACCGAAGCGATCGTCCCACCCTCCGTGCTGGCCACGCTGGGATCCTCCTGGCCGTTCCTGTTGGTCAAACTCGTCGTCGCGGTCGCGGTCGTCTGGGTGTTCGACGCAGAAATCTTCGAGGAGAGCCCGCGCTACGCGTTGCTGTTGTTGGTCGCGATCGTGGCGGTCGGTCTCGGGCCCGGAACCCGAGACATGATTCGGGCGACCTTCGGCATCTAAAGCTGCTCTAACGTCGCCTTCGGGTAGTACTGGCCGCCGCAGTTCGGACACTGTGCAACGGTCACTGAAGTCCCCCCACGTGTCACCTGCTGGCGGACGAGCTCCTGCCCACAGTCCACACACGGGAGATCGAACTCTGTCGTCATCGCGAACACGGGGTACTAACGAACCGGCGAACAACCCCGTGTAAACAACTCCCACGGTTTCGCATAAGCTTTGGTATCAGACACTCTACTGTTCGATCCGGTCAGGGGAACGGATGATGGTCTCGGTCGAGCCGTGGCTCGAACCCGATCTCCCGGGGGACCGTCTCGGCTCGTTCTCCGAAGTACGGCTCGTCGAAAAAGAGCGGTTGCGCCGCCGGGACGAGGGCCCGGACCGTCTCGAATCCGAGGGCTGCGACGTCTGGCGTCGTCGTCCGCGCCGCGTACACGTCGAGAGCGGCATCGCGGAGTCGGTCGATGACGGTTTCGAGGTGCGACGTGCCGGTCGGGACCGCCTCGACGCCGACGCTCTCTGCGGGGACGGAGCCGTCCGCGTCGAGGAACGCCTCCGCAGCGGTGGGGCGGTCGGCGTAGTGGCCGATGGCGCCGCTGGCGTCGGCGGCGGTCTCCCGACCCATGCCACGCAGTTCGAGCCAGTTCTGGATGGCTTCCGCGAGTGCTGACCGGGCAGCCGTCGCCGCGTCGAGGTGGGCGCTCGATCCGAGCGCGAAGCGCGGCCACTCGTCCCGGTGGACGGCCACGGCGACGACGGGCACGTCCACGTCCTGCGTGAGCAACAGCGGGGTAACCGCCAGGTCCTCGGAGCGCGCCCGCGTCACGAGCGTCTCGAAGTCCTCGTCGTCCACGTCGAGTTCGAGCGGATCGAACGTCGAGTACCAGGACAGCATCGCGGCGTCACGTTCGATCACCTCGTAGAGCCCGCTCAGGAGTGCTTCGACGGCGCCGTTCCCCAGTCCGAGTCCGGTCGTGACCGCCGAGCGGAACCGCTCTGCCGGCGGCGGGAAGTGCACGAACTCGGCGGGCAACTTGACGTCCCCGCCAGTGACGAGGTTCTGGCCGCGGACCCACTCGATCTCCGTCTGTGCACTCGGGTCGGTCCACAGCTCTCCGGCCGGTCGGACGAACGCCGACGGTGGCACGGCGTTCTCGATCTCGGACGGCGGACCGGTCTCGAACTCCTCGAGGCGGTAGACGCCGGCGCAGTAGCGTTCGAGCCCCTCGCCGAGCGCCTTCATGAACGCGCTGTTCCAGTTCGTGTCGACGCCGGCCGCCTGGTTCGCGGCCGTCGCGTCACTGAACCGCGAGGTGTCGGCGAGCGTCGCCAGGTAGTACGGGACTGGGAACGATTCGGCTTCGCCGACCCGGGTGACGATTCCGACGCGGTCGTCGAGCGCTCCTTCCGCCAGGGCGAGCGACTCTTCGAGGTCGCGATCGACGACAGTGCGATCGAGCGTGCGGTCGCGCGCTGGTTGGCACTCACAGTGGGGCACGGGGAGGAACCGACGTTCCGCGTGGGGAATCTCGATGACGCCACCCATGACCGTCGATCCTTTCCCGGCGAGGAGTCGGGCGGCCTCGCGACCGGCGACCGCCCCGGCGAACCTGGTCGTCTCCGGGTTCGGAGCGGCCTGGGGTTCCTGGGAAGGGTCCGCGTTCGCGCCGACGCGAGTCCTGAGACAGTTGTAACACCCGGTCTCGGGGTTGAATCCGGAGACGGCCGCTTCGACGACGGGATAGCCGCCGAGGCCGCCGATCTCGACCGCGAGCCAGGGGATTCCCAGCGTCTCGGCGGACGTGTTCACCGTCTCGAACACGACGTCACCGGCCTGTCCAACCACGACTGCGAGTTCGACCTGGTGGAGGTCGTCGGGGGCCACGTCGGTTACCGTGACGTCGACGTCGTCGAGCGCCGCGGCAACCGCATCGCGCGCCGGCCCCGAACCGACGAGGGCGACAGTCATTACTGACGGATAGAGACCGGGGGAGAAAAAGCGCCGGGGTCAGTTCGAGAGCAGACTCTGGGCGACGTTGGCCAACTGGTCCGCTTCGGCGTCCTGGAGTCGGTCGTCACCGAGCATCAGCCGGAGCCGCGGGCGGCCGACGTCGATCGGGACTTTCTCGGTGTCGATGAGACCCATGTCTTCCAGTTTGGTCTTGGTGCGAGAGAAGGTCGCCTTCGACGCGAGACCGATGTCCTCGCCCCACTTGCTGATGTCGTACAGGAGCTCGCCGTTTTTCGCGGCAACGAGGAGACTGATCGTCACCTCGTCGAGCCCGTCCCCGTTACCGCGGGCGGTCTGAAGAGACGCGAGCACCTGATCGAAGTCGTCCGCCGTCGTCTCGCTGATGTCCGCGGAGAGCGTGCTCCGCACTTCCGTCAGCGGCGGGGTCCGCAGCGTGTACTCGTCTGCAGACTCCCAGTTTTCCGCGTAGCGGTCACGCGCACTCTCGACGAACTCCTCGTCGCCAGTCGTCAGCCCCGCAACGTGCTCGCCGGCCGTCACGATCGCGACGACTTCTTTTTCAGTGATGAGAAGTGAGTTCTCCGGTTCGGCAGACGTCGTCCGAACAGTGAGGGTCCCGGCATCGACCAGGTTCGCTGCCCGACTCGCAACGATGAAATCGTCCATCACGTCCTTGAGCGGTCGCTCACCGGCCAGCAGCTTGACGCTTGGCGGTGATTCCAACTCCGACATCACCGACACCAACTCTTCGATGGTCCGATGTGACGGGTTTACGACGTACAACTCCGTGTCTGTGGTTTCTAACTCCGCCCCGAGCAACTCCGTGATTCCGTCAGTGAGTAAATTTTCACTCATCGTCCTATGAATGTATATATTGTTTAACCGTATTTAATTTTATCGTTGATAACGAGTTGAATTACGCGCGTTGGGAGTAAACACCGTCAGTTGATGGGGAGTAAATATATGTCTTGCGAAGCAATATCAAAAATGAATATCCGAGAAGGGAAATACGACGACGGAGCCGCACCTGGCAGGAGCCGACAGCACCGGCTCTCCGGACTGACTGCACGCGCGGCGATCTGTCAGAACAGTTGCTCGCCGGGGCTCAGAACTCGTCGGCGAGTTGCGTGGCGAGTTCCTGTGACCAGTGGAACTCGTTGTCGTAGATGACGGGGAGCGCTCGCTCCTGGAGCACCGAGACGAGTTCGTCGGGGGCGAGCGTGGTCCCCGTCGTGGTCCCGTGGAGGAGTGACTCGTCGCTGACCGGCGGGTGGTAGCTGTCACCGATGTCGCGGGCGGAGACGGCTTCACAGGTGAGTCGGTACCCGCCGTCGACCCGTTCGAGCCAGCCGACCGTCGGACTCGTCGGCGTCGGCGCGAGGGTGTACGTGCCGTCGCCCACGACGGTGTAGTCTTTCCCCATCATGATCCGCCTGCGGGAGAGTTGCATCGCCGGTTCGAGACCGAAGCCGTGGACCAGCAGGCGAGCGAACGCCGTCCCGACCTTCGCGGCCTGCCGATCGAGCACCTTCGTGAGCGTGACCGCGCCGGCGACGCTTCCGCGCTCGACGAGCTCCAGTCCCTCGTGATAGGAGCCACAGGCGTTGAGGAAGAACGTGCGCGCCCGGCACGTGTCGAGCGAGGAGGCCGTGAAGGTACCGTCGGCACACTGCAGCCCGTTGGTATCGCAGTGGCCGATGTAGTGAACGAAGTCGTTCTCGGCGGCGAACACGTCCGCGAGTTCGTCCCGGCGCAGGTGCTCGTGAACGGTCACCGAGAGCGGCAGGTCTGCCGACCGTTCCCGGTAGATGTCCGCGACTGCGGCGTGCTCGTCGGCCATCGCGTCGTCGTTCAGGACGACGGTCACCGAGAGTTCCGTCCCTCGCCCACCCTGGTACTGTCGCCGGTTCTCGTAGGCCGCCGGCGTCGTCTTGAACGCGTCGATGGGGGCCCCCGACGCGAGCCAGGCGTGGACGCGGCCGGCCTGCAGTTCCGGCTTCACCATGTCGACCGAGGCGACCGGCGCACCGCTGGCGCTCCCCGACCGATAGCAGTCGTCGAGCGTTCGTTCCAGCAGCTCGGTCCCCCGCAGCTCAGAGGATTCGGGCAGGTAGATCAGACTGAGCGCGTCGAGCAAGTACGGGAGACACCGTGCGTTCGTCGTCTCTGGGGCCGCGTACGTCGAGAAGTGCCACTCCGGGAGGTACGTCGCGAGATCGTCCTCCGACACCCAGAAGTATCGCGCCAATCGCTCGGCGGGGGAGAGCTGCCGAATCCTCGCGGGGGCCAGCCCGAACCGGTCGGCGAGTCGTCGCCGCTGGTCGGTCGCGTCGGTCTTCACGTCGCGCACGAGCGTATCGAAAAAGAACACCTGCCGTAACAGCCGCGTGACGCCGTGCTGGAAGGTCGGCAGTTCCCGGAAGCGATACTCGAAGTCGGCCGACGGCGCGACGAGCCGCGGCACTGGCCGATCGGCGACCGTCACCTCGGCACCGAGGTAGTACGCCAGCGGCGCACCGACGAACAGGTAGTCCATCGATCGGGGCACCTGAAGCTCGATCCCGGTGTCCGGCGTGGCCTTCCGAACGGCGTCGGGAATCGACGTCTCGTCACCGACTTCGACCATCGGCGGATGGTCGCGCAGCGATGGGTGCGAGCGCTCGGGGCCGGTCGTCCGCAACGCTGCAGAGAGATGCGTGATCGCGGTCGCGATGCCGTCGGGCGTTCCCGGCACAGTGATCCTCGCCGGGTCGTCGCGGCGTTCGTCGAACCCGAAGGTCACTGGCGCCGAGTCCTCGAACGAAACGGAAAGCGAGTCCCCCTCGCGGCGAACTGCCGCTGGCCCCTCGAAGCGTAGCGTCACCGCCAGTTCTCCGGGCGACTCGCTCATCGCCTGATGACACGTCAACCGATACGATCCCGAATGCAGGGTCACCCCGTCTCCGATCTCGTACTCGCGTTGTTCGGCAGCGTCGAGTAGCGTCGCGTCCCGAGCCGGGACGGTGAGCGACGACACGCGGCCGGTCAGCGTCTCGTCGACGGGTTCCGTGAGTGTGGGTCCGACAGCGCAGTCCTGCCAGTCGGCAGTCTGGACCGTCACCGAACCAGTGTCGCCGATGGCTCTGACACCCCCACTTGCTGCGACCCACACCATCATACTACGGAACCGAGAACGTGCTACTCGTCCATTACTTTTCGGACGGTATATCGCCGGGTTATTAAGTCAAATCCGGCTCCCGCGGGGGCACTCGTCGGGCGAGTGTGGGGCCTTGTCAATCGGGGCCGGGTTAGGTAGATTATTGACGGCCCGGCGCAGACTCCTCAACATGAGCTACGAGCACGTCCGGGACGTGGACCCGGCCGTTGCGGACGCCCTCGAGGGCGAAGTACAGCGACAGAACGACACCCTGGCGATGATCGCCAGCGAGAACCACGTCAGCGAAGCCGTCCTGGAGGCCCAGGGCAGCGCCCTGACGAACAAGTACGCCGAAGGCTATCCCGGCGAGCGCTACTACGCCGGCTGTGAGTACGCCGACGAGGTCGAGCAACTCGCCATCGACCGCGCGAAGGAACTCTGGGGCGCCGAACACGTCAACGTCCAGCCCCACTCTGGAACCCAGGCGAACCAGGGCGTCTACTTCGCGATGCTCGAACCCGGCGACAAGATCCTCTCGCTGGACCTCAACCACGGCGGCCACCTCTCGCACGGCCACCCCGCGAACTTCACCGGCCAGTTCTACGAGGTCGAACAGTACGAGGTCGACGCCGACACCGGCTACATCGACTACGACGAACTCCGCGACCACGCCGAAGAGTTCGACCCGGACATCATCGTCTCTGGGTACTCCGCGTACCCCCGCGAAGTCGACTTCGAGGCCATTCAGGAAGCCGCCGACGCCGTCGACGCCTACCACCTGGCCGACATCGCCCACATCACGGGTCTGGTCGCCGCCGGCGTCCACGCGTCCCCGGTCGGCGTCGCGGACTTCGTCACCGGTTCGACGCACAAGACCATCCGCGCCGGCCGCGGTGGCATCATCATGTGCGACGAGGAGTACGCCGACGACATCGACCCCGCCGTCTTCCCTGGCGGTCAGGGCGGTCCCCTGATGCACAACGTCGCCGGCAAGGCGGTCGGGTTCAAGGAAGCGCTCCAGCCGGAGTTCGAGGAGTACGCCGCACAGACCATCGCGAACGCCAAGGCACTGGGCGAGCGGCTCCAGGAACACGGGCTCGAACTCGTCTCCGGCGGCACCGACAACCACCTCGTGCTGATCGACCTCCGTCCCTCCCATCCTGACACGACCGGAAAGGACGCCGAGGAAGCTCTCGAAGCGGTCGGCGTCGTCCTCAACGCGAACACGGTCCCCGGCGAGACCCGCTCGGCGTTCAACCCCTCGGGCATCCGCGCGGGCACGCCCGGTCTCACGACCCGTGGCTTCGACGAGGACGCCTGCCGAGAGGTCGCCGACATCATCTACGACGTCGTGGACAACTACGACGACGAGGACGTCAAAGCCGACGCCGCAGAGCGCGTCGACGCACTCACCGACGAGTACCCGCTGTACGAGTAGCGAACGGTCCGCCCTGAAACGCGGAAAAAGACGTCGTCACTCTGTTTTCTTCGGCGATCGTCTGCGCTATACGTCCGCGGAGCGGCTGACGGAGCTGCCGGCGTCGTCCCGGACGTACTGCACGCCGTCGACGACGACGCGGCCGTCGCCGTGAACTTCGACCTCGTGGTCGAGCATCGTAAACGAGACGCTGACAGGATGCGCGTCCGGTTCGCCGAATCCGTGGAACAGCCGGTCCAGTGCGTCGGGGTCCATGACCTCGAACAACGTCGTGTCGAGATCCAGCGCCGAGCAGTCCTCGTGCGCTGCGAGCGCAGACAGAACGAGATCGCTCGGCTGATCCGCGTCACCTGCCGCGATTGTGGGTTGCTGAGCCATAGCTTGTCTCTATATGGCTGTCCGACATCTTTCCGAAAGTACCTGACTTCAGTAGTAATGCACTGACCGGACCTGGGATGGCTATTAGTATAGATGGTGTCTGTGGGCCGTTACCGTTCGCCAAGCAACGCCCGGAGGAGTTTTCGCTGCGCGACGCGGAGGTGATGATTGAACGTCGGTTGCGTGATGTCGAGCGATTCGGCGATTTCCGTCCCGGTCTGCTCTTTCGGTGACTCGAAGAACCCGCTACTGTAGGCCGTTTTCAGAACTTCCAGCTGCCGGTCGGTCAGCGTTCGCTCGAACTCCTCGGTGAATTCGGCGTGTGACTGGCCGCCTTCCGTCCGGTCGCGCCGGGCGACGAGTTCGACCGACTCGTAGTGGTCTTTGAGTTTCTCGATGAACGGTCGGACGTTGGTCTCCGAGGGCAGTTCGACGACGACGGTGGTTCGGGTCGCGTCCACCGAGATCTGCTGCGGCCGGGCTCCGTATTCGATGACGGTGTTCGGGACGGTCTGCCCGGTGACGCTAGCCCGGAAGCGAAGCCGGTCGTCGTCCGCCGAGAGCAGCGTGACGTCGCTGATGTTCACGAACGTGGACGCGGCGTGGTGGACCTCGTCCGCGGTGACGCCCTCGACGGTGAAGAAGGCAGTCGTGTGCCCCTCCGTCTCCGGCACGAGGTCGGTCACCTCGATCTCGGCGTCGAGCGACGCGGCGAGATGGTGAAACACGCCCTCGTCGTACACTTCGAGTTCGAGTTCGACCGCCTGGTCCGAGAGGATGCCCCGCCGGGTTTTGATCGCGTTGATGGCGTGGCCGATCGTCTCGCCTAACTCCTCGATGACAGCGCGCGACATCTCGTCCAGCGTCGTCGGATCCGCCGTGTAAACGGTCAGTGCCCCGTAGTTGATGTCGCCGTACACGAGCGGGACGCTCACTACCGCCTGGTAGTCTCGTTTGAGCGCTTCGGTGCGCCACGGGTCGTCCCGGAGTCGAGTGGCCGGGTCGGCGACGTACGTTACCGATTCCGTTTCCAGCGTCTCCGCAGTCGGCAGCGTGTTCGATCCATCGATGTCGAGCGGAATGGCGTCCAGATACCCCTGTTCGTTACCGGCCCACGCTCGCGGCTCGATCCGGTCGGTTCCCCAGTCCGGTTTGCCGATCCAGACGAACTCGAACTGGTCGTACTGCGCCAGCCGGTCGCACACTTCGCGCTCGATCTCCTGTCGAGTCGACGCGTGGATGATCGACTGGTCCAGCTCTCGGATGATGTCGTTGATACCCTTGAGATGGGTGAGCTGGCGGTTCCGCTTTTGCAGCTTTCGGTCGTGAGCCCGCAGTTCTCGGTCGCCTTCGACCCGATCCAGCGTCGCTTCGGCCGTCGCGGCAAACAGGTCGAGGACGCGGGTGATGTCGTCGTCGAACGCGCGGCGCTCCGCAGAGAGAGCGACGAACACCCCGTGGTCGCCCAGCGGCGCGAACAATCCGCTCCGGGCGTCGGTGTCGCTGAACTGGTCGAGTTCGGCGTCGAGGTCGCCGTAGACGACCGTCGACCCGTCGAGGAACGTCGTCCACGCGGCCGATTCGTCGGCTCCGAGGGTCGCTTCCCAGTCACCGTAGAGCTCGCGGAGCCGGTCGGTCGTCGCGGTCGGCGTCAGCGCTCGCTCGTCGGGGTCGAACAGGAAGATTCCGACCCCCGTCGCGTCGAGGACGTCGCTCGCGGCGTCGACGACTCGCTCGCTCACCTCGGCCTTCGAGTCGGCGTGGATGAGCTCTCGCGTCGCGTCCTGGAGCGCCGTCAGAATCCGCTCCCGCTTCTCCTGCTGGATCGTCGTGATGACGTGTCCGAGCGTCTCACCCAGCTCCGCCAGGACGGCCCGTTCACGGTCGTCGAACGCGGACGCCCGATCGGAGTACACCGACAGCACGCCGTAGGTCGTGTCCTCGTACGTGATCGGGATGCTCGCGACCGACTCGAAGCTGCGGGCCACTGACGCGTTCTGGTCGGATTCGGCCGACGCCTCGGAGTGGCCGTCTCGGACGACCTGAACGTCTCCGGTTCGGATCGCCGCTTCCCCCGGCGGCGATTCGAAATCGTCCATCGCACTGCGTTCGTGCGGGACCGAGTCGTCGACGCCGGCCCTGGCACGGACCACGAACGACGCGAACTCGTCGTCGTAGCTTCCGATCGTCGCGAACTGGTACGCGTCCGCCGCTGCCAGGCGGTCACAGACGGCCTGTTCGGCCGCTTCGCGGCTCGTCGCCTGGATCAGGCGCTGATCGATGTCGCGGATGACCGCGTTGATGCGGTGTAACTCCTCGAGTTCGTCACGCTGGTCGGCGATCTGTCGCTCGCGCTCGATGCGATCGGTGACGTCGCGCCCGACGCCGGTGAGCGCGGTGACGTTGCCGTCGTCGTCGAGCACTGGGCCGCCGCTGAACTCGTGGGGGACGTGCGTTCCGTCTTTCCGGACGAGCGCCGATTCGACGTTCTGGACCTCTTTGTCCTGGATGACGCGGCTGATGGCGTCCGTGATCTTCTCCTCGTCCTCGTCCGGGACGAACGAGAGCGCGTGCATCCCCTCGACCTCGTCGTCGCTGTAGCCAGTCGCTTCTGTGAACCCCTCGTTCCAGCGGATCATCCGGCCGCTCCCGTTGAACGTGTACATCGGGTCCGGAACGGCGTTGAAAATCCCCTCGACGAACGCCGTTTGTTGATGGAGCTGTCGCTCGCGCTGTTTCTGTTGGGTCACGTCCTCGATGACGAGGATGACCCGTTCGACGTTCCCCTCGGCGTCGAACAGCGGCGCGCCGTTGAACGAGAGCCAGACAGTCGAGCCGTCTGGACGTTCCATCTCCGCTTCCCAGTCGTACACAGGCTCGCCGGTTTCGAAGACCCGCGAGGCCGGATAGCTGGACCCGGGGATCGGCTCCCCCGATTCGTCGAAGACGTTCCACTCGGTGTTCGAATGCGATTGTTCGGTGAGCGCGTCTTTCGGAACGCCGAGGATCTCGGACGCCCTGTCGTTGGCGCGGGCGACGGTCCCCGCTTCGTCGATCACGACGATGCCGACTGGGCTCGTTTCCAGGAGGCGTTCGCGGAGATCACGCTCCTGTTTGAGCTGGGCCTTTCGATGGGCTCGCTCCGAGATGTCGCGAACGACACCGACGGTCCCCCGGAACTCCCCGTCCGTCTGGATCACTGACAGTCGATTCTCGCAGGGGATCTCCTCGCCGTCGGCGGTGTGGACCGTCATGTCCATGGTCGCGACGTCTCGCTCGTCGCTCTCCAGTAGCTCCTGTATCAGGGACTCACCCTTCGCGACGTCGGACTCGTCGAGCATGATGGAGATGTGCTCGCCCAGTAACTCCGACCGCGCGTAGCCGGTGATCTCCGCGACGGCGTCGTTCAGTTCGACGAACCGGCCCGCCGGATCGAACTGGTAAATGCCGTCGTTGACGGTATCGAGAATAGTCTCGTACCGCGCTAAATCACGGTCGTCCGGGGTAATCAGCGTAGAGAACGCCGTGTCGTTCTCGTGAACGAACGCGCTGATCGAAACGTCGTCCGTCGTCGCACGTATCGTCTCGACGAGTTCCGAACTCGTCATGTCCGGCGGCTCTCCGTCGATGACGACGCAACTCGGCGAGTGCGTCGCGAGAACGTCGAGCGCGCCGCTCCCCGTGTCGACCTGCTGTACGACCGCGGTTCCGTCCGTTGCCGCCGCCGTGACTTCGGCGGCGTATTCGCCTGTTGGACAAACGAACAGAATCTCGGGTGCGTCGGACATGCGTTGCGAGCCGGATCGATGGCGTCGCTGGATTGAGGTCAGTCGGCCAGATAAAATCGTCGGCTTGCCCTCTCACGGCGTTCGGAGGCGCGACTTCGCCCTAGTCGTCCTCGGCCGAGAGCCACTCGTTCCGGCAGGGCACGCTACAAAACGAGAACAGGACGACGCCCTGGGTTCGTTCGCGGGCGAGCGTCGGATACCAGTCGCTCGTTTCGATCTCGTCGTCGCAGTGGTCACAGCGTTTCATGTGTGGGGACCATCAGTATCGATAGGAGGGTCGGTCTCAGCGGCTACCACGCACTCGTACTGACCGACGTTTACTCCGCGTCCGGTACGAGGACGACGGCTTCACCGTCGATACAGGGCTCCTCGCCGTTGACGATCGTCGTCGAGAGTCGGAGGCGCCCGCCGCCGAGGTCTTCGGCGACTTCGACGTCGGCCGTGACCCTGTCGCCGAGATAGACCGGCGCGAGAAACTCCATGTCCTGTGAGAGGTAGACGACCGTCCCGGGAAGCCGTGCGAGTGCGGCGCTGATGAGCCCGCTGACGAGTGTCCCGTGAGCGATGCGATCGCCGAAGCGGGTCTCTTCAGCGTACTCCTCGTCGAGATGGAGCGGGTTGGTGTCCCCGCTGGCAGCGGCGAACGCTGTCACGTCTTCGTCCGAGATGGTTTTCGTGAACTCGACGCGATCACCGACGGCGAGGTCACTGGGATCGTCCGCCGTCCTGTCGGTGTCCCACTCTGGCCGGGTCGTTCCGGCCTCGACTCCGTCAGCGCCACCGCTCGTGTCCGGCGAGTCGCCGTTCGAAGTGGTGTCGAAGGCAGCCATTGCTGCTCGTGACAGTTCGAGCGAGTTGCGGTACATTCGCGTGGACGATCGCAGCATCGCGCCCATCGGCGTCAACGTCGATTGGTTGCTCATAGTTTGTGTGTTGGTTCTGACACGACACGAAGAGGTCCGCGTCGACGCTCCGGTAGCAGCCTCGTGTCGTGGTCAGGTCCGTTCCGGGTGGTTGGCAGTTGCGTGACAACACGAATAGAGATAGTCACAATACTAGTAGTATTGCATGCGATCTGGCCATCTATAGGAATAGATAGTATCCTTCTCGACGACGCAGTTTCGAAACACGCCGACCGCTACGGTCGCCGAGGCCGAGTGCTCCTGAGCGGGCGTCCTTTCCCTGCGCCGTGCGGTACTTAAACGGGCTAGTGGAGACGACACCAGTCGAACTATCGCTCGGCTCGTCCCGATACCTATGGTCGCAATTGAACTCGTCGCGTTCGGTGGCGGTGTCGTCTTCGGACTGGCGAACCTGCTCGGCTACGTCGCGAGTGCGCTCGGGCGGACGGAGTACTGGCCCCTCGGTGAGCGGGACCTGTGGTACTACGTCCACTGGTCGATCTCGATGGGTCTCAACGTCTGTCTGCTCGCCGTGGCGTATCTGGACTGGAACAGTCTGGGCCTCACACAGCCGCGGACGCTGGCGGTCGGTGCGGTACTCTTCGTTCCGAGCTACGCTGCCGCGCTCTGGGCCGGCTCTGACCTGGGGTCCGACGAGACGATGGGGCTGGAAGGCGAACTCCAGACTGGTGGCTGGTACCGGTACTCGCGGAACCCCCAGTACGTCTGGTATCTCGTCGCCACGGTCGGGGTTGCACTCCTTTCGGCGTCGTGGATGGCGACAGTGCTGTGTGCGCTGTACGCCACCTGGTGGCTCGTCATGCCCTTCGCCGAGGAACCGTGGCTCCGCGAGCAGTACGGGGAGGCCTACGAGCAGTACGCGGACCGCGTCCCACGGTTCGTCGGGTCGGAGACGGTCCGGGCGCTCTGGCACGGCGTCACTGATCGCGCCGTCAGGGAGGTCTGAGCGTTTTCGAGACGTTCAAGAGTCGGGCCACCTGCGATGTAGGCAATGACAGAGATCATCGACGGCAACGCCGTCGCCCAGGACGTCCGTGACGGACTCGCCGACGCCATCGACGCGCTCGACGACGAGGGCGTGACCCCGAGTCTCGCGACCGTCCTGATGAGCGACGATCCCGCCAGCGAGACGTACGTCTCGATGAAACAGCAGGACTGCGAGGAGGTCGGCATCGAGGCGATCGACATCGAGATCGACCCGGACGCCCCCGCCGAGGAACTGTTCGACACCATCGACGAACTCAACGCCGACGACGACGTGAACGGGATTCTCGTCCAGATGCCCGTTCCGGACCACGTCGACGACCGCGAGGTCCTCCGTCGCATCGATCCCGCCAAGGACGTGGACGGGTTCCACCCCGAGAACGTCGGTCGACTCGTCGCCGGCAACGCACGGTACAAGCCCTGTACGCCCCACGGTATCCAGAAGCTCCTGGCCGACGCGGGCGTCGAAACCGAGGGCGCCGACGCAGTGGTCGTCGGCCGTTCGGACATCGTCGGCAAACCGATGGCGAACCTGCTCCTCCAGAAGGCAGAGGGCGGCAACGCGACGGTGACGGTGTGTCACTCCCGGACCGACGACCTGGCGGCGAAGACCCGCCAGGCGGACATCGTCGTCGCGGCCGCCGGCGTTCCCGAGATGATCACCGGCGACATGTTGTCGGCGGGCACCGCCGTCATCGACGTCGGCATCAACCGCGTCGATGCGGATACCGAGAAGGGATACGAACTCGTCGGCGACGTCGACTTCGAGAGCGCGAAAGAGTCAGCCGGTGCGATCACGCCCGTTCCGGGCGGCGTCGGGCCGATGACCCGCGCGATGTTGCTCTGGAACACCGTGAAAGCAGCCGGCCTGCAGGAAGACGTCTCGGTCGACCTCCCCTGAATGCAGCCCCTCGACTTCGAGTCGCTCGCCGCACGCGACGACGTGTGGGCTCGTGAGACGATCCACGCCGTCGACGCCGATCGCTTTGCGGACGCGCGCGAGCAAATCGACGCAGGGCTCACCTGGGCTGTCGGCGCGATCGTCACTGACAGCCGCGATCGCGTGCTGCTCGTTCGCGAAGACGAGCAGTGGCTCGCGCCCGGCGGGAAAGTCGAACCCGGGGAGACACGCGAGGAGGCGCTCGTCCGCGAGGTCCGTGAGGAAACAGGGGTCGCGGTCGCCGTCGAACGCCCCGTTGCAGTCACTGATGTGGCCTTCGAGTACGACGACGAACGGGTGTCTTTCGCGTTCGCCCATTACGTCGCGGTCCCGGAGACGACCGCTCTCGCGTCGGACCCCGGTCTGGCCGACGAAGACATCGACACTGTCGCGTGGAAGGCGACGGTCCCCGAGAACACTGTCGACCGTGAGGTCGTCGTGGCTGTTCGTTGACTTTTTGTGAGTCTCCTCGGTAGCACACGGAGTGGTTCTCGAATCGCTGGCCGCCGCAGTCGACGCGTTCTTCGTTCTCGCCGCCGCTCTCGTCGGTGTCGCAGGACTGTACGGGTGTGGCTCCCAGCTCTGGAGTGCCGCCGTGCTCCTGCGGGGTGGAACGACTACTGTCGGCGACTTGACGCCGGAGACGACGACCACGGTAGTCGGCCAGCCACGGACCGACGACCCGCTCACGGCACCGCTCTCCGGTGACCCCTGCGTGGCCGTTCACATCACCGAGTGGACGGCGTTCTTCGGGGAAGGCGGCGTGAGTGACGCCGCGCTGTCGGTGAGTGGCCTCGAATGGTGGGAAGACGACGCGGCATCCGAACGCCACGTTGCAGCGGCCGTCCCGTTCCGCCTTCGCGATGCCGAGGAAGTCGCCGTCGACCCGGCGAGAGACGACGCCGACCCGGTACCTGGCTTCGGACGCGAGGACGCTGTGCCGCTGGCTCCACTCGAGGCGTTCGATCTCCGTGACGCGCCGGAAACTGTCAGGGCCGTCAGTGGCGAAGACCCTGGACTGGACGCGTTTCCCGACGACCTCGCGTCGTTCGTCGCTGCCAATCCGGACCTCCGTGGCGACAGCGATCGGATTCGCCGGTGGCGATACCTCGAACGATGCGTATCTCCGAGCGGCGAGGTGTCCGTCACTGCCAGCGTCGTCTCGGCCGACGGAGAGCGTGTGCTCAGCCACGAGGGTACCTTCGTGCTCTCGGACACCGGTGTCGGTGAGACCGCCCGCCACCGGGTCGGAGTCGCCGCGGTCCTGTTCGGAATCGCCGTTATCTGCTTGTGGTTCGCGGTCTCGACCGCGGCCACCAGTCTCGACCTCCAGGTGCCCCTGCTGCCACCCTGGTGAGTCCGAAGAGCAGCGCGTCCTGCAGTCCCGGTCGTCACATCGAGTCTGGGTGCCCGCTCACTCGAACGGGAACTCCTGTTCCGGGGTCGGGAACCGGGACTCCTCCCCGTCGGACTCCGCTGGAACCTGCATCCGGTGCGTTGGTTTCACTCTAGCGCGCGTCACCCGGACGACGATGCTGAACGTGTCGTCGCCGTAGAACTGCGGAGTGAGGATACCCCAGTCCTTCGTCAGTGTCTCCTGGAGCACGACCGGGACGACCGGCGCTTCTCGGTATGACTGCACGTACTGGGCGAGCTCGAACAGTTGCTCTTCGTCCGATTCGTCCGCACCCCACATCTCGTAGGTCCGTGTGATCAGAAACTCACCGAGTCGACTGACGGGAATCCACCGTTCCGCCGTGAGCGTGCGACCCCGACCGAGCGTCGGTTTGAACAGCGAGATCGGGTGCTCAGACCCGTCGATGACTTCGTAGTACTGGCGGGCCTCGTCGGGTACGTCCTCGCCGTCTTCGTTCACCCAGCGGTAGCCGTGTCCCTCGGGCAACGTCTCTCCTGTGGCTTTGTCGTACTGCTCTCGCTCGACACGCTGTCCGTTCCGGTCGTCCCTGACGACGACGTCTGGTCCTGGCTCGACGTTCTCTGACGTCAGTTTCTCGGCCCGGACCTCGGCGTTGACGGTCAACCCTTCCCGGGACAGTTTGAGCGTATTGGTTCGGACCATCGCAAGCACTTGTGCCTGCCCGGGATTGAGTCTGCGGATTGGTCCCCAGAACCACATGTCTCGGAAACTGCCGTTTGAATCGCCCTCTCGACCGGGTGCTTCCGGACCGGTTCCTGGTTGTGCCTGTCCCGACAGTTGGCGGACGTGTCGCGCATCCTGGTGTCCGAACTGCCGGTCAGGAATCGGAAACTAACCTGACCGAACCGTTACTGGCTTTCCTCTCGAATCGACCGGTATGGACCTCGTCAACATTCCGGTCGACGGTGTGACGCTTCCCGGCCACCTGACCGTACCACGGGAGGCCACCGGAATCGTGGCCTTCGCGCACGGGAGCGGGAGCAGTCGTCACAGTCCGCGCAACAACTACGTCGCCGACGTGCTGAACGACCGCGGGCTCGCGACCCTGCTGTTCGACCTCCTGACCGAACGGGAAGACCAGGCCAGGACCAGCCGGTTCGACGTCGACCTGTTGACGCGGCGGCTCCTCGCGGCGACTGACTGGCTCCGAAGCCAGCCGCGAACGTCCGAGCTGCCGCTCGGGTACTTCGGATCGAGCACCGGGGCAGCCGCTGCACTCCGGGCCGCAGCCGCTCGGCCGGACGACGCCGGTGCGGTCGTCTCACGTGGTGGCCGGGTGGACATGGCTGAGGCCGTGCTCGACGAGGTCCGGGCACCGACGCTGTTCATCGTCGGTGGCGCCGATTACAACGTGCTGGCGCTGAACCGCGAGGCGCTCACGCGGCTCACGTGCGAGAAAGACCTCGAAGTCGTTCCCAACGCCGGCCACCTCTTCGAGGGCGAAGGCGAACTCGAACACGTCGCCGACGTTGCCGCCACCTGGTTCGAATCCAAACTGACGGCGGCTCGGGAGGCGGCGGGCGGCGGCCGGAACCACCGGCCCGGACACCGCTGATCGGCCCCGTACTTTGAAACCCGAAAACGAGTCCAGGCCGACCCATGCGCTGAGAGTCGATCCGGTGCGGTCCGGGCGGGTGTGTGACGCGCCGCGCCGGCACTCCCCACGTGTCGCCTGTTCGCCATCGCGTGTCAGATGACGCCGTCGTCCCGTAGCTTGGCGACCGTCTCCTCGTCGAGCCCGAGCTCGTCGACGTACACCTCGTGGTTGTGCTCGCCGTGCTCCGGACCGAGGTGGTCGACGCGTCCCGGCGTCCGCGAGAACTTCGGGAGGGTGTTCTGGGTCTTGATCGGCCCGACTTCCGGGTCGTCGACCTCGACGATGTCGTTTCGTGCGTCGTACTGCTCGTCCTCGAAGACGTCGCTCATGTCGTAGATCGGCGCCACGACCGCGTCGCCCGCCCGGAGTTCGTCGAGCACGCGCTCGGTCGACCGCTCGGCGATCCAGGGCGCGATGTACTCGTCGAGTTCGTCGGCGTTCGCCACGCGCGACTTGTTGTCCTCGAACCGCGGGTCCTCGACGAGTTCCGGGTGATCGATGATCTCGGCGAGGTTCTCGAAGATGGACTGGGCCGACGCCGAGAGGGCGACGTAGCCGTCCCGGGTCTCGTAGACGTTCCGCGGTGCCGCGTTGGTGTGGTGGTTGCCGATGCGCTCCGAAACCGCGCCCTGCTTGTCGTACTTCTCCACGTCGCCCGGGAACATCCGGAACAGCGATTCGAGGAGGCTGACGTCGACGACCTGTCCCTTCCCGCTGCCAGCGACGTCGCGCTCGAAGACGGCCATCAGGAGCGACTGAACCGCGGTCTGGGCAGCCGCCATGTCCGCGAGGCTGATCGGCGGGAGGAGCGGTTCGCGGTCCGGAAACCCGTTGACGTGTGCGAAGCCGGACATCGCCTCGGCGACGGTGCCAAAGCCGGGTTCCGTCGCTTTCGGGCCGGTCTGGCCGTAGCCCGAGATGCGGACGACGATCAGTTCCTCGTTGGCGTCTCGCAACGTCTCGGGGCCGAGATCCCAGCGTTCCAGCGTGCCGGCTCGGAAGTTCTCGACGACGGCGTCCGCGTCTTCGACGAGTTCCAGTGCCAGCGCGCGCCCCTCGTCAGTGTGCAGGTCCAGCGTGACACACCGTTTGTTCCGCCCGAGGGACTTCCACCAGAGACTCGTGCCGTTCTCGAACGGCGTCCAATCACGGATCGGGTCGTGGGAGTCGGGATGTTCCGCAAAGACGACGTCCGCGCCGAAATCGGCGAGGACCATCGTCGCGTACCCGCCACTGATCATCCCGGAGAAATCGATCACGCGGAGCCCGTCGAGGGGACCGGCCGGGTCGTCGTCGGTAGCGGTCATGGTGTCGATACCTGAACGACCCGACCGCTTAATCGTTTTATCCACGGACCGTCGACAGTCGAGACGGTGGCTGCCGGGATCGGTGGTCGTTACGCCGTATTGAGGGTGTCGAGGCGATGCTGGGCCTGGGCGAGCGCGTTCTCGTCGTCGTCGATCAGGTACCGTCCGAGCGACTGGACGGCCGTGATGAGTGCTTCAGACGTGCCGAGTGCGACGTCCCCGTCCAGCGCCGCGATCCGTTTCTGGTGTTCGCCGAGCGAGGCGAGGAGTTGCTGTGCCGTCTCGTCTGGGTTTTCCTCCAGATACAGTCGGAGGTCGCTGCGGTAGTGATCGACGGCCGTCGCGTACGCCAGACCGCGGGCGTCTCGCATCGATGCGGGGACTGCGTCGGTCGCTGGCCGGTCTCCCTGGTCAGCTCCGCGGAGGAGTGCGAGCAGGTAGTACTCCTCGTCGTCGGTGAGACGCATCGCGCGTTCGACGTAGCCGGCGGCCTGCCGAAGCTCTCGCGCGGCGAGGTAGGCGTCGGCTAACGGCTGGAGTTCGCCGGCGTCGATGAACCCGTACTGCCGGACGTACGATCGACAGGTATCTGCCGCGTCGGCAGCGACGTCGCGGAGCGGAACCTCGTCGACCTGGGCGCGGACGCCGGTCAGATCCAGCACGACAGCGCTTGCGGTGTGTTCTTTCCGATCGTCGACGCCGACGCTCTTGAGGCTCCCACACTCGGGACAGGTGATGCTCCCCGTCTCGTAGTAGGACCAGCGTGTGTCACACTCCTTGCACTGGCGGTCCCCGCGGATTTTCATGGCGACAACTTGGGAGTCGAGATGCAAAACTGACCCGCCTCCGACCTGCGCGACCCGTCCGCTGACAGGGCGTGACGCTGCAACATTCGGGGAGAGTGTGAAGATTCTTCCTTCGCGTTCCCCAAACAGGAGGTATGCGTGACGAAGAGGAGATTCGAGAACAGTACGAGTTCCTGAAAGAACAGTTGGACGACGAGAACATGAACCACCAGGGCGTGAGGCAAATGTTCACGTACTACAAACGGGCACTCGGGTGGGTGCTCGAAGAAGAGTATATCTAAACGTCAAGAAACTATCGGCAGCGAGTCAACGATCGTGAGACGATGTCGCGTAGAATTGGATACTTTCGGATACATGTTGGATAGGTGAGTAGTTTTCACGATGCCGGTACATTTAAGTGATTATGGCCACTCGATTCAGGTGACGCTTCGCTTGGAGGGCCGAAGCGTCAGCGGGGACCAATTCAGGGCGGCAAGCAATCACGCGGGTATTTTCACCCCGCGTGATTTGCTTTCCATTCGACAACTACTCGCTGAGCGATAGCGCTGATTTCTGTGGCGATCCCGTCCGACAGTCCCACCGGTAGTCGGAGAATACCCCGCCCCGGCAGTGTCGAGTACGGTTAGCTGATAGTCAGCGAGCCATCACTGCCGTCGTCGCTGCCGCTCCGGTGTTCGTCCCATTCGAGTTCCAGTTCGATGCTCAGCTCGCCGGGTCCGTCGGTCGGGCCTTCTCGTTCGGCTTTGACCTCGAACTCGACGTCCCCCGGCGGCTCTAACGTCACGGACTGGTCCCCGGCTTCGAGCGTAATGCTCGATCCAGCTTCGAGTTTGTCGGCGACTGCCCGGAGATAGTCGGCGACTTCGGTTCGCTGCTGTCTCCGTTCGGACTCGAAAAGAACCTCTTCGGGCATGCTTTCTCCTTCGGTACAGCCGTACATAAGTCTATCAGCCTTTTCCTCAGACTTCCCACCTGTGTGCCAGAAATCGTGTGCTCGATTCATCAGTAAACGAAATGGTTTATCTGGATAGATATGACCGGCGTATGATGAATGCGAGTCGCCCGAATGCGGTCGATGCACATCTGCGCGTCTAGACCCTGTAATTTGCCGGTATTGGAACTCCCCTTCTCATGTTGGGCGTACCGAAAGTCGATATATTTATGATATTCCGACAGTAATCTACAATCGGATATTACCGATGTACGACCTGACAGGATTCCAGCGTGACCTGCTGTATGTGATCGCCGGTCGGGAGGAGCCACACGGGCTGGCTATCAAGGAAGAACTCGAAGAGTACTACGAGAAGGAGATTCACCACGGCCGCCTGTACCCGAATCTCGATACGCTCGTCGACAAAGGGCTGATCGAGAAGGGCCAGCGTGACCGACGAACGAACTTCTACAGTCTGACTCGCCGTGGCCGTCGTGAGATCGAAGCCCGCCGCGAGTGGGAAGAACAGTACGTCGACCTCTAAGGCCACTCTCTTCCCGTCACCGGAATCTCTTCACTTCTCTGCGTTCGCAACGCTACGTGTCGTCCCGATCCGTCGATTCGTCGCGCAACTGTCCTCCAGCTTCGTTCGGTTCTGGCTCCGCCCCGCTACGGTTCGTCGAATCGGCGACCGGCGGGTCGTCCCCGTTCGTCTGTGCTGTTCCATCCGAGTCTGCGTGACCGTTGCCGTCGTGTGACGGGACCGGGTCCGCAGTCCCAACTGGGTCGTCCCGACCGTTGAGGTACGCTGGACCGACTGCCGTGGGCTTGATTGGTTTTCCGGTGATGAGTTCCGGGACGATCATCCGGACGAAATGGAAGAGGACGACGAGGATGACGGGCCCGAGGAAGATGCCGTACCAGCCGAACAACAGCGGGCCGAGGATGTACGCGAACATGACCATCCCGACGTGGAGGTGTCGGCCGGAGACGTACGGCCGAAGGAGGAAATCGGGGATGGAGTCGACGATGACGATCGAGACGAACAGCACCATGAGGACGAACGGAAACCCGGTTTCCAGGTACGCTGCCTTCGCCCCCAGGTAGCCGACCATGGGGACGTACACGAGCTTCATTCCGACGACGGGGATCAGGCTCGCGACGCCAGCGAGCAGCCCTGTCAGGGCGGGGTAGGGAATCGCTAGTCGCTGCGGCGCGAAGAAATTGAGCAGACTGAACGAGATCGCGCCGATCGCGCCCGTCATGATCGCGTTCAGGATGTTCCCGAAAAAGACGTTCTGGAGATCCCGGTCGACGGCCTGAATGTACGCTTTCAGGACGATCCGCTCGTCGCTGTGGTCGGCCACCCACTTTGAGAGTCGCTTCGTGTCACGTAGCAGGTAAAAAGCCAGGGCGAACATCACGAACAGATGCAAGAGCCCGTTCCCGATGAAGCCGAGATACCCCAGCGTCGCGAACAGCGAGGCTCTGAGGGAATCCAGGCCGCCGTCCTGGGAGAGGAGTTCCGCTGGATCTTTGACGACCTGCGAGAGGTCGACGTACGGCTGAATGATGGCCATCAGTGGCCCGATGTCGACTACCTGGAGGTTCGACAACTCCTGGATGGCGATCGCGACCGTATACACCAACAGCACTATCGCCGGTAACGCAAACGTGAGTAGCGCCAACACCGCCGAGAGACTGCGCTGTCCAATGTAGTGATGGATTCGTTTGTAGGCGGGCCGCGTCGCGTAGTAGATGAAGAGTCCGAACACGAAAGTCCCGACGAACGAGTAGACGACGAACAGCAGCGTACAGCAGAGGACGACGGCCGCTGCCCACCAGAGCGATCGCCCCTGTCCTCCGTCGAGATCGACCATGCACGATATTCATGACATGTTACCATAAGATTCCCGGGTGCTCGAACCTGCTCCTCACGACGTCACTTCTACGTGCTCGATCTCTGCGTGGTCGATCGGCACGCCCGAATCGCCGTATCGTTTTTACGTCCGAATCCGGTACGCTAAGGGGTGTCGGCTCTGCTACAAACGATTCCTGCGCCACTGGACGCAGAGGTGTCGCGGCTAGCGCTGGCTGGTGCGCTCGGGATGTTCCTCGGGCTCGAACGGGAGTGGTCCCAGAAGACCGCCGGGATTCGGACGTTCGCGCTCATTAGCTTGCTCGGTGCCGTCTTCACCGTGCTGGACCACGAGGCACTGCTCGTCGTCGGGGGCGTGCTGGTCATCGTGCAGGGACTCGTGCTCGCGGCTGACGGACTGCTCTCCAGCGATCAGGGGTTGTCGTTGACGACCTCGGTGTCGATGCTCGTGGCCTACGGGATCGGCACACTGGTCGCAGCAGGCTTCATCATCGAGGGCGTGACCGTCACGGCAGTGTCGGCGCTGCTGCTCGTCCTCAAGCGGGAGTTACACAGCTTCGCCTGGGGGCTTACGCACGAGGAGCTCCAGTCGGCGACGGAGTTCGCGATCATCGCGTTCGTGGTCTATCCACTCTTGCCTTCTGGATCGGTCACGGTCGGGTCCGGTGCATTCGCCGTCGCGCTCGAACCGCGCGTCGTCTGGCTGATGGTGGTCACGGTCGCCGGTATCGGGATCGCGAACTACGCCATCGTCCAGACGTACGGCGGGCGCGGCATCGCAGTCACTGGTTTCTTCGGTGGGCTCGCCTCTTCGACGGCCGTCGTCGGTACAATGCTCGATCACGTCCGCCAGCGTCCCAGAGCCACGGCGTACGCCGTCGCGGCCGTCCTGCTCGCCGACGCCGCGATGGCGCTTCGGAACCTCGTCATCGCGCTCGTCTTCACCATCGAGACCGGCGTTCTCTTTGGAGCGATCGTTCCGCTCGGCGCCGTCATCGTCGGGAGCGTCCTCGTCGCGGCAGTTACTGCCGACTGGCGCGAAACGGTCGACATCGATCTGACCAGTCCGTTCTCTCTGCGCCGAGCACTGAGTTTCGGCGGCATCTTCCTCCTGATCGTCCTCGCCGGCAGCGTGGCTCAGGACCTGTTCGGGACCGCCGGGTTCTACGCGACGGCCGCCATCTCCGGTCTCGTCTCGAGTGCCGGTGCGACGACCTCTGCAGTTCTCCTCTACCGCGCCGGTGATCTTTCCGGCTCGCAGGCCGTCCTCGCCATCCTGCTCGCGACGGGCGCGAGCATCATCGTCAAGGCAGGGCTGACACTCGCCAGTCCGAACCGCCAGTTCGCCTACCGCGTTAGCGTCTGGAGCGTCGTCCTCCTCGTCGGTGCTACCATCGTCACCGTCGCGATCACAGTGTGACACAGTGAAGCCTTCCCGCACACTTAGCAACAATTACCTAAACCGGACGAATTATTTATCGGATCGGTTCCCGAAGTGTTACCATGGATCGTGACAGGGTCGCGCCAACAGTCGACACACTTCCGGGCGACCGCGCGCGCCGACAGGTCGAGTACCACCACAGTACGGCGGCCCCGAGCACGTACGTCTACGATTTCGTCTGGGACTACACGGCCCCGGCCGCGGGACCGTTCTGCACGGACCTCGACGGGAACGTCCTGCTGGATTTCACTGGTCACGTCGGCGCTGCACCGCTGGGCTACAACAACCCCGACCTCCTGGAGCGGCTCTCTGCGTTCGATCTCGTCGATCCGCTGAAGATCGCCGGCCAGGACTTCTACGTGGCGAGCGGTCCGGCCGGCGAGGCTCCGTTTCCAGGCCCTGCCGATCTGATGGATCGGTTGACAGCGGTCACGAGGCACTACGATCTGGACACCGTCTTCCTCTCGAACAGCGGTGCAGAAGCCGTCGAGAACGCGATCAAGATCAGCTACGACCACACGGGCGGCCAGTACGCGATCACGTTCCAGGGCGCGTTCCACGGTCGCACGCTCGGTGCGCTGTCGCTCAACCGGTCGAAGGGCGTCTACCGCCGCCAGTTCCCGGAGATTCCCGGCGTTCACGACGTGCCGTTCTGTCGCGACCGGGCCTGCGACCCGGCCAGTTGCGGCTGTGGGTTTTTCACGGACGACGGCTCGCAGCTCCGCCGGATGCTCGATCCCGAGACCGGGTACGTCGATCCGCGGGCGGTCGCCTACGTCATCGTCGAACCGATCCAGGGCGAGGGCGGCTATCGGTTCCCGAGCGACGCCTTCGCCGAGGAACTCGCGGCCGTCGTCGCGGAGCACGACATCGTCCTCGTCGCAGACGAGATCCAGTCCGGGATGGGTCGGACGGGAAAGTTCTGGGCGTCCGATCACTATCCGATCGAACCCGACGTGATCGCGGCGGCGAAGGGGCTGCGAGTCGGCGCGACCCTCGCCAACAGCGACGTGTTCCCCGCGGAACGGAGCCGACTCTCTTCGACGTGGGGCGCCGGCGATGTTCTCGCCTGCGCGCAGGGAGCAATCACCATCGACGTCATCAGGGAACAGGACCTCCTCGCGAACGCACGCGAGCGCGGGGAGCAGTTCCTGGCCACCTTCGACGCGACGGCCGACGGTATCACCGACGTTCGCGGACTGGGGTTGATGCTCGCCGTAGAGTTCGACACCGAAGAGCGCCGCGACGACGTGATGGCCGCAGCGGTGCAACGCGGCCTCCTCACCCTCGGCTGTGGTCAGCGGACGCTCCGCCTGCTCCCGCCGCTGGACGTCACCGAACGGGAGATCGACCTCGGGTGCGACCTGCTGGAAGCCGCGATCGCCGACGCGTCCTGACTTCCATGGCAGGCCCGTCCGATCTCTAGAAGTCGAACGTCTGACAAAGCTTTATACTATGTGAATCGGTATCATGCACCATGTCGTCGGAACCAGACGAACAGAACGACGTCCGGGCCGGGCAGGTCCAGGAGTTCAGCGTCACTCGGGAGAACACGTTCCAGTTCATGCCGGGGCCGATGACCGGTATCTCCTGTCCCTGCTGTTTTCACGACCAGCTCCTCAGGGACATCATCGAACGCGGGGAGTGCAGGAGTTGCGGCGCAGACCTGCAACTCTCCCTGACGGCGACCCAGGACGGAGAGTAACCCGGCTCGCTCGATTGCGGGTATCGAACTCGCGACCGGGTTAGAACTGGTAGCGGCGGTCGTCGTTTTGCTGTGGCTGCGGGAACTGGTTGCCGGTCATCTCCTCGAAGGTCATCCCCGAGAGGTACTCGTCGTAGGTGACGTCGTACTTGCTCCGGAGGTGGAAGTCCAGGTTGCCGGTCTCGACTGCAGTTTGAAAGAGCATGTGGACCGCTCGACGCAGGAGCTCGTCGCGGTCGTCCGGGTCCATCGCGGCGCTCAACATCGACAGCTCGTTTCGCGTCTCGCCGTCGAGGGAGACCTCGAGCGATTCGCCGACGTCGGCGTACTCGTCGCTCAACTCGTCCCTGAGGTCGTCGAGGCTCATGGCCGACCCGAGGGAGTGGCGGTGGAAACATGTTTCGGCTTTCTGGGTGGACGGTGCGGAACCGCCAGCGGTAAGCGACCCCACTCCATAGCCCGCGTCGATGACCGACGAGGTGGCGTCCTTGCCGGACGACGTCGACGCCGTCCAGCAGGCGCTGATCGAGTGGTACGAGGCCGACCACCGCGAGTTCCCCTGGCGACGGACCGACGACGCCTACGAGATTCTCGTGTCGGAGGTGATGAGCCAGCAGACCCAACTCGGGCGCGTCGTCGACGCCTGGCACTCGTTTCTCGACCGGTGGCCGACCGTCCACGATCTCGCAGCGGCCGATCGGGCCGACGTGGTCGGCTTCTGGACCGACCACAGCCTCGGCTACAACAACCGCGCGAAGTACCTCCACGAAGCCGCCGGCCAAGTCGTCAGCGAGTACGACGGCGAGTTCCCAGAAACCCCCAGCGAACTCTCGGAGCTGATGGGCGTCGGCCCCTACACCGCCAACGCGGTGGCGAGCTTCGCGTTCAACGACGGCGACGCCGTCGTCGACACGAACGTCAAGCGCGTCCTCTATCGCGCGTTCGACGTGCCAGACGACGACGGCGAGTTCGAGCGCGTGGCCGCCGACCTCATGCCCGACGGCGAGTCCCGCGTCTGGAACAACGCCATCATGGAACTCGGCGGCGTGGCCTGCGAGAAGACGCCCGCTTGCGACGAGGCTGACTGTCCCTGGCGCGAGTGGTGTCACGCCTACGAGACCGGTGACTTCACCGCGCCCGACGTGCCGACCCAGCCCTCCTTCGAGGGGAGTCGACGACAGTTCCGCGGCCGCATCGTGAGCGCGCTGAAAGACAACGAGGAACTGGCCCTGGACACGCTCGGCCCGAAGGTCAGAGTCGACTACGTCCCGGACGGCGAGTACGGCCGGGAGTGGCTGGCCGGGATCTGTTCGGATCTCGCCGACGACGGGCTGGTTGCGTTCGACGCCGATGCGGGCCGCGTGCGCCTGCGACGATGACGGTCCGGGTGAGACGTCGTCTCATTGTCCCGGTGTTACTCCCCAACCTAAGGGCTTCCCGGCCCACGCACGAACTATGACAGAGACGCACGTCGTCGCGATCTGCGGGAGTCTCCGAGACGAGAGCCACACGCGCAAAGCGCTCACGCACGCGCTCGACGCGGCAGCGCGAGCTGACGCGACGACTGAACTGCTGGACCTTCGCGAGTGGGACCTCCCGGTGTTCGACGCCGACGAGGGGGAGGCCGGCGATGCCCTCGAGTTCACCCGTCGGGTCCGCGAGGCCGACGCGATCCTGCTCGGCACGCCGATGTATCACGGCTCGTACTCGGCCCCGCTGAAGAACGCGCTGGACTACTGCGGGTTCGACGAGTTCGAGAACAAAACCGTGGGCCTGCTCGTCGTCGCTGGCGGGAATTTCCCCATCACTGCGCTGGAACACCTTCGATCCGTGTGTCGCGCGCTCGACGCCTGGGTCCTTCCGCACCAGGCTGCGATTCCCCGTGCATCGGCTGCGTTCGAGGGCGAGGGCGACGACTGGGACTGGACCGACGAGGAGACTGCAGAGCGCGTCGCTGTTCTCGGACGGGACGTCGTGCAGTACGCCAACATCGAACCGGAACCGCCCTGCCTCGAGAGCACCGAGAACGTCGGGGCAGACGACTAGCGACCGAACCCGCAATCGTCAAACCCCGACCGTCCGTAGCGACTGCTGTGACACAGTGGGTCGAGAACCCGACAGGTGGTCGCGACAGGGGACCGGTCGCCGTCGCCCGGGCGTGGCTCGAAGTCCTCGTCCGACCACGACGGTTCTTTCGGGCGGGCGTCGCGCCGGGCGATCAGGCCCCGGGCCTGGTGTTCGCCGCTGCGGTCGTGCTCGTCGAGGAAGCGACCAGGATGACGTTGGTCAGCGGCGCGTACCCGACCTTCGGCGGTCAACCGCTCGCCTCGAAAGCTCTCGGCCTCGCGATGGCGGTCGTGCTCGTCATGCCCGCCACGCTGCACCTGACGGCCGCACTCCAGACGGTCATCCTGATCGGCGGCGCCCCCGACCGGGCGGGCGTCAGCGAGACCGTCCAGGTGCTCTCGTACGCGATTGCGCCCTGCATCTTCGCCGGGCCGCCGATCCCTGAACTACGGTTGGTCTGTACGCTGTACGGGACGGTGCTGCTCGTCGTCGGCACGAGCGTCGTCCACAACGTCAGTCTCGGCCGTGCCGCGGTGCTGGGAGCCGTCCCCGCGGCGATCGTTTTCGGCTACGGGTTCCGCGGGTTCGCAGCTGCGGGGGATCTCCTGGCGGCGGCCGGCGTCTCGCTGCCGTTGTGAGCCAGCTACCACGACGCTTTAGCCCCGGCGTGCTGTAGGCAGCGACATGCTGACCCTGCAACTCGACGAGTTCATGGTCGAACTCAAGGACGGGGCGATCAAGAACGTCGGCGCGTCGAACAAGGCCGCGACGACGAAGCTGTACGACGTCGAGTCGGTGGACGTCCGCGAGTTCGGCGACGAACAGGTCAAACTCGCCTTCGCCGACGACGAGGGCAACGAGGTCGAGATCGCGCTGTTCCCCGACCAGGCCTCCGAAGTCGCTCGCGGCATCGAGATGCTCGAAGACGAAGGCGACGTGTTCGAGTGACTGCCGAATCCGGCCGTTGGATCGGCCGCACAGCGACGAATCGAGTCGTCGCAATATGCGCCGCGTTTCGACAACCGTTTTAGGCCGGGTCTATTTTCACACGCTAATGGGAAGCTGTATCATTTGCGGAACGTCCGTTGACGGCCACATCTGCGACACGCATCAACAGGACGTCGTCTTCGAGTTTCGAGGCACGAGTGCAGACCAGCTGACGCCGGGGCGGTTCTACCGCGGCACGGTCGACGGCTACGCCGAATTCGGTGTCTTCATCGACATCGGCGATCGGGTGACCGGGTTGCTCCACCGGAGCGAACTCGACCAGCGACTCGAGAGCCTCGAGTGGGAGTCCGGAGACGACGTGTACGTGCAGGTGAAGAACGTGCGGGACAACGGGAACATCGACCTCGGCTGGTCGATCCGCCAGTCCGAGCGCGAGTTCCGCGGCACGCTCATCGACGACCCCGAAAACGATCACGCCGTCCTCGCCGAGAACGAAGGCGACGAGACGACGGGCGACCAGGACGAGACCGACGAGGCTCCCGTCCGTCACGAGGTCGGCGGCGTCGCCGACGAATCGGCCGACGAAGACCAGCGGACGGCCGGCGAAACCGGCGGAGCAGCCGCTGACGATGCCGACGAAGCCGACGAGGCGACCGAACCCGTCGAAAGCGGCGGCGGTGGCGGTGCGGCCGTCGTCGAGGAACAGACCGCGACCGGCGATCTCGATCAGGTCGCGGTCGCGACGCTCGAAGAGCACGTCGGCGAGGACGTGCGCATCGAAGGCGAGATCGCGGACATCCGCCAGACGAGCGGGCCGACCGTGTTCGAGATCCGCGACGAGTCCGCGGCCGTCGATTGCGCTGCCTTCGAGGAAGCCGGCGTTCGCGCCTATCCGCACGTCGAAGACGGCGACATCGTCCGACTCGACGGTGAGGTCCGCCGCCGCCGCGGCGAGCTCCAGGTCGAGACGGAAGCGCTCGTGGTCCTCGAAGACGACGAGCGCGACACGGTCACCGAGCGGATGGCAGACGCGCTGACCGAGCGCGCCCGCCCGGACGACGTCGAACCCCTCGCCGCCGACGCTGCCGTCGACGCGGTCCTCGACGAGGTTCGCGAGGCCGCGACCGCGATCCGACGTGCGATCCTCGAAGACCGCCCGGTCGTCGTTCGCCACAACGCGACCGCGGACGGCTACGTCGGTGGCGTGGCGCTCGAGCGCGCCGCGCTGCCGCTCATCCGCGAGCAGCACGGCGCAGCCGACGCCGAGTACCACTACTTCGACCGCCGTCCGCTCGAAGACGGGGTCTACGACATGGAAGACGCCACGAACGACGTGACGGGAATGCTCGACAACCGCGAGCGCCACGACGAGAAACTCCCGCTGTTCGTGTTCGTCGCCGCCGGTGCCACCCGCGAATCCATCGACGGCTTCGATCTGCTCTCGGTGTACGGCGCCGACCGCGTCGTCATCGACGCCGCCGAGGCAGACGGCGAAGTCGTCGACGCCGTTTCGACGACCGTCTCCCCGTCGCTGGCCGACAGCGACGAGCGGACGACCGCGAGCGCGCTGGCAGCGAACGTCGCCGCCCACGTCAACGAAGACGTGCGCGCCGACCTGGGTCACCTTCCCGCCGTGAGCTTCTGGGAGAACACGCCCGAGGCGTACGTCACGGCAGCCGAGGACGCGGGCTACGACGCCGACGCGGTTCGCGAGATCCGCGAGGCCATCACGCTGGAAGCGTTCTACCAGTCCTACGAGGACAAGCGCGAACTCATCGCGGACCTGTTGTTCCCCGAGAACGAGGACGACCGCGGGCTGGCCGGCCACGTCAGCGAGCAGTTCCGTCAGAAGCTCGACGCCGAGATCGAAACGGCTGAAGCCAACCTCGAACGGCGCACGGTCGACGGCGTCGACGTGCTGGTTCTCGACACGGACGCGTTCGCACACCGCTACGAGTTCCCGCCGACGAATCTCCTGCTGGACGAACTGTTCCGGCAGCACCGCGACGACGTGTCCGTCGTCGTCGGCCTCGCGTCGGACGAACTCTCCCTCCGGAGCGACGCCGACCTGGACGTTCGCGCCGTCGCAGAGACCGCGGCGCAGGACGCCAGTGAAGCCGGAATCGCCGCGAAAAGCGCCCGCGACGGCTGTCTGGAGTTCCTTTCGGGCGAGCGCGACGCAGTGCTCGACGCGGTGCTCGACGCCGTGGCTGCCCAGCTCTGAGCAGGAACCGAGCCGCGAGCGTTCGCAGCGTTATACTGATTTCTTCGAGACGGAGTACTCACCGCTGGCAGCGTCGAGTCTGAACGTCCGACTGCCCTTTTCGGAGCCGATGACGAGGTTCGCCCGCGAGATTTCGTAGTGGTTGACCATCGCGAGCTCGATCTCTTCGCGGATGGTGTCGAACCGGAGCGTCTGCCGGCCGTTCGCGTAGTAGACGCCGACGCGCATCGACGACCGGTTCGAGGTCGGCTCGAACGAACAGAACAGCGTCGCCTCGTCGGCGTCGTCGATCTCGCCGTTCGCGCGGGTTGCCAGGTCCCGCATGTCTGATTTGAACGATGCTCGGAGCGTCCCGTCGTCGTCCCAGATAGCCTCCATGGACTCGCCTCTGTTCTCTCGTCCTAGTGAGCCGCGGGAAATATAGCTATCGTCGTCTGCTGACACGTCGGGCCACTGTCGACAGGCGATCGACACGGACACTGGCCGAGACGACACGCTTATTCGCCCGAGTAGACGATAGGGAGACAACTGCGAATGAGTACAGAGACGTCCGACCCGACGGAGACGGAGGCCTTCGAGCAGGTCTGTCAGGAACTCGTCGACCGCATCCTGGCCGGCGAACTCGAACGCGACGAGGTCGAGAAGACCAAGCTACAGGTCTGTTCGGAGTACTCCTCGCCGAAGGTGCCGAAGAACTCCGAGATTCTGGATTTCGCGCCGCTCGAACGCCGCGAAGAACTCGAAGAAGTCCTCCAGCGCAAGCCGGTTCGGACGGCGTCGGGCGTCTCGCCGATCGCTATCATGACTTCGCCCGAGCGGTGCCCACACGGGAAGTGTCTCTACTGTCCCGGCGGCCCCGACTCGGAGTTCTCCTCCGCGCAGAGTTACACCGGCCACGAGCCAGCGGCCGCGCGCGGGAAACAGAACGACTACGACCCGTACGGGCAGGTCACGCTCCGGCTGGAACAGTTGCGAGAGATCGGCCATCCGGTCGACAAGGCCGAACTCATCCTGATGGGCGGGACGATGACCGCCCGCAGCCACGATTACCAGGAGTGGTTCGTCAAGCGCGCCATCGAGGCGATGAACGACTACGACGTGAACGGCCAGCCCGAACCCGCCGAGGGCGAGAGCTTCGCCGAGGACCCCGACGAGTACGAGTTCCGCTACCTCGAGGACGTCGTCACCGAGAACGAGACGGCGGACGTGCGCAACGTCGCCACCACGTTCGAGACCAAGCCAGACTGGTGTGACCCCGAGCAGATCGACCGGATGCTGAGATTGGGGGGGACGAAGGTCGAGGTCGGCGTCCAGACGACCTACGAGCGGATCAACCGCGAGATGCACCGCGGCCACGGCGTGCAGGACTCGATCGACGCCAACCGCCGCCTCCGCGACTCGGGGTTCAAGGTCGGCTTCCACATGATGCCCGGCCAGCCCGGCATGTCAGAGGAGATGTGTCTGGAGGACTTCCGGCGCATCTTCTCGGACCCGGACTGGCGGCCCGATTACCTCAAGATCTACCCGACGCTCATCGTCGAGGGGACGGCCACCTACGACATGTGGCACCGGGACGACTACGAGCCGCTGGGCAACGAGCAGGCCGCCGAACTCGTCGCCGAGATCAAGTCGATGATCCCCAAGTACACGCGCCTCCAGCGCGTCCAGCGCGACATCCCGGCCGACTTCATCGAAGCGGGGGTCTGGAAGTCCAACCTCCGACAGCTCGCCCGGAAGAAGATGGACGAGCACGGCTGGACCTGCGACTGCATCCGCTGTCGCGAGGTCGGGATGAACGACGAGGACCCCGAACAGATCGAACTCGACGTCGTGGAGTACGAGGCCGGCGGCGGCCGCGAGCACTTCATCAGCTTCGAGGACCCCGAGAAGGACCTCCTCGTCGGCTTCTGCCGGCTCCGGTTCCCAAACGATCCGGTGCGCCGGGAACTCGACGACGCCGCGCTCGTCCGGGAACTCCACGTCTACGGCAGCCAAGTCGGCGTCGGCCAGCAGAGCGAAGACGACCAGCACCAGCACCGTGGCTACGGTCGCCGGCTCTTGGAGAAAGCCGAAGAACTCGCCATCGAAGGCGGCTACGAGAAGCTGGCCGTCCTCTCCGGTATCGGCGTCCGGGAGTACTACCGAAAGAAGCTCGGCTACAAGCAGGACGGGCCGTACGTGAGCAAGCGGTTGTAGTCGGTGCGGTTGCTGAGCAAGCTCTCGTACCGCGAGCGACCAGCGGGAGCGAGCGGCAGTTTTGATCGAGCTTTTGCGAGGAGTGGTGTATGAACACCGTGAGCACACCCGACGAAGTAAAAGGTGGGGGCGCGTGACTTTTCTCCGCTGAACCCCTAGATCTGGTCCAATGGCCCAACAGTTGGCAGACGGCGTGTGGTTGCTGGACCTCGGGTTGGTCCCGCCGCTGGCGACCAACGCCTACCTCGTCGACGATACCGGCGGGTCTCGCTCCGGCACTCGGGGGACGGCAGTGGACGGCGGAACGGGGACAGAGAGCGACGCTGGCGTCACGCTCGTCGACGCCGGACTGTTCTGGAACCTCCAGTCCATCAGGGACGAACTGGCGGCTGCAGGCTACGCGATCGGTGACATCGACCGCGTCCTCCTGACGCACTACGACCTGGATCACACGACCGGTTTGAATCGCATCGCCGACGAGTTGACGGCGCCGGTGTATCTCGGGAGCGACGACGCCCGCATGGTCGACGGCGACCACGATCCCGACGCGTTCCATCACAAGGGACTCTTCCATCGGATCGCTCGCAAAGTCGCGCCGCTCCCGGACGGACTGACGGTCGAACCCGTCGAGGACGGCGATCGCGTCGGACGGTTCACGGCACACCACACGCCCGGTCACAACCCGGGGCATACTGCGTACGTCCACGACGACGGAGCGGCGTTCCTCGGGGACCTCGTCTGGGAAGAGGACGGCGAACTGACGCCGCCGTTCTGGCTGGATTCGTACGACATGCGCGAACTCCGCGAGAGCATTCGTCGCTTCGGCGACCGAGCGGACGACTTCGAGGTGGCCTGTATGGGTCACGGGACGCCGATGACGAGCGGTGGCGGCGTGGCCATGGAGCGGCTGATCGAACAGCTCTGAGACCCGGTCCGAGATGGTGGCCGGTCGCGTACCAACTGCCCACGGGTCGGAAGTTTTCTCACTGTCGGGGTCGACCTACGAGCTATGACTGACGAGGTGGCGATCGTCGGGGCCGGGGCGGCAGGGGCCGGCGCGGCGTACGCGCTGCGAGACGCGAACGTCGATCTCACGGTGTTCGAGAAGAGCCAGGGCGTCTCCGGTCGCGCGGCGACGCGTCGGAAGAACGGCTGTACCTACGACCACGGCGCGAACTACGTCAAATCCGACGACGATCGCGTGTCGACCCTCCTCACCGAGGTGCTCGACGACGACGGGCTCGTCGACATCGAGGAGCCGATCTGGACGTTCGACGGCGACGGGGAGATTTCGGAGGGTCGCGACGCCGACGAACACAAGTGGTCCTACGAGACGGGGATCACCCAACTCGGAAAGCGGCTGTTCGCCGAAACCGATGCGGCGATCGAACACGGGGTTCGCGTCGCCGAACCCGTCCGCGAAGACGACGGCTGGCGACTTCGCGACGACGGTGGGTCGGACCTCGGCGCGTTCGATGCGGTCCTCCTGACGCCCCCGGCGCCCCAGACCTCGGACCTGTTCGGATCGGCGAACTGGGAGCACCGCCTCTGCCGCGAACTCCGCCGGAGGATTGCGACCGTTCCGTACCGGACGATCATTTCGGCCGTCCTGCACTACCCGTTCGAGATCGACCTGCCGTACTACGGGCTGGTGAACTCGGACAAGGACCACGACGTCGGGTGGCTCTCGCGCGAGGACTGCAAGGACGGACACGTCCCCGACGGCGAGAGCCTGTTGGTCGTCCAGATGGCCCACGACTGGTCGGTCGAACACCACGACGTCTCGGAGACGGAACTCACCGATGCAGTCTCGGACATGGTGGCAGACCTGCTCGACGACGCCGATCTCGCCGCCCCCGACTGGACCGACGCCCAGTTCTGGCGATACGCGCAACCCGAAGGCGCTATCGAGGACGACGTGCTGGAGAAAGGGGCCAGTCACGACCTTTATTTCGCAGGGGACTGGGTCACCGGCGAGGCTCGCGTCCACGCCGCGCTCCGCTGCGGACTGGAGACGGGAGAGCGGATGAGCGAGCGATTCGGCGGGTAATGTTAGTCCGCCTGCCAGTATCCTAGCATCCGCCAGAGAACCAGCCCACCGGCTCCCGCGATGCCGGCGAGCGCAATCCCGGAGACCGCATCGAACCACCCGTCCTCGAGGAACCGTCTCGCATCGACCATTCCGACAGCAAGGATAGCTACCGCGACGACGAGATACAGCGCGAGCACGACATCTCCCCACTGTTTTCGGGTGCGGCCGATGAAGGCGAGGCCAGCGACGGTCGTCGAGATCCCGTAGACGAAGAGCACGAGGGGGAGAATATATGCGCTCACAGGTGTCGAACTCCCGTGCATCTGCATCAGATATCGTGATTCCTCGTAGACGACGACTCTGCCCGGGGTCTTCCCCACGGCGTCGGTGATGTTAACCACTCGCTCGAACTCCGGTGGAACGTTCTCGGCCCCTTCGACGGTGGCTGATCCGTTGTTTTCCAGCGCACGTCTGAACACTCGCTGTGTCGGCGCAGAGAGATTCGCGTAGCTCACGGTCTCGTAGTCGGTCGGTTCGCTGACTCGCTCCACGTCGACGGGATACTTCTCGGGAGCGTCGGTGTCGAACAGCACCGGTGGTCCGACGATTGTCACCAGCCCGACGAGAACGACGAGGACGGGAAGGTATTGGTTACGCAATATGTTTCGAACGGGGAGGAGGGACCGATAAGTGCTTTCGGGGGCGAACGACACCCTCTTTGCACGCCCGCTGAACCCTGGAACATGGACCGAAAGCGGGAACTCACCAGCGTCGACCTCGCGGCGCTGACCGGCGAGTTGGGGCGCTACGAGGGGGCGAAAGTCGACAAGGCCTATCTCTACGACGACGGCCTTCTCCGACTGAAGTGTCGCGATTTCGACCGTGGCCGTCTCGAACTCCTCGTCGACGTGGGCGAGACGAAACACGTGCGCGTCGCTGCCCAGGAGAACGTCCCGGACGCCCCTGGCCGACCGCCGAACTTCGCGATGATGCTCCGAAACCGTCTCTCCGGTGCCGATTTCGTCGGTGCCGAGCAGTACGAATTCGACCGGATCGTCGAGTTCCACTTCGAGCGCGAGGACCAGGACACGACCATCGTCGCGGAGCTGTTCGGCGACGGAAACGTCGCGGTGCTGGACACCAACGGCGAAGTGGTCGATTGCCTGGAAACCGTCCGGCTCAAGTCCCGCACCGTCGCGCCGGGCTCTCAGTACGAGTTCCCGTCCGCTCGCTTCAACCCGCTCACCGCCGACTACGAGGCGTTCGCCGCCCGGATGGCCGACTCCGACACCGACGTGGTCCGGACGCTCGCGACCCAACTGGACTTCGGCGGCTTCTGGGGTGAGGAAATCTGCACTCGCGCCGGCGTCGAGAAGACGAAAGACATCGCCGACGCCGACGAGTCAGACTACGAGGAACTGTTCCGGGTCGTCGAGGACCTACGGGAGCGCATCAGTCGGGCGGATCTGGACCCGCGCGTCTACTACGCCGAGGACGACGACGGCGACGACGGCGACGACGGCGACGACGGCGACGACGGCGATGACGACCGCGGCCCGCGCATCGACGTGACGCCAGTGCCGATGGAGGAGTACGCCGACCGGCCGAGCGAGGCGTTCGACACGTTCACCGAAGCGCTGGACGACTACTACACCAACTACGCGGCCGACGAGCGCAAAGCCGCCGGCGAGGACGAGAGCACCGGCGGCGGCCGCCAGCGCCCGGACTTCGAGGCCGAGATCGAGAAGAAACAGCGTATCATCCAGCAACAGGAGTCCGCCATCGAGGACTTCGAGGCCGACGCCGAGGCAGAACGTGAGAAGGCGGAACTGCTGTACGCGAACTACGACCTCGTCGACGACATCATCTCGACGGTGCAGGGTGCGCGTGCGGAAGACGTGCCCTGGGACGACATCGAAGCGAAGTTCGAACAGGGTGCCGAGCAGGGCATCCCTGCGGCCGAGGCGGTTCAGGGCGTGGACGGCAGCCAGGGGACGGTCACCATCGAACTCGGCGAGCACCGCGTCACCGTCGACACGACGATGGGCGTCGAGAAGAACGCTGATCAGCGCTACACCGAGGCAAAGCGCATCGAGGAGAAAAAGGAGGGCGCACAAGCGGCTATCGAGGACCAGCGCGAGGAACTGGACGAGATCAAACAGCGCCGCGAGGAGTGGGAACGGGAAGACGCGGGTGAGCAACCGGCCGAGGAAGCGGACGAACAGGAGGAGATCGACTGGCTCTCCAAGGCCTCGATCCCGGTCCGCCAATCCGAACACTGGTACGAGGAGTACCGGTGGTTCCGCACGAGCGACGACTTCCTCGTCATCGGCGGGCGCAACGCCGACCAGAACGAGGAACTCGTCAAGAAGTACATGGACCGCGGCGACAAGTTCCTCCACGCGCAGGCCCACGGTGGCCCTGTCACGATTCTCAAAGCCACCGGCCCCAGCGAACCCTCGAAGGACATCGACTTCCCGCAGTCGACGCTCGACGAGGCCGCGCAGTTCGCCCTCGCGTACTCCTCGGTCTGGAAGGAAGGGAAGTTCGCCGACGACGTGTACATGGTCGATCCCGACCAGGTCTCGAAGACGCCCGAGAGCGGCGAGTTCCTCGAAAAAGGCGGGTTCGCCGTCCGCGGCGACCGCGAGTACTTCCGGGACGTCGCGGCCGAAGTCGCGGTGGGCATTCGCTGTGAACCGGACACGCGCGTCATCGGCGGGCCGCCCACGGCCATCGAACCGGACACGGAGACGAGCATCCGCGTCGAACCGGGCCAGTACGCGCAAAACGACATCGCGAAGATGCTCTACCGGGAGTTGAAGGGTCGATTCGCCGACGAGACGTTCGTCCGGAATGTCGCCAGTCCCGACCGCATCCAGGAGTTCCTGCCGCCGGGCGGCAGCCGAATGATCGACGACTGAGCTAGTGCTTGTGCGTGAATAGGAGGGGGTTGCCCTCGTGGGTAGCAGTACAGAGGTCCATCGCGAAGTCGAGTTCGAGCGAGTTGTACTCGTCTTTGCAGACGATCAGGTTGTCGAACGACTGCTCGCAGGCGGGACAGGCGATGCCGACTGTGTTCTGGTAGATGCTGACCGAATCGCTCTCCTGACGCGGCGTCAGCGATGACACCAGTTCGTCGTAATCTTCCATACCCTAGTGGGGTCTCCGGGCGAGTATAAATCAAACGACGAAACACGTCACCGACCGGCGAGCGCATGAATTAAAGTCGGGTTGTGCTAATCCAACGAACATGGAACACAGTCGAGCGACGGAGGGCCGATAGATGCGGCTGCTACTGGTCGCAGGGACGACCGAGACGGCTGCGATCGAGGGAATCAGTGCTGCTGGGGCGGACCCGGAGGCGATGGTTCACACGCCGAGCGCCGACGCGGAAATCGTCGCGTATGGCGAGCCGATCCGGGCACCGGTCGTGCCGGTCAGTCCGACCGGGTGTCCGACGCCGGCGGTCGTCACGCGAGCCGTCAAAGAACTGCTCAACCTGGACGTGACCGTCGTCGACGGGGGGCTCGCGGAGCCGACGGGTGCGCCCACCGTGACCGTCGGCGCACGACCGGGCGGAGACGTCCGCGAAGACGACCCGGTGCCGACGGCACAGGGAGTCGTGGCGGCCGCCCGGCAGTTCGGCCAGGCGATCCCGGACGACGAGGTGTACCTCGCTGAGACCATCCCCGGCGGCACCACGACGGCGCTGGGTCTCCTGCGAGCGCTCGGCGAGGAGGCGACCGTCTCCTCGTCGCTCCCGGAGAACCCGCTCGAACTGAAAGAAGACGTCGTCGCCGAGGGCCTGGAGACGAGCGGCGTCGAGCCTGGCGGAGCAGCTGGGAACCCCGGCGTCGCCCTGCGACGGATGGGAGACCCCGTGCTGGCGACGGTGACGGGGCTGATCCGCGGGTTGACCGAAACCGGGACGGCAGTCACGCTGGCCGGTGGCACGCAGTTGTTGGCTGCTGCTGCGGCCGCACGCCACTACGGCGTCGAGGGGCCGATCTCGCTAGCGACGACGTCCTTCGTTGCGGACGACGACGCCATCGACTTCCGGGACGCCGCGGCCACGCTCGACGTCGAACCGACGGTGACCGACCCGGGCTTCGAAGCGGTGGAGCATCCCGCCACGAACGCCTACGTCGCCGGCGAGGCCAAGGAAGGCGTCGGTATGGGTGGTGCGCTGGCGCTGGCCGACCAGACGCAGGTCCCGATGGCCGACGTGCGCGATCGAATCTTGTCAGTGTACGATCGGTTGCTCGACGCGGGCGAAGCGGAGCCAACGCCGTGAAGGGGATCGTCCTCGCCGGCACGAGATCGGGCGTCGGGAAGACCGTCGCGACGCTGGCGACGATTCGCGCACTGCAGGACGCGGGCCACGCCGTCCAGCCCGCGAAAGCCGGCCCGGATTTCATCGACCCGAGCCACCACGCGGTCGTCGCCGACGCGCCCTCTCGCACGCTCGACCTGTGGCTCGAAGGCAGCGACGGGCTTCGCCGCAACTACCATCGGGGTACCGGGGACGTTTGCGTCGTCGAGGGCGTCATGGGTCTGTACGACGGCGACTGCTCCAGTACGGCGATGGTCGCCGAAGCGCTCGACCTCCCCGTCGTCCTCGTGGTCGACGCGAAAGCCGGGATGGAGAGCGTTGCCGCGACCGCGCTGGGATTCCGCGAGTACGCGACTGCTATCGACCGAGAGATCGACGTGGCCGGCGTCATCGCCCAGCGCGCCCACGGCGGCCGCCACGCCGACGGCATCAGAGACGCGCTCCCCGACGACCTGGCGTATCTCGGTCGGGTTCCCCCGACCGCCGACCTGGAGATTCCGGACCGCCACCTCGGGCTCCACATGGGTGCGGAGTCACCGCTGGACGACGAGACACTCGCTGCAGCCAGCGAAAACCTTCACGTGGATCAGCTATTCGAGGTTGCGCGAGCGCCACCGAAACCTGAACTGGAGCGGGACCAGTCAGCAGACGCCGGCGACGGCCGCGTTGCCGTCGCAGACGATGCGGCGTTCTGCTTTCGCTACCCAGCCACGATCGAACGGCTTCGGGCCGCCGCCGACGTGGTGACGTTCGCGCCGACTGCCGGTGACGACCTACCGGAGTGCGACGGTGTTTACCTCCCGGGCGGCTATCCCGAACTCCACGTCGATGCGTTGGCTGACAGTCCCGCGCTCGACACCATCGGTGAGCGAGCCGCTGACGGCTTGCCGGTGTTCGGCGAATGCGGCGGCCTGATGGCGCTCTGTCGGTCACTGACGACCGCCGACGGAGAGCGCGGCGAGATGGCCGGCGTGCTGCCGGCCGACGTCGAGATGCACGACCGCTACCAGGCGCTCGACCACGTCGAACTGCGCGCCACGCGCGGCACGCTCACTTCAGCGTCGGGCGAGACGCTCCGCGGCCACGAGTTCCACTACAGCAGTGCAAACGTCGACCGAGACGCTCGATTCGCCTTCGAGGTCGAGCGTGGCGACGGCATCGTGGACGGACAGGACGGTCTGACCGAGTACCAGACGCTCGGCACGTACGCGCACGTCCACGCAGAAAGCGGGGCATTCGATCGGTTTCTCGATGCCGTCCGGTAGGAATCAGTACACGTCGGCGAGGAACGACCGGATCGCGTCGTTGACCGGTTCGGGGTTCTCTAGATTCGACGAGTGGCCGGCTTCGGGAATCGTGACCCGGCGAGCGTTCGGCAACTGGTCGACCATCGGTTCCGTCATCTCCGGCTCGATGGAGATGTCCTCTTCACCGTGGACGATGAGGACCGGCACCTCGATCTCGTCCAGTCGGTCTTCGACGCCCGGCCGGTGGAGCCAGGATTTGACCTCGTCGTACACCGCCTCGCCAGGGTAGGTGAGCCACCGGTCTTTCCAGTGGTCGACGAGGTCGGTCCGTTCCTCGATAGAAGTCCGACCGAAGAGGAGATTCGAGACGATCTCGGCCATCTGCTCGGGCACCTCGTTGGTGGCCTTCGTCTTCTCGACCATCTCCTCGTACTGCTCCTGGTCGTCCTCGGAGTGGGGTTTCGCCATGCTGTCGATGAGAACGATGCCTTCGAGGGCATCGGGATACCGCAGTGCGAAGCGGAGCGCCATGAACCCGCCCATCGACATGCCCCCGAGGACGGCGGAGTCGATGCCCTTCGCGTCCATCAGCGTTCGGCAGTCGTCGGCCAGGTCGTCCAGGTCGTAGGGGCCTTGCCAGTTGTCCGTCCGGGCGCGATTGTTGTAGGTCACGACGCGGTAGTCGTCTGCCAGCGCGTCGAGTTGGGGCTGGAACATCGTCCAGTCCATCAACGTCCCGTGGCTGAGCACGAGCGGTGGCCCCTCGCCGCGGTCGACGGAGAGCGTTTCTGTCCGATGACGGTACATCTCGGTCGCGGGGGCCGGATCGTCAGGGTGAGTCACCATGTCACACCAGATGGACGCGTGCTATTTATAGTTACGAGCCGGTTCGCCCTGAATAGTACTCGTTTTTCGTCTTAGTTCGGGTGGTTCCTTCGCCGAACGTGTGACAGAGGTGAGACGTCCGCAAGACGCCGCCGCAAAGCTTTTTCGTGCTAGTTGGGTTGATAGAACAATGAGTAACCTGCGTGACCTCCTCGGGGATATCGTCGCAGACGTCGATGCAATCTTTTTGTTCTCTCCGAGTTCGTCGTTCTATCAGGATTTCGCAGACGTAGAGGACACGCTGGTGGTGGTCGTCGCCGAGGAAAACAGCGTCGGGGCCGACGAGTTCGTCGAGTTGCCCCTGGAGTTCAACGACGTGGCCAGTCGCGTCAGGTTCGGCGTCGAGGGCGCGCTGGACACGGACCTGATCGACGAGGGTGCCGAAATCGCCTGTGCGACCAAAACCTTCGACGAGGACATCGACACCGTGATGCGAGTCAAGGCGAACAACTTCTCGCCGTCCGGCGTCTACGGCCTGTTTACCGACTCGCGCGCCGAACCAGCGGTGATCAAGGCCGTCCTCGAAGTCGCGATCGAACTGGGCAAGAAAGGCCAGAAAGGCAAGCCGGTCGGCGCGCTGTTCGTCGTTGGCGACGCCGGAAAGGTGATGAACAAGTCGCGCCCGCTCTCGTACAATCCCTTCGAGAAGTCCCACGTTCACGTCGGCGACCCCATCGTGAACGTGATGCTGAAGGAGTTTTCGCGGCTCGACGGCGCGTTCGTCATCTCCGACTCCGGGAAGATCGTCTCGGCGTACCGCTACCTCGAACCGTCGGCCGAGGGCGTCGACATCCCCAAAGGACTCGGTGCGAGACACATGGCCGCGGGCGCGATCACGCGGGACACGAACGCGATCGCGGTCGTCCTGAGCGAAAGTGACGGCCTGGTGCGCGCTTTCAAAGGTGGTGAGCTGATCCTCGAACTCGACCCGGAGGAGTACTGACGATGTTCCTCGACGGTCTCTCCCAGTACGTGACGACTTCTCGGTTCTTGCTCGCCAGTGCGATCTTCGTCGTCGGACTGGTCATTGGCTACACCGTCAGTCGGCTGGCGCGCCGCGTGCTGGAGGCCTTCGGCCTCTCCGAGACCGTCGAAGGCACGGCGTTCGAGCGAACCGCCCGCGGCCTGGGCACCTCGACGGTGGGCGTCCTCTCGCAGATCGTCGCCCTCGCGATCTACATCAGCGGTGCCCTGGCGGCCCTCCAGATCGCCGAACTGCTGGACACCTACACGTTCTGGACGTCGATCGCCACGTTCCTCCCGCAGGTGTTCATCGCGGCCCTGGCTGTCATCGTCGGGCTGGTCATCGGCGAGAAGGCGGGTCTCCTGGTCAGCGAGCGACTCCGGGGCGTCAAACTCCCGGAAGTCGGCGTGATCCCGACGCTGGTCAAGTACAGCGTCTTCTACATCGCGGCGCTCATCGCACTGAGCCAGCTCGGCGTCGCGACCAACGCCCTGCTCGTGATGCTCGCGGCGTACGTGTTCGGCGTCGTGTTCCTCGGCGGACTGGCGTTCAAGGACCTGCTCGCCGCCGGCGCCGCGGGCGTGTACCTGCTGTTGAACGAACCCTACAGCATCGGTGACGAGATCCGCGTCCAGGACAACACCGGCATCGTCCAGGAGGTCGACCTGTTCGTCACCCACATCGAGAACGACGGCGAGGAGTACATCATCCCGAATCAACGGGTGTTCCAGAACGGCATCGTCCGAGTTCGTGACTGACCACCGTTTTCTCCGGCGGGTTCGCCCCGCGAACCGCTCTCTGCTCACCGGCCGAAGGTCCGTTCGCAGACAGAGGGACCGTCGGTCCCTCGCTGCTCGAAAAGCGTGAAAAAGCGCGAGCTCGCTACTGCTCGGTCGCGTGACCCGTCTCGCACGTTCAGCGCGCTCGACGGATGCTAGCCGTGGAAAACTGAGGCACCTACACTTCTTCGGCCGGCACGCCAGCCACAGTCGTCTCGGGCGGCACGTCTTCGGTCACGAGCGAGTTCGCCGCGACCTGGGCGCCCTCGCCGATCTCGACGCCCGGAAGGACGATCGCTCCAGCGCCGATCATCGCGCGCTCGCCGACGATCACCTCGCCCGTGCGGTACTCGTCCTGGAGGAACTCGTGGCAGAGCAGCGTCACGTCGTAGCCGATGATCGCGTGGTCCTCGACGGTGACCAGTTCCGGCCAGAACACGTCGGGCGTCGACTCTAATCCCCACGACACCCCCTCGCCGACCGTGACGCCGATCCGGCGGAGCAACCAGCTCTTTAGTCGCAGACTCGGGGCGATCCGCGCCAGGACGATGACGGCGTAGTTGAGACAGACGACGAGCGGGTTGCGCGCCTCTAGCCAGTGCTGGAGGGAGTTCAGCGGTCCCGGGGTCGCGTGGGCTGTCGTGCGGTCGTGTCGGTGTTGCTCCTCTGAGTCTGGCACTATCCGCACAGATGACGGCCGAAAATAAAAAACGAACTGCCTAGTCGCGCAGTTCGTCCATGTGGTCGATCCGCTGCTGGACGAGGTCGGGCTTGCCGATGTCGTGGCGGACGCGGAGGCCCTCGGTGCCTGCCTCCTGGAGCGCGTTCTCGGCGATCTCCTCTGCGTCCGTGATGGTTTCGGCGACGCCCACCACGGCGAACGAGCGCGACGTGGTGGTGTAGATGCCGTCGTCGCGCTCGTCGACACTGGCGTAGAAGAGGATGGCGTCACCGGCGCTGTCTTCGTCGATCTGGACCTTTGCACCCGACTCGGGGTCGGTCGGATACCCGTCCGGCACGGCGTACTTACAGACCGTGGCCTTCGGCTCGAAGGAGAGTTTCGGAAGGTCGTCGCCGTCGCGGGCAGCGGTCAGCACGTCGAGGAAGTCCGTCGTGAGGACCGGCAGCGTGTTCATCGCCTCGGGGTCACCGAAGCGGGCGTTGAACTCGACGACCTTGATCCCGTCGGCGGTGAGCATGAACTGCCCGTAGAGGACGCCCTTGTAGCCCTCCAGCGCGTCGACGACGGCCTCCATGACCTCGACGGCGTCGTGATAGTCCTCTTCGGTCATGAACGGGAGTTCCAGCGACGCGTCGCTGTAACTGCCCATCCCGCCGGTGTTGGGCCCCTCGTCGCCCTCGTAGGCGCGCTTGTGGTCCTGGACGGCCGGGGTGACCCGCAGTTGCCCGTTGGCGACGAACCCCTGAACGGTGAACTCCTCGCCGATGAGACGCTCTTCGAGCACGATGCGCTCGTGGTCGGACTCGCGGATGTACTCCTTTGCCTCCGCAGCGTCCACCTGGTCGCCCATGACGCGAACGCCCTTCCCGCCGGTGAGGCCCGCGGGCTTGACGACGAGGTCGCCGTCGTACTCGTCGATGTAGTCGCAGGCGGCCTCGGCGTCGCGGAACTCCTCGAAGTCCGGGCAGCCGGGGATGTCGTGTTCGGCCATGAACCGGCGCTGGAAGCCCTTGTCCGTCTCGATGCGAGCCTCGTCTTCCTGCGGCCCGAAGGCGTAGATGCCGGCGTCGTCGAGAGCGTCGGCGACGCCAGCGGCGAGCGGTGCCTCGGGGCCGACGACGGCCAGGTCGGCGTCGACCTCCTCGGCGTAGGAGACGACGGCGGTCGGGTTCGTCGTCTCGAGCGTCTCGAAGCCCGCCGCGACGGTCGCGATGCCGGGGTTGCGGTTGCCGGCACAGGCGTACAGGTCGGCGTCCGAGTCGGCCAGCGCGCGGGCGATGGCGTGTTCGCGGCCACCACCACCTACCAGCAGCACTGTCTCTGTCATACGCGAAAGCGCGAGCCACGGTCACGTAAGCGTTGCCATAAACCACCGCCTGCGCCTCTCGTTCCCAGTGTCCCGGGCTTTTGTGTGCTCGTACCGAACGCCACGATATGACCGACGGCCCGCCCCCGACCGAGCGCAACCGACTCGACGAGGAGGAGAGCCCCTACCTCCGTCAGCACGCCGACAACCCCGTCAACTGGCAACCCTGGGACGACGCCGCGCTGATGGCCGCCCAGGCGCGAGACGTCCCGATCTTCCTCTCGATCGGCTACTCGGCCTGTCACTGGTGTCACGTGATGGAAGACGAGTCCTTCGAGGACGAGGAGATCGCCCGCCAACTCAACGAACACTTCGTTCCCATCAAAGTCGACCGCGAGGAGCGCCCGGACGTCGACAGCATCTATCAGACGATCTGCCAGATGACCAGCGGCCGCGGCGGCTGGCCGCTCTCCGCGTGGCTCACCCCCGAGGGGAAACCGTTCTTCGTCGGGACGTACTTCCCGAAGGAACCGAAACGCGGCCAGCCCGGCTTCGGCGACCTCCTGGACAGGATTCACCGGAGCTGGGAGACCGACCGCGACGAACTCGAAGACCGGGCAGAGCAGTGGACTCAGGCCGTCAAGGGTGAACTCGAGGAGACGCCCGACCCGGCCGACGAGGCCCCGGACGAGACGATGCTCGACGCCGCCGCACAGGCTGCAGTTCGTGGTGCCGACCGCCAGGACGGTGGCTGGGGCCGCGGCCCGAAGTTCCCCCAAACCGGCCGCATTCACATCCTCCTGCGCGCCCACGAGCGGACGGGGCGGGACGACTACCGCGACGTGGCCGAAGAAGCGCTCGACGCGATGGTCGACGGCGGCCTCTACGACCACGCGGGCGGCGGCTTCCACCGCTACTGCACCGACCGGGACTGGACCGTCCCGCACTTCGAGAAGATGCTGTACGACAACGCCGAAATCACTCGCGCGCTGCTGGCAGGCTACCAGGCCCTCGGAACTGAGCGCTACCGCGAGGTCGCCCGCGAGACGTTCGCGTTCGTCGAGCGCGAGTTGACCCACGAGGACGGTGGCTTCTTCAGCACCCTCGACGCCCAGAGCGAAGGCGAAGCTGGAGCGGACGAGGAGGGCGCCTTCTACGTCTGGACGCCCGGTGAAGTCCACGACGCGGTGGCCGACCAGACGGACGCCGACCTGTTCTGTGACCGCTTCGGCGTCACCGAATCCGGCAACTTCGAGGGCCAGACCGTGTTGACCGTCGCGGCGGGCATCTCGGAACTCGCTGAGGACTACGACGTGGACGAATCCGAGGTCGAAGACCGACTCGAAACCGCTCGGGAACAGGTGTTCGAGGCCCGCGCCGAGCGCCCCCGCCCGGCCCGCGACGAGAAGGTCCTGGCGAGCTGGAACGGCCTGATGATCTCGGCGTTCGCGGAGGGCGCGCTCGTGATTGGCGACAGCGAGGGACGAAGTCCCTCGGGCAATCGGCCGCAGGCCGATAACGACGGTCTCGCCGAAACTGGCGCGGACGCGCTCGCATTCGTCCGCGAGCAACTCTGGGACGCCGACGCGGGCCGGCTCTCCCGTCGATACAAAGACGGGGACGTGAAAGTCGACGGCTACCTCGAAGACTACGCGTTCCTGGCTCGCGGCGCCTTCGACCTCTATCAGGCGACCGGCGACGTCGACCACCTCGGGTTCGCCCTGGACCTCGCGCGGACCATCGAGGCGGACTTCTGGGACGAGGACGCCGGCACCCTCTACTTCACGCCCGCGGACGGTGAGGACCTGGTCGCACGCCCGCAGGAACTCAACGACCAGTCGACGCCGTCGAGCGCCGGGGTCGCAGCGGAGTTGTTACTCGCGCTCGACCACTTCGTCCCCCGTGAGGGCTTCGCGGAGATCGCGGAACAGGTGCTCGAAACCCACGGCGGCTCGATCGAGTCGAACCCGCTGCAGCACGCGTCGCTGGTGCTCGCCGCGGACCAGTACGCCAGCGGTGCGCGCGAGTTGACGGTCGCCGCCGATGGACTCCCCGACGCCTGGCGTGCGGCCGTCGGTGACAGCTACGTCCCGGGTCGGGTCCTCTCGGTGCGTCCGCCGACCGACGAACTGTTGCAGGACTGGCTCGACAGCCTGCATCTCGACGCGGCCCCGCCGATCTGGGCTGACCGGGAACGGCGAGACGGCGAACCGACCGTCTACGCCTGTCAGCAGTTCACCTGCTCGCCACCGCGGCACGAAATCGACGCGGCGCTGGACTGGTTCGACGGCACCGAAGACTGATCCACTAGCCCTCGTTGTGGCTCTGGGCCGCAACTGGATCACACAGAAAAACGAACGCCGATCGATCAGGCGTCGAGGTCAGCCGCTTCGAGCTGGTTTGCCAGGTACACCGCGATCGGGACGTCTTCGCTCTCGACGAACCGCGCGAGTTCCTCGCCGGTGTCGGCCCGTTCGACGACGACCGTCGGGATGTACTCGATGCCGTAGTCGTCGACGCCGGGGCCGGTTTTCGAGCCGTCGTCTTCTTTCTCTGTCGGGTAGTGCTCGACGTTCGCGTCGGGGACCTCCGCGGCTTCCAGGGCTGCACCGAACGCCGGCAACTGGGAGCGACAGTCCTTGCACCAGTCGCCGCCCCAGACTTTGAACACGAGGTCGTCGGCGTGTTCGGCGAGCGTGTCGACCGTGTCCTCGTAGCTCGCTGCGTCCCAGACAGGGTCCGGTTCCATCGTCGTGAGGTGTCCGTCCTCGGTCATGAGCGACCGTTGGCCGGCCACCGGCTTAATCGTCCGGTTTCGGACAGGCGTCGCGGCCCGACGGGCGACGAGTTACGCGTGCAGTCGCGCCCTGAGTTCCTCGATCAGCATGTGGCGGTGACAGCGTTTGTTCTCGCCCTCGAAACAGACGAGGACGACCGTCGTTCCGCCCTCGGCTGCCGTGACGAGGTCGTCGAGAGTTTCCTGGGCCGCAGACGAGTCGGCGAGGTGGTCTCGATACCGCTCGTCGAAGTCACACTCCTCCCAGGCGGCGTTGTGCGCGCCTTCGTCACACATTCCCTGCATCTTGAGGTCCTCGTGGCGCTGTTTGACCTCGTCGAGTAACTGCTCTGGCGGCCCCAGTTCCGGGCGGTTCTCGTCGACCGTCGCCCGGAACCAGCCGGGCGGCCGGCGGACGACGCCGACGACGCTGGCGTCGTCCTCGACCTCTACGAGCTCGTGCTGGAGTGCTGCGGCGTAGGTTTCTCTGATAGCCGCAGAGTTCCGAGCTTCGTCGGTGGTCATAGTCGTCAGTTGCGTCGCACGAGTCAAAAGAACGGGGGCGAACGTGGAACTCATGTCACCGTCGGAGGCACACGCTGCCGGAGACAGGGGGCACTTAACCGGGGCCGCCATATCCCGCCACAATGCACTCGTCTGTTCTCGAAACTATCGGCTCACCGCTGGTGCAGGTGCAGTCGCCGCCCGGCGCGACGGTCGCGGCGAAGATCGAATCGAAGAACCCCGGTGGGTCGGCGAAGGACCGGCCCGCCCTGGCGATGGTCGAAGCCGCAGAGCGCGAGGGACTGATCGAACCCGGCGACCACCTCGTCGAGCCCACGAGCGGGAACACCGGGATCGGGCTCTCGCTCGTCGCCGCGGCCAAAGGGTACGACATCACCATCGTGATGCCCGCCTCGAAGTCGGAGGAACGCCGAAACATCATGCAGGCCTACGGCGCCGACCTGGAACTCGTTGAGGGCGAAATGACGGACGCCCGGGAGCGCGCCGACCGGCTCGAAGCCGAGGAAGGTATGGTCCAGCTCCGTCAGTTCGAGAACGAGGCCAATCCCGAGGCCCACTACCGGACGACGGCCGAGGAGATCATCCAGCAGGTCGGCGACCGCGAACCCGACGCGTTCGTCGCCGGCGTCGGCACCGGCGGCACCATCACCGGCACCGGTCGCCGGCTGAAAGAGGCGTACCCCGACATGGAGGTCGTCGCCGTCGAACCCGAGACGAACGCCGTGCTCTCGACCGGCGAATCCGGCCCGGACGACTTCCAGGGCATGGGACCGGGCTTCGTCAGCGACATTCTCGACGTGGATCTGATCGACTCGGTCGAGACAGTCGGCATCGACGCGGCGGAAGCGGAGTGTCGCCGCCTCGCCCGCGAGGAGGGCATCCTCGTCGGGCAGTCCAGCGGCGGAACGAACCTGGTCGCCCGACGCGTCGCCGAGCGGCTTGCGGACCCCGACGCCGAGTGCCCGCCCTCGCCCACGGAGTCGAGTCCGCCGCCGGGCATCGTCATGGACGGCGCGGACCCGACCGATCCCGCCGGCGAAGCGTTCGCTGACTGCCCGCTCGTCGTGACGTTGTTCTGGGACTCAGGCGAACGCTACATGTCGACCGGGATGTTCGACGCCTGAAGCGCGTTGCCTCGCGTTGCTACCGCTGTTTCTCGCCACCGAACTCGGCTTCGGTGACGCGGACGGTGACAGTGTCTTCGACCTCCCGGAGGTCGTACTCGGGCAGGTCGCGGCCGGTCCGGGTGACGAACATCGGCTCGACCAACCGTGGGGGTTGGTCGGTCGCGGGTTGTGGGTCGTCGTCCTCGCTCGTCGGGTTCTCGGTCTCGTCCGGGTCGGCGACGCCGTAGATCTTGAGGAATCGCTGGGCTTCGTCGTCCTCGACCTCGTTGTCCCGGAGGGCTGCCGCGAGGTCGCGCGAGAGCCACTCCGTGTCGCTGACGCTCGGCTCCATGACGAACACGTCCTGGGCGAACCGAACGAGATACCAGTTCAGGTCGTTCAGAAGTGCGACGGCCGCGCCGAGACTCACCGTCTCGACGGCGACCGTGTTGTCGAACGGTTCACGCAGGTCGTAGGTGGCAAGTGCGTTCCGCGCCGTCTCCCGCGAGAGGAGTTCGTACCGGAGATTGGCCTCCGGCGTCCCGACGATACAGACCCGCGCCATGTGTCATCAGACAGAACGCCCGCGTATAGCGGTTTCGACTACGAGGATCGGCTGTAGTTGTGCCCAGCATCCGGCACGCGAAGCGTGCCGGTTCACTCCGCACGAGGCGAAGCCGAGTGCGGAGCGGTTTTTGTACTAAATTTTTGCAAAGGGGGTTCGCCGGAGGCGAATCCCCCTGCAGTAAAAATTTAGAAGGTCGACAGTTCGCCGTTGATCGCCCGTTCGGTGATGCTCGTCACGTCGGCGAGTTCGCGGTCGATGACGTCCTCGACGTCGTCAGCGATGTCCGAGACGGAGACGCCCTCTTCGGTGACGAGGTCCGCGTCGGCGACGTGGGGCTGATCGATGGGGCGACCGATCTGGCTCAGCAGACGGATCTGGAGCTCGCGGATGCCGTCGACCTCTTCGCCGACGGTCTCGGCGATGTCCGTCGAGAGCAGGTTGTAGATCTTCCCGATGTGGTTGATGGCGTTTTTCCCGCTCGTCGCTTCCATGCTCATCGGTCGGTTCGGGGTGATGAGACCGTTCGCGCGGTTGCCGCGGCCGACGGACCCGTCGTCGCCCTGCTCCGCGGAGGTGCCCGTCGTCGTCAGGTAGATGGCGCCCTCCTCGAAGTCGTCGGCGGTGTTGACGTGCACGTCGACGGACCGGTCGGTGTACTCCGTCGCCAGGTCGCTGACGTACTCGCGGACGCCGTCGACGGCGTCCTGATAGGCCAGCATGTCCGGGATGTGCTCGTCGATCATCGCGACGGCGACCGTCACGTCGATGTGGTCGTTCTCGCGCTTGCCCATCACCTTGATGTCGGGACCGACTTCGGGGTTGTCTTCGGCGTACTCGGTGTTGAGCTTGCGCTCGGTGTTGTAGACGATCTCTTCTGTCTCGGTCAGCGGCGCGTGCCCGACGCCGAAACTCGTGTCGTTGGCCATCGGCACCGCGCCGTCCTCGCCGAACACGTCCCTGAGGTCGCCGCTGCCTTCGCCGAGCTTGACGTCCACGACGATGTCTTTCCCGACGTCGAGCCGCGGCAACTCCTCGTTGATGTACTCGCGTGCGGCGTCGAGCGCGATCGTCTCCGCGGGGATCTTGGTTCCCTCGTACTCTTTCGTGGCGCGGCCGACGATGAGCAGGTAGATCGGTTCGAGCATCTCGCCGCCGCCGAACGCGGGCGCAGCGGTCCCGGCGACGAGTTGCGTCTCGTCGGTGTTGTAGTGGAGGGGCTTGCCGACGCGGTCGAGGTACGTCTGAGCGAGCGCGCGCGCGACGCTCTCGGCGACGCCGTCACAGATCGAGTCGGGATGGCCGATTCCCTTCCGCTCGACGATCTCTACTTCCTGGTCTTCGACTGCCAACCGGTTGGTCGGCTGGACGCGGATGTTCCGCTCGGTCATTATCACTCACCTTGGCAGGTGGGGATTCTATAACTTCCGGAAATTTACTCAGCAGGAGGATTACTCGCAGGCATTTCAGTCGCCGTCGGCCAGGAGCAAGCCGAGATACGAGGTCCGAATCTGCTCGTCCGGGTCGAGGTCGAGGTCCCGCAGGACGTCGAAGGCTCGGTCACGGCTCGCCGCCACTGCGTCGTCGGTCTCCGCGTGCGTTTCGACTTCGACGAACTCGCCCACGTCGTCGACGCGATCGAGGGTAATCGTGAACTCGCCGTGGCTAAAGCGCTCCCGTTCCTTCCGGACCGTCGCCGCGGGCGAGAACCCGAGCGCTTCCAGGATGGCGCGGACGTCGTCGCCGTTCGCGACGGCGGCCTCGACTTCTTCGCGGGTCTTGGATTCGGCGTCTACGAGCGGTCCCTTGTAGGTGAGGCGGGCGTTGGTCTCGTCGTCCTCGGTTTCGCGGCGGATGCGGAGCGCCTCGTCGGTTTCGACGAACTCGCGGTGGGGCGCGTCGAAGTAGGTGTCGACCTGCCTGACCGTGCCGATCGAGTCGGCCCCGAGTGTCGCCAGTTGGGAACGCACCTGCTCGTGGTCGGCCCGAACCTTGACCTCGACCTCGTACATACGGAGTAGATACGCTGGGCCGCACAAAAGCAGTCGGTTTCGTGCTGTTCGGGGCCGATCGCGGCACCTGTGGTCGCGAGGCCGCTGCTGACCTGAAACGTTGACCTTAAGAGTACAAGCCCAGACTGTCTCGGTATGAGTGACGAATCCGAGGCCGACGCGGCCGACCAGGCCGATGACGCCGACGCAGAGGAGACCCAAGAGGGGCTCCAGGAAGGAGACTTCATCGAACTCGACTACACTGCACGGACCGTGGACGAAGGCATGATCGTCGATACGACCGATCCCGAGGTCGCCGAAGAAGAAGGGATCGACGACGACGAGCGCACGTTCGAGCCCCGCACGCTCGTCCTCGGTGAGGGCTTCATCTTCGAGCAGGTCGAAGACGACATCATCGGCGGCGACGTCGGCCAGTCGGGCGACGTTCAGATTCCGGCTGCCGAAGCGTTCGGCGAGTTCGACGAGGACGACGTCCGCACCGTTAGCGCCAACAAGATCCCCGAGGACGACCGCTACCCTGGCGCGCAGGTCCAGATCGACCAGGAGCAGGGTCGCGTCGAAACCATCATCGGCGGCCGCGCACGCGTCGACTTCAACCACCCGCTCGCCGGTGAGGACATCGAGTACGACTACGAGGTCGTCGGCACCGTCGACGACCGCCTCGAGCAGGCACAGAGCCTCTTCGAGATGTACCTCGACATGGAGCTGGAGATGTGGTTCCAGACCGACACCGTCGAGGAAGAGGAAGTCGTCCAGCCCGACGAGGACGACGAGGACGCAGAACCCGAAACCGAGACCGTCGAGGTCGAGAAGGAGACGCTGTACATCGAGGCGAACCCGCAGCTGACGATGAACCAGCAGTGGATGTTCCAGAAACAGCAGATCTGCCAGCAGGTCACCGACCTACTCGGCATCGACCGCGTCATCATCCAGGAGATCATCGACGGCTCCGGGATGGGCATGGGCATGGGCGGCATGATGGGCGGCATGGGCGGCGCCGGCGGCGAGGACATCGAAGAAGCCCTCGAAGACGCCGACGTCGACGCCGACGAGATCGTCGAAGAGATCGAAGAAGCCGCAGACGAGTAACCCACTCCCACCCGTTTTCGACGCGCGTTCTCTCCTCTCAGTCGCATCTGGACGGTCGTTCGGTATCGCGAAGGTGTGGTAAAAGGTGACACAACCGTTATTCGCCTGCAGTCAGTATCTGCACGTATGCCGACGCCGACCGATCCTGCGCCCTGCAGCGGGGACGAGCAACTGTTCGAATGTCTCGCCTGTGGGAAACGACTCTGCAGTGCCGAGAAGATCACCTCGTGTCCCGGGTGCGGGGAGACGATGCAGAACCTCAGCACGCCGCGACCGGAGTAACCTCTCTCGTGGACGCCGAGCCAGCTACGCGATGTCCCGGGAGGTGTCGATCGACACCTCTTCGACGAGTTCGAGTTTGATGACGTCCGCCGGCGCCCGCCCACCGCGGAACTTCGGGATGGCCAGCTTGTTCTCGACGTCGTCGCCAGTCGTCGTGGTCTCCAGTTGGAACACCACGTCCGCGAAGTGCTCGGTCGCGTCCCGGAGGCGGGGAATGTTGTGACCGGTCAGACAGTGGAGGATGGCCAGGCTCCCCGTGTTGAAGATGTGGTTTTGCATGTCGTTCATGAAGTTGCGAAACCGGGACGGCGGCTCCTGGGTTTCGAGCACGTTGACCGGGTCGATGATGAGATTCGACGTTTCCGGGAGCGCGGAGACGAGCTTGCCAGCGTTGTCCAGCGGCGCCTCGCCGGGGATGTGTCGCACCGTCGGGTCGCCCGTCTCGGTCGGCGAGTTCCTGATGCTGTCCGAGACGGCCTCTTCAGAGCGGTCGAGCGAGAGGTACAGCGTTCCGCGCGTCGCGGTGAGTTCGTAGAGAAACAGCTCCGCCTGGCTCGCCGGGGAGGCACACAGCGCGACGATACTGCCGGCCGGAATCCCCCCATTCAGTTTCCGGTCGAGAACGTCGATCCCGGTCCGGAGCCGATTCTCCATGCCACTCGAAACCAAGCATATCCAGCAGATTAAATATTCCGTTTGAATAGTTTTCTTGCGGCCTTGCGGTACGCCGTACGAACGCGGTCCGTTCCCAGCGGACGGTCACTGACTGCCGGAACCCGCGCGATCACCGGGCAACCCAGGAGCGAACGGGCGGTTGGCTGTGAGAGTCGCACCCCGTCTGTAGGTCGCTCGACCGAGCGGTCGATGACCACCACGCCCACGGGGGCTGCGCCGAGCGTGCGCGCCATCGCCGCCGTCTTCGCCGTGTCGCGAAGCGTCTGCGGGTCGGGGCTCGTGACGAGCAGCGTCTCGTCGGCCGCTCGGAGCGGGCGGGCTGCGTCCCGAGCGACGCCAGCGGGACAGTCGATGAGGACTGGCCCGTCCCACTGACCGAGACGATCGAGTGCAGCAGGGACGCGCTCGGCCGAGATCCCTGCCGTCGGGACGACGGCGAGGTCTCGGTCTCCGACGGGAGTGCGTGCCACGGTGGCCGGTCGGTCGCCGTCCGCGAGCGCGGGGAGTCCCGGCGTCCGAGGCACGTCCGCGACGAAGTGGAGGTCGGGCATCTCGTGGTCGGCGTCCGCGACGAGCGGGGCGTGGCCGTCGTGAGCGAGCGCTCGCGCCAGGCCGACGGCCGTCGTCGTCTTTCCGCACCCTCCCTTCCCGCTAGCGATCGCAAGCATACTGTCGGGTGGTCGTCTCTTCGTACATGAACGTCAGCACGGTCGTCATACTGCCGGACAGAAAGTACCCGTCCGGGTTCTCAGGCGACCGGCGTATCGCGTCGCCTCACCCAGTGTACGCATGTCTCTCTTCACGAACTTCTGTCCGACAGTACAGCAGCAGGCACGCACGTGTCGAGAGATTCAAGGGTGTTCGCCTCGCGGTACCGGCTAATGCGGCACGACCACATCATCAGCGCCAAACAGCTCTCCAGGGAGGACATCGAGTCCGTACTGGACCGCGCTGCCGACATCGCCGAGGACCCCTCGGCCGTGGCCGACCGTCACGCCGGGAAACTCCTCGCGACGCTCTTCTTCGAGCCGAGCACGCGCACGAAGATGAGCTTCACCGCGGCCATGAAGCGCCTCGGCGGCGACATCGTCGACATGGGTCCGGTCGATCAGTCCAGCGTCAAGAAAGGCGAGAGCCTCGCCGACACCGTCCGCGTCGTCGAAGGGTACGCCGACGCCCTCGTGATGCGCCACCCCCTCGAAGGCTCGGCCAAGATGGCCAGCGACTTCGTCGACGTCCCGCTCATCAACGCCGGCGACGGCGCGGGTCAGCACCCGACGCAAACGCTGCTCGACCTCTACACCATCCGGGAGTCGGCCGGATTCGACGACCTCACGGTCGGCATCATGGGCGACCTGAAGTACGGCCGGACGGTCCACTCGCTGGCGCACGCCCTGACGACGTTCGACGCCACGCAGCACTTCATCAGTCCCGAGAGCCTCCAGCTCCCGCGGAGCGTCCGCTACGACCTCCACGAAACGGGCGCGTCGATGCGCGAACACACGGAACTCGACGAGGTGTTGCCGAGCCTCGACGTGCTCTACGTGACGCGCATCCAGCGCGAGCGGTTCCCGGACGAGAACGAGTACCGCGAGATCGCCGGCGAGTACCAGATCGACGCGGAGACGCTCGAAGCCGCCGACGACGACCTGGTCGTGATGCACCCGCTCCCGCGGGTCGACGAGATCGCGCCCGAGATCGACGAGACGAGCCACGCCCACTACTTCCAGCAGGCGCACAACGGCGTGCCGGTCCGGATGGCACTGCTCGATCTGATTCTGGAGGAGAACGCATGAGCGACACCGAAGAACTCCGCGTCAGCAAGATCACACAGGGTACCGTCATCGACCACATCACCGGCGGGCAGGCGCTGAACGTCCTCGCGATCCTCGGGATCGACGGCTCCCGCGGCGAGGAAGTCAGCGTCGGAATGAACGTCCCGAGCGACCGGCTCGGCCGGAAGGACATCGTCAAGGTCGAAGGCCGCGAACTGAGCCAGAACGAAGTCGACGTCCTCTCGCTGATCGCACCCGCGGCGACCATCAACATCGTCCGCGACTACGACGTGATCGAGAAGCATCGCGTCGAACGACCGGAGCAGGTCATCGGCGTGCTGGAGTGTCCCAACCGCAACTGCATCACGACGAAAGACGAACCGGTCGATTCGCACTTCGACGTGCTCGACGAGGGCGTCCGGTGTGCGTACTGTGACACCATCATTCGCGAGAACATCGCCGACCACATCCAGGTCGAGTAAGCCGCGACGATTTTTCGCCGCACAGCCCGTCGGCAATGACGCCGCTCACTCCGGCGGGTCGCCGTGTACGAGCCGAAGGGTGACGATCGAGCCGCGAGGCTGATTGCTCTCGATGGTCACGTCGCCGCCGAACGACTCGGTGATCCAGGAGACGACCCACAGACCCAGTCCGCTCCCGTGTTTGAGGGGCGTGATATCCTCGTCACCGTTGATGAGCCGTCGTTCGTAGTCCGGTATCCCCGGACCGTCGTCCGCGACGCGGATGGCGACCCAGTCTGCCGCCTCCGCGTCGTCGCTCGCAGCCGACCGCGGCGGGGCACAGTCCGTCTCGACCGACACCGTGACCGTCGGGTCCGGCCTGTCGCTGTGTTCCAGGGCGTTCTCGATCAGGTCGGCGAGCGCTCGCTGGAGCGTGCTATCACCAGTCACGCGCAGCTCCTCCGGGTGTTCCGCGCGGAGCGTGGCCTGTGGCGCGTCCGCCTGATACCGTTCGACGACGCGGTCGATGATCGGTGCTGCGTCGATCGTCGAGCGCTCCCGGTCGCTCTCCTCGCGCTCGATGGTGTTCTGCAACGTTCGGATCTCGTCGCCGATCCGGATCAGGTCTCTGGCCTTCCGTCTGATGCGCTCGACTGCGGACAGGAGTTCCCGGTCGTCCAGCCGATCGGCGAGCAGTTCGGCGTAGCCGATGATGACGTTCATGTCGTTGCGGAGGTTGTGCCGCAGGACGGTATCGAGGACGTCGAGCCGTCGTTTCCGTCGCTTTTGCTCGCTGATGTCGCGAAGTACGCCCGCCGTTCCCCGGTACCCCTCGTCGTACGGCAACAGTGCCATGTGGTTTTCGACGGGGATGGAGTGGCCGTCTCGCGTGATGACGTCCATCTCCACCATACCCTTCTCTCTGGGGGTGTCGGGAGAGAGGAGTTCCCGAATTAACTCGCGGGACTTCTCCAGATCGCGTTCGGTCATCCCGAGGTACACGCCCTTGTCCTGTGGATCGGGGAACTCGTACCCGACCAGGTCCTCCATCGCGTCGTTGACGAACTCGAACAGCCCGTCAGCGTCGGTCGCGTAGACGGGGTCGGGGATGGCGTTGATGATCGTTTCGTACTGTTCGAGTTCCTCGCGTCGCCGCTCTCGCTCCGTGACGTCCCGGATGACGCCGATCGCACCGCGATACTCCCCGTCGGCGGGTCGCAGCGTGGTACGCACCTCGAACACGCGTTCGTCGTCGGTTCCCGGGAACGCCCTGAACTCGAAGGTAGTCGTCTCCTTGTCTGTCTCCGGAGACAACAGTTCGGGCAATTCGTCGAGGTACGCCTCGACGACTTCTTCGTGGAAGACGCCGTCCGCGACGAGATCCGGGATCGACGTTCCGATCACGTCGGCCTTGCAGTCGTACCCGATCATCTCGGCCCCGGTTTCGTTCCCCCCGACGATTCGCGCGTCCTCGTCGAAGACGAACACCCCTTCGGGGACCGTTTCGACGATCGTCTCGAGTTGCTGGCGACTCCGCCGGGTCTCTCTGTCGGCTTCGAGGATCCCATCGATCCGAGTCACGATCTCCTCGACCGCCGGCGCCGCTGGGTCGACCGGGACGTAATCGTCGGCGTCCGCGGCGAACGCGTCGCTCGCGAGTCGCTCGGACCCGTCCGTGGCGAGCAGCACGAACGGGAGACTCGGATCCGTCTCTCGAACCTGCGCCAAGAGGTCGAGTCCCGCTCCGTCCGGCAGCTCCTGGGCAGCGACCACGCAGTCGATCGTCGAATCGGCGGCAAGGCGCTCCTGTGCCGCTCGTTTCGTGGCGACTACGTCTGCCTCGGCGGCCGCGGTGCCGTCGATCTCGTCGGCCAACTCTCGGAGGCGCGAACTGGCCACGACGAGAACGGTCGCTGCTTGGGGCACGTCCAAGAGAGAAAGAAATTGTGACTCAAATAATAACTGTGGCCGTTTCCAGCCTCGAAACCTGTCGTCAAACCGAACACAGTCGGCCAGCAAAAGTTGACGCCCCGGAACAATTATAGCCTGACGGCCCGATTTTTGGGACGCAATGTCGAAGAAGATCAAACTCGCCGCCGCCCTGGTCGCTATCGTCCTCGTTTACCGCCTGGCGCTCAAACGGTAATCGGGGCCTCCCGGTATCGCTCGTCAATCAGTGGGGTTCTTTCCCAATGCCTTTTCGTCCTGCCCGCGTACCCCGCGGTACATGTACGGCGTCGTCACGCGCAACGAGGAGGAGTTGGCCTGGCCGGAGTTCGAGCGGTCGTTCTACGAGGTCAAAGACGTCACCGGGCGGGCGGCCGAACCGGTGGCCGAGGGAATCAGCATGATCTCCTGTTTCGGTGACAACGCGGCTGCCGGAGCCAATCCCGACCTCATTCCGGTCAGCGACGAGGGCGATCTCGCGACCCGAGAGCGGCGCTACTTCGACTGGGCGTACGTCTGTCCCAATCACGAGGGGTACCGCGAGGGTCTGCTCGAGATCATCGAAGACGTCGCCGAGGTGACCGAGGACGTCCGACTCGACGACGTGGGATTCCCCCGCGAAGAGTACTGCCACTGCGACCGCTGCGAGGAGCGATTCGCCGAGAGCGACTTCGAGGACTGGCAGGAATGGCGCGCCCACGTCATCACCGAGTTCGTTCGCGAGGCTCGCGAGCGCGTGCCCGGCAAACTCTACCTGACGCTGTATCCGGACCCGTACCCCGGCCACGTCTACGAGCGCGCTGGCCTGGACGTCGACGCGCTCTCGGAGTCCGTCGACGAGTTCGTCGTCCCGCTGTACGACATGGCGTACTCGACGACCTACTGGCTCGAAATCCTGGCCAAGGGGTTCCAGTCAGCGCTGGACGACCCGTTCAGCATCGAACTCTACGCGGTGGACGTCGACATCGACAACCTGATCGACGCGGCCGAGGTCGTCGGGGAGTACGCCGAGACGGTGCTGTTCGGATACGACGCGAGCAACGCCCGTGCGACGCTCCGGCGGATGAACGCCGACGCGCGCGAGGGCAAAGAGTTCGGCGCCTGAATTGGACACCGGTCGCGCTCAACTCGACGAGAAGCGTCGTCGCCGCCACTCGCGGAGTTCGTCGCGATCGCGAGTGTCCTCGGGGAGGTCCTCGAACCAGCGAGCCTCTGAAATCTCGTCGTCCGGGTCGCACACTTCCAGGTCTGTCGTCTCGGCGCGTCCTTCGAACACCGGGAGGACGCCCCACGTGTTGTGACCGTCACCGTGGAACGAGACGCGCGCCAGGATCGCGAGTCCGTCGTACTCGACTTCGATGCCTGCTTCTTCCCTGAGCTCGCGGCGGGCGCCCTCCATGAGCGATTCGTCGCTGTGTACCTCCCCGCCGGGGACGACCCACTTGTCGACCCCTTCGTGGCGGACCAGCAACAGCTCGCCGGACGGCTGGTACACCAGCGTGTGTGCACCGTACGGCAACCCGTTTTCGCGGATGCGTTCGGCGAGCGTCCGGAAGCGCGACCGCGAGACGATCTGTGACCGCTCGTACTCGAGATACGTCGTGTACCGGCCCGAGAGCTGGTGATACGTGCGCTCGGCCTGCTGGTCCGCCTCGTCGGCCATGTACCAGAGGTTGTCGACGGCAGTCATCGTGGCCGCGACGTGGAACTGGCAGTCTGCGACCGGTCCCGAGAGCCGGGAAGGAAAGGCGTATAGATGATCATGAACGAATGTATGCGTCGTATCTGCAATAAGTCTTCGACACGGTGACTGGTGCTAACGAACTGCCAAATCGGACGGCAGACGCCCGTCTGACGTGAAATTATGTGGGTGGGGCAGTGAGTAACTGTCACGATGATGGGGGTATCGCGACGGCAGGATCGACGACCAGTCTCGGTGTCCGTTCGGGACGGGCGGTCTCGATGAGCGGCACCAGCAAACCAACGAGGGATGGCGACGCACCGACTGTCCCCGCGGAGGGAACCGTGCTGATACTCGCGCCCTCGATCGGGGGCACTGAGCGTGAGGCCTGTCTCGAGGCGCTCTCGCGACACCGATTCGGGGCGACGCGGGTGGTCCACGTGCTCTACATGGAGTCGGCCGTCGAGCGCTACAGACGCATCGAACGCCACTGCCACGAACACCCCGTTGAATCGGCCGTCATCGCCGTCGGGTCCGGCGGCGTGGTCGGGCAACGCGGTCCCGAACCGGACGGCGACTACTTCGTCGAGGCGCTGACGGACGCGGCAGACCTCACGGGCCTCGGCATGGCGCTCAACCAGGTTCTCTCCGAATGGGACGACCGGGAGACAGGGCTGGCGCTGTGTTTCGACTCGCTGTCGATCCTGTTGCAGTACGCGGAGTTCGAGCGCGTGTTCCGCTTTCTCCACACGCTCACGGGAACGCTCGCGGACGTGGGCGCGTCCGCTCACTTCCACCTGGACCCCGCTGCCCACGACGAGACCGAGATCGCGCAGTTGGCGCCGATATTCGACAGCATCGTCGACGTCGACGAGGACTGGACGCGTACTCGCTGACCGCTCGACGACTGAAGACCGCTCGCGCCGCGAATCAGTCCCTTTTTAGGCAATCGTGGGGTACCAAGGTGGTATGAGTTTCGAGGAAGACGACCGCGTCATTCTGCACGACGAGCACAGCGAGTACGACGGCGAGGAAGGCACCATCACGCAGGTGGTGGAGACGATGTTCGGCGACGAGAACTACATCGTCAACTTCGAGGACGGCCAGGAAGCCGGTCTCTCCGAAGACCAACTCGAAGCCGCCGAGGGCGACGACGAAGACAACGAGGAGTAACGCACGCAGATGCCGTCAGTCCCCTTCCACTACATCGACCTCCGCACGTTCTGCTATGCCACCGAGGACGAGAAGCGCGTCGAAGGGGCACTGCGCACGTTTCTCCCCGAGGACTTCGAGATCCAGCGAGCCACGTCTGAAGGCCACCACGGCGATCGGATCGTCGTCCTCTCGACCCGCGTCGAGCGCGCCGACGAGATGCGCCACGTCCTCGACCGCCTGAGCGACCTCGACACCGCGAGTCAACTCGCCGCCGAACTCGACGACCGGGTCGACGAGAACTGCTCGCTCTTTCTTCGCCTCGACAAACAGGCCGCCTTCAACGGCGACGTCCGCCTCGGTGAGGGACTTACCGTCCGCGCCAAGGTCGAAGCCTACCCCGCGACCAAAGAGGCCGCCGTCGAGAACGCCCGCGAGGCGCTCGAAGAGTTCATCGCCGACGAAGACGAGGCGAGCGACGACTCGGACGGCGACTGAGTCGTCGCGGGCCATTCGAAACGCCAAAGAGGCGGCCGCGGGCACCGATGAGGTATGTACGAGGCGGTTCACGCGCGGCCGGACGGGACGAGCACAGTCTCACGGCTGGCCCGAACCGCCAGCGAGTACGGCTTTTCGGGACTCGTCGTTCGCAACCACGGCGACAGTCGCCACGACGCCGACCTCGACCGCGTCCGCGACGCCTTCGACCTCGACATCGTGGACGCCGTCGAGGTGCGCGCCGAGGACCCGTCGCGAGCGAGCGGCTACGTCGGCAACTACCGGGCGGAGAAAGACCTGGTCTGCGTCCACGGCGGCAGCGAGCGGATCAACCGATTCGCCGTCGAACAGGCGGCGGTCGACGTCCTCGCCCACCCGATGGACGGCGGCGACTTCAATCACGTCCTCGCGAAGGAAGCGGCGCGCAACGGCGTCCGAATCGAGTTCTCGCTCCGGCGCGTCCTCCGCGTCGAGGGCGGTCGCCGTGTCCAGGCCGTCCAGGACCTCCGCAAACTGCGAGAACTCGTCGTTGCTTTCGACGTTCCGTACGTCGTCAGCGTGGACCCGCGCTCGCATCTGCACTTGCGAGCGCCGCGTGAACTCCGGGCTATCGGCGAGGCCATCGGATTCACCGCCGAGCAGATCGACGAGGGGCTCGCGGAGTGGGGGCGACTGGCCGACCGCAACCGCGACCGACAGTCCGACGCCTTCGTCGAACCGGGGGTCTGGCGCGGCGAACACGGCGAGCACGAAGAGCGGGACGACCGGAGCGGCGACTAACGAGCGGCTGTTACTTCTCTCGCCCGGCCTCGAATTCGATGTCGATCTGTTCGTTCCCGTCGCCGACCCGGTGGCTGGGGCTGTAGATGTTCTCCAGGGCCGTCCCAGCGTGGGAAACGAGCATCTCCAGGAGGGCTTTCGTCTCGTCCGTGATCTCCTGGCTGCCGCGGTTGAGCGCGACGATGGTGATCTGGCTGTGTTCCGTTTCGGCGACGCGGATCGTCAGCAGTGACTCGACGCCGTCGAGGGTTGCCGGCACGTCCTCGGTGTGGGTCACCACGGTCGCGAGCTCGGCGTCTCGGCCACGCATCGCCATCTCGGCGATGGTCTCGTCCGGGACGCCGACGATGGTGGCGTCGACGATCGTCGCCATCTCGCCCCGGCGTTCGACGAACGCGGTGTCGGTGATGTCGACGAGGGTCGCGACGGCCTCGATGCAGAGCGCGGACACTTCCTCGACGGTGGCACACTCGTTGAGCGCCCGGCCGTAGTTGTTCATGTCCGCCGCGCGGTTCGCGAACCCTTCGATGCGGTCGCGCTGGCGTTCCAGTTCCGCCAGGCGCGTTCTGCTTCGCGCGTCGTAGACGCCGACGAGGACGCCGGCGAGGATACCGACGGTGATGCTGTCGATTGCGATCGCGGGCGCGGACTCGAACACCGGAAAGGTGTCGAGCGCGACATTCATGCTCGTCAGCAAGAGCGCGGAGATCGCGGCGAATCCCACGGCGCCGCCCAGCGCCCACGCACCCACGATGGTCGTGTGCTCGTCGTCCGTCCCTCGCAGGACCCAGTACCCTGCGTACGTGATGGCCAGGGCCATCAGGACGAACGGGACCCCGTCGATCAGGAATCCGACCGTCGTCTGTGTCCGACTGGTCGCGTGGACCAGCTGTACGCCCGCCAAGAGAAGCCCACTGACCGCGATCGTCGCCCCCTGTGCCTGCCGTTGCATACTCCTGTCTGGTGTGGGTACGTATTTGACTTTGGGGGTGTTTCGCACCCCGGCTGGCCCGTGGTTCCGAGTCTTTCATTGGGGTGGCAGCCCAGCAACAGGGTATGAAACGGAGCCTGGACGAACACGCCGCTCGCTTCGACGAGGTCGCTGCCGACTACGACGAGGACCAGACCGAGGAGTACCGAGCCTGTGCTGGCCTGGTCGTCGACCACGCAGCGCCCGGTCCCGACGACGTGGTGCTCGACCTGGGGACCGGAACCGGGGCGATCGCCCTCGCCCTGGCCCCCGACGCCGGGCGTGTCATCGGCCGCGACATCAGCGAGGGGATGCTCGACCAGGCGCGCGGGAAAGCGGCCGACCAGGACCTCGACAACGTCGAATTCGGCGAGGGTCGGTTCCGCGACCCGAACCTGCCCGACGACGCCGACGTCGACGTCGTCGTCTCGAACTTCGCCATGCACCACCTGAGTGCCGACGAAAAGCGCGAGGCGATCGACGTCATCGCGGCGCTGGAACCGCGGCGATTCGTCCTCGGCGACGTGATGTTCTTCGGCGAGCCCGATCCGGACGAACCGTTCTACACGCCCGAGGTCGACGATCCGTCGACGGTGGGCGTGCTGGCCGACGCACTGACTGACGCCGGGTTCGCCCTGACGGCCGTCGAACGGATCCACGATCAGGTGGGCGTGCTCGTCGCCGAGCGGGCGCCCGGCGCCAATTCCGACGAGGAGCGATGAAGCACCTCCCGAAACACCTGCGGCCGCGCTGGCGGTATCTCGCGGTCGCCATCGAGAGCTGGCCCGACGTGACGCTCCGTCGGGGTGAGTTCCAGCGCCATCTGTGGTACGCCGCCCAGAACCTCTTCGGGGACGCGGTGAGTGCGGATCTGGACCTGACAGTGATCCGATTCGCGCTCAGCGACGGGGCCGGCTACGCCATCGTCCGGACCCGACGGGGCGAGGAGGACCGGGCGCGAGCGGCGGTGGCCTGTCTCCACGAGATCGACGGGCAGGAGCTGGGCGTGAGAGTGCGGGGCGTGAGCGGGACAGTACGTGCCTGTGAGGAAAAGTATATAGGAGCCGACCCGGAAAGCACCGACGAGAGAACAGTCACCTTCGAGGGCGACGAGCGGACTGCCGTCGTTCGGGACGGACGCTACGACGTGCAGGTCGACTCGGCGTTCGCGGGGGCGACGACACTCGATTTCGAGTAACTATGCAGGGACAATCACAACAGCAGGCCTACGACCGGGGGATCACCATCTTCTCCCCGGACGGTCGCCTCTATCAGGTCGAGTACGCCCGGGAGGCCGTCAAGCGCGGCACCGCCTCGATCGGCATCCGCGCCGAAGACGGTGTCGTCCTCGCGGTAGACAAGCGCATCCGGTCGCCGCTGATGGAGCGGTCGAGCGTCGAGAAGATCCACAAGGCCGACGACCACGTCGGCATCGCCAGTGCCGGCCACGTCGCCGACGCCCGCCAGCTCATCGACTTCGCCCGGCGACGCGCACAGGTCAACCAGCTACGCTACGAGGAGCCGATCGACGTCGAGTCGCTGACCAAGGAGATCACCGATCACATCCAGCAGTACACCCAGGTCGGCGGTGCGCGCCCGTTCGGCGTCGCGCTCATCATCGGCGGCATCAACAAGCACGGCGAACCGCGCCTGTTCGAGACCGATCCGTCCGGAACCCCCTACGAGTGGAAGGCGCTCGCCGTCGGTGCCGACCGGGGCGACATCCGGGAGTACCTCGAAGAACACTACCACGAGGACATCGATCTCGACGGGGCCGTGGGACTGGCGCTTCGCTCGCTGGGATCGGTCAACGAGAGCGGACTGCGGCCAGAAGGCGTCGGCCTCGCGACCGTCGACGTCGAGACCGAGCAGTTCCGCATGCTCACCGACGAGGAAGTCGAAGAGTACCTGGTCGACCTCGATCTACTCGCGTCCGAGGACGACGACCCGGACGAAGCCGACGAGACCGACGACGAGGAGTAACCTGCACTCTTCCTTTCTTCGTCCCGCCTTCCCAGCGGCTGCTATCCCCCGGACAGGGCGGGGACGAACGGTTCGGCCGGGAAACACCTTATATGCGTCCCGGTGTAACCCTCATCTATGATATCGCTTGACGAGGCAGTGACGGCCCGATTGGAGTCTCACGGGGAACGATTCGAGGTGTTGGTCGATCCGGACGCAGCGCTCGCGATCAAACGCGGGGAGTTCGACGACGACCTGGAGGACGTCATCGCCGCTGAGGACGTGTTCGAAGACGCGTCCCGGGGAGACCGTCCTGCGGAGACCGCCCTCGAAGAGGTGTTCGAGACGACCGATCCGATGGAGATCATCCCGGAAGTCATCAAGGAGGGTGAGATCCAGATCACGGCCGAGCAGCGCCGCGAGATGCAGGAACAGAAGCACAAGCAGCTCGTCAACCACATCACTCGCAACGCGGTCAACCCGCAGATGGACGACGCGCCACACCCGCCGGACCGCATCGAGTCGGCCCTGGAGGAGGCGGGGTTCAAAGTCGATCCGATGGAACCGGTCGAGAACCAGGTGGACGACGCCCTGGACGACCTGCGACCGATCATTCCGATTCGGTTCGACGAGATCACCGTCGCCGTCCAGGTCCCGCCGGACTACGCCGGGAAAGCCCAGTCGCGCATCCGGCAGTTCGGCGACCTGGAACGCGAAGAGTGGCAGGGAGACGGCTCCTGGGTGGGCGTCATTCGGTTCCCCGCCGGCATGCAAAACGAGTTCTACGACCTCGTCAACGAACACACCAGCGGGGAAGCCGAGACGCGCATCATCTCCGACGAGGACGAACTCTCGACGCGGTGAGTCGGCGCTCCTCTCTGTGGTCTGCTCCACTCCGGGTAGGAGAAATTTCTCGCAACCAGTTGCCTGTTTGAAAACTATTCTACGCTGTCACCGTGAGGATGGGCCTGCAACATGTCACGAAACAGTGGGTCGACCGGGTCGGCCGCGTGGAAGTACGTGGTCGTCGCGGTCGTCGCCGTCCTGGTCGGTGCGGTCGTGGCTCCGTACGCTGCGGGTCTCACCCGTGCTCTGAGCCAGAGTTCGCCGGATTCGGTCGCGGTCGTCTCCGTCGAGGGACCGATCACGACCAGTTCGGTGGATCGGGTCCGCGAGGACCTCCGCGAAGCACGACAGAACGGATCGATCGAGGCAGTCGTTCTCACGGTCAACAGCCCGGGTGGGTCGGTCGCCGCCAGTGAGTCGCTCTACCTGGCGGTCAACCGAACAGCCGCGCAGATGCCGGTCGTCGCCAGCGTCGAGGGGATCGGTGCGTCCGGCGGCTACTTCGGGATGCTGCCGGCAGACCGGATCTACGTCACGCCGGGTTCGATGGTGGGCAGCGTCGGCGTCATCGCCACGGTACCGAGCGGCGCCGGTTCGGCCGGCGCGATCACGTCCGGTCCCGACAAGGGGACCGGGTTCACCAAAGCGGAAGCGCTCGCACAGACCGAGACCCTCAGGAGCGAGTTCGTCGGAACGGTGATGGCTGAACGTGGGAAGAACCTGGAACTGACCCGCGAGGAAGTCTCCTACGCCAAGGTGTACATCGGTTCGCGCGCCGTCGAGAACGGGATCGCCGACCGGATCGGCGATCTGGACACGGCCGTCGCGCACGCGGCCGCCCGCGCGGATCTCGACGACTACGCGGTCGTCGAAAAGGAACCGCCGCAGCAACAGAGCCTCTCGCTGTTCGGACAGGCCCGAACCGACGGCAACACGACGGTCGTCGTCGAGGAAGAGCCGTTCGGCTACCGCGGCGTCGAGACCTACCGGTATCTCGCGCTCTACGGTAGCGTCGAGGGCCGGGAGGTGATCACCGATGAGTAAGTCCCGACTCGCTGGCGTGTTCGTTGCCATCGTCACGGTGATCGTCCTTCTCGGAGCCGTCGCGCCGCTGCTCGCATCGACCTCGGGGTCACAGGGTCGCACGGCGACCAACGCGAGCATCTTGGAGCCGAGTTCTCATCTCGTCGACGTTCCGGACCAGACGGGGAACGTCACCGTCGACGCCGGGGCCGAGTCGAAGGTCGTCGTCATCGATCGATCGCACGCGAACGGCTTCACGCGCGCCCAGATCCAGCCGTTCGTTCGGTCACTGGTCGAGGCGGGCCACGAGGTCCGCTTCCACGGCTCCGGGAAACAACAGCAGTTCCAGTCGAAGGGAATCAACCGCTCGCTCCGCGGTGCTGACGCGCTGGTCGTCATCGCCCCGCAGAAACCCTTCGCGTCCGGCGAGGTCAAGGGCGTCACCGATTTCGCCAATCGAGGGGGCCGGGTCCTCATGCTGGCCGAACCATCGCGGACCGAGGTCTCCGGGGGGCTCATGAGCGGGATCAGCGTCACGCAGGTCTCGACTGAACTCACGTCGATCGCTTCCCAGTTCGACGTGGCTGTCGGCACTGGCTACCTGTACAACATGCACGAGAACGCGAACAACTTCCAGCACGTGTACGCGACGCCTCCGAACGAGTCGCAGTCGATCGAGGGCGTCGAGCGGGCCGTGTTCCAGCGCGCGACGCCGGTCGCAGCGAACGGGTCGTCCGCCGAGGTGTTACTGACTGCGACGAACCGCACGCGTCTCTCGACGACCCGCGCGAACGAGCAGTACGGCGTCGCAGCGCGGAGCGGGAACGCCACCGTCATCGGTGACGCGACGTTCCTGAGTCCGTCAAACTACGCGACCGCGGACAACGAGGTGCTGATCGGACACGCGATCGAGTTCCTCGTCACCGGGAGCAAGACCGCAAAACAAGCGCCGACACAGACCGATAGAGGGCAGAACGTCACGCAGCGCTTCCCGCAACCGGGCAGCCGACAGACGCCGTAGAAACAGTCACTCGAATCGCCGCGTTATCCTTTTTTGAAGCCGACCAGGAAGCCGCCGGTGAACCCGGCGCTGACCGGCAGTGCCGCCAGGAGACTCATGATCCAGCCGGGCGCCTTGGCGGCCGTATCTGCGCTCTCGCTGGCGGCTCCGGTGATCGCACCCCAGTCGACGATCAGAATCCCCTTCGTTTCGAGGAACTTGAACAGCGCGAGCTCGAGACCGACGATGATCGCGATGATCTTGGCGATCTTCTTGGCTGCAAAGCCGATGACCGCGCCGACCACCGCGCCACCGCCGACTTCGAGCCCGATCTGCTGCGGTGTTATATCGACCATGTCACATCAGACATCTGATGACGCTGCGTTAAGGCTTTTGTGCCCGTCTGCCGCCCGTCTGACGGCTGTTCCGGGCGGTTCCGGGCCGTCCCAGGTACTCATCGCTGGTCTGTTGGGTCTCCATGCCGATGCTGGTCGTTCAGTTGCTGCTTCCCTACCAGTCCCGCGGGAATCGCAGGACGGCGGCCGTCCCTGTCTTTAAATAGGTCCGCGTCTTATCACGGACTAAGTGACGGAGACACAACCCCAGACTGAGCGAGCGGTCATCGCAAAGCGGGTGGACTCGGGCACGCCCGACACCGAGGAGGTTCGCGACCTGGCACGGGCGGCCGGGTACGAGATGGCGGGTGAGGTGACACAGACCCGGACAGAGGACCCGGCGCACCACATCGGCGAGGGGAAGGCGGAGACGCTCGCAGCGACGGTCGCTGCGACGGACGCCACGGTGGTCATTTTCGACAACCAGCTCGGTCCGTACCAGACGTACAACCTCGGCAACAAGCTTCCCGAGGACACGCGGATCATCGATCGGTTCCGGCTCATCCTGGAGATCTTCGGCCAGCGTGCCCAGACCCGGAAGGCACAGCTCCAGGTCGAACTCGCCGAACTCCGGTACGAACTCCCGCGGGCCGAAGCCAAGGCGAGTCTCGCCAAGCGCGACGAACGGCCGGGGTTCATGGGGCTCGGTGAGTACGACGAATCGCGCGAGCAGGACATCAAAAAACAGATCTCGAACATCCGGGACGAGCTCGCGAACATCGAGCAGACCGAGCAACACCGCCGCGAACAGCGCCGCGAGTCCGGCTTCGATCTCGTGGCGCTGGCGGGCTATACGAACGCCGGGAAGTCGACGCTCCTGCGCCGACTCGCCGAGGACCTGGACGTCGACGCCAACGAGGAACTCCATCCGGACCTCGATCCGACCGCCGAGAGCGAGGACCGACTGTTCACCACGCTCGGGACGACGACGCGCCGCGCCGAGATGGAGCGTCGCGACGTGCTCGTGACCGACACCGTCGGGTTCATCACGGACCTCCCGCACTGGCTGGTCGAGTCGTTCAAGTCCACGCTCGACGCGGTGTACCGTGCCGATCTGGTCCTGCTCGTCGTGGACGTGAGCGAACCGATCCAGGAGATTCGCGAGAAACTGGTCACCTGTCACGACACGCTCTACGAGCGCAACGAAGCGCCCATCGTCACCGTGTTGAACAAGATCGACACGGTCAGCGACGAGGAACTCCGTGAGAAGCGCGAAGCGCTGTCGGCGCTGGCGCCGAACCCGGTCGCCGTCAGCGCGAAAAGCGGCGCTAACGTCGAGGACCTCTGTTCGCGGATCGACCGCGAACTCCCGGCGCTCGAACGCGAGCGACTCGTCTTGCCGATGACCGACGACACGATGAGCCTCGTCTCCTGGATTCACGACCACGGCCACGTCGAAACTGTCGACTACGGCGACGAGGTCGTCATCGAGTTCGAGGCCCGGCCGGCCGTGGTCGAACGGTCCCGGTCGAAAGCAGGCGAGTTGGTTCCGGCAGAATCAGCGTAGTCGCTGCCCGTTTTCCGCCAGTTAGCGGACGTACTGCTGTGCAGCGATCCACAGGCCGACCACTATTGCGAGTACCCCGATCCCTCGGACGACCAGTTGCCACTTTCGTGGCGGGTCGCCGTCGGTGCCGTACTCACCGTGACGGCCGTCAGGGTATCGGCCCGCCGTGTGAATCTGGATGATCGCCTGTGGGTACGCGACGAAAAACACCCCGAGACCCACGCTCAGGACGGCCGCGAGCAGTTCGCGAAGCGCCATCAGTTACGCAGGCGTTCGATGCGCTTCTCTGTCGGGGGGTGCGTCGAGAACAGTTTGGCGATGCCCATGTCCTGTCCGAAGATACAGAGGGCGTTGACCTGTTCGTCGACGGCCGAATCGCGGGCGCGCTGGTTGCCCTGCGAGATTTTTTCGAGTGCGCGGGCCAGCGGGTCGCCGTTGCCGATGGTCCGACGGGCGTCGGCGTCGGCGACGTACTCGCGGTACCGCGAGATGGCCAGCACGAAGATCATCACGAACATCTGGACGATCTGGCCGACGACGATGGCCAGGATGAAGTCCGCGATGTCGTTGTCGCCGGTCAGCAGGACGACGTACTGAGCGACGATCGCGACGATCGAGGCGATTCCCTGGCCGAGCACCATCATCACCACGTCGCGGTTGGCGATGTGAGCGAGCTCGTGGGCGAGGACGCCGTCGAGTTCGTCTCTGTCGAGCAACTGCATCAGTTCCTCGGAGACGACGACGGTCCCGGCGCCTTTCCGACCGACGGCGAAGGCGTTGGGAACGCCCATCCGGGCGACCATCAGTCGCGGTTTGTCGATGCCCATCTCCTCGGACATACGCTCGACGGACCGGTGGACGTCTTGGAACCGGTCTTCCGGCATGTCTTCGGCACCGACGCTACGGAGGGCTGCCCATTTACCGACTTTGTACTGGAACCCGACGAGGACGACGCTCCCGATCAGGACGAGCGGGAGGACGCCGGTTCCGAACGCAGCCATCGCGACGAGGGCGGCGACGGCGTAGAAGAGGAACAACAGCGATCCGACGATCGCCATGCGGACTTTCAGTCCAATGTGTCGCATACCGAAATCATAGCGTCTCGAAAACTTATGCTTCGTGGTTCCGACACCGCGTACCCGAAACCGGTTACGGTTCCCCGTCACTCAAGCGCCAGTTTTTGCTTCTGGACGACGCGCACGTTGCGGATCGCCGTGTCCGGATACTGGCCGTCGGCGTCTTTTTCCGCTGCTTTCACCATGTCCCAGACCACGTTGAGCCCCGTCGTGACGCCCTCGAGCGCTTCCATCTCGCAGCCGGTCTTGCCGGTGGTCTCGACGGCGACGGTCAGCGTGACGTGGTCGTCGTCGAGTTCGAAGTCGGTGTCGACGTTCGTGATCGGAATCTGGTGACACATCGGAATCGTCTCCCAGGTGTGCTTGACGGCCTGGACCGCCCCGACGCGGGCCGTCGCCAGCACGTCGCCCTTCTCGATGCCGTCCTCGCGGATCGCCTCGATGGTCGATTCCTGGAGGTGGATCTCCCCGCGGGCCTCGGCGCGACGGGCCGTGTCGGGTTTGTCTCCGACGTCGACCATCTGGACGTTTCCGGACTCGTCGGTGTGGGTCAGGTCGTCGCTCGTCCCGTCAGGTCCCTCGTCGTCACCCATCGCTGTCACCCCAGAGCGCGGTCGGGATGGCGTTCAGGAGGTCCGCGGCCGTGAGGCCGAACCCCCTGTCTTCGACGACGAGGTCGCCAGCGCGACCGTTGGCGTACGCAGCGATCGCGCCCGCGTCGACGGGGTCCTGTGTACACAACAGGGCGCCCGCGACGCCCGCGAGCACGTCGCCGGTGCCGCCGACGGTCATTCCGGGGTTCCCCGTGCGGTTGACCCGCGTCGTCTCGCCGTCAGAGATGACGTCGTACGCGCCTTTCACCAGGAGCGTGTGACCGAGGTCGTCGGCGAACCCCGCGACGAGGTCGTCGCGCTCGCGCCAGTCCTCGTGGGTCTCCCCACCCATCTTCTGGAGTTCGCCCTGATGGGGCGTACAGAGCAGCGTCGCGTCGGTGTCCACGTCGGGGACGACCTGGAGCGCGTCTGCGTCGACGACGGCGCGCCCGTCGAACGCTTCGAGGAACTCCCCGACGGCCTCGAGCGTCCCGTTCGCGTTGCCGAGGCCCGGGCCGAACACCACGACGTCGTGTTCGACGGCCCGGTCGAGGAGCTGGTCCACGTGGTGGGGCTGGAGCATCTCCCCGGCGAACGACCGCATGATGATGCCCTCCTCGAAGCTCTGGACCTCCCTGGCGACCGACGCCGGACAGGCCACTCGAACCAGGTCCGCGCCGGCGCGGAACGCCGACTGGGCAGCGAGTGCCGGCGCACCGGTGTAGGGCCCGCCGCCGACGATCAGGACTTCGCCGTGGTCGCCCTTGTGGCTCTGCGGGTCACGCGAGAGCCGCAGGAGGTCGCCGCGTTCGACGAACAGCTCGGCGGCCGCGGGGATGCCGATGTCTGCGACCGTCACCTCGGCGTCGACGTCCTGCAGACCGGGTTTCGTCTCGTGGAACGTGACGACGTGATCGGCGTTGACGGCGACGCCAGCGGCCTCGCCGGTGTCCGCGTTGACGCCGGACGGCACGTCGACGGCGACGACCGTCGCGTCGGCGTCGTTGATTCGCTCGGCGGCCGTCGCCGCCGGTTCACGGAGCGCCCCCGTCACGCCGGTTCCGAGCATCGCGTCGACGACGACGTCCGGCGCCCCGACGTCGAGGTCGGCCGAGTCGCGGACCGCCTGGGCGTCGAGTTCGGCCCGCTGGAGCGCCTCCCAGTTCTCCCGGGCGATGTCGGTCGTGATGGTCTCGGGACGGCCCAGCAGGCGGACGCGCACGTCGTAGTCGGTGAGAAACCGTGCAGTGACGAACGCGTCGCCGCCGTTGTTCCCGCGGCCGGCGACGATCGTCACGTCGCTGCCGGGGTCGGCGACCTCGCGCACGACCTGCGCCACGGCGTTCCCGGACGACTCCATCAGCTGTTTCCGCGGCACCCCCAGCGCCGCGGCGTTCTCGTCGAGGACGGCCTGGTCCTGGATCAACATGCGCGAGCCTTCGACCGGCCGACCGTTAAGCCTGCGGGAGGTCAGTACTGGATCTCGAACCCGTCGATTCCCTCGTCGTCCTGGTACTCGACGTCGACGTCGTCGACGCGGGCTCGCGGACTCCCCTCGTGACACCACTCGACCAGCGCCTCGACGTCGTCCGCTGGCCCCTCGAAGACGGCCTCGACGCGACCGTCGTCCAGGTTGCGGACCCAGCCGTCGACCCCGTGTTCACGGGCGGTATCCCTGGTGTTCGCGCGGTAGTACACGCCCTGGACTTTCCCGGTGACGAACACGTGTGCGCGGACGCGATCTGCCATGCGTGGCGCTTCATCGCCACACCTGAAAAGGGTACGTGACTTCCCAACCGTCCCCGGTTATCCGTCACTCCCCGCCGTTGCGGAGGTAATGGAACACGTAGGTCTGTGCGTAGCCGGCGTATTTCCCGCCGAAGGCCTCTCGGATGGCACGCGAAGTCTCTTCATACGACCCCTGGTCACACTCGGGATAGTACTCCTCGATGGTGGTTCGAATCCAGGTGTCAAGGGGCACGGCTTCGAGGTATTCGAGCGAGAATAACAGGATGCAGTCGGCTACCTTGTCTCCGACGCCGACGAATCCGGTGAGAAACGATCTGGCCTCCTCGTACGGTCGGCCGCGCGCGTCCGCCGGGTCGAGCTCGTCCGTGGCGACGAGTTCGGCACTCCGCTGGACGTACGGCGCACGGTAACCGAGCCCTAACTCTCGGAGCTTTCCCTCCGTGGTCTCCGCCAGCGTCTCCGGCGTCGGGTAGGCGTGGTAACTGTTGCCGTCGAAGGTAATCTCTTGGCCGAACGTCTGACGGAGCGTTTCCTGCATGCGGTGGATGCGGGCGACCCGCATCTGTGCAGAACAGATGAAGGAGACGAGCGTGGGGAACGGCGGGTCCCGAACGAGACGCATTCCACCGTAGGTCTCGTAGGCGTCTCGGAGGAGTCGGTCGTCCGGGGTCTCGGCGACGATCTGCCCGAGGTCGTCGTCGAGGCGGAGGCGGTGCCGGAGACGGTCCGCTGCGTCGACGTGTGATTCCCATTCGAGGCGGCCATCGACTTGCCGGACGCGGAGGACTGCTGGGTCGTCGCGGGCCGGGTGGCGGACGGTCGTCCAGTACCACTCCGAGCCCCCGTAGGCGTCGGCTGTTTCGTAGGTCGTTCCGTCCTCGCGACTCCAGAGGTAGGACTGCCCGCTCTCGACGGTCGACTGGAGGTCGAACCCACCCGGAAGCGATCCGACGTCGATGACTCCCTGTTCCATCACGGGGAGGGATGGGATGGACCGGCTTGGGGGTTACGAGTCGACCTGCGCCGACGCCACCGCCGGCGGGCGATTCGAGACGGGCGAGCAGGCAGTCCGTAACCCGTACAGGCTAGCGATACCGGTTGAACGGACGCTAACCTTCTTACCACTGGCTAGCCAATCCGTGGGCATGAACTGCAGAGTTGTCGTGGAGGCCGCAGTTCCGGTGTACGACGTCGAGACGCCGGACGAAGCCGTCCGTATCGCCATCTCGAAAACGGGCGAGATGCTGAATCCCGACCTCAACTACGTCGAGATCAACATGGGGGAGCGGTCCTGCCCACACTGCGGGGAAGAGTTGGAACCGGCGTTCATCGCAGCCGACGAGAGTCTGGTCGCTCTGGAGCTGGAGATGACCGTGTTCAACGTCGAACGTGAGGAACACGCCGCTCGCATCGCCCGGAAAGAGATCGGCCAGCGCCTCGAAAACATCCCGCTCGACGTCCTCGAAATCGAACAGATCGAAGAGGAAGACGAGGACGCGAACGAGGATTCGACGACCGAGACGGCGGACGACGACGCCGTCAGCGAGGAGTCAGCTGGCGACGAGGTGCTTCCGGAGTTCGAGGAACTGATCGACAAGTAACGACTGGCCGGTTTTCACGACACGACTTTGCGAACTTCCCCCTGTCGGTGGGCTGTTCGTCACGCCCGACGGAGAGCCACCGCTGGCGTGTGAAAGATCGGTGGAGAGAAAGAGAGAGAACTCGAAGAGTGTGAGTGGAAGACAGCGAAAGAGTGCCGTTAGTCGGCGGCAGCAGGAACCTGTTCGGTCTTCTCTTCGGTCATCTCGGAATTGATGCCGTCGGCCAGCGCGAAGACGGCTTCCTTGTGGTCGTCCTTGGATTTGTGAATCGACGTCGGTCGGACGTTGATTCGGGCGTACTCGTCGTGCTCGACGGTGTTGCCTGTCTTCTCTTCGTAGTGGTTCTGTACCTGTGCAAGCAGGCCGTGGAGATGGATGAGTTCCTGCTTCTTCATGGTCATCCGAGCGTAACCACTCAAGGGTTATAGTATTACTCTGAGTCCCGTTAACATGGGTCCCTGCCAGAGAGCCGGCAATAATGGGGTTTTCAAGTGATTCGTGTTTCTCATCCAATAGCATACGAGTTGTTTCGTATCCGGTATAAGTGAAATCACACAGTCCGGCCCGGGACGGCGGCAGTGTGCACCCGCGGTTGAAAGTTTTTTGTCTCGCGCGCGGTTCAGTTACCGGTATGGACTACGAGGATCAACTCGACCGGGCGATGGAACACACCCCCGATATCGAGGGGAGCACGGATCGGTTCGACGTTCCTGACCCCGAAGTCCGTCAGGAAGGGAACGTCACGGTCTACGAGAACTTCCAGTCCACCACGAAACGTCTCGGTCGCGAAGACGATCACGTGATGAAGTTCCTCCAGAGCGAGCTCGGGACGAGCGGGCACATCGACGAGAGCGGTCGTGCGCGACTGACCGGTGAATTCGGCGAACGCCGCGTCCAGGAAGCGCTCGACGAATACGTCGAGGAGTTCGTCATCTGTCCGGAATGCGGACTCCCGGACACCAAGTTCGAGCGCGAACAGGGCGCGTTGTTGCTGCGCTGTGAAGCCTGTGGCGCGCTTTCGCCGACGAGCGGGTAAAAACGGGTTCAGTCCCCGATCACTGAAGGGATTTCAACGTCTCGAGGTCTCGGTCTGTCCGGGTGAACTCGGCGAGGCGGCGACTCGCGTGGCAGTTCGGACAGTGAAACGTTCGTTTGTGCGACGGGAGATCGTTCGGCGTCGACTCCCACCCTTTCGTACATTCCGGACAGAGCAGTCGGACGTATGCCTCCTTCATGCGTGCATTGTTCACAATCGGCAGGTAGAAAAAGCTTGTCAACAGTTCACAACCAACGATCCGGACCGGAGACAGTTCACGCGGAGACCTGTTTCGCTTCCAGGAGCTCCTTGTACCGGTTCCGGATGGTTACCTCGCTGATCGAGGCGACGTCGCTGACCTGGCTCTGGGTGACTTTCTCGTTGGCCAGCAACGCGGCGGCGTAGACGGCTGCGGCGGCGAGCCCGACGGGGCTCTTCCCGCTGAGCAGGCCAGCCTGACGGCCGTCCTCGAGGAGTTCGCGAGCGCCGCGTTCGACTTCGTCGGAGAGGTCCAGGTCCGACACGAACCGAGGGACGTAGCTCTCGGGGTCTGCCGGCTTGATCTCCAGGTTCAGTTCCCGGATGATGTACCGGTAGGTTCGAGTCATCTCCATGTCGTCGACGCGGGAGACGGCGATCATCTCGTCGATGCTGCGGGGGTTCCCCGACTGACGGGCCGCTGCGTACAGGGACGCGGTGGCGACGCCTTCGATGGACCGGCCCGGCAGCAGGTCCTCGTCGAGGGCGCGGCGGTAGATGACGCTCGCGGTCTCACGGACGGTCTCCGGAAGGCCGAGTGCCGAGGCCATGCGGTCGATCTCGCCGAGGGCCTGCTTGAGGTTGCGCTCCTTGGAGTTGCGGGTGCGGAACCGCTCGTTCCACGTACGCAGTCGCTGCATCTTCTGGCGCTGGCTGGAGCTGAGCGACCGTCCGTACGCGTCCTTGTCCTGCCAGCCGATGTTGGTCGAGAGCCCCTTGTCGTGCATCATGTTCGTCGTCGGTGAGCCGACGCGGGACTTCTCGTCTTTCTCGCTGCTGTTGAACGCGCGCCACTCCGGCCCGCGGTCGATCTCGTTTTCTTCGACGACCAGGCCGCACTCGCGGCACACGGTTTCGCCGTGTTCGCTGTCGGTTACGAGGTTCCCACCGCACTCGGGACATACCTGTTCGCTCGTCGATTCTCGCTCGGTCGTGGATTCGGTCGTCTCTCGGTTGCCGGTCTGTTCTGTCTCTGTGGTTCGGATTGTTGTGTCGCTCATGGGGGAATCGTGGCTTGCCGGCGGCGAAAGCGTAAAAAATCTACCGGCGTGCTGCTAACTCATAGTAAGCTCGAAAAGCATATAAACCTTTCGCTGAATGGAGTGGGTGGTAACACGGGCCATAACAGGCGCACAACCGCGCTATCGCCCGTGAGGCGGCCATCCGTGACCTGTCTGCTGAACGGTGAATAGGGGGGCCGAAGGGTGAAGCTACCTGACCCTGGATCGTACTCGCCCAGGCTGTGTCCCCAACGACGGAGAGATCGATCGACGTCGTTGTCCTGCAGGACGATCAGGTGATGGCGGACCTGCGTGGGCGCCAGGTCGAGAGCCTTCGCGAACTGACCGGCGTTCCGCGGACGGGTATCGACCGCCCGATCCTTTCGAGCACGGTATCTTCCGTCCCGCGTGCCCGGCAGCATACGGAATCCCCTCTATCCGCTGCGATAGATGCGACAAGCCAGGCTACGAGCACCGACCGCAGCAGTGCCGTCGGCTCCCTTCGTCGCCTGTTACCGGTTTCGGAGCACCGTCACCGCGATGGCGATGGCGACTGCGAGGACGGCGAGCGCTGACGGCAGCGGGTCCGCACTCCCGCCGAACTCCCAGTCGTACACGATGGAGCCGGCCACTGCGATCACAAAGAAGACTGCTCCGACGAGTTAGACAGTCCGGTTGTCGCTGTAACTGCCGGGCATACTGACGACTTCCCTCTCTGAACGTAAAAACCCGACAACACGGTTTCAGGGTCGGAAAGCACCCAACGCAGCTTGCGTGCGTCTAGACGGTAAAGAGGTGTCCCTCTGCGGGCACGTCGAACAACCCCAGCCGCGCCCCTGCGTCCAGCCACGCGTGTCCGTACGAGAACGAGGCGAGTGCGTTCACGAGATCGTCCTCGTCGCGGAAGTGACGGCCGTCCTCGAGGTAGGAGGCTGCCATTTCCTGATACTCGTCGGCTGCGTCGGCGAGCGGCGTGTCGGCCGGGACGGCAATCTCTGCCTCCGCCAGCGCCTCGGCGAGTAACCCCTCGTAGCGATCGGTCTTCTCTTCGAGATCAGCGGGCATGCTGGGGCATGAGTCCGGCGGGACCATTAGTCTCCCCATGGCGGCCGGGTCCGTTCGGCAACCGCCGAGACTCCCATCCTCTCACCGCCGTGAGTGTCAAGTCTTCCCGAACGGTATTGTGGGGCACGCGTATTTCTACACCGCCATAATGGGTTGTCAACACATGCCGGACTCCGAAAGTCGGGTTTAGTGGGTCCGATAGTAGCTACACCGCCTCGGCAGTTGTGTATTGTTAGGGCAATACTATTGTGCGAACTGCGCACAACAGCGCAGGGTTAATAGCCCGGCCGACAATACGATGAGATATGACTGCCGAGGTCGCCGAACATCGCAAACTCATCATCGCAGGTACAGGGATTTCCGGACTGACCGCAGCTATCTACGCCGCTCGTTCGAACAACGATCCGCTCGTTCTGGAGGGCGACGAACCGGGTGGGCAGCTGACGCTCACCACCGACGTCGCCAACTACCCGGGTTTCCCGGAAGGCATCAGCGGCCCGGACCTGGTCAACAACATGAAAGAGCAGGCCAAGCAGTTCGGGGCCGAGATCGACCACGGCATCATCGTCGACGTGGATGCGAGCGACCGGCCGTTCCGCGTCGAACTCAAGGACGGCACCGTCTACACCGCCGACGCCGTGATCGCCGCCTCTGGCGCCAGCGCACGGACGCTCGGCATTCCCGGCGAGGACGAACTCATGGGGTACGGCGTCTCGACCTGTGCGACCTGTGACGGGGCGTTCTTCCGCGACGAGGACATGCTCGTCGTCGGTGGCGGCGACGCCGCCATGGAGGAAGCGACGTTCCTGACGAAGTTCGCCGACACCGTCTACCTCGCCCACCGTCGCGAGGAGTTCCGCGCCGAGGACTACTGGATCGACCGCGTCCACGAGAAAGTCGAGGAGGGCGACATGGAGATCATGAAAAACACCGAGATGACCGAAATCCACGGGACCCCCGAAGACGGCGTCGATCACGTGACGCTCGTCCAAAACCCCGAGGGCCACCCGACGGAGAAACTCGACGACCCAGAGACCGAAGAGTTCGAGTTCGACGTCGGCGCGGTGTTCCTCGCCATCGGCCACACGCCGAACACGGAGTACCTCGAAGGGACGGGCGTCGAAATGGACGACGCCGGCTACCTCGTCACGCAGGGCGGTCGCGGCGGCGGACAGACGAAAACTGCCGTCGAAGGCATCTTCGGCGCTGGCGACGTGGTCGATCACCACTACCAGCAGGCGATCACGGCTGGCGGCATGGGCTCGAAGGCAGCGATCGACGCCGACGAGTACTTAGAAGAGCACGCGACGGCCGAGGCCGCCGAAGGTGCGACGGCAGACGCGGAAGCCGACGACTAAATTCCCTCCCCTCTGTTCGAGAGACGTTTGAACGGTTCGATCGACTGGTTACACGTCGACGTCTTCGTCAGGGGTCTGGCACGTTTCCACCCGGGTGTGAGTGCGTGCCGATTCGAGAAACAGATCCGTCACCCACAGCAGCGTCAGCGCGACCATCACGACCGTGAGCAGGTCGGTTGGAGACATGTTACGTTACCGTGGGCGAATCGGTAAATAGCTCGCTAGGAGAGCTATAGAGACGTATGGTGTAGAACAGGGCAGTCAATACCACATCATCACTGATTCGCGCCGTCACCGCACGGACGCGGACCCAACAGATGCTTTAGGGTGGTTCCCAAAGGGAGGGACATGGCAGACCAGGAGACGGTGACGCTCACGATCGAGGACGAGGACGGAACGGAAGACGAACTGACGGTCCCGACGGGCCTGCTCGACATGCTCCGCCAGGACGGCGAGACCGATCCCGAGGTCATCGGCGACATCGCGATGATCGGCCTGGCACAGCGCATCCACGGCGCGATCCACCACAGCCAGGGCGAACCCGCACAGGAAGTCAAAGACGCAGAGGAGATCACGCTCGACCTCTTCGAGCAGCGGTTCGGCCAGACCTTCGGCGAGATGACCGGCCACGACCACTAACGTCGACTCGCTGTTCGCCTTTTTCAGGGAACGTCCCACTGCAACAGCACGCCTTCGTCCAGTCGCTCGACCGCCTTCAGCGACAGCGCCGGGAAGTCCTCGGTGAACCCGTCGCCGTCTGCGAGCGTCGGGGCGTCCCGGCCGCCGATGATCTTCGGCCCGACGAACACGGAGCACTCGTCGACCAGGTCCGCGGCGAACAGCGAGAAGATGAGCTCGCCGCCGCCTTCGACCATGAGCTGGTCGATCCCGTCTGCTTCGAGCTGTTCGAAGGCGCTGGGCAGGTCCACCCTGTCGTCGCCGGCGGCGATGACCGTCGCTCCGGCGTCTTCCATCTCCTCCATGAAGTCCGTCGGTGCCGCTTCGCTGACGAGCAGATAGGTGGGGGCGGCGTCGTCGAGGATCGTCGCGTCCGGTGGCGTCCGAATCCGGGAGTCCGCGATCACTCGGGCTGGGTTCGACGGGTCGCCGTTCCCGACGCGGTCGGTTCGACGCTGTTCGCTGTCGAGCGTCAGTGACGGATCGTCTGCGAGGACTGTCCCGACACCGACCATCACGGCGTCGCTCGCGGCCCTGAGTTCGTCGACGCGGTCGAAATCCTCCGGCCCGCTGATCGCTATCTGTGTCCGCTCACGGGAGGAGATCTTCCCGTCCGCACTCATCGCTGCGTTGACGACGACTCGCATGTCGTCCGTGTTACTGGTCCGTCGATAACGCTCTTACGGTGGCATCGTCGTGGCGACGTTCTCTCACCGAGTGTGACTGACTCGCGGCCACGACAACATTTTACCACGGCCCCTCGAAAGCCACGATGATGGAGTTAGACGATCATGCCGAGGAGCTCGCCTCCGACCTCGGCGTAGACAAAGAGGAGGTCAAATCTGACCTGGAGAACCTGGTGTCGTACAGCGTTCCGATCGACGAGGCCAAACAGAGCCTCCGCCGGAAGTACGGCGACGGATCGAGCGGTGGCGGTGGCGCACCCAGCGCCGTCGACGTCGCCGACGTGTCCACCGAGGACTCCTCGGTCACCGTCACGGCGACGATCCTCACCGTCGGGAAGCGGCCGATCCACTACCGCGGCGAGGACCACGTCATCTTCGAGGGGCAACTCGCCGACGAGACCGGCAAAATCTCCTACACGGCCTGGGAGGACTTCGGTCTCCAGCCGGGCGAGACCGTCCAGATCGGGAACGCCAGCGTCCGCGAGTGGGAAGGCAACCCCGAACTGAACCTCGGGGAGAGCACGAACGTCGATCGCGTCGACGACGCCCTCGCCATCGACTACGACGTCGGCGGCGACGCCGCCCTGGCGGAACTCTCGCCGGGCGACCGCGGGGTCACGCTCGACGTCCAGATCGTCGAGTGCGAGTCGAAAGTCATCGACGGCCGCGACGGCGAGACCGAGATCCTCAGCGGGACCTTCGCCGACGAGACGGCGCGGCTCCCCTTTACCGACTGGGAACCGCGCCCCGAGATCGAGACCGGCGCGTCCGTCCACGTCGAGAACGCCTACGTCCGGGAGTTCCGCGGCGTCCCGTCCGTGAACGTCTCGGAGTTCTCGACGGTCTCGACCCTCGATCAGCCGGTCGAGGCGCGGAGCGAGCCCGAACAGCTCCCGATCAGGGACGCCGTCGAGCGCGGCGGCGCGTACGACGTGGCCCTCGTCGGAAACGTCATCTCGATTCGGGACGGGTCCGGGCTCATCGAGCGCTGTCCCCAGTGCGGTCGCGTCATCCAGAAGGGGCAGTGCCGGAGCCACGGCGAGGTCGACGGCGAGGACGACCTCCGCACGAAGGCCATCCTCGACGACGGCACGGGAACCGTGACGGCCGTCCTCGACGACGAACTCACGGCCCAGGTGTACGGCGGTAACCTGGCCGACGCGAAGGAACACGCCCGCGACGCGATGGACCAGTCCGTTGTGGCCGAGACGATCGCCGAGCGCATCGTCGGCCACGAGTACCGCGTCCGCGGCTCGCTGTCGGTCGACGAGTACGGGGCAAACCTCGACGCCACCGAGTTCGCTCGGAGCGAGGACGACCCCGCCGAGCGTGCCCGTGCGCTGCTCGCGGAGGTGGACGCATGAGCCAGTCCGACCAGGGCGGTGCAGGCCGCCGCGAAGTCGCGTACCGCCTGTTCGCCGCCGAGTACGAGGACGCGGACTTCTCCTACTCCGAGAGCGACGAGGAGCGCGCGCCCAACTACGTCGTGACGCCCACGGGCGCGCGCGTCAACCGCCTGTTCGTCGTCGGCGTCCTCACCGAGGTCGAGCAGGTCAACGAGGACGTGCTCCGGGGCCGCATCGTGGACCCGACGGGCGCGTTCGTCGTGTACGCCGGCCAGTACCAGCCCGACGAGATGGCGTTCCTCGAACGCGCCGAGCCGCCGATGTTCGTCTCGATCACCGGCAAGGCCCGGACGTTCCAGCCGGAGGACTCGGACACGGTGTACACCTCTGTGCGACCGGAGAGCATCAACCAGGTCGACGCCGAGACCCGGGACCGCTGGACCGTCACCACGGCCGAGCGGACGCTGGACCGCGTGTCGACGATGGCCGAGGCGCTCGCCCGCGCGGAACGCGGCGACGAACTGCGTGCCAGCCTGGTCGCCGCCGGCGTCGACGAGGGCCTCGCCTCGGGCACGGCGATGGCCATTGAACACTACGAGACGACCCCGAGTTACCTGCAGGCGCTCCAGAACGTGTCGCTCGACGCCGCTCGCGTGGTCGCAGGCGACCGCGACGAGGTCGAGTCCTTGACGATGGCACCGGACGCGAGTGGGAGCGCGACGCTCGCCGATCTGACAGACGTCGACGCCGTGTCGAGCCAGCCCGCGAGCGAAGCCGAGCCCTCGACGACGGACGCCGCTACTGCGACGACGCCGTCGGCCGACCGATCGCCGTCCACCACCGACGACACGAGTGAGCCGACGACGACCGAGCAGTCCACGGAGGAAGCGTCTGAATCGGCTACCGAGCGCAGCGAGCCTGACGCGACCCCGTCCGCTGACACGGGGACGCTCGACGAAAGTACGGGCGCGTCGACCACGGAACCGGAGCCGGCGGAGCCCGAGCCGGTCGAATCGGAGCCCGCCGAGACCGACGCCGTCGCGACCGAGTCCGACGCCGGGAGCGAACCGGAGCCGGCCGTCGAGACAGAGACTCCCGTCGAGACTGGTAGCGACGAGCAGTCCGACCCAGTCACAGAGACCGCGACCACCGACCAGCCGACTGCGAGCACCGGGGACGCAGTCGCGTCCGACGACGAGGACGACATCGGCGACTTCGAACCGGGCGAGTTCGAACTCGAAGACGACGAGCGCGAACGGATCGAAGAGGAGTTCGGCACGGACTTCTCGACCGGCACCGAAGTCGACGAACCGGGTGAAGCGGACATCGAGACGCCTGAACCGGAACCTGAACCCGAACCGGAGCCCGAACCGGAACCGGAGTCCGAACCGGAGCCCGAACCGACCGAGACCACCGAGACGGACGCGGCTGCCGCCGAGGATTCGGCCGGCGAAGCGCCCGCCGAGGACGTCGACCTTTCCGAGGCGGTCATGGACGCGATGCGAGACCTCAACGACGGCGACGGCGCGGACCGCGAGGAACTCGTCGCGAGCGTCGTCGAGCAGTACGGGGCGGACCCCGGCGACGTCGAGGGCGCGATCGAGGACGCGCTGATGGACGGACGCTGCTACGAGCCCGACGACGCGACGCTCAAGCCGATCTGATGGCCGTCGAACCCGTCCCTGGCGAGCCGGCGGCCGTCGCGGACCTGCCCGACGGGCGCGCGCTGGTGCTCGCTGATTTCCACGCCGGGCTAGAGGTCGGCCTTCGCTACGACGGCGTCGAAATCCGGAGTCGCGCCGACGAGCGCCGGGCCAGCGTCCTCGACCTGCTGGACCGAACTGGCGCGGACCGCCTCGTCTTCCTGGGCGATCTCCAACACGCCATCGGGGAACCCGACGCGGAGGAGAGCGACGAACTCCACCAGCTACTGGCGGCGACCACCGAGCGCGTCGACGTGACGATCGTCAAAGGCAACCACGACGGTGACATCGACACCGTGGTCGCGGAGGGGGACTTCGGCGTGGAGGTCACGCCGGGCCACGGCGTTCGACTGGGCGACGTCGGCTTCGCACACGGACACACCTGGCCGTCCCCCGACGTTCTGGCGGCAGAGGTCGTCTGCGTCGGTCACGAACACCCAAAGGTCAGACTCGAAGACGAGGTCGGCGGATCGCGCGCGGAGCGCGCGTGGCTGCGCGGCGGGCTCGATCCGGCCCCGTTCCGAGACCAGTTCGGCGACGACCTCGCGATCGACGGCGAACTCGTGGTGTTCCCCGGCTTCAACGATCTCCTCGGCGGCACGTGGGTCAACGTCGAGGGACAGGGGTTCCTCGCGCCGTTCCTCCCTGCCGGCCTGGCCGACGCACAGGCGTATCTGCTCGACGGGACCCGACTGGGCCCGTATCAGCAGGTCTGAGTCGGTCGCCCCCTCTCTCGATGCCGGTCGCGACCGACCCTGGCTGTGGCGTACAGTGGCACACTGTGGGTTCTGTTCACGATAGATCTGTCTTAGTAAATATGATACGGCGGCAAGGTGTCTGTGTGCGTGAATCCAATGGCTGTCTCCGTTCCCGTGCGCGACATCATGAGCACGACCGTCAGAACGACCGAACCGGGCGCGACCGCCCACGACGCGGCGACCATTCTCCGCGAGGCCGCGGTCGGGTCGGTCGTCGTCGCCGAGGCCAACGAACCGATCGGGATTCTCACCGAAACGGACGTGGTCGACGTGGTGCAGGCGAACGACGACCCCAACGCCGTCACGGTGCAGGCAGTCATGCGACCCGATCCGATTACTGTCGATCCGGACGCGACCGTTCGCGACGTGGCGTCGCTGATGCGCACGGACGGAGTGAAGCGGCTGCCGGTTGTTGAGGACGGCGACCTGGTCGGCGTCGTCACGACCACGGACGTGGCTGCGTTCTACCCACGGACCGCCAGAGCGGTCCAAGCGGACGGCGGCGCGACCGCGACGAGTCCGGGAACTCGTGGGACCGCGTATCACGCCGAAAACTGGGAGTTCTCCGACGACGGTGACCTCCCCGAGACGGTCGAGGTCGGCGAGACCTTCCGGTTCGAGAAGACGCTCTCGGAAGCCGACGTCGAGGCGTTCGCCCAGGCCAGCGGCGACACGAATCGGCTGCACCTCGACGAGGAGTTCGCTGCGAGGAGCCGCTTCGGTCGCCGGATCGCCCACGGCATGCTCGTCGCCGGCGTCATCAGCGCGACGCTCGCCCGACTCCCGGGGACGGTGATCTATCTCTCCCAGACGACGGATTTCGTCGGCCCGGTCGACATCGGGGAGCGGGTTCGGGCAGCCGTGACCGCCGTCGAAGCGCTGCGAAAAGACCGATGGCGCCTGGAGACGACCGTCCTCGATTCGGACGACGAACCCGTCGTCGAGGGTGAAGCCGTCGTCCTGGTCGACGAGTCCGCAAACGAGTAACGAGTGGGTGACACGGGCGGCCGCCCGGCGACTTCGGCTCGCGGGTAGTCCGCCCGAATAGGTGAAAACGGTGTGCTTAATCGGCTCAAACACGTACCCCGGCCGATGACTGACGGCGGGACGGCGGCAGCCTTCGCCGCGTTCGACGACGCGGTCCGCACGGCGCTTTCCGACCGCGGCTTCCAGACGCCCACTGAGCCACAGCGCCGCGCAATCCCGCCGCTCGTCGACGGTCGCGATGCACTCATCGTCGCGCCGACCGGCACCGGCAAGACCGAGACTGCGATGCTGCCCGTGTTCGATGCTCTCGAAGGCAGCGAGCGGTTCGGCATCGGTGCGCTGTACATCACGCCGTTGCGGGCGCTGAATCGGGACATGCGCGACCGGCTGGAGTGGTGGGGCGAGACGCTCGGGCTCGACGTGGACGTGCGCCACGGCGACACGACCGACTACCAGCGCCAGAAGCAGGCCGACGACCCGCCGGACGTGCTGGTCACGACCCCCGAGACGCTGCAGGCGATGCTCACCGGCAAAAAGCTGCGGCGGGCGCTGGAAGACGTCGAGCACGTCGTCGTCGACGAGGTGCACGAACTGGCCGCGTCCAAGCGCGGTGCCCAGTTGACGATCGGCCTCGAACGCCTCAGAGAACTCTCCGGTTCGTTCCAGCGCATCGGCCTCTCGGCGACCGTCGGCGACCCCGGGGAGGTCGGACGATTCCTCACCGGCGGTCGGGACTGCGAGATCGTCGAGGTGGACGTCGGGAGCGACCTCGACGTGACCGTCCGAGAGCCCGAGATCACGGACGCGGACGAGCGACTGGCGAACGAACTGATGACGAACGTGGACGTCGCCAGTCACGTCCGCGCGATCGACGAGATCGTCTCCGACCACGAGTCGACGCTCGTGTTCGTCAACACGCGCCAGACCGCCGAAGCGCTCGGCTCGCGGTTCAAGGAACTGGGCACGGACATCGAGGTCCACCACGGCTCGCTCTCGAAAGAGGCGCGGATCGAAGTCGAAGACCGGTTCAAGACGGGCGACCTCTCGGGGTTGCTGTGTACCTCGTCGATGGAACTGGGAATCGACGTCGGGAGCATCGACCACGTCGTCCAGTACCAGAGTCCGCGGCAGGTCTCGCGGCTCCTCCAGCGCGTCGGTCGCGCCGGCCACCGGCGCGACGAAGTCTCGTCGGGGACGGTCATCACGACCAGACCGGACGACACCTTCGAGGCGCTGGCCATCGCTCGCCAGGCCGTCGCGGGCGGCGTCGAACCGGCGAACATCCACCACGGCAGCCTCGACACCGTCGCCAACCAGATCGCGGGCCTGGTGATGGACTTCGGCGAAGTCGGCGCAATGCGGGCCTACCACATAGTCACCCGGGCCTACCCGTTCCGGAACCTCGACGAAGTGGAGTTCAAGCAGGTCACCCGGGAACTCGCCGACAACCGCGTGGTGTGGCTCAACGAGGACGACGACCTGCTCGAGAAGTGCCGGGGGACCTGGCAGTACTTCTATCACAACCTCTCGATGATCCCAGACGAGGCGACCTACGACGTGAAAGACATGGCCAGCGGTCGCCAGGTCGGGACCTTAGACGAGAAGTTCGTCGTCAACTTCGCCTCGCCCGGCGAAATATTCATCCAGCGCGGGGAGATGTGGCGGATCACCGAAGTCGACGAGGACGACGAGGAGGTGCTGGTCTCTCCCGTCGAGGATCCGGCGGGGGAAGTCCCGTCGTGGGTCGGCCAGGAGATCCCCGTCCCGTACGAGGTCGCACAGGAGGTCGGCGACATCCGAAAGGTCGCCGGCGCTCAGTTGACCGGGACGGGAGATACTGCTCCGGTCGCGCGTGACCTCGCCAAGCGGTATCCCGCGGACGAGCACACGATCAACGAGGCACTCGATCAACTCGACCGGCACGAGGCGGCGATGCCCACCGACGACGCGATCCTCGTCGAGTTCCACGGGCGGGAGGTCGTCCTCACGGCCCACTTCGGCCACACGATCAACGAGACGCTCGGGCGCGTCCTCTCGGCGTTGATCGGCCAGCGAACGGGGTCGTCGGTCGGCATGGAGGTCGATCCCTACCGGATCGAACTCGAAGTTCCCCAGGGAATTACGGTCAACGACGTCCTCGACACCATCCGGGAGACCGAGCCGGGACACATCGCCGGCATCATCGAACTCAGCCTCAAGAACGCCGACGCGCTGAAGTTCAAACTCGCACAGGTCGCCGCGAAGTTCGGCTCGCTCAAGGGCTGGCGGAAGGGGAGTTCCAGACGCTTCGGCCGCGATCGCTTACTGGACGCTCTCGAAGGCACGCCGGTGTACGACGAGGCGCTCCGGGAACTGCTCCACGAAGAACTCGCCGTCGAGGCGGCCAGCGACGTGCTCGCCCGCATCCAGGCCGGGGAAATCGAGATCGAGACGGTGGGCGAACGCACGCCGGTCGGTCTCGGTGGGCGGTCGTCGGGGAAGGAGTTGCTCGCACCGGAGAACGCCGACGCCTCCGTCATCCAGACCGTCCGGGAGCGCATCCAGAACGATCGCGTGATCCTCTTCTGTCTCCACTGTCGGGACTGGGAGCGCAAACAGGCCGTCGAGCGCGTCGCGGACCAACCCGAGTGTCCGCAGTGCGGGTCGACGCGCATCGCGGCGCTCAATCCCTGGGCCGACGAGGTCGTCACGGCCGTCAAGACCGAGGACAAGGACGAGGAACAGGAAAAGCAGACGCGCCGCGCGTACCAGTCGGCGAATCTCGTCCAGAGCCACGGCAAGCGAGCGGTCGTCGCACTGGCGGCGCGGGGCGTCGGCCCGCACAACGCTGCTCGAATCATCAGCAAGCTCAGAGAAGACGAAGACGAGTTCTATCGCGACATCCTGGCACAGGAACGGCAGTACGCGCGAACGCAGTCGTTCTGGGACTGACTCGCTATCCCGCTGTCGTCGTCTCGGTCGACGAACTGTCCTCACCCTCGTCGGTGCTGCCCGTGCCGGCGTCGCCGGTCTCCGCCTCGGCTGCGTACTTCGCACTCCAGCGGGCGTACTTGTCGGCGCGCTGGGCGTTGTAGCGGAACACGACGTCGGACTTGGTCGCGTCTTCGGGCACTTCGTACGGCAACTTCACCCGTTTGATCTCCCCGTCCGCCAGCGTCTGTTTCCCGTAGGCGGCGTCGGTAAACGGCGTTCGCGTGACCCCGTCCACCCGGGCTTTGTAGTTATAGGGATCTGCCATCCAGTCGGCCCCGCCGATACTTCGCAGTTTGACGGTCACGACTGCTAGTTTGCTTCCTCCCGGCGGGGTGTACGTCCGCTCTGAGGAGAATCCGGACACCGAGTAGGTGACTGAGTCTTTGATCTCGATGCTTTCGTACGTGATGTCGAAGCCGTCTGCCCTAAACGTTCCACCGAACGGGAGCTTCGGCCCGATGACGTCCACCTGCCAGCTGTTCTCTGGCGAGTCGAATCGAATGTCGGCTTTCCCCACCGAATTGAATGGTGGAAGCGTGATCTGAGCGGTTTTCGTCTTCCCAGGTTCGACGTACACCAACGCGTTCGTCACCGGCTTGTACTTGACGCTGTCTCCCGTTCTGACTTTGGCGGGTGCCTGATACACGCCCGGCTGGTCGCCGGTGTTCTTGACGGTGATCTCGAACTGGTACTTTTTGCTGACTTCCGCCTTGCTCGAGGCGTTGATCTTCGCGAGTGTGAAACTCGCTTTCTTTCCCTTGGGAGTCGAGACCGAAACTGACGGCGCCTGGTTCTTGTTGGCGCTGGAGCCACCGTCGTTCGAATTGCCACCCAGACAACCGGCCATTCCGGCCATCCCTACCCCCACCGACGTGAGAAGCGCTCGACGCTTCATGTACCACTAGTCAAGTTATGATCAATAATAGATGTTGTGTGTGGCACATATCCTGCGACCACCTGCAGAGCAAGCGGACAACGGCGCGACTGTCGACGCAGCGCCCGTGGCGTCGCCGACGAACTTTTCCTGCTGGTTTCCGACAGTCCCGGTATGGACGTCACTGTCGTCCAGGGGGACATCGCCGCACAGCAAGCCGACGCACTGGTGAACGCTGCGAACACCGGGCTCCGGATGGGATCGGGCGTGGCCGGTGCGCTCAGGAAGGCTGCCGGCGAGCAACTCAATGAAGAGGCGGTCTCGAAGGGACCAGTGGACCTCGGCGGCGTCGCCGTGACTGACGCGTACGACTTAGACGCCGAGTACGTCGTTCACGCCGCGGCGATGCCGCCCGGTGGCAAGGCTAGCGCCGACAGTATCCGCGATGCGACGCGAAACTCCCTGGCACGGGCCGACGATCTGGGCTGTGAGTCGCTGGTCGTCCCGGCCATTGGCACCGGCGTCGCCGGGTTCAGTCTCCGAGCGGGCGCCGAGATCATCTGCGAGGAGATCGCCGCTTTCGAGCCGGCTTCGCTCGACGACGTCCGGGTCATCGCCTACAGCGACGACGCCTACGAGACCATCCGGGACGTGGCCGCGGACGTCTCCGGATAAGCACTCGCCGAAGTTCCGGTCTGAATCCAGCGACGAAATCTGGGGAACGGGCAGGCGGTGGCTACTCGGTCACTCGTGGCCCGACACCGGAACCGGCTCGTAGGGTTCCTCGAGCCACTCGACGTCGCTTTCGGCGAGGTCGATGTCCAGTGCTTCGACGGCTTCCTCCAGGTGTTCGACGCTGGTCGTGCCGATGATGGGCGCGTCGACCCACTCCTTGTCGAGCACCCACGCGAGCGCGATCTGGGCCATCGACGCGTCGTACTCGGCGGCGAGTTCCTGGACGCGCTCGTTGACGGCCGGCCCGCCGCCTTCCATGTATGGGTGTTCGTAGAGGCGCTCTTCACTTTCGCCGCGCGCTGTGCTGTCGACCGCCTCGTGTGGTCGGGTGAGGTAGCCGCGGGCCAGCGGACTCCACGGCATGGTCCCGATCCCCTCTTGCTGGCAGAACGGGTACATCTCGCGTTCTTCCTCGCGGTACACGAGATTGTAGTGGTTCTGCATCGTCGCGAACCGATCGAGGCCGAGGCGGTCGCTGGTGTGGAGCGCGTCGGCGAACTGGTGGGTCCACATCGAACTCGCGCCGATATAACGGGTTTTCCCGCGTCGGACGGCGTCGTCGAGCGCCCGGAGCGTCTGTTCGATGGGCGTGTCGTAATCGTAGCGGTGGATCTGGTAGAGATCGACCGCGTCCATTCCCAGCCGGTCGAGACTGGCGTCCAGTTCCTGCTCGATGGTTTTCCGGGAGAGGCCCCCCGAGTTCGGATCGTCGTCGTCCATCTGGAAGTAGACCTTCGTGGCGACGACGCTCTCATCGCGGCGCCCCTCCAGAGCGTTCCCGATGATCCGCTCGGACTCGCCCTTCGAGTACATGTTGGCGGTGTCGAAGAAGTTGATCCCCAGGTCGATGGCCCGCTCGATGATGGGCTGGGACTCCTCCTCGTCGAGAACCCACTCGCGCCAGTCGGGGTCACCGAAGCTCATGCACCCGAGACAGAGTCTGCTGACCTCCATGCCGGTGTCGCCGAGTGTCGTGTACTCCATACCGGGCCTGTGGCCGGCCGGGAGAAAAAGCTAGCCCGTCGCAGCTACAGCGACTCCACGTCGACGCGCGTGACGAACGCCCGCGCGAGCGCGTAGAGCGCGACCGCGAACACGGCGTAGAGCGCGACGAGGGCGTAGGTCGTGGCAGTCGGGCTGTCGACGGCGAGTTTGGCGACCGTCGTCGCAGGATGCTCGGGGAGGAACACCGCCGAGCCGAACAGCCCGAGCACGCCGACGGAGTAGATCAACTGCGCGCTCTTCCGTTCGCCCATGACCAGCCCGAGCGTCACGCCGATGACCACCACCACGGTCGCGATCGCCGCGACGGTGACCAGGAGCAGCGGCACGTGCGAGACCGAAATGCCGTTCGCTCCGAGCAGGGCGATCCACAGTAGCGCCTGGAGTGGCGCGAGCGACGCCATCGCGACCGACTTCCCGTCGACGATGTCCGTCAACGTCACGGGGGAGACCCGCAGGAGTTCGAGGGTGCCGCGTTCGATCTCCTCGGTGATCGCGTCCACCGCCACGGAGCCGCTGATAAACGGTGGCAAGAACATCAGTAGCGGGATGAGGATCGTGTAGGTGAACCCGAAGTACGGGCTCGCCGGGACGTCGTCGGGGACCGGAACCGGTCGCTGGGTGAGATGAGTCACCCGCTGTTGGCGCTCCGACCGCTCGAACCGTTCGAGCACCTCGCGAATCTGCACGACGATGAGCGTCGTCCGCAGACTCCCCTTCGGTGCCGTCGCTGTCACGTTGATGCGACCGTCGGCCTCCCGATTCGCTACCATGAGGGCGTCGATCCGAGTGTCACGGATACCACCCGCCTCGAAGGCTTCGGCCGCGCGCTGCTGGCTGGGTAACTGCACGACTTCGACGCCGTCCATCTCCTCGGTGACGGCAACCAGGTCGTCGCTCGCGTTCCCGGCCACGCCGACGTTCACTTCGCCCGAAACCGAACTCGGATCGTACAGCGAGGTCAGCCCGACGACCAGGAACGACGAGAACGCCGCCACGAACAGCTGGATGAGCAGTGCGAGCACGATCGTCTTCTCTCGCGACAGCGACGCGAGGTCCCGGCGGGCGATGGCCGTCCGCGGGTCCGAGAGCAGGTCAGAAAGCGCCACTGGCACTCACCACCGTGAAGTTGTACCCGAAGTGAATCGCCATTGCAATCACCAGTGCAACCGCGTACGTCCGTCGGTTCCGACTCGCACCGACCGCCGAGATGGCGGCGGTCACGACGTGTAACAGCAAGGGCGCGAGCAGGAACGCGATGACGACCGGAATCGACGGCGCGCCTGCCCCCGTGCCGGTGGCCAGTGCCGCCTGGCCGACCAGGACCTGATCGGGAAGACTCACCAGCTGGGCCAGCAGCGTGAGCTTCTCCCCGACGAAAAAGCCCAGTCCGCTGAACGCGCCGGCGATCAGGGCCGGCGTCAGGCCCGCCTCGAACCGACTGTGCGCGTAGCCGGCGTAGACGTGGAGGCTCTTCGCGATTTCCTCGACGACGACGACGATGACGAGGATCGCCGGCACGGACAGCGCCTCCGGGATGGCGAACAGCATCGCGACGCCGATCAACTCGGTGACGAACACGAACGGCAGGAGGAGCGCGCTCACCGCCGCGACGCTCCACTTGCCGCGGATGCGGGCCGCCAGTGCGTCCAGCACTTTCAGCGGGATCGACCGCTGGGTGAACATGTCCTCCTCGCGGTAGATGCCCGCGCCGAGCGCGAACAACACGCCTGCGGTGAGCGTCGGCGGCAGCGTCGAGAACGCGAACTCGCTCAGGGTGACCGCCTGGCCCTGCAGGTTCCGGACGACGATGGTCAGCGGCGAGATGAGCGCGACCGCGCCCACGTCCGTGAAGATCGCCGGGACGAACGCGTACGTCGTCAGCGACACTGTGACGGTCACCGTCACGAAGGTGAGTTCCTTGAACGAGCGCGCGAACATCGCGCCGACGAACGTCGCCGCCAGGAACAACAGCGCGATGGGCGTGATCGCGAGCACCGACGTGCCGACCGACAGGGGCGAGACGTCGGGGAACTGCAAGCCCCCGGCGATGAGCGCCGCCATGGTGATCGCGGCCCCGAAGTAGGGCAGCGTCTTCCCCCCGATGATGTCGAACCGCGTAACCGGCGAGACGAGCAGGAGTTCGCCCCGGCGGTTCAGCCGCTCGGACAGCATCGTACTCCCGTAGGCCTGGATGATGAAGTTGAGCGGCAACACGAACAGGAACGCGAGGACGAGCGACTGGAACGGGAAGGGCGGCGAGATGTCCGCGGGGGTTCCCGAGGCGTTCCCGCCTGCCAGCGCGCCGGCGAGGCCGCCCACGTTGCCACCGCCACCGCCGGCGACCGTGTCGCCGTCACTTGCTTGCGGTGACTCGACACTCCCGTCGGCTCCAGCCTCCGTTCCGTCACCGCTCTGCTCGCCGTCTGCGCCACCGGTGTCCGAGCCGGTCTCCTCGTCGGTCTGGTCGGTGTCGTCGCCCGTCTCGGAACTGCCAGTTCTGCCGGGTGCGATGACGTCCTGGACCTGTTCGCGCTCGACGTACTGCAGCGTCACTGCCACCGGGAACGCGGCGGATCTGTTCGGCTCCTGGCGCATCTGCCGGTCGTTGTACTGTTTGACCGTCGATCTGAGTTCGGAAAGTGCGGCTTCTCCCTTGACTGACTCTGCCGGCTCGGGTGGCCCGAACTGCGGGACGAGCACGTCGATCTCCTCGTCTTCGAGCGCGTCTTCGCTCGGCTCGCGCGCGACGAACGTCGGATCGTCCGCGACGACCTGGTGGTAGGGACTCTCCTCCGAGACGCCGACCCGGTAGATGCCCCTGTCGAGGGCGATGCCCTGCGTGGCCGCGTACGGGGCGACGAGACCGGCCGCCAGGAGCGCGATCGCGGCGACGGCGATGGTCTTCCTGTCGACGCCGCCGGCGTTTTTCGTCACTTCCCAGCGGGCGATGCGGAGGACCTTCCGGAGCTTCACGTCTCGGCCTCCGACTCAGCCAGATCGAGAAACACCTCTTCGAGGCTCGATTCTTCGGTCCGGATGTCGACGACCGAGCCGCCCGCCGCCTGGGCAGCGTCGCGCGTCGCGTCCACCTCGTCCATGCTCTCGACGACCCGACGATAGCGGCCGTTGTCCTGGACGCTGTCCTGCACCTCGACCGTCGTGTAGACGTGGTACTCCGTCGTGCCGTGTTCCTCGCGGAGTTCGTCGAGCGCCCCCTGGGCGACGATCTCGCCCTGGTTCATGATTGCGACCCGGTCGCAGATGCTCTCGACGTGATAGAGGTTGTGCGCGCTGAACACGATCGTCTTGCCGTCCTGGCTCAGATCGCTCGTGAAGTCGATGACGTAGTTCGTCGTCAGCGGGTCCAGGCCGCTGGCTGGCTCGTCGTAGATGAGAACGTCCGGGTCGTTGATGAGCGACCGCGAGATGGCGACCTTCCGCTTCATCCCCTTGGACATGTCGCCGAGCTGGCGGTCGCGGTGTTGGAGGTCCAGTTCGTCGAGCGTGTCGTGGATGCGTTCTTCCGCGACGTGGTCCGGGACGTCGTAGAGGTCCGCGAAGAACTGCAGGTACGAGAGTGGCGTCATCTCCTCGTACAGCGGCGACTCTTCGGGGAGAAACCCGAGTCGGCGTCGCATCTCGCTGTCGCCGGCCTCGTAGCCCGCGACCCGTGCCGTGCCGTCGGTCGGCTCCAACAGTCCGGCGAGCATCTTCAGCGTCGTCGTCTTCCCGGCGCCGTTCGGACCGATGATACCGAACACCTCGCCGCTGTCGACGGTGAAACTACTCCCCTCGACCGCTGTGAACCCGCCGTACTCCTTGCGCAGGTCCCGGACCTCGATCATTCGGACCTGGCTTGGCAACCCGCCACCGTATAAGTTAGCACCCGATTATCAACGCTGGAAAGGCCAGCCCGAGCATCGCTCCGGCGTGCGCCGGAAACAGGAACGTGTCTGTGTGATGACGACTACAAAAGCCCTGCAGAAGCTAGGTGGCCGCTGCCCGTTCGTTCGCTTCCCTGGTGTCTCTGTGTTGCCTTCGCGGTTACTGTTTCGCGACGCGGACGTTCTCTACTTGGTGGATGTCGTCGCCGATCCCCTTGCCGTCGCAGTCCTCAGTGGGGCAGCGATAGTGCCACCCGTCCGTCGTAGCCGTTCGCTCTGCAAACCGTTCACCACACTCGTCACAGAACAGCTGCCCCTCCGTGCACGTGTCCTTGTGGAGGTCGAGTTCGAGTTCCGTGGCGAACGTGCGCTTGCAGTTCCTGCAGGTGTGAGCCATATTAGATACAATTCAAATCAACCCTTATATCTGCACCGGAACGTTCACAGGCGCTCTCCGGGGTAATCCGACCTGTTTACCACCCATAATCGGAACAAGTCGTACCGAACCACCAGGAAGCTACAACTTCCGTAGATTTCACGCTCGCGACGAACCCCTCGCCCTCGTCGGGACGGCGACGCCAGTCCCGTCGAACGTTTCATGACGCGAAGGGCTCTCAGAAACTGTCGGCAAAAGAGACGATTATGCCGAGTTATGCAGTTATTTCCTGTCGTATTGCCGTTGATAACGCGGTTTCATCACTCCTGTCGTGCGGGCTCCGCCGCCTGGCACCCGCTCGTGACTCCGCTCACTCGCCACCTGGGTTTCCAGCGGTCCCAGTGACGAAAATATATTCTCGGAATCGGGGGCAGTTACAGGATGTCTTCGATCTCGTCGGCGACTTCCTCGGGGGTGTCGCCGACGGTGACGCCGTTGTCTTCCAGTGCGTTGATCTTCGACTCGGCGGTTCCGGTGCCCGAGCCGGAGACGATCGCACCGGCGTGGCCCATCCGTTTGCCCGGCGGGGCGGTCCGGCCGGCGATGAAGCCGACGACCGGCGTGTCCATGTTCTCGCCGATGTACGCTGCGGCTTCCTCTTCGTCTTCGCCACCGATCTCACCGCACATGACGACGGCGTCGGTGTCGTCGTCGCCCTCGAACAGTTCGAGCGCGTCGATGAAGTCCGTCCCGATGATGGGGTCGCCGCCGATGCCGATGGCGGTGGTCTGGCCGAGACCGCGCTCGGTCAGGTTGTCGACGACCTGGTAGGTGAGCGTTCCCGAGCGGGAGACGAGGCCGACGTTCCCCTCGGAGAAGATGTTTCCGGGGAGGATGCCGAGCTTCGCGACGCCGGGCGTGATGACGCCCGGGCAGTTCGGACCGACGAGGTGCGTGTCGGTCTCGGAGAGACGCTTGTAGACGCGGCTCACGTCCTGCGTGGGAATGCCCTCGGTGATGGCGACGGCGAGGTCGATCGGGGCGTCCAGCGCCTCGAACAGCGCGTCGCCCGCGAACGCGGGCGGGACGAACACGACGGAAGCGTTGGCGTCCTCCTCGCGGACGGCCTGATCGACCGTGTCGTACACCGGGACGCCGGCGACCTCCTGGCCGCCACGACCGGGCACTGCGCCGGCCACGACGTTCGTCCCGTATTCGATCATCTGTTCGGTGTGGAACTTGCCTTCCCCACCGGTGATGCCCTGTACCACCACGCGCGTGTCCTCGTCGACTAGTACGCTCATTGGTTCACCTCCTCGGCGAGTTCGACAGTGTGCTGGACGGCGTCCTCCAGCGTCTTCTCGACCTCGACCAGATCCGTGTTCAGAATGTCCATCCCTTCCGCCGCGTTCGTCCCTGCCAGTCGGACGACGACGGGCTTGGGAATCTCGTCGAACTGCTCGAGTGCCTCGTTGATCCCCTTGGCGACCTCGTCACCGCGGGTGATCCCGCCGAAGATGTTGAAGACGACGGCGTCGACGTTCTCGTCGGAGAACACCATGTCCAGCGCGTTCGTGACGCGCTCTGCCTTCGCGCCGCCACCGATGTCGAGGAAGTTCGCCGGCTCGCCACCGTAGTAGTCCACGAGGTCCAGCGTCGTCATCACGAGCCCTGCACCGTTACCGATGATGCCGACGTTGCCTTCGAGGCGGACGTAGTCGAAGCCGTAGTCGTTGGCCTTGGCCTCGAGTTCGTCCTCCGCGGCCTCGTCCTGCATCTCCGCGAGGTCCGGATGGCGGAACAGTGCGTCCCCGTCGATGTTCATGACGGCGTCGGCTGCGATGACCTCGTCGTCGCTGGTGACCATCAGCGGGTTGATCTCGGCGTCGCTGCCGTCTTTCTCCGTCCACAGCTCGTACAGCGTCTGCAGGACGCTGGCGACGTCGCCAGCGACTTCCTGGTCCACGCCGGCGTTGTAGACCGCTTTGCGGGCCTGGAACGGATGCATGCCGAACGAGGGATCGATGTGCTCGCGTGCGATCGCGTCGGGGTCCTCGGCGGCGACCTCCTCGATGTTGACGCCGCCGCGCGTCGAGACCATTGCGACCGGCTGACCCTCGCCGCGGTCCATCGTCACACCCACGTAGAGTTCGTTCGTGAAGTCGACGGCTCCCTCGACCAGGACCTTGTCGACGTGGTAGCCCTTGAGGTCCATCCCGAGGATCTCGTCGGCTGCCTCTCGCGCTTCGTCTGCGTCGTCGACGAGCTTGATGCCCCCTGCTTTCCCACGGCCCCCGACCTGTACTTGCGCCTTGATTGCGACGGGATACCCGATCTCGTCGGCCGCGTCGACCGCCTCGTCGACGGTTTCGGCGAGTTGCGACGGCGGCGTCGGAATCCCGGCGTCGGCAAAGACCTGCTTGGCCTGATATTCGTGGAGCTTCATACGAGCGGAACCCGCGTCCGGTAAGCGCTTAAATCCCTGCATTCCTCCCCCACGTCGCCGCTATACTCCGCGACGCCGCCACTCTGGCCTTCCGCACGGCTCTTGTCCGTTACGCAGCTTCTATTCCGAGATCGTGTGTGATAATTTGACCCACGCCATCGATTCAAGAATGACATCACGACACATGCTGACATGCAACAATACCGCCTTCTCAGGCTGCCTATCTTCATTTTTGCACACACGTTTGCCGGAGAGTGTTGCGGGTCGATACTGGTTCGTCTCGTGGGTCGCTCGACCTCTCTCAGCTCTCGATCACATCTCGTCTTTCAGTTCCTCGTAGCTCGGGAGCGACCGCACGTCCCCCGACCGGTTGTACGCCGCTATGGCACTGTTGAGATTGGATTGCCGGTCCCCCGAATTGTGGTTTCGCCCGGCTCGACAGCTTTCGATCAGGTCGTCGGTCCCGCGTTTGAGCGCGCCCGCCGCGCCTCTGAGATCGCCGATCTGGTCCCCGAGCGAGTTCGGTTTCTTCACGCTACGGAGGTTCGTGGCCGAAATCTCGAATCCGTTGAGTGACGAGAGCAGTTCCCGCTGGGCATTGCGGAAGCTCTTCCCGACGTACAGGTCGACCCCGCCGGCGAACTGTTCGACGCCTCGCCTGAAGCGGTTCATCGGATCGTGGACCTCCTCGAACCCCGTGATTTCGGCGGAAAACTGCTCGACCTTGCTGCTGTAACTCGCGCTCGAGATTCCTTCCAACCGCGCGAAGTCGGACGCCGCCGTCTCCCTCGTGAACGTCTCTAACGTATCGGACGCCTGCGATCGTTTGAGTTCGAGTTTGCTCAGCGCGCTTCTCGCCGTGTGGAACTCCTCGTCGAAGATGCCGGTGAAGGCCCGGTCGAACTGCTCGTAGGCTTCGATTACGGCGACCTGACAGGCGACGAGTCTGTCGACTGCTTTCCCGGCAGTCCGCAGCGTCGTCACCGTCTGGTCGTCGACGTCGGGCGACTGTTTTGCCTCGTCGAGGGCGGTGTTCGCCTTCGAGATCTTCGCACGAACTTCCTTGGCATCGAACGCGGTCGTCGACGCGTCGACTTCCAGCACCGAACTGGCCCCGTCCACGGTAGCGTACGCGTCGAGGCTTTCGTTCAGGTACTGCGTTGCCGTCTCGAGCCGTTCTGCCCCCGTCGGCGTCGGTTCTGGCGTCTGTGTGCCCTCTGGATCGTCTCTGGGCTGCTCGCGTCGTTCCGTCTTCGTCTCGGTTTCCGTCTCGATGTTGATCTCGACCGAACTGTCCTCGACGGCCGCGTCGTCGCTGGCCGTCTCCGTCGCGACGGATTTTGGCTTGCGGTCGTTCCGGGCGAACCGCGTGCTATTTATGTTCGATCCGCCCTGGCCGCACCCGGCGGTGACGGTTGCTCCCACGAGTGCCAGTAGTCGGCGTCTAGATAGCCTGTGGTCAGTCATACCCCACTCCCCAGTGAGTATCGTATCAGGCTATTTTGATGACGCCCGTCATAATGGTTCCGGCACTGTCACCTCACGGTCCGTGGCGAGTCTGACAGACTGGACACCGTGGAAAGCCGAGTGCACTGTACTCGATCTCCGTCGAGCGTTCGCTCGCGCCGCAGTACGCACACCGGAAGTACGAGATCGAGCCGTCTCCGGTCGGTTCCCCACCACCAACTTGTGTATCGGTCGTTTGCATACTACGTCCCCGTATCCCACGAGAAGGTGCCTATCAGCTTAGTTAATGTGCCGATAAAATATGGTACGCTCACGTGTCCAGATCGTAGTCGGGATCTACTCTGCCGTTTGACCGTTCGGGGACCTGCGGTTAGCGGACCTGCGAGAGCCGTCGCTCGCGGTTCGTCTTGTAAACGAGATACCCCCCGCTGACGATGCCACCGAGGATAGCCAACATGACGAAGATAGACGAGCCGAACACCGTCACCCACCCTGCTACCGTCGGCGTGTAGCGGTACGCGAGGTTCAACACGAGGAAGACGGCCCCGAACCCGCCCAACGCGTATCCCAGCGTGAGTGGCTGGGGCCGCCAGACGAACAGGGCTCCGATCGCGCCGAGGATCAGCCCGAAGACGACGAGCGACTGGGAGCGACGGGTCTCCGACTGCATCACGCGCGGCGGCGTGAACGTCTCGATCGTGTAGTTCGTGCCGTTGTACTCGACCCGGTAGACTGAGCCGACGACGATGCCGCTCGTCGCGTTCGTTCTGGGTGCGACCCTGAACTCCGGCGGACGCTTTTCGTCTCCCTGGAACGTCGTCGTGTTGTTCGACGCAGCGTGCACAGTGCGGAAGAGTTCCTGGGCACGCGGCGAGAGTTGCTCGTACGTGTAGTTGGCGGTCGCTGTCCGGTTCTCGCTCTCGCCGAGGGTCACCGTACTCCGCGTCGCGGAGTAGTCGTAGACCAATCGGAGCGTGTAGTTCGTGCCGTTGTACGCGACTCTGTACCGCGATCGAGCCACGTCCCGGGTGTCGTTCGACGGTCTCGCGAACGTAAACTCCGGCGGGCGCGCCTCGTCGCCGCGGAACCGCGTCGAATTGTCCGGTGATTCGATCGCCTTCCGGACGACGTCCTGTGCGCGGGGCGAGAGTTCCTCGTACGTGTAGTTGGCAGTCGGAGTCCGGTCGTAGTAGTTCCCGACCTGGACCTCGTTGATCTCGTCTGGATGCTGAAAGATGTAGAGTGGATTCGCGACGAGCAGCGCTGCCAGGACGAGCAAGGCTCCCCCCAGAACCCGGTGATCATTCATCTCGTCAGGAAGAATTTCCGGCAAGCAGACGTAAACCTTTCGTGAAAACTACAGGCTTTTCGCTCGTTGCCAGACGACGATTTCTGTCGGGAGAGGCGTCCAAACGCCATTTTTCCAGTAGCAGGTCACCGTCACGTCAATGGCCCTGAGTGTCGATGCAAAGGGTTTAAATATAGCTGTGCTTTTTCTATATAAGAACGATGGTTCGTCCGAGTCGTCAGCGGGAGCGCGAGCAGGAACGAGCTGAAGAAGAAGAGAAAGGGGAGGATCAGGAGGTACGAAACTGTCCCGAATGTAATTCCGATAACCTGGTATCAAGCGCTGACGGTGGTGAAATCGTCTGTGATGACTGTGGCCTCGTCATCGAGGAAGAGAACATCGATCGGGGTCCCGAGTGGCGTGCGTTCAATCACAGCGAGCGTCAGAGCAAGTCGCGCGTCGGCGCACCGACGACACAGACGATGCACGACAAGGGGCTCACGACCCAGATCGACTGGAAGGACAAAGACGCCTACGGCCAGTCCCTGTCGTCGGAAAAGCGCAGTCAGATGCATCGACTCCGGAAGTGGCAGGAGCGGATCCGCACCAAAGACGCCGGCGAGCGCAACCTCCAGTTCGCGCTCTCCGAGATCGACCGGATGGCGTCCGCACTGGGCGTCCCGCGGTCTGTCCGCGAGGTCGCGTCGGTGATCTATCGCCGGGCGCTCAACGAGGACCTCATCCGCGGTCGCTCCATCGAGGGCGTCGCCACGAGCTGTCTGTACGCCGCCTGTCGCCAGGAAGGCATCCCGCGCAGCCTCGAAGAGGTCTCAGACGTCTCGCGCGTCGAGCAAAAGGAGATCGGCCGCACGTACCGCTACGTCGCCCAGGAGCTCAGCCTCAAGATGGAGCCGGTCGACCCCAAGCAGTACGTCCCGCGGTTCGCCTCCGACCTCGGACTCTCGGAAGAAGTCCAGTCGAAGGCGAACGAGATCATCGACGAGACGGCTGAGAAGGGGCTGCTCTCCGGGAAGTCCCCGACGGGCTACGCCGCGGCGGCCATCTACGCCGCCTCGCTGCTCTGCAACGAGAAGAAGACCCAGCGCGAAGTCGCTGACGTCGCGCAGGTGACCGAAGTCACCATTCGGAACCGCTACCAGGAACAGATCGAAGCCATCGGCGTCCGGTAACCCCCGGACTGTTTTCGCGGTCAGTCACCCACGGAAGCGCCAGCTGCCGCGTCGTCGGCCACCGCCAGCGTCGCCGCGATGGCCTGACCGTGCAGCGCGATGAGACCGAAGCCGACCTTGGCGACCACGTCGATGTAGGAGATGACGAGCGACTGGGTCTCCAGGTCCATGAGACCGACACCGCTCGGGGCGAGGACCCAGATGACGGGATACATCATCCACAGCACCGCGATGAAGTTGAGGAGCTTCCGGTAGAGCTCGGAGACGCTATCTGACCGGCGCTCCTGCACGCGTGCGTAGATCGGCCGATAGAGCAGCTGGAGCACTCGCACGAACGCCAGCCCGCCGGCGAGGAACAGCACCCACTTCAACGGCGGTGCCAGGTACGCACCGAGGAGACCCAGTGCGATGGTGAGCCCCTGCCAGACGGCGAGTTCGCCGAGTTGCCGCCGTCCCACCTCGGCCAGCAGTCCGAGGTAGACGACGTGCAGCGGCGTCGTCAGCAGCCAGTCGATGTACCGGGCGAGGTACACCGTGTGACCGTCGACCGCTTTGATCGTCCCGACGCCGACCGACATGAGCGCGTACGCCACTGCCGCGATGACGCCGACGACGATGAGGTGACTGCTCTCGCGATACTTCTCTCGGGGGACGTAGCGCATGGCCCACGCCATCGCCAGCGTCCCGAGGATCATTCCGACCGTGCCCAGTTGGAACCAGGTAGTGATGTTCGTCATTGTTAGTCGTCAGTAGTGGTCGTTCGCGCCTGTTCGGTCCCCGCTGCGTGCATCGCCTCGGCGTCGAACCGTTCGAGCAGGTTGGTGAGCTCTCTCGCACGCGCTCGAAGCGCCTCGGCGTTCTCGGAGACTTCCGTGATGGAGTCGGTCTGTTCGTCGGCGGCGTCCGCGACCGTGTTCGCCTCTGCGGAGGTCTGCTGACTGATCGCCGTCAGGTGGTCGATCACCTCCATCACCTCCTGGGCCGTCCGGGCCTGTTCTGCGGTCGCGTCGTCGATCTCCTGGATGGCCGTGTCCAACTCCTCGGTGTACTCGACGATGGTCTCCAGCGACTCGACCGTGTTCTCGACGGTCGCGACGCCGTCGGTGATGCGTTCCTGGGTCGTCTCCATCGTCGCCACCGTGTCACCGGCTTGGGCCTGCACGCGTTCGATCCGGCTCTCGATGTCGACGGCCGCCTCTTTGGTCTCTTCTGCGAGTTGCTTGACCTCGTCTGCGACGACGGCGAACCCGCTGCCGGCCTCGCCAGCGCGCGCCGCTTCGATGGAGGCGTTCAGCGCGAGCATGTTCGTCTGCTCGACGATGTCGGTGATGACCGAGACGATGTCGCCGATCTCGCTCAACTCCTCGTCGAGGCGGTTGATCTCACGGACCGTCGCGTCGGTTTCTTCCTCGATCGCGTTCATCCCCTCGATGGCGTCCTGGGCGGCCTCACGTCCCGTCTCACCCACCTGTGCTGCCTGGTGGGACGTGTCCGCGACCTCCTGGGCGGAGGAGGCGACTTCCTCGGCCGTCGCGGAGAGGTTCTCCATCTCTCCGGCGGCGTCCTGGAGCTCGTCGCTCTGTTCGGCGGCGCCGTCGTAGATTTCCCGGATCGACTGTCGCACCCGCTGGCTCGCCTCGTCGACCGTCTCGGCGCTGGCGCCGACCGCCTCGCTCGATTCGAGGACGTTCTCGGCGAACTCCTGGGTGTTCGCGATGGTCGCTTCGAGATCGGCGATCGCGTCGTTGATCGCCTGGGCGATGTCGGCCATCGCCTCGTTTTCGACGTTCGGGTCGGCGCGGGCGGTCAGATCGCCGTCTGCGACGGCCCCGAGCACGTCACCGTACTCCTGGGCTTTCTGCTGGAGTTGTTCGTTCATCTCGCGCGCCTCCTCGCGCTCGCGCTCGGCTTCCTGCTGGGCCTGTTCGGCCTCCTCCCGTGCGGACTCGGCGCTCTCGCGGGCGTCCTCTGCCTCCTGGATCTTCGAGCGCAGCGACGTGCGCATCCGGTCGAACGACTCGTAGAGCGAGCCGATCTCGTCGTCACGCGTCGACGTGAGGTCGACGGACAGGTCACCGCTGGCCATCGCCTCGGCGCGGTCCGAGAGGCGGCGCAGCGAGATCGCCGTCCCGCTGCCGATGGTCACGCCGATGAGGCCCAGGTTGATGACCGCGAGCAGGATGAGGCCGATGAGGTCGGAGTTGATCTGCTGACCCAGCGCGAACGCCTGCGCCCGCTCGGTCGTGACGATGACGTGCCAGTCGAGCGCGTCCATGCGGGCGACGCCTTCGACCCGAGCACCCTGCTCGCGGAACTGGCTCTCGCCGGGCGTGACGGACGGAACGTCGCTCCCGTACTGCGTGCCGACGACGCTCTGATTCGGGTGCGTGACGACCGATCCGTCCCCGTCGACGACGACGGTTTCGGCCCCCTCGACGGAACTCTGGAGCCGCTGGGTGTGCGCGGTGAGGTCGATCATGTAGACGATCGCTCGGTTCTCCTGCCCCGGAACCGGACTCAACACGGAGATCACGCGGTGGTCGGCAATGGGCACGCGGAACGGTTCGGTGACGGCCACGTCGGCAGGGCCGTCGAACGTGGGCGGGTTCCTGGCGAACGCCGCGCCCTGTTCTGCGGTGTCGACGTCGACGAAGCGCTCGTTCGAGGACGCCTCGATCGTCATCGACGAGGTGTTGAGGTAGTGGATCGCGACGACGTCCTGTGGCACTCTGTCGGACTCGACCATCGACGACAGTCGGCCACTGATCTCGGTCGGGTCCTCCGTCTGATACACGGAGAGGTCCGAGGTGGACTGCGTTTCCCGTTGGACCGCAGCCATCCACGTGTCCAGCTGCGCTGCACGCGTCTCTGACACCGTCTGGAGTTCCCCCTCGACGTCGTCCTGAAGGCTCGCCTGTGTCTGTTGACTGATGACGACACCGGAGGCGACGACGACGAGTATCGCCAGCGCCAGGGCGAATCCCAACCGTGCGGTGTACCGGCTTCGCACGGATTCTGGCAGCAGAGACAGTCTGTCGCGAGTCATGCGGGAGGGGTAGGACTACCCTTTGTAAAGCGTTCCCCAGCGATTTTCAGGGATGATAAACTTCGTGTCAACGGACTCTAACTCGCTACCGACGCCGAGCCCGCGAGAACATCTCACTTCATTCTGACGGGTCTGCGTTGCGATGTACTGACCGACAGTCTCCTCACCGGATTCAGTGCCTGAGTCCAACACAACGGTCTTAACGGGGGAGTGTCAACGATATTTGAACGCAGTGAAACATGGCAGCTGGATCAGACGACGAGTCGGGCTCGGTGCCGGTCCTCCGGGAGCTACTGTCTGATCCGTCGTCGGGACGCGAGAAGCTGCCCCAGTTGTTCGATCTCCTTGACGCCGCTGATCCGTCGGTGCGGGTGCAGGGCGCGTGGGCCGTCTGTCTCGTCGTCGAAGCCTGTCCGGACGCCGTCGACGCAGTCGCCAGGCGGCTCGCTACTCGGCTGGCCGGTGAGGAGAGTGACCGCGACGGGCAGTTCGAGGCCGAACTGGCCTTTGCGTACCTCCGGCATCGGTTCGAGGACAACGTGACCGAGACGCTGGAGACCGCCGCGAAAGAGTCAGCAGTCGAGGAGTTCCGGGAACACACGCAGGAGGATGCGGCCGGTTTCGCGCGGAGCGACTACGTCGGTCGCAGCAACGTGTTGTCTCGCGACGTGGGCCGAACGAAGATCCCCGAGCGAGACGAAAGCGACCCTCGGAACGTGTATCAGAACCGGCAGAACGACGCCGAGGAACCCGAAGGGATGAAAGACATCTCGGAGCTGCTGGACACGCAGGTGGGGGACCTGGACGAACAGCAGCGCTCGGCGGCCCAAGAGCGGCGCCAGCGGGATTCGGAACTCGAACGAGCGGCGTCGGATGCCGCCATCGAGGACGTCACCGCAGAGAGTCGCTTCGACGAACTCACCATCGTCGCACCGGGGATCGACGGGCGATACACGACGGTCTTCCGAACCAGAGCCGTCCACGGCAACTCGGAGGAGGGGATCGCGATCAACCTGTTTCGGGTCCCGGACGAGAACACCGAGCAGTTCGCCGCCGACGTGGCGACGAAACTCGAAAACTGGGCGGCCATCGCGGACAACGACGCCGTCGTCACGCTGTACGACTGGGCGATCGAGCCGTCGCCCTGGATGGCGACCGACTACACGGTCCAGACGCTGTACGACAAGATCGACATGAGTCTGGACGAGGCCCTCCGTGACGCGGTGCGACTGGCCAGCACGATTTCCTATGCCCACCAGCGAGGGGTCGTCCACGCGGGGATCGATCCGTACAACGTCGTGTACGCGGGCGGGTTCATGCGTCAACGCGACCGACTGCTCGTGAAGAACTTCGGGTTGATGGACGTGATGCGGCAGTACTTCGAACCGTCGACGTTACTGGATCCCCGTTACGCCGCACCCGAGTACTACGACCGGAGCTACGGCGAGATCGACAACGCGACCGACATCTACCATCTCGGGGCGGTCATCTACAAACTCCTGACGGGTCGGCCGCCGTTCGAGGGCAACTACAGCGAGGTCCGGACGGCGGTGCTGAGTTCTGCACCGCCCGTCCCGTCGGACCTGAATCCGGAAATCCCGGACGCACTCGACGACGTCATCAGAAAAGCAATGGCAAAACAGAAGCTGACTCGCTACGAGACTGTCACACAGCTGGTAACCGATCTCGAACGGGTGACTGACGAGTAATATGGTCGTACAGCCGCTCCAATCGGTGTTCGCCTCCGAACCGAACCTCGCGTTCATCTTCTTCATCGCGTTCAGTCTCATGCTGGCGCTCGGCGTTCGCTTCGGACTGTACGCGTACTGGAACATGCAAGCGACCGATCTGAACTCCCAGGCGGTGCTCTGGGAGTTCCTGCTGTTCGTGGGCTCGACCGCTGCGCTGTACGGCCTTCTGGGCGTGCTCGAGGCCGCGACGGCCGTCACCCAGATGTCAGTCGTCGCGACCCCGTATCGCGACGGCGTGTTTCTCGCGTTCCTGCTCCTGCTCGCGTTGACGATGCGCGAAATCTACGACAACGACGCGCTGACAAACGCGCCGGGCGATTCGGACGGAGGGTTCGAACACCGACGATCGGTCGAGATGGGCTTTGCCGTCGTCGTGGCTGGCTCCGTGTTCGGGAGCGGGATCGTCGGCAACCACGTCGTCCTCACGGCCATCGAGGGCGTGGCCGCCACCGTGTTCGCGTCCTACGGACTCATGTACGGTCGCGAACAGCTCAGCCGCTCGTCGGTCCAGGGAACGATGATCGACTCCCTCCTTCGCCACCTGTTGCCCGTCGTGGCGTTCGGGCTGCTCGTTCTCGTCGTCGACCTCACGATGCTCGTCGGCCTGAACGTCGTGATCGTTCGGCACATCCAGGTCGTCTTCGTCATCATGACTGCCACGACGCTGATGTCGGCGACGATCAAACTCCGGCAACACATCGCCTGGTTCTAACGCGTGGCGACGACGTCCGGGCCGAGCAGCCGTCTCCTCCTCGTAATCTTTTCCGATAACTGGCCGATGGATTTATGAGCATCCAGTTCTGACGACCTGATAGGCACAGGTTACTGTGCCACCCCCACCATCCCCCCACCCCCACCCCTTTCCTTCCTTTCGTCAGGTCGCGAGCGGCAGCGATCGGCAGTTCGAGTCGAGTCGTCAGTCCGGACAGACTTCGGGCCGGTCGACGATGACGCCGTCGACGCCGACGACGTCGAGCGCGTCGGCATCGTGACGCGAGGGGACGGTCCAGGCGTTGACGGCGATGCCGGCGTCGTGGGCACGGTCGACGAATTCGTCGACGCACAGTTGCCAGTGCGGGTGTAGTGCCGTACAGTCGAGGTCCCGTGCGACGTTCAGAATCCCCGCTTCGTCCTTTTCAGCCGAGAGATACGCGAGTCGGTCGGCGCCTGCCTCGCGGGCTTCTTCGAGGACGTCGACCGAGAACGACGAGATCAACACGTCGACGTCGGCGTCGGCGGCGGCCGCGAGTGCGTCGGCAGCCAACCCCGTCTCTTTGAGTTCCAGATTGAGTTCGCCCCCGGGCGGCACGGCGTCGAGGACTGCTTGGAGCGTCGGGACCCCTTCGCCGGAGCCGAGCACGTCGAGCGCGGCCAGCTCCCCCGCGTCGAAATCGGCGAGCGGCCCCGACTGTTCGGCGATGCGATCGACAGTCTCGTCGTGGGCGACGACGAGTTCCCCCGATCCACAGCGGCGCACGTCGACTTCCACCACGCCGACGTGATCGAAGGCGGATCGCACCGCTGCCACCGTGTTTTCCGGGTACGTCTCGGCGAACCCCCTGTGAGCGATACAGCGCACGATGTGGTATCTGCGTGGCCGGCCGAGAAAGTGTTTTTGCCCTGCCGGCTGGCCCTCCACATATGCGCGCAGTCCGCTATCACGAACACGGTGGTACTGACGTCCTGCAGGTGGACGAAATCGATCGACCGACCCCCGCTGGCGGCGACGTGCTCGTCGACGTTGCGGCTGCCGCGATCAATCCCGTCGACACGTACTTCCGGGAGGGGTCGTACGAACCGGCGACGCTCCCGATGATTCCTGGTTCGGACGTCGCGGGCACCGTCGCCGCCGTCGGTGAGGGCGTCACGGCGTTCGAGGAAGGCGACCGCGTGTTCGCAACCGGGCTGGGCAACGACCGGCAGGGGACCTGTGCGGAGTACGTCGCGGTGCCGACGGACTCGCTCGCGCGGCTCCCCGACTCGGTCGACTTCCGGACGGGCGCGGCGTCGGCGCTGGTCGGCGTCACCGCCTGGCAATCGCTGATCGCGGCGGGCGACCTCGAACCCGGCGCTCGGGCGCTCGTCCACGGTGGCAGCGGCGGGGTCGGTCACATGGCCGTCCAACTCGCCGACGCGACGGGCGCACGCGTCACGACCACTGCCTCACCGACGTACCACGACCGGCTTCGCGACCTCGGTGCCGACGACGTGTTCGATTACGGCCGCGACGACCTCGCCGACGCCATCGCAGCAGCCGGCCAGCCGGACGTCGTCCTGGACCATCGACTCGACGACTACCTCTCGCTCGACGCCGAGGTCGCCGCGTCCGGCGCGACGATCGCCGCCATCGGCAACGCCGATCTCCAGGCCTGTTTCGAGAACGTCCCGCGCTGTCGGGGGAAGGCGCTGACCGTCGAACACGTCTCCATGTTCAACACCCCCGACATGGGTGCGGTGCTCGACCGCCTCGCAGTGCTCATGGCCGACGGGAACCTCGATGCGGAGATCGCGCACACGTACGATCTCGACGGGATAGCCGAAGCTCACCGGGCGGTCCTCGAAGACAGCTACTTCGGGAAACTCGTCGTCGAACCCTGACTCTCCGGTTCCGGCCAGTGTTGTGACGCTCGATTGGTTTTTTCTTTCTTCGTGTGGAACCGAGTAACATGGCCGTCGAATTCGATTTCAGCGGGGAGACCGTCCTCGTGACGGGGGCAGGGGGCGCACTGGGTAGCGCAGTCATCGACGCGTTCGCGGCGGCGGGGGCGTCGGTCTGCGGGGCAGACGTCGTCGGGCCGGACAGCGAGGACTTCCTGGCCGACCCCGAGACGATGTGTTACCACCAGGCCGACTTCACTGACGAGGACGACGTCGAGGGCGTCGTCTCGGACGTGGTCGAGGAACACGGTGGCCTCGACTACCTGTGTAACGTCGCTGGCTCCTGGCGTGGCGGGAATCCCATCGACGAGACGCCCGTCGAGGACTTCGAGTTCATGCTCGACGTGAACCTGAAGACGATGTTCCTGGCCGCGAAACACGCGCTCCCGCACCTGCGCGACGCCGGCGGGGCCATCGTGTCTGTGTCAGCGCGCTCCTCGCTGGAAGGCGGCGAGGGCGACGGCCCGTATCGGGCGAGCAAAGCGGGCGTCCGACTGCTCACCGAGTCCATCGCCGCGGAGAACCGGGGGACGGTCAGAGCGAACGCGGTCATGCCGAGCGTCATCGACACGCCGATGAACCGGGAGATGATGCCCGACGCCGACTCCGAGACGTGGGTCGATCCCGCCGACATCGCCGAGACGATCGTGGCGCTGTGTTCCGACGCCACGAGCGTCACCAGCGGCGCCGCGATTCCGGTCTACGGTGAAGCGTGATTCGTGCGTGAAATTTGACTTATCTCGGTGTTATCTGTCCGATAATGTACGCACCTGTGCGTGAGGGGACGATAAACGTGAACTCTGCTCTTGTCGTTTCGCAGGTGTTATGATTCGAGCCCCGATACCGGTGGGGTGAGTATGTCTGACAGAGAAACCTGGGCGACGCGCGTTGGGTTCTTGGTCGCTGCCATCGGGAGTGCCGTCGGGCTCGGCAACCTCTGGCAGTTCCCGTTCAAGACCGCCAGCAACGGCGGAGCCGCGTTCGTCGTCTTCTACCTCATCGCCGTGTTGCTCATCGGCTTCCCGGCGATGCTCGCGGAGTTCGTGGTCGGTCGCAGAACGCATCGGAACGCGGTGGACGCCTTCACCGATCTGGGGCATCGCTCCTGGCGAATCATCGGTGCGCTCGGTATCTTCACCGGGTTCTGGATCCTATCGTACTACAACGTCGTCGGCGGCTGGGTCATCCGGTACATCGTCGGGAGCGCCCGCGGCGCGTACTTCGCAGACCCCGCGACCTACTTCGGGGCGGTCTCGGCCGGTCCCGAGGCAGTCCTCGCGCAGGCCCTGTTCCTGGGCATCGTCGTTGGAATCGTCGCCCTCGGTATCGAAGACGGCATCGAGAAGGCGACGAAACTGATGGTCCCCAGCATCGCGGTGCTGATGATCGCGCTCGCGATCTGGGCGACGACGCTCGACGGCGCGGGCGCGGGCTACAGCTACTTCCTCTCGCCGAACCTCGACGCGATCATGGCGAACGCCCTCGACGTCATTCCCTTCGCGGTCGGCCAGGCGTTCTTCACGCTCTCCCTGGGGATGGCGATCATGATCACCTACTCGTCGTACATCGGCGAGGACGACAACCTGCCCGTCGACGGTGGCGTCATCGTCGTCACCAACACGCTCATCGGCGTGCTCGCCGGCCTGATCGTCTTCCCGATCCTGTTTGCGAACAATATCGACCCTGCGCTGGAAGGTGGTCCGGGAGCGCTGTTCGTCGCGACCGCGTCCGGGTTCGGGTCGCTGCCGCTCGGTCGCGTCGTCGGCGTCGTGTTCTTCGGCATCGTCCTGATCGCAGCGCTCTCGTCGGCGATCAGCCTGCTCGAAGTCGTCGTCGCGTACGCCAACGACAACTACGCGATTTCCCGGCCGAAACTCGCGGCCGGCATCGGCGTCGGGCTGTTCCTGCTCGGCCTCCCGTCGGCCTTGGACACCGACTGGCTGACCTGGTTCGACACGTTCGCGTACAAACTGTTCCTGCCGCTGTCGGTGCTGTTCCTGGTCGTGTTCGTCGGCTGGGTGCTGGGCGGCGACGCGGTGGCCGAACTCCGCGAGGGTACCGGTGGGCTCGGCGCGTTCGGCCCGATCTGGCTGTGGACGCTCCGCATCGTCGTTCTCGTTGGCGTTCTGGGAACCCTGGCGCTCGGCGTCCAGACGCTGTTCCTGGGCGAGAACCCGGCGGCGTTCGCGCCCTTCTAACTCGTCTCGTCACTCTTATCGCCGTCCGGTGGAAGTTCCGATGATGACGAGAGCATCGTGGCGAAGTCGACTCGGATTCATCCTCGCTGCCGTCGGGAGCGCCGTCGGCCTCGGGAACGTCTGGCGGTTCCCCTGGCTGACGGCCGAGAACGGCGGCGGCGCGTTCCTCCTGTTGTATCTCCTCGTAATCGTCCTCGTCGGCGTGCCCGGTCTCCTGGGCGAGTTCGTGATCGGCCGGCGGAGCAACCGCAACCCCGTCGGGGCCTTCGAGCAACTCGGCGGCCGCCACTGGCGCGCGCTCGGCGGCGTCGCGCTCCTCGCGTCGGTCGTCGTCCTGTCCTTTTACTCGGTCGTCGGCGGCTGGATTCTGCGGTACACCGCCGGGAGCGTCACCGGCGCGTACTTCGGAGCCCCCCAGCAGTACTTCGCGGCCATCGACTACGGGTTCGGCGCGGTCGCGTTTCACGTGCTGTTCCTGGCGATCACGGCGGGCGTCGTCTACGCCGGCGTCGACCGCGGGATCGAACTCGCGACGAAAGTGATGGTGCCCGCGATCGTGCTCCTGCTCGGCGGGCTCGCCGCGTGGGCGGCGACGCTCCCGGGCGCCGGCGCTGCGTACGGGTTCTACCTCACGCTCGACGTGGCGTATCTCCGGGCGAACTTCCTGGACGTGTTGGCCGCGTCGGCGGGACAGGCGCTGTTCACCCTCTCGGTCGGCGCCGGCGTCATGCTGACCTACGCCTCGTACCTCGGCGAGGATCGCTCGCTCGCGGCCGACGGCACCATCATCGCCACGCTCAACACGGGCATCGGCGTGCTCGCGGGGCTGGTCATCTTCCCAGTCCTCTTTTCGCTCGGCGTCGCCCCGGGCTCGGGCGGACCGGGCGCGCTGTTCATCAGCCTCGCCGGTGCGTTCGCCGAGCTGCCGTACAGCCGGCTCGTCGGGACGGTCTTCTTCGGCGTCGTGGCGCTCGCTGCGCTGTCGTCGTCGATCAGCATCTTCGAGGTGTTGGTGGCCTATCTCGTCGACGAACACGAGGCCACCCGGTCGAACGCGACGGCCGTGGTCGCCGGACTCTTCCTCGTGACGGGGAGCGTCGCAGCGATGGTTCCCTCGCTGTTTACCCTGCTCGCGGACACGATCGCCAACCTGGCGCTCACGGCCGGCCTGCTCGGCTTCCTGCTGTTCGCCGGCTGGGTGCTCGGCAGTAAGGCGCTCGCGGAGTACGAGTCGGGCGCCGGGCCGCTGGCGCGCCTCGTCTCCGTTCCGTGGCTGTACGCCGTCGCGATCGTCCTGCCGCTGTTCCTGGCGTTCAGTCTCCTCTCGGGAATCGCCGCCGTGCTGGGCGTCACCCTCGGGTTCGAACTGCTCGCCGCCGCGGCGGTCGTCGGTGTCGCCGGCTGTATCGCGATCATTCGCGGCCCCACTGCGGTCCTGTAGGTCACTCGCCGACCGTCGCGAGCAGTTCTTCCCGGGCCGCAAGCAACGCACCGAGGTGTCCGTGTCCGTCGAATTCCGTGAGCGATGCGTGCGGGAGCGCCGACGCGAGCGCCCGGGCGCTGGCGACGTCGGTCAGGTGGTCGGCGGTGCCGTGCCAGAGTCGAACTGGTTGATGCACGTCGGTCACGTCGACCGGCCAGGGAGTCGCGATCCGCCGACAGTCCGCGACGGCACCGGCCGTCGTCTCGGCGAACGACTCGCGGAAGTCGGCTTTGACGACGGAGGCCACCTCCGCCGACACGTCGACGGGGCTCTCCTCGGCGGTGTACGTCCCGGCGATCGCGTCCGCCGACCGGCGTCCAGCGAGCGTCGCCTGGAACCTGAAGGCAGCGCCGAGGATCCGGGGGCTCCGCGTCGCGAGGAATCCCAGTACCCGGTGAATGCCGGGGCGATCCTCGACGAACGCCGGCGGTGTTTCGCCAGCGACGAGATCGACGCCGGTCACGCGCTCGGGCACGGTCGCAGCGGCCGCGAGTGCGAAGGGAGCGCCGGCCGAGAACCCTACGACTCCGACGGCATCGGCACCGACGGCAGAAAGGAGCGGGTCGAGAACCGAACTGAGGTCCGACAGGTCGAAGCGGTCCGGGAATTCGGACTGGCCGAAGCCAGGCCGATCCGGTGCGATGACTTGCACGTCCTGGCGGCGGGCGTGCTCGTCGAGCAGTTCGCCGAGCAACCGAGAGCCCGGCATCCCGTGGAAGAACACCAGCGGGTCGCCGTCCGGACTGCCGTACGTCTCGTAGACCAGTGTCGTGCCCGCCGTCGTCGTCACTGTCTTCGGCGACGACTCGGTGTCCCGGAACGGGGACGAGACCTGCGTTGCCATTGCCTGGCCGTACGTGTCGTACGTCGGTGACGATGGCCCCGATCCGTAACGGTCTTTTAAGTAGTAGGGGCGGCTGCGTCCGCTGTGAAACGAGCGTCGTTCGTCATCGATCGCGATCGGGAGGACGCCCACCCGCTCCACCGGGCAGTCATCGACACGGACGGGTTGTCGCGAGCGGCGGTCCTGCTGTGGGACGGGCGCCGGGCGACCCCGATCACGCTCTCGTGGTGTGACGCGCCGAAGTCGACGGTCGCCTCCGTCCTGGACGACCTGCCTCTCGTGAAGTCCCACGCGCTTTCGGCGGGGCGTGACGGGACGTACGCCTTCGTCTGGCAGCGGTCGTTCCAGCTCGAGCCGAGCCTCATGGCGCTCGTGAGCGACGCCGCGGCGCTGCCGATGGCGCCGGTCGTCTTCGACGCCGACGGGTCGGTCGCCATCACGCTCGTCGGCACCCACGCGGCACTGCGCGACCTGGTCGCCGAGTTCGGCGACCGGATCGACTACACGGTGACCGAACTGACAGACTACGACGGCTCTAGACCGGTCGCCGGACTCACGTCACGGCAACGCGACGCGCTGGCTGCGGCCGTCGCGGTGGGGTTCTACGACGTGCCGCGGACGGGGACGATCGCCGACGTGGCCGCCCGACTCGACTGTGCCGAGAGCACGGCGTCGGAACTCGTCAGAAAAGCGCAGGCGAGGGTAGTTCGCGCGTCGATCAGAAGAACAGCGCCGGGATCGTGTTCCGGAAGATGTTGACCGCGATGATGCCGAGCAGGCCGACGACGAACCAGTTGAAGCGTTCCTCGTCGATCTCCAGCCGACGGAGGTACGTGCCCAGGAGGAGCCCGACGACGGTCACGACGGCGATGACGCAGCCGAGCCACAGGCGGTAGGGCGTCATGAGGTCGGTCGCGGCCAGGACCGTCGTCCCACCGATGGTGACGGGCGAGTCGAGCGCCGTCATCGCGAGCATCTGGGCGATGCGGACGGTGAAGATCGTTCCCAGCACCATCGAGAGCCCGCCGATGTAGCGCTCGGCGTCGCGCTCGAACGTGTGGAAGTACGCCGGGAGCAGCGGCCCGAGGTTCGAGGCCGCGAGCAGGAACCCCTCCAGGAAGCCGGCGGTGCTCAGCGCGAGCGGGTTGTGGGCTTCCTCGACGGTCACGAAGTTCCGGATCACCTGAAAGAGGACGTACCCGAAGATGATGAGGCCGATGAGGAAGGGAACTGCCGGCCCGGCCTGGTACTGCGCCAGAAACGTGACGCCGACGACCGAGCCGACGACCGCGAGCGCGAGCAGCGTCCACTCCTCGCGGACGAACGCGAGTCCCGTGTCGGTCTCGCCGATCTGGAACATGTTGAGCATCCACGGCGGGATCGCCAGGACGACGACGGCCAGCGTCGGGTCGATGACCGTCGCGAAGATCGGCGTCGTGATGAGCGCGTAGCCGAACCCGATCATCCCCTTGACGACGCCGGCGAGCACCGCCACACCCACGAACAGCGCCAGCGTCGTCAGCCCCACGTCGGCCTGGATGCCGGCGGTAATCTGGTCGCTCCCCGGGTAGAAGACGATCGCTCCGAGCGCGACTGCGAGAGTCGCGATCGCCATCGTCACCTCTCGATACCGGAAGGCGGTCAGATGCTGTACGAACTGTCGTGCGTCGACGTGTGTTTCGTCCGTTGCCATGTGCGATCCGGGCGGTCCCCCACCCTGCCGTTGGAGAGACAAGGAACGCTCCCCGTATGGGTGACACTACTGCGGAGAAAGCTGCTCGCGTATCATGCAGCCACGCTGGCGGCGAGCGACTTGAAATCGGCTACTCGAGAGGACCTGGCGCCGGAATCGTCGTCGAAGACCGGTCACAGGTACCGGAGTCTGTTGCCGCATCCACGCTCCGTTCGGTGAGCTACCGGACGAAATACGGGTTCTCGTCGGCGACGAACCGGCCGAGATCGACTTCTCGGCGGTAATCGCTCTGCCGGAGGTGCTGAAGTGCCGAGACGAGTGCCTGCTGGTCCGCCGACGTCCAGTCCGTCGGATCCGTGATCGGATAGACCAGAAACCCGCTGCCGAGCACCTCCGTGGCGTGGAGTGAATCGAGGTCGACCGTCGGACTGCGTGCGGTGTAGTTCTCCAGCACGTATCGCGTCGGGCGTTCGCCGACCGGCAGGAGGACGTGGGCGGTGATGGCGCGCAGTTCCGCGTCGAACATCGGTTCGAGGCTGGCGTAGTCGTCGTCACTCGGCGCCGTCCCCTCGGGCGGAACGCACGCGTACAGGTACGAGAGGAAGGTTCGGTTCACAGTGGGCGGGGCGCCCGCGCGGTCGATGAGGCCGGCCGCGACCAGCGCCTCTTGCAGTCGTTCGCCCGCGGGACAGTCCGTGAACGGGACGCCGGAGTCGGCTCCACCGTGGACGCCGGGGTGATCACCGATGACGTGAAAGTGGGCGTTCGCGTCGCCGTACCCCGGAACGAACCGATCGCACGGGGGTTGCATCCCGAACGGGTTCGACGTTCTGTCGGTGACGTTTCGCACACCTGAGCCACGTCGTGAGGCGCAAAAAAGTGTTCGAGAGGCGCAATCAACCTGCGGCAATGTTTCCGTTCGCTGCCGACGTACGGCACAGTATGTCTCAACTGGTCGAATCCGAGACGAGCGACAGCCTGGTCAGCATCTGCCGGACGGCGCTCGGTGACAGCCTCCGGAGTGTCATCTACTTCACGCCCGACGACTTCGAGTTCCTGTACGTGCGACAGGACCTCGACACGGGCGAGGACGTCGAGTCCGTCAAAGCGTTCTTCGTCGACAGCGAGCGGCCGCTGTTCGAAGCCGGGCCGAAGTACACGGAACTGTCCACGGAACGTCAGGCCGAACCCGAGATCGGAGAGTACGAGTTCACGATCCGAATCTTCTCCGACGGCTACATCGTCCCGATCATCGTCGGGAACCGGGGCGTCCTCACGACGACTGACAGTCTCGATATCGACAGTTTCGAGGAGTTCGCCGTCGCGTTGCGGCGGCTGCTGACCGACCTGGACGAACCGACGAGTGACGGGTAGTCGCGAAAAGTATCAACTATTCTTGTAATTCTCCACCGAATCGATTAGTGCCAACACTTATTCGCGCAAAACCGTACATCCATCCGAGATGCCAGCCGACGACGAGGATATGGAAACGCGGCTGTCTGCTGGCGAGGTCATCGAGCCACCGACTTCGTTCGTCGAGCAGGCTAATGTCTCTCAACAGACTGTCTACGAGGAGTTCGCAACCGAGTGGCCCGAGTGCTGGGCGCGGGCTGGCGACCGGTTGGACTGGGAAACTGAGTACGAGCGCGTCCTCAACGGGGGTGATCCTCCGTACCGCTGGTTCGAAGGCGGCAGGCTCAACGCCTGCTACAACTGCCTCGACCGCCACCTCGGCGCTGGCCGGAAGAACAAGGTCGCGCTGAAGTGGGAGGGGCGGCTGGGCGAGTCGCGCTCGTACACCTACCTCGAACTGTACCGGGAAGTCAACGAGTTCGCCGCGGCACTGCGCGAACTGGGCGTCGAAGAGGACGACGTCGTCACGCTGTACATGCCGATGATCCCGGAGCTTCCCATCGCCATGCTGGCGTGTGCCCGCATCGGCGCGCCCCACTCCGTGGTGTTCGCCGGCTTCGCGGCCGACGCCCTCGCCATGCGGATGGACAGCTCCGGCTCACAGTACCTCGTCACCTGTGACGGGTACTACCGACGCGGCGCGCCCGTCCATCAGAAGAACAAGGCCGACAACGCCCGCATCAAACTGAACCACGACGTCGACGCGACGGTCGTCGTCGACCGCCTCGGCGACGACACGCCGCTCGACGCCAACGAGTACAGCTACCGCGATCTTTTGGCGGCCCACCGCGGCGCCGAGGTCGATCCGGTGCCCCGCGACGCCGACGACATGCTGTTTCTCATCTACACGTCCGGCACGACTGGCGAGCCGACGGGCGTGCGTCACACGACGGGCGGCTACCTCGCGCACGTACTCTGGACGAGCCACGCCGTCCTGGACATCAAGCCCGAGGACACCCACTGGTGCTCTGCCGACATCGGGTGGATCACCGGTCACTCCTACATCGTCTACGGCCCGCTCGCGCTCGGGACGACGACGATGCTGTACGAGGGCGCCCCGGACCACCCGGAGAAAGACCGGGTCTGGGAACTGATCGACCGCAACGCCGTCGACGTCTTCTACACCGCCCCGACGGCGATTCGGACGTTCATGAAGTGGGGCGAAGAGTACCCTCAGCAACACGACCTCTCCAGTCTGCGCCTGCTCGGGACGGTCGGAGAACCGATCAACCCGCGGGCCTGGAAGTGGTACTACAAACACATCGGCAACGAGTCCTGCCCAGTGGTCGACACGTGGTGGCAGACCGAAACCGGCGGGATGGTCGTTTCGACGGTGCCCGGCGTCGACGCCATGAAGCCCGGCTCTGCGGGCCGCCCACTGCCTGGAATCGGCGCGGAAGTCGTCGACGGCCAGGGTAACCCGGTCGAACCGGGCGAAGCCGGCTATCTGGTGCTGACGAAGCCGTGGCCCGGGATGCCACTGGCGATGGTCGAAGCGGAAGACTGGTTCGACTCGCGGCGGCCCTCTCGCCCGGCGCTCGACGATTTCGACTGGGCGTACTTCTCCGAAGACAGTGCGGCCGTCGACGAGGACGGCTACTTCACGCTGCTCGGACGCGTCGACGACGTCATCAACGTCGCTGGCCACCGGTTCGGCACGATGGAGATCGAAAGCGCCATCGCGAACGTCGAGGGCGTCGCCGAAGCCGCCGTCGTCAGCGGTCCACACGACCTGAAAGGTCAGGGCGTCTACGCCTACGTCTGTACGGCCGACGGCTACAGCGAGGCGGAACTCCGCGATCACATCGACGACGCCATCGAAACGGCGATCGGCCGCATCGCCGTACCGGACGCCGTCGTCTTCACCCCGGACCTCCCGAAGACTCGCTCGGGCAAAATCATGCGACGGCTGCTGGAATCGGTCGCTCGCGGGGAAGAACTCGGCGATATGAGCGCGCTCCGGAACCCGGAAGTCGTCGGCGAACTCGAATCTGCCGTCGAAGGCGAGAACTGAACCGAGCGGGCAGGTCCCGTCCGAGAAACCGAAATTTCGGTCATTTTTGAAAAGACGAAACGGCACCGTCGAGGAGCCAGTGCTTGACGAGCAGACCGTCGCTCGTCGACGAGTGGGGAAGATTTTTATTTCGTATTCTCGTAGATTTGCGAAACATGCGCGTGGAGGAGACTGCCGAGGGGACGCGAGTACACATCGAGGAGGACGAGTACCGCGGTCTCCGTCGCGCGACCGAGACGTACCGGGAGGAACTCATCCTGCGTCTCGGTGCAGAAGTGGGGCTGCGACCCAAGGAGATGACGCGCATTCGCCCGGACCACGTCACGACACACGAACACGAGGGGGTCGAGCATTACTTTCTCACGGTGCCGGAAGACGACGACGGGACGCGGATGGCGTACCTTCCGGAGGACGTCGAACACGACCTTCGGAAGTTCGGACGCGCGGAGAACGTGGCCGACGACGAGGAGTACGTGCCGGTGTCGGCTCGACGCGTCCAGATGCTGGTCTCGGAGGTGGCCGACCGCGCGGCCGACCGAACCGGAGAGGATCGGTTTCGAGACGTGTCTTCGCGCACGCTCCGCCGGTACTTCGCGCGCCGACTGCTCGTCGACGAGTGGGTCGATCCGCGAGTCGTGCAGTCCGTCGGCGGCTGGGAGCGCATCGAGAGCCTCGCGCCGTACCTCGACGACCCAAATCCCGACGACATGGCGGCGGCGTTCGAGCAGACGACCGTCACCGAGCGCGGCCCCTCGGCGAGTACAGACTCGGCGACAGAAGCCGCGGCGTCTCCCGAATCGCTCACGCGCTTCGACGCGATCGTCGACGGACTGCGAAACGTCGGCACGGGGCTGACGACGGCGTCGACCCGCGAGGAGGTCGAACGGACGACCTGTGAACAGCTGGTCGACGTCGAGTGCTACCAGTTCGCGTGGTTCGGACAGCGGGAGGGTGAGCGACTCCGCGTCACCGCAGCGGCGGGACTCGAGCGAGACGCGCTCGACGCGGTGGCCGCCGTCGAAGGGGCCGTCGAGTCGGCGCTCTCGGACGGCGACGTCCACGCGACGGCCGACGTTCAATCGGCTGCGGCGTTCGCGACCTGGCACGATCACGCCGACGGCGCGGCGGCCGTCATCCCGGTCACCGACGGCAACCGGACGTACGGCGTTCTCGGTATCGGAGCGGGAGCCTCCGACGACATCAGCGACCGCGAGCGGACGCTGTTGGCCGATCTCGGCCAGCGGGTCGGCCAGGCGATCACCGCGGCCGAACAGCGGAAGTTCCTGCTGGCGGACACGGCGATCGAGCTCGCCTTCGAGTGTGAGGACGAACGGTCGTTTTTCGCCGACGCGTCGGCGACCCACTCCTGTTCGCTCTCGCTCGAAGGCGTCGTCCCCGGGGAAGAGCAGTCGCTGTTGTACTTCGTCACGCTCGCGGACGCCCAACCGGGTCCCGTCGTCGAGTGGGCGCCCACGACGGCGGCCGTTTCTGACGCGCGTCTCGTCCGAGACTACGGGGACGAAGCCCTGCTCGAACTCGTCGTCGAAGGGCCGGAGTTCTCCAAGGCGTTGGTCGAGCGCGGGGCGGCGATCTCCGAGATGAGCGTTGCATCGGGAACCCAGGAAGTCGTCGGCGAAGTTCCGGCCGACACCGACGTGCGGTCCCTCGTTCGGGACATCACTGACGCGTTCCCCGACACGGATCTGCTGACGAAACGCGAGCGCGAGCGGCCGGCCGAATCGCTCCCGGCGTTCCGGTCTTCGTTGCGCGAGAATCTGACCGAAAAACAAGCAGCCGTCCTCCAGGCGGCGTACCACGCGGGGTACTTCGAGTGGCCCCGCGGCAGCACGGCCGAGGAACTCGCCGACGCCATCGGGATCACCTCACCGACCCTGCACAATCACCTCCGGCGCGCACAGCAGAAACTCCTCACCGCGTTCTTCGCCGAGGAACAGGGTCGTGCCGACGAGATGCCCTGGGCTGACGAGTAGCTACCAGTCGCTAACTGTTTAGTGAGTTCCCGAACCGACTGGCAAATCGACGGACGGAACGGCCGTTGTCCCGTTCGGATATGGTCTTCACAGTAAATATCGGCCGAGAGGAACTGTATTTTTGTTCTCAGAGGTTTGTTATTCTGTGTGACATTCTCATAAAACTGAACGTGAGTTCCTACAGGGTTGTAATAATTAGAACCGTGGCTTAACATGGTAGTTGTATTCAATCATGTTGAATCATGTCCAACCAAGGAGAGTCCGACGGTGAACTGGAAGCTCGCCTGCCGGAGGGAGAGTCGTTCTCCCCGCCGGAGTCGTTCGTCGAGCAAGCCAACGTAACGGACGAATCTATCTACGAGGAGTTCGAGGAGAACTGGCCCGAGTGTTGGGAGCGGGCTGCCGACCTCCTCGACTGGGAAGAATCGTACGACCAGGTACTGGACGACAGCGACGCTCCGTTCTACGAGTGGTTCGCAGATGGCAAGCTGAACGCGTCCGAGAACTGTCTCGACCGTCACGTCGAGGACGGGCGCGGCGACGAAGTCGCCATCGAGTGGGTCGGCGAGCCCACCGACGAGTCACGTACGTACACGTACGACGAACTCCTGCAGGAAGTCAACGAGTTCGCTGCAGCACTCAGAGAACAGGGGGTAGAGGAAGACGACGTCGTCACGATGTACATGCCGATGATCCCGGAGCTGCCCATCGCCATGCTGGCGTGCGCCCGCATCGGCGCGCCCCACTCCGTGGTGTTCGCCGGGTTCTCGGCCGACGCACTGGCGACGCGGATGAACGGTGCCGACTCGGAACACCTCGTCACCTGTGACGGGTACTACCGACGCGGTGACCCGCTCAACCACAAAGACAAGGCCGACGAGGGTCTCGACGGCGTCGACCACGACGTGACGACCGTCGTCGTCGACCGCCTCGGCGACGAACTCGACCACGAGCTCGGCGAGAACCAGCTCGACTACGACGACCTCGTCGCGGACCACGAGGGCGCAACAGTCGAGCCGGTCACGCGTGACGCGGAGGACATGCTGTTCCTGATGTACACGTCAGGGACCACGGGCCAGCCCAAAGGTGTCAAACACACTACGGCTGGCTACCTGTCCTACGCTGCTTGGACCAGCCACGCAGTGTTGGACATCAAGCCCGAGGACAACTACTGGTGCTCGGCGGACATTGGTTGGATCACTGGTCACTCCTACATCGTCTACGGCCCGCTCGCGCTCGGGACGACGACGGTCATGTACGAGGGCACGCCGGACTATCCGGACAAGGACCGGATGTGGCAGATCGTCGACGACTACGACGTGACTCAGCTGTACACTGCGCCCACCGCGATCCGGGCGTTCATGAAGTGGGGCGCGGAGTACCCCCAGCAGCACGACCTCTCCAGTCTGCGCCTGCTCGGGACGGTCGGGGAACCGATCAACCCGCGGGCCTGGAAGTGGTACTACAAACACATCGGCGACGAGTCCTGCCCGGTGGTCGACACCTGGTGGCAGACCGAAACCGGCGGCATGATGGTGACGACGCTGCCCGGCATCGCCGAGATGAAGCCCGGCTCTGCCGGCCCGCCGCTTCCCGGAATCAGCGCGGACGTCGTGGACATGAACGGCTCGCCCGTCGAGCCCGGTGAAGCCGGCTACCTCATCGTGAACAAGCCGTGGCCCGGCATGCTCCGGACGCTCTACAAGAACGACGAGCGCTTCATCAACGAGTACTGGGACGAGTACTCCAACCCGGACAAAGACGAGTGGGTCTACTTCCCAGAAGACGGCGCGAAGCTCGACGACGACGGCTACATCACCGTCCTCGGCCGCGTCGACGACGTCATCAACGTCTCCGGGCACCGCCTGGGCACGATGGAACTCGAATCGGCCATCGTCGGCGTCGAAGGCGTCGCCGAGGCCGCCGTCGTCGGCGGCGACCACGAGATCAAGGGCGAAGCCGTGTACGCGTACGTCATCACGGAGGACGGCGTCGAGGGAGGCGCGGACCTCCGCGAGCAGATCGTCGAGGGCGTCGAGGACGCTATCGGCCCGATCGCGCGACCGGAGGAGATCGTCTTCTCGCCGGAACTACCCAAAACGCGCTCGGGCAAGATCATGCGTCGGCTCCTCGAAGACATCGCGAACGGTGACGAACTCGGGAACACCAGCACGCTGCGCAACCCCGAAATCGTCGACGACATCGCAGGCAAGGTCGGAGAGGACTAACTGACACACCGTTTTTCGATCACCCACGATTTGGACAACGATACAACACACACGATACCATGACAGAGAAAAACTCACACGAATCGACCGACGACGCCGTAGTCGAGACCGACGGTGGCACGGTCACTGGGGCCGCCCAGCGCCACCGCAACACCGACTACCTGAACCGCGAAGTGAACCTGCTGAAACCCAGCACGTCGTTCATGCGCGACCACCTGAAGCTGGTCTGGGGAAGCTTCATCGTCTGGATCCTCACGACGTGGGGACCGGTTACGGCGACGTACCTCGCCCCGGGGGCGATGACCTCGACGACGTTCATGGGCTTCCCGCTGCACTACTTTATGGTGGCCTTCTTCGCGCCGACCAGTTCGCTCGTTCTGGCGGCCGTGTACGCCCGCCAGCGGGACAAACTGGACGAGAAGTACGGCATCGACACCTCGGCACCCGCCGAGTCCGCGAGCGGTGCCGACGAAGCAGCCGCAACTGACGGAGGGATGGACGAATGATGATGCTACCGCTCCAGGCGGAGGCGCTCGACATCTCGTTCAAGCCAGTCGGCGCGGCCATCGTCTTCCTGATGATGGCGTCGTTCCTGGCGATCGGCTACCTGTTCCGCGTCGCGGACACCGAAGGCATGTGGGTCGCCGGCCGTGGCATCGGGTACATCGAGAACGGCATGGCGATCGGTGCCAACTGGATGTCGGCCGCGTCGTACCTCGGGATGGCGGGGCTGATCGCCCTGTCGGGCTTCTACGGTCTGGCGTTCGTCGTCGGCTGGACGACGGGCTACTTCGTCCTGCTCATCTTCCTGGCCGCGCAGATGCGCCGGTTCGGGAAGTACACCGCGCCCGACTTCGTCGGGGACCGCTTCAACTCCTCGACCGCACGCGCGATCGCAGCCTTCACGACGATCCTCATTGCGTACGTCTACTCCGTCGGACAGGCCAGCGGTATGGGTCTGGTCGGCCAGTACGTCTTCGGCCTCGACTTCGTCCCGATGGTCATCGTGATGATGGCGATCACGGTCGGGTACCTCGCGCTCTCGGGCATGCTGGGCGCGACCAAAGGGATGGCCGTCCAGTACGTCATCCTCATCGTCGCGTTCCTTGCCGGCGTCTTCGCCGTGGGCTGGTACCACCAGGGCATGATCCTGCCCCAGATCCAGTACGGCGCGATGATCAGCGACCTGGCGACGCAGTTCTCGGAACCGTTCGCTAACGCGCCGTTCTACGTCTGGGTCGCGACCGCGTTCTCGCTCATCTTCGGGACCTGTGGGCTCCCGCACGTGCTCGTGCGGTTCTACACGGTCCAGAACGAGCGGACCGCTCGCTGGTCGACCGTCTCGGGGCTGTTCTTCATCATGCTCCTCTACTGGTCGGCCCCCGCGATGGCCGCGCTCGGCGTCGACCTCTTCGCGAACGTCAACAGCATCTCCCCCGCGACCGTGTTCGCCGGTCCCGAGGCAGGAGGCCTGTCCGGCGCGGAAGGTGACGTCATCGTCGTGCTCGCCGCGCAGATGGCGAACCTCCCGACCTGGCTGGTCGGCTTCGTCGCGGCCGGTGCGATGGCCGCAGCGATCGCGACCACGGCTGGCCTGTTCATCACGGCTTCCTCGGCAGTCGCACACGACATCTACACGGAACTGATCAACCCCGACGCGACCCAGCGCCAGCAGGTGCTCCTCGGTCGCGCGACAATCGTCGGCATCGGTGCGCTCGTGACGCTCACGGCGCTCGACCCGCCGGCCCTCATCGGTGAGCTGGTCGCACTGGCGTTCTCGCTCGCGGCCATCGTGCTGTTCCCGATGTTCTTCCTCGGTCTCTGGTGGGAGAACGCTAACCGACAGGGCGCCCTCACGGGCATGACGACCGGCCTCCTGATCTGGATCGCCGCCGTCGTCAACGACCTCATCATGCCGTTCAGCGAGGTCTACGCCGAGTTCGTCCCGGCGATCGGTGCGGCACTCATCGGCACGCCGGTTGTCTTCGCCGTCACGATCACGGTCTCGCTCGTGACCAGCGAACCGCCACAGCGGACCAAGAAGATGGTCCGGCAGTGTCACAGCCCGGAACCGATGGGCCAGCAGCAGACCGCGGAAGACGTCGTTTCCACCGACGGGGGCCAGACCCCCGCGGACGACTGAACAATGTACGAACACATCCTCGTTCCCACGGACGGGAGCAAAACGTCAGAACACGCTGTCGACCAGGCGATCGACATCGCCTCGAAGTACGACTCGACGGTCCACGTCCTGTACGTGGTCGACGTCGACGCCACCAGCTATTCGCTGGGGACCGAGCAAGTCGACCGCATCCGACAGGGTCACCTCGACGACATGCCTGAGGTGAAGGAAGACGCCGACAAGGCGACGGGTTACGTCGCCGAGAAGGCCGCCGAACACGGCCTCACTGTCGAGGAACACATCCGCGTCGGCGAACCCGCGCGTGCGATCCGCAAGTTCGTCGAGGACAGCGAGATCGACCTCGTCGTCATGGGGTCGCACGGTCGGTCGGGTCTCTCGCGGGTCATCCTCGGGAGCGTCACCGAGAAGGTCCTGCGACGGACCCGACTTCCCGTCCTCGTCGTGGACGTCCACGGCGACGAGGTCGAAGTGGAAGAAACGGCAGAAGAAGAGGAAGAGGAATAGCGCCGCATCCCTAACTTACGAGCATGACTGCACTCAGCCCACGACCGAACCGAGGTGATCGACGATGAGCATCGTCGATACGATCAGTAACCACGTTCGCGAGCATCGCTCGGGCATGGTGTCTGACCTCGTGTTCGCGCTCGTGTGGGTGACGATCGTTGAGTTGTTCTTCAACTTCGTCGACGGCCCGACGTGGGCGTACTACATGTTCATGCTCGCAGGCATCGTCGCCTACTTCGGCTTCTTCTGGTCGCTGGAGTTGGCGAAAGCGCAGCAGTAGCTGCCACTTCACCACTCTGTCCTGGCGGTCTCGACGTCCCTCGATCGGTGAGCCGCTGCTCTGTTCGTCACGCGCTCGCCGTTCGACTGGCGTGCCGACAGGCAGGTTCCGATGGCTCGGCCAGAACGCATCCGTTGTCCTCAGGTATGAGCTTCACCACGCTCGCGATCTGCCAGTCATTGCTGTGGATGCGGCTGCGGATCGAACTGAATCTGGCCGTCTAACGACAGTTGGAACTGGCCAAAAGATGCTGTCGCACTCGCGAAAAAGTGGGTACGTCACCGAGTACCGAGCGGTGCTGGCACGAAAAAGAGGAAGTCGTTGCCCGCTCGGAGGGAGGGTGGTTACAGGCCGATGTCGTTGTGACCGATGTCGACTTTCACCGAGTCGATGATCTTGATCTGTCCCTTGTAGTTGTCCAGGATCGTGTTGTCGTCGACTTTGAGGTCCTTGACCTTGTAGACGCTCAGTCCGTACTTCTTGTTCTTCCGAATGTCGTTCTTGATGATTTCCACCTCGACGCTCTCACCGACGCCGTCGACGTCGATGCCGTTCTTGCCGTTCTTCTTGATCTCGTTGTCTTTGACCTTCACGTTGTGGAGCTTGGGACCCATCTTGTTGGTCTCCAGCTCGAGTCCTTCTCCACCGTTCTTCTTGACGTGGTTGTTCTTGACGACGCTATCGTGGACGCCGTCGAGGTCGATGCCCTCTCCAGGGTTCTGGGGCAACTGGAGGTTCATCGAGGTTGTCTGCACTTTGCCGTTCTTCCGCACTTGGTTGTCTAGGACCTGGGTTTCACCGCCCTCGATGTCGATGCCGTCCCACGTGTTCTTGGCCACGTAGGATTCTTCGACTTCGCTCTCGTCGACGTTGTCCATCTCGATGCCTTCGTCACCGTTGTTCTTGACTCGGCTGTCGTAGACACCCACGAAGCTGGCGTCGTTCGCGTCGATGCCGTCGTCGATGTTGTCGTGCGTGTCAACGTTTTCGAGCGTGACGTGACCCGAGAGGATGCGGATGCCGTCGTCGAAGCCAGTCACCTCGACGTTCTCGATGGTGACCTCGTCGTCGTTGTCAGGGGTGTCGATGCGGATGCCGTCGTCACCATCTTGGGGCGTCCCATCATCGAACTGGATGAGGTTCCCCTGTCCGTCGAGGGTCACGTCGCCTGCCTCGATCGAGATACAGGGTTCATTGTCGTTTTGGTCATCAGTGAGAGTCCCATCGAGCACGTAGTGACCGGGCTCGTCGATGGTCGTACAATCGTCGATTACTTCAGGCTCTTCACCGGCCGCGACTGCGGGCATCGTCCCCATGGCCGCGAGCGCGACCAGGAGTGCCACAGCGACGGTCCTGTATGGGTGGTTGGATACCATACACCCAGTGATTCCATGGATTCTCGTATTGTAATCCCGCGGCTGAACTGTTGAAAACACCTCCGCTGGAAACCGGTAACAGTGGCTTAGTCCGCGAGATAGTTTCGACCGGCCCCACTCGATTTCCACCTGCTTGCCGGACGGTTAGACCACCCTCACGCTCGGGTAGCGAACTGATGACCGGCGGTGTAGATTCCTGAAACCGCTGCTTATCCCGATTTTCTCTCCCTAACTCGTAGGGGTTCCGTGCCCCAATCGAACGTTCAGTTATCGCTTCGTTGCGGGATTTCTCCCACCGGAACAGGCAATCTGAGTCTCATATCCGTAGCGATCAATCCGGGAACACTGCAGTCCGTGTCGGTCGTTGTTCGGTCAGTCGAAATCGGTGCTGTCATCGCTGTACCGGGCTTCTCGCTCTCGATACCCCGCCACGAACGTCGTGGGTCTCTCGAAGCAGACTCCCACGCCCGTCGTCGTCCCTCGGTGGCGGTCTCGGTTCGTCCGGGACGCGTTTCTCCGGACTGGTCCCCACAATCGCACAGAGACACACCACTGTTACAAGTGAAACTCCAGATGCGAATTTCGGTGAGAAGAACACACCACCGTTGCAAGTGAAGGTTGCGGGATGGGAATTCCTTCACTTGTAGCAGTGGTGTCCCGGGGCCCGGTGTGTTCGAGTGTTTTGGGAAATGTGGTGTGAACCGGCAGGTGGGACGAGCGGTTCGTCCGGTGGCCGTCGGCTCGCCGGTGCGCGACTTACCCGACGTTGTTCATCACCGCGATCTCGCGGATCGTTTCGATCTCGCGGTCGAGTCGGAGGACGTCGTCCATCGCGTCGATCGCACTCGTGAAGGGAACGTCGAGTTCGTAGCTGTAGTAGTTGCCGCGGGAGCCGCTCCGATTTTCCTCTGCAGAGAGGATGCCGAGCATCCGGAGGTCAGACAGGTGGTTGTGGACCGAGCGCTGCGCGAGCGTGTCCATCCCCGACGACTCGCACAGGCGCGTGTACTCCTGATAGATGTCGCTCGCTCGGCAGGGCGTCTCGTCCTTCGCGGCCTTCGAGATGACGGTCAGGAGCGCGAGTCGACCGTGAGCGGTGAGTTCGCGCATTCCCTCCTCGACGCGCTCCTGTTCCAGTTTCGAGCGGGCGTCGTCGACTTCGGCCTCGGTGATGGTGTCTGCGTCCCTGGTTTCGGCGAGTTCGCCCGCGAGGCGGAGGAGGTCAAGCGCCTGGCGGGCGCTCCCGCTGTCACGGGCGGCGACTGCAGCGCAGAGGCTGACGACGCCGGATTCACACCCCTCGTCGACGACCGCGACCTCCGCCCTCGATTCTAAGATGTTCTTGAGTTCGGTCGCATCGTAGGGCGGAAACTGCAGTTCGCGCTCACAGAGCGTGTCCTTGACCCGCGGGTCGAGCTGCTCGCGGAACTTGAAGTCGTTGCTGATGCCGATGAGGCCGACCTTCGCCTCGTCGAGATAGCCGTTCGAGCGTGCCCGCGGCAGTTCGTAGAGGAGTTCGTCTTTCTCTCCGATGGAGTCGACCTCGTCGAGGACGATGAGGATGGTGCCGCCGACCGCTTCGAGTTCCTCGTAGAGCTTCTTGAAGACGGTCTGCTGTGGGTACCCCGTCGAACTGATCTCGGCGCCCGTCGGCCGAAGCGTGTTGACCAACTCGACCGCAACCTGGTAGGAGGAGTTGAGCGTTTTGCAGTTGACCGAGATCACGGAGAGGGAGACGTCGTCGTACGCTTCGACGTCATCCTGCAGCACGTCGAGGAGATACTCGGTGACGGCGGTCTTCCCGACCCCGGTGTTACCGTAGATGAAGATGTTGTTCGGTTCCCAGCCGTCGACGATTGGCTGGAGCGCGTCCATGTACGCGTCGATCTCCTCGTCGCGCTCCTCGATCGAGTCCGGCTGGTAGGATTCTCCCAGCGCGTCCTTGTTCTTGAATATCCGACGCTTCCGCTCGAACCGAGGCATACCCTGGACCTGACGTAGCTGGCATATAAAACCACCCTTTCATCTGTTTCAAGTGAATCTCCAGTACCACACCACCGTTGCAGGTGAAGCGCGAAAGACGACGCTGTTACCGACCGACACACCATCCTTTCATCTAAAGTGCTGACATATCGTCCGCTGCTGGACGATTCCCGGGAGGGCAGTTCTGTTAGCTCCTCGGGGGGCGGTGGTCAAAAGCCTACGGTTCGCAGGTCAGTCGTGTCAATCCGGCGACGACGAGTTCGCACGTGCGTTCCTGTTTTCTTCGAGAGGGCCAGCTGGCGCCGGCCGAATTCGCGTCCAGGTGTCCCTCTCTCGGGCGGCTTCACTTGCAACAGTGGTGTGTGACTGGGCTGATCACTCCATTCTCTCGTCCGCGTCGGTCTCCATGGCCGCGTACCGGGCTTCTTGCTCTCGGTACCCCGCCGCGTCGACCACCTCCTCGAACTCCTCGAAGGAGACGCCCTCGACGCCCGCCGTGGTTCTCTCGGTCGCCAGCGTCTCGTAGGCGTCCTGCATGGCCTGCGTGGCCGCAAACAGCGCCGTCAGCGGATAGACTGCGATGTCGAATCCGATCGATTCGAGCTCGTCGGCGGGTAGAACCGGTGTCTTCCCGCCCTCGACCATATTGGCGAACGTCGGCACGTCGAAGGCGTTGGCGATGCGCTCCAGTTCCGCGCGGGACTCGGGCGCTTCGACGAAGACGACGTCTGCGCCCGCCTCAGCGTACGCGTGCCCACGCTGGATCGCCTCGTCGAGATCGAGCGGTTCGCGGGCGTCGGTGCGACCGACGATGACGAACTCGGAGTCACGTTCCGCGCGGACGTCGGCGGCCGCGCGGATGCGCCGGACGTGCTCTTCCTCGTCGACGACTCGTTTCTCGTCCATGTGCCCGCACTTCTTGGGCCAGGCCTGGTCTTCGAGGATGACGCCAGCGACGCCCGCGTCGACGCACTCGTGCATCGTTCGCCGGACGTTCAGGACCGACCCGTAGCCGGTGTCCATGTCCGCGACGAGCGGGACGTCGATGCTGCTGGTGAGGCTATCGACGCGATCGACGTTTTCGGCCATGGTCAACATCCCCATGTCGGGTACGCCGAGCGTCGTCGCTGCGATGCCGAAGCCGGAGGTGAACACGGCGTCGAACCCGGCCTGCTCGGCCAGTCGCGCCGAGAGTGCGTCGAACACGCCGGGGAGTGCGACGGTTCCGGGTCTATCGAGCAACGCGCGGAGCCGCGCCGCCGGTGTCTGGTCGTTCATGCAAGCCAGTCAGACACCACCGCAATAAGCGTTGATAGCGTGCCACCGTCCGGCCAGCGTTAAGTGCCTCAGGGTGGATAGCTCATAATTGAAAATGAACGTAGATCGCCGTCATAAACCTTTTTCGCACCTCTGTGTGTTCATCGCCCATGGACGGGTATCCGATCTCTGGATGTGATCTCGTATGACGATGGAAGATCGCGTCGAGGAACTCCGAGAGAAGAAACGCGAAGCGGAGCTGGGTGGCGGTGAGGATCGGATCGAAGCCCAGCACGACCGTGGGAAGATGACCGCGCGCGAGCGCATCGACTACTTCCTCGACGAGGGGACGTTCAACGAGGTCGACACGCTCCGCGAACACCGCTCGACCAACTTCAACATGGACGAGCGTGAGATGCCCGGCGACGGCGTCGTCACCGGCTACGGCGAGGTCGACGGCCGCAAGGTGTTCGTCTTCGCGCACGACTTCACCGTCATGGGCGGGTCGCTCGGCGAAGCGTTCGCCCAGAAGGTCTCGAAGATCATGGACAAGGCCATCGAGACCGGCTGTCCGATCATCGGCCTCAACGACTCTGCCGGCGCTCGTATCCAGGAGGGAATCGACTCGCTGGCGGGCTACGCGGACATCTTCCACCGCAATCAGCTCGCCTCCGGTGTCGTCCCCCAGATCTCGGCGATCATGGGTCCCTGCGCCGGCGGTGCGGTGTACTCGCCGGCCATCACCGACTTCATCTTCATGGTCCAGGACACCAGCCACATGTTCATCACCGGTCCGGACGTCATCGAGACGGTCACCGGTGAGGAAGTCGGCTTCGAGGAACTCGGCGGTGCGAAGACCCACGCGACCGAGAGCGGCGTCTCCCACTTCACGCGCGCCGCAGAGGAAGAAGCGCTGGACGACATCAAGTTCCTTCTCTCCTTCCTCCCGCAGAACAACGTCGAGGACCCGCCGCGAGTCGAGCCCTGGGACGACCCGGACCGCGAGCCGGACGACCTCATGGACATCGTGCCGGACCAGCCCCAGAAACCCTACGACATGCGCAACGTCATCGATCGGGTTCTCGACGAGAACTCCTTCTTCGAGGTCGCCGAGGAGTACGCCCGGAACCTCACGATGGGCTTCGCTCGGCTCGACGGGCACTCGGTCGGCGTCGTCGGCAACAACCCGCACGTCAACGCGGGCACGCTCGACATCGACGCGTCGGTCAAGGGCGCCCGATTCGTCCGGTTCTGTGACGCGTTTAACATCCCCATACTAACCTTCGTCGACGTGCCCGGCTTCATGCCAGGCACGGACCAGGAACACAATGGGATCATCAAGCACGGGGCGAAGCTCCTGTACGCGTACTCGGAGGCGACGGTGCCGCTGCTGACCGTCATCACGCGGAAAGCCTACGGTGGCGCCTACGACGTCATGGCCTCCAAGCACGTCGAAGCGGACGTGAACTACGCGTGGCCGACGGCCGAGATCGCCGTCATGGGCCCACAGGGTGCCGTCAACGTGCTCTACGACGACGAACTCGCCGACGCCGACGACGTGGAGGCACGTCGCCAGCAACTCATCGACGAGTACCGCGACACCTTCGCGAACCCCTACACCGCTGCGGAACGCGGCTTCGTCGACGACGTGCTCGAGCCACAGGAGACGCGCAAGCGGCTCATCAGCGACCTCGAGGTCCTGCGCTCGAAACGGAAAGACAACCCGGACCGCAAACACGGCAACATCCCGCTCTAATCATGGCAGCCGATACCGACGGCGAGGCGACGCCTGACGGACCGACGCCGGACCCGACGCTCGTCGAGGCGGTCGTCGAGGCCGTTCCGTCTGCGACGGCGGACCAGGCGGCCGCGATCGCCGTGGCGATCAGCGCGCACATGACCGATCGGCAACGGGCGGCAGCGGCCGCCGAATCCGAACCCGAACCCAGTTGGGACGGGAAGCAGTGGGCGTACGCCGGTCGCATCCAGCAGACGCTCAAGCGAGACGTCACTCGCGTTCCCCGCGGCACCCCGACCGACGAGTGGACCGCTGCAGGCCGCGCGGACCGACTGTAAGCACGCTGACCGGTCTGAAACCGGTTTTTTACAGTGCTACGCGTCACGGTTTTTGGATTGCAGGTGCGAATACTTTTTTAAGCCGACTCACGGTAACTCACCGTATGTTCGACAAAGTGCTCGTGGCGAATCGGGGAGAGATCGCCGTCCGGGTGATGCGCGCTTGTGAGGAGCTGGGCGTCGAAACAGTCGCTGTATACAGCGAAGCGGACAAACACGGCGGTCACGTCCGCTACGCCGACGAGGCGTACAACGTCGGGCCCGCGCGCGCGGCCGACTCGTATCTCGATCACGAGGCTATCATCGAGGCCGCGAAGAAAGCCGACGCCGACGCGATCCATCCCGGCTACGGGTTCCTCGCCGAGAACGCGGAGTTCGCGCGCAAGGTCGAGGACACCGAGGGGGTCACCTGGGTCGGTCCAGCTGGCGACTCCATGGAAGGCCTCGGCGAGAAGACCAAAGCCCGGAAGACGATGAGCGAGGCCGACGTCCCCATCGTCCCCGGGACGAAAGACCCCGTCACAGAACCCGAGGAAGTCCGCGAGTTCGGCGACGAACACGGCTATCCCATCGCCATCAAGGCCGAAGGGGGCGGCGGTGGCCGGGGGATGAAGATCGTCAACAGCGAAGACGAGATCGAAGACCAGCTCGAAAGCGCGAAACGCGAGGGCGAAGCCTACTTCGACAACGACTCCGTCTACCTGGAGCGCTTCCTCGAAGGGCCGCGCCACATCGAAGTGCAGATCATCGCCGACCACCACGGTAACGTTCGCCACCTGGGCGAGCGTGACTGCTCGCTCCAGCGTCGCCAGCAGAAGGTCATCGAGGAGGGGCCGAGCACCGCACTCAGCGACGAACTCCGCGAGAAGATCGGCGAAGCCGCACGCCGCGGTGTCAAGGCAGCCGACTACTACAACGCGGGGACCGTCGAGTTCCTCGTCGAGGACGACCGCGAGGAGGACACGGAACTCGGTCCGGACACGAACTTCTACTTCCTCGAAGTCAACACCCGTATTCAGGTCGAACACACCGTCTCCGAGGAGATTACCGGCATCGACATCGTGAAGTGGCAGCTCCGGGTCGCCGCCGGCGAGGAACTCGACTTCGAGCAGGAGGACGTCGAGATCGAGGGCCACGCGATGGAGTTCCGCATCAACGCCGAGAACGCGGCCAACGACTTCGCGCCGGCGACCGGCGGCGAACTCGACGTGTACGACCCGCCGGGCGGAATCGGCGTCCGGATGGACGACGCGCTCCGCCAGGGCGACGAACTCGTCACCGACTACGACTCGATGATCGCGAAGCTCATCGTGGCCGCCAGCGACCGCGAGGAGTGTATCCAGCGCTCGAAGCGTGCGCTCCGCGAGTACGACGTCGAGGGCATCCCCACGATCATTCCGTTCCACCGGCTGATGCTCAACGACGAAACGTTCGTCAAGGGGCTCCACCACACGAAGTACCTCGACGACGAACTCGACCCCGAGCGCATCGACGAGGCTCAGGAGAAGTGGGGCGCGAGCGACGACGAGGCAGCGAGCGCCGAGGACGACGAGGAGGTCGTCGAACGGGAGTTCACCGTCGAAGTCAACGGCAAGCGATTCCAGGTCGAACTCGAAGAACGCGGCGCCCCGCCGATCCCGACCAGTGCCGGGAACGGCGGCAGCGGCAACCAGCCCCAGCGGCCGTCCGGCGGGAACAGCGGCGGCGGTGGCGACGGCGGCAGCGCCCAGGCCGCGACGGCCGAAGGCGAGACGGTCACCGCCGAGATGCAGGGGACCATCCTCGAAGTCAACGTCGAGGAAGGCGACGAGGTGGGTTCGGGCGACGTGATCTGCGTGCTCGAAGCCATGAAGATGGAAAACGACATCGTCGCCCCCCGCGGCGGCGAAGTCGCCCAGGTCGCCATCTCCGAAGGTGAGAGCGTCGACATGGGCGACCTCCTGATCGTCATCGAGTAACGTCGCGACTCGTTTTCTGCCGGTCGACAGCATCACTTACCTGCAAGCCGCCCGAGGCTCCGCTATGCAGGAGACGCGCCATCGCGTCCTCGACGCACTGGCAGACGGCCCGGTTTCGGGCCCCGACCTCGCCGACCGGCTCGACATCTCGCGGGCTGCGGTCTGGAAGCACGTCGAGGCGCTTCGAGAGGACGGCTTCACCGTCGAGAGCGGCGACGACGGCTACGAACTGACGGCGGTTCCGGAGTTCGGCGGGCCGGCCGTCGAGTTCGGACTGGAAGCACCGTTTTCGGTCGAATATCACGACACGATTCCGAGTACGAACAGTCGTGCACGGGAGCTCGCTGCCGACGGCGAGTCAGACGTGGTCGTGCTCGCCGACGAACAGACCGGGGGCAGGGGACGCCTGGACCGCGAGTTCGCCTCGCCGAGCGGCGGCATCTGGCTCTCGATCCTGTTTCGTCCCGAGACGCCCCCGGCACAGACGCCGATCTTCACGCTGGCGGCGGCCGTCGCCGTGACCAGGGCAGCGCGGGAGGCTGGCGTCGACGCGGGGATCAAGTGGCCGAACGACGTTCTCGTCCCCGCGGAAACGAGAGCCCGTCAGACGGGGCCTGACGACGGCTTGGTTGACGGCGAGAAACTCGTCGGCATCCTCACGGAGATGGAAGGCGAGGCTGACCGCGTGTCGTGGGTGATCGTGGGAACGGGGATCAACGCCAACGTGGACACAACAGACCTGGTCCCCGAAGCGACGAGTCTCCGCGAACAGGTCGGAGACGTCGACCGCCGGGTGTTCACGCAGCGCGTCCTCGAGGAGTTCGACGCACTCCGTTCCAACCCGGATCAGATAGTACCTGCCTGGCGAGAGCTCTCGTCGACGCTCGGCCAACGAGTCCGCGTCGAGACGCCGGGCGGCGAGGTCGTCGGTGAGGCGGTCGACGTGGAGTTTCCGGGCTCGCTCATCGTCGACACCGACGAGGGGACGGTCCGGGTGACGGCCGGAGATTGCGAGCACCTGCGACCCGAGTGAACGTTCGGAACGAGCGACCCTGCTACCTGCCTTCGAGCGACAGGGGTGGCTCGGTCACTCTGACGGTCAGCACCGGCACGTCCGAGGTCCGGACCACGCGCTCGGCCACGCTACCCAGGAGTAGACGATCGAGGCCGCCGCGCCCGTGGGTTCCCATGACGACGAGATCACAGTCGTCGTCGCGGGCGTGGCTGACGATCTCAGCACTCGGCGACCCCTCCGCAACGATTCCTTCGACCTGCGCTCGGTCGCCGACGACCTGCTCGACCTCGTTGAGTGCTTCCTGTCCCTCCTCGTGAAGCAGGTCCGCGATCCCCTCCCAGGACGTCTCCATCGGGAGACTGGTGAAACTCGTCGAATCGACCACGTACAGGGCGTGAATCAGCGCGTCGTGTTCGGCGGCCAGGTCCGCCGCGTGGTCGATGACGCGGTTCATCCCCGCCGACCCGTCCGTCGGCAGGAGAATGCGCTTGTACATTGGTACCAACTAGCATAGTGGGCGCCGGGCGGCTTAACTGTTCCCCGGGGACCGCCGGCGATCAGGCCGACTTCTCCAGGACGACGTCCTTGACGTCGCTGACGCCCGCACGGCGGACGACCGCGCGAACGACGTTCTGTGCGCCGACGAGGTTGTGCGAGTCCCCGTCGAGGACCAGCAGCTTCGCGTCTCGACCCGGCTCGACGACGCCGCAGTTCAGGTCGGCGATCTTCGCACCGTGGTGGGTCGCCATCTTCAGGACCTCTCTGGCCGACACGTCGCCGAGTTTGGCGGTGAACTCCATCTCGCGGAACATCGAGGGGCTGTTTAGCATGACGTTGTCCGTCCCGAGCGCGACGGTGGTGTGCTCGGCGAGTTCGGCCACGTCCGGGAACCCGACGTTCGTCACGAGGTTCGACCGCGGACAGATCACGATGGGAACCTCGTTGTCGGCGACCCGCTCCAGGTGGAGCGGCTCGGTATTGACCATGTGGACGAGGAAGTCCGGGTCCAGGTCCAGCGCCGGGTTCACGTCGTGACTGTCGCGCTCGCCCGCGTGAATCCCGAACAGCTTGCCGGCGTCCCGCGTCGCGTTGCGCTCGCGACCGAACTCCCCGTCGCGGGCACCGCTCGCGCCGAACCCGTCGCTCGCTTCCATCGCGTCGACGGTCTCGCGGCCGAGGACGACCGGCTCGACGTCCAGCGGTGCGGCCGCATCTCGGATGGCGTCGACGCCCTCGACGCCGCCCTCGCGGAACTCGATGCAGGCCGCGGTGCCGCTCTGTTCCATGTACTCCAGCGAGTGACGCATCCCCGCGACCATCTCGTCGCGGCTCGCTGCGCGGAGCAACTGGTGTTTGAGGCCGTCCGGTGGCGCGACCAGTTCGTCCAGGTCGAGCCCCTCGCCGGCTTCCTTGGCAATGGAGTCCCCGATGTGGGTGTGGGCGTTGACGAACGCCGGGAGGATGACGTCGTTACTCCGCGCGGTCGTCTCTTCCAACGCGGTGATCTCGCCGTCCTCGACGACGACGCGCCCCTCGATCGGCTCGAACTCCGGCCCCCTGAGGACTGTGCCTTCCAGGATCATGGCTCCCCCTGGAAGTCGTCGAGCGTCGTGTGGAGGCCGGGGCGGGTCTCGTTGACGAGTGCGCCGTCGATGTCGAGGCCCAGCACGCGGCTGGCGGCGTGGCCGACGCGTTCGCTGACCGCCGCCGGGGCGTAGACGCCGAGTCGCCACTGGTCGTGCTGGACGGCTCGCAGCGCGCCCACCAGCGTGGACTGGTCGCCCAGCGGACGCACGTCGCCGTTGACGAGCACGCGGCTGGTCGACTCTTTGATCTCTGGCTTGCCGGGCACGTCGATGATGACTTCGGAAGGATCGACCTCTGCCTCGTCCGCGATGGCACGCTCGTCCTCGCGAATGCCCTCGTGGTCGCGTTCGAGGAGCGCCTCGGGCACGTCGGGCATCTCGGCCCAGACGGCCCGCTTGTAGAGGTCGCGGTACGTGAGCCGGCGGGCCATCTCCTGTGTCTCCCCGCAGGTCCGGAGGCTCACGATGAGGTCGTGGTCGTCCATCCGGCGCAGTTCCTCCGCGCTCGCGTCCGACGCTTCGAGCAGCCGCTCGCTCGCACGCCGGAGCATCGTCTTCGAGATGCGCGCGGTGTGGTGGCCGTAGACGGTCGGCGTCATCAGCGCCCGCGCCACCAGGAGGCTCTCGGCGGTCTGGACGTTGCCCTCCTGTAAGACGAGTTTACCGTCGACGAACTGCAGCGCGCGGACGAGCCGTTCGTGGTCGATGGTGCCGTAGGGGACGCCGGTGTGGTGGGCGTCGCGAACGAGGTAGTCCATGCGGTCGACGTCGAGTTCGCCGGAGACGAGCTGACCGAGCTTGCCGTCGCCGGCCACGAGGTCGGCGATCTGGTCGGGGTTGAGCCCGTGGTCGGCCAGGACGCGAGCGACGTCGCCCTTCTCCAAGAGTTCGTGGACGTCGTCGTGCCACTTCCCGGTGTGACGGTGGACGACGTCCTCGATGTTGTGGCTGAACGGCGCGTGGCCCACGTCGTGGAGGAGCGCGGCGGCGCGGACCCGTTCGGCCTGCTGGCCTTCGATGCCGAGGTGGCCGAGCGCCTCGTTAGCGAGATGATAGACGCCGAGGCTGTGCTCGAAGCGGGTGTGGTTCGCAGATGGATAGACGAGTGTGACGGTCCCGAGTTGGCGGACGTGCCGGAGCCGCTGGACGGTGGGGGTATCGACCAGGTCCTGGGCGACGCCCGTCACCTCGATGTGGTCGTGCACACTGTCCTTGATGCTCTTCATTGCGCCCGGCTTCGAACCGACGGTACAAAAGGCCCCGCACGTCCCTGACGACCATCTGGCACCTGCTGATTCGAGTCCGGTTCTTTCAAGCCGTCCCGCCGGATTCACCCCACTGATGAACCGACGCACTGTCGCACTACTCGTGCTCGCCGCGCTGACAGCACTGAGTGGGTGTGCCGGCTTTCTCGGCGCCGATTCGACCGAGACGCCGACGACCAACGCGACGGCCGGATCCGAGACCCCGGTCCACGATCTCCCGCTGAACAGTAGTACCGTGCTCGATGCGAACAGCGCTGCGCTGACCGACGCAGGGTCTTTCACCTACCACCAGAACGCGACTGTCAGACTGACTGGCAACGAGAGCGGCATCGTCAACTACAAGAACGTGACGGGGCCGACCAATTTGACGACCGACCGCATCTTCACCCACGAGCGGATCGCCCTCCAGCCGCGACGGGATACGTACGTCGACGGGAACGGAACGATGTATCAGCGCCTGTGGTCCTCGCAGGACACGGCGTACCGCGTCAAGGGCGGGGCCACGGCGAACGCGACTCCCTACCTCGAACCGCCGCTGCGGGGGCACCTCTCTGGACTGAACTTCTCGGCGGCCGGCACGTCGTCCGTCGACGGCGTGACTGTCGACACCTACACCGTGACCGATCTCAGCCAGGTCGACCGACAGACCCACGATACGAAGGTGTTCCCGGCGCAGAACCTCGGCTCGATCTCGGTGACTGTCGCGATCGATCGGCGGGGCATCGTTCGCTCGTTCGACTACCACGCCACGGGAACGAACGCGAACGGCGACGCGCTCAGTTACCACCTCTCACTCGGGTACACTGACGTGGGCTCGACGACCGTCGCGGAACCGGAGTGGCTGTCCGAGGCGCGCAACGCCACGGAATAACACCTCCGGTGACGAAAGCGTTTAGCCCGACGCTTCCAGAGCCAGGAGTATGGTGACGTTTCTCTCCGGTGGAACCGGGACGCCGAAACTCCTCCGGGGCGCCGACGACGTGTTCCCGCCAGCCGAGACGACCGTCGTCGGGAACACCGGCGACGACGTCGAACTCGGGGGGCTACTCGTCTGCCCCGACGTCGATACCGTCCTCTTTCTCGGCGGCGACGTCCTCGACCGCGAGACCTGGTGGGGGATCGCCGACGACCCGGCGACGACCACCGAGGAGCTCCACCGGCTCGCCGAGGCGGCCGGCCTGGAGAGCGGCCCGCGATACCTCCCCGAAGACCGCCAGACCGACGGCCGGCGGATCGCCCGGTGGCGGCGGTTCTCCGGCGTCGCGGAGTTCATGCACATCGGCGACCGCGACCGCGCGGTCCACCTCACGCGGACGAGCCTGCTCGACGAAGGTCACTCGCTCACCGAGGTCACGCGCACGCTCGCCGACGCCTTCGACGTACCCTGGACGCTCCTGCCGATGAGCGACGACCCCGTCGCGAGCATCGTCCACACGCCCGAGGGGCCGATGCACTTCCAGGAGTTCTGGGTCGGCCGCGGCGGCGAGCCGACTGTCGAGGACGTGGAGTTCCGGGGAGCTGCCGATGCGACTGCGACCGACGCCGTTCTGACCGCGCTCGAAGACCCGGTCGTCGTCGGCCCCTCGAATCCCGTCACGAGCATCGGGCCACTGCTCGCCGTGGACGGCATCGAAGACGCGCTCCGCGAGACGCCGGTCGTCGCCGTCTCGCCGTTCGTCGAGGACCAGGTCTTCTCCGGCCCCGCCGCGAAACTCATGGACGCCGTGGGCTACGACCCCTCGACGGCGGGCGTCGCTGACGCCTACGACTTCGCCGACGCGTTCGTCCTCGACGACGCGGACGGCACCGACCTCGACAGCCCGGTGGTGCGGACCGACACGACGCTCGACACCGAGGCCGACGCGGCGCGCGTCGCTCGCGCCACGAGGGACGCGCTGGAGGCAGTCCGATGACGCTCGACGTCCAGCCCCGCGTCGTCCTCGCGAGTCTCAGCGGCGAGTCCGACGCCGAGTGGGCCCGCGCCGGCGCGGACTACGCGGGGGCTGCTATCCTTGGCGGGATCGCCCTCGACGAACCCACCCGCGCGGCCGCCCGCGAACTCGTCGCCCGCGACCGCGAGGAGTTCTTGCCCGACGATCCCGTCGCGTTCATCGACCGCCAGCTCGCGACGGTGGCCGACGCGGACCTCCAGCCGGGATTCAACGTTCGGACGACCGCCCTCGACCCGCTCCGGGAGGCTGCCCAGGTGTGTCGCGAGCGGGGTGCGATCCTGGAGGTCAACGCGCACTGCCGGCAGGACGAGATGTGCGCAGCCGGCGCCGGCGAATCGCTGCTCCGGGACGCGGATCGTCTCTGTGAGCAGGTCCGGACGGCTGCCGACACCGGCGCGACGGTGAGCGTGAAGGTCCGGACCGAAGTCGACGGCGTGGACCTGCCCGAGACGGCACGACGGCTCGACGCTGCGGGCGCGGACGTGCTCCACGTCGACGCGATGGATTCGGAGGCAGTCGTCGCGGACGTGGTCGCGGCCACCGACTGCTTCGTCGTCGCCAACAACGAGGTCCGCGACCGCGAGAGCGTCCGCGAGTACCTGGAACACGGCGCCGACGCGGTCAGCGTCGGCCGGCCGAGCGACGATCCCGCCGTGCTCCGCCGAGTGCGGAACGCGACCACCGAGTGGTTCGCCGCGGAGGGCGAAGCGTGACCGACGACTCGGACGCGCCGGCGGCGCCGCCCGAGCGGACCGTCGTCCAGAACGCCGAACTCGCGCTCCTGCTGGAGGTGACCGGGACGCCGAAACCGGGCAACGTCGATCGCGCCCACGAGTACGACGACCTGCGGTTCGAGCACTTCGTGGTCGGCGCGGTCGGCGCGCGACCGGGACTCCGACTGGCCGCCGACGGCGAGCGACTGGGTCGCGCCTTCGAGCGCGCGGTCGCCGGGATGAGTCGACAGTCCGGGGGCAACACGCAGTTCGGGGCGCTCCTCGCGCTCGTTCCGCTCGTGCAAGCGGCCGCGACCGGTGACCTGACCCGCGAACGCGCTGGTGAAATCGCCGCTGCGACGACCGTCGACGACGCGGCGGACTTCTACCGAGCGTTCGAGCACGTGAGCGTCGCCGTCGACGACCCGCCCGATGGGCTCGAACCCCTGGACGTCCGTCGCGGCTCAGGAGCGGTGCCCGCCCTCAGGGAGCGACAACTGACGCTGTACGACGTCATGGAGCGGAGTGCGGAGGTGGACGGGATCGCCCGGGAGTGGACCGGCGAGTTCGAGCGGACCTTCCACGCGGCCGACCGCCTGCTCGCGCTGGACGGATCAGTGGCCGACCGGGCGGCGCGAGTTTTCCTCGAACTGCTCGCCGCGGAGCAGGACACGTTCGTCGCGATCCAGCACGATCGGGCGACCGCCGAGGAGGCAACGGAGCGGGCGTCCGCGGCCCTCGAGGGGGACACCGACCCGTGGACGCTGGCCGACGAGTTCGTCGCCGAAGACGTCAACCCCGGGACGACCGCAGACCTTACCGCCGCGGCGCTCTTCGTTGCACTCGAACGAGGACTCGACGTGTGACCGACGACGACAGACTCCGGATGACCGACGAGGGCGGGACGCTGGCCATCGGCGCCGGCGTGACAGTCGCCGTGCTGGGGTACGCAGTCGTCGCGCTGGCGACCGGCATCGAGCGCTCGGCGTCGCTGACGACCGTCCTCCGTCCGGGAGCGCTCGGACTGCTCGCCGGCGCGCTCGTCGCCGGGTGGCTCGACGGTGGTTCGCTCCGCCGGAGCGCCGACACCGGCTTCCGGGCCGTCTTCGTCGGGACGACGCTCGCGCAGGGCGCACTCTTCTTGCGCGCCGACGCGCCGGCGCACTTCCTGTTGCTGGGCCTGATGGGAACTGCAGTCGGCTACGCGCTGCCCGGTGCGTTGTTCGGTGCGCTCGGGAGTGCGCTCCGTCGCCGATTCGACCGCGATCCGGAGGCGAAGCTGGATGTCTGAGGACGAATCGGCGGCGTGGCCGGTCGCTCTCCGCGGCGTCACGGAGTCGGTCGTGACGACGCTGGGACCGAACGAGCTGTGGAACGTCGCGGCGCTGGGACTGCACGCGCCCGAGGACGGCGACCAGCGGGTCACGGCACGCACCTGGGGCCGAACCCGAACCTGGCGGAACTTCACGGAGCGCGGCGGTGGCTACGTCCAGTTTACCACCGATCCCCTGGATTTCGTCGAGGCCGCACTGACGACCCGCGAGGAAGCCGAGCCTGTCCTCGATAGCGCCGACGCCTGGGCGCGCGTCGAGGTGGACCGCCTGGACGAAGGGCGGCGAGGTGGCACCCAGTGGGTCGAGTGGGCGCTCAGCCCAACTGAGACGGCCGTCGAACACCGGACGGTGCCGACCACGAATCGTGGGTACTACGCCGTCGTCGAGGCGACCGTGGCGGCCTCGCGGCTGGACGTGCCGTCCTACGACCGCGAGACGCTGCTCGATCGGTTGGCGTACTTCGCGGAGGTCGTCGAGAAGTGCGGTGGGGAGCGAGAGCGAGCGGCGTTCGAACGGCTGCGGGAATCGGTCGATGCGGACCTCCCGTTCGACTGGTGAAATCCGAACCCTTTTTCACCGTCACCGGGAGAAACAAAGCACATGGCAATCAAACCCGCATACGTCAAGAAGACCGGGACGATTCTGATGGAGCGCTACCCCGACGCCTTCGGTCACGACTTCGAGCACAACAAGGACGTCGTCGAGGAACTGACCAACATCGAGTCCAAGGGCGTTCGCAACCGCATCGCCGGCTACATCACTCGCAAAGAAGGCGCGCAGATCCCGGCCTGAACCGACGAGGAATCTCTCTTCTTCGTTCTCCGACCCGCCGAGCGACGGGAACGTGTCACCCCACTGTACGGCGAACTCAGCACGTATCCAAACCGTTTTGCATGGGGGACACAGACTGACCGAGTACCAATGACAGTACGCGTAGGCGTTCTCGGCGCCACCGGCGCAGTCGGACAGCGACTCATCCAGATGATCGACCCGCACCCGGACTTCGAGCTCGCGGCCCTGACCGCGAGTTCGTCCAGCGCGGGCAAATCTTACCGCGAGGCGGCCAAGTGGCGCGTCGAAACCCCCATCCCGGACGACGTCGCCGAGATGACCGTCGTCGCAACGGACCCCGACGAGGTCCCCGACGACGTCGACCTCCTCTTTTCCTCGCTGCCGTCCAGCGTCGGCGAAGACGTCGAACCGGCGTTCGTGGAAGACGGGTACGTCATGTCCTCGAACTCCTCGAACTTCCGGACCGACGACGACATCCCGCTCACCATCCCGGAGGTCAACCCGGACCACCTCGGCCTCATCGAGGTCCAGCGCGACGAGCGCGGCTGGGACGGCGCCATGATCAAGAACCCGAACTGCTCGACCATCACGATGGTCCCGCCGCTGGCGGCGCTCGACGAGGCGTTCGGACTGACCGACGTGCGCGTCTCGACGCTCCAGGCCGTCTCCGGCGCGGGCTACGACGGCGTCACCTCGATGGAGATCATCGACAACGCCATCCCGCACATCGGCGGCGAGGAGCAGAAGATGGAGACCGAGAGCCAGAAGCTCCTGGGCGAGTTCGACGGCGCCGAGGTCCAGTGGCACGACGCCGACGTCGCCGCCTCCTGTAACCGCATCCCGACGCTGGACGGCCACCTGGAGAACGTCTGGGCCGACACCGAGGAAGACATCACGACCGAGGACGCCGCCGAAGCCATGCGCGAGTACGAGAGCATCGACCTCCCGACCTCGCCCGACCAGCTCATCCACGTCTTCGAGGAGCCCGACCGCCCGCAGCCGCGCCTCGACCGGATGCGCGACGACGGGATGCAGGTCTCGGTCGGTGGGTTCCGCGAGACGACCGACGGCGTGCAGTTCAACTGTCTCGCCCACAACACGATGCGCGGCGCGGCCGGCGCCAGCCTGCTGAACGGCGAACTGCTGCTCGAAGAAGGCTACCTCTGAACGCCGGGACGGTACTCCCACCTCGCTGTTGTCGTTCCTTTTCGAAGGTGCGTTGGCGCAGATCGACGTCCGCGTCCCCGATAAGCTGGAGATACTGAACTCCTGAGTTGCGTCTTACCTGCCGTGTGCGCACCGAAGGAATCATGACCGGTTCCGCGTCCGATCCGACGGTCGTCGATCAGCCTGTGGGCTCCTCGTCGGATAAGCCACGTCTATTGTCAGGGTACCGTAGCGCTTCCGTCACAGATGTGCGCTTCTATTTATCAGACTGGTCGTGGACGTGGTGAACCGATGTCGAGGAAATCGTACGCAGTTCTCCTGGCCGTCGTCGTCGTCGCGACGGTGGGTGGCATGTATTTTCTGAACCAGCAACCCGCGACGAACGCGACGGGGACCCCGGCCCGTGACCCCGTCGACGGCGTCCAGCAAGCGAACGGCTCGATCGACGACCGACAGCAGTCCGAGCGGAAAGCCGGAGCGAAGCAGTCGGGCAGCGGATTGGATGCTGCCGGTCGGCAGGCGAACGGGCAGTTCGCAGTGACGAACATCTCGGCGCCCGGGCAGTTGAAGATGGGTGACACGATCGCTGTCGAGGCCACGATCGCGAATCTCGGGCAAGAGCCGACGACCCGAACCGCCCAGTACATACTCGCCGGGGAGCGCTACCAGGAACGGGCGGTGACGCTCGATCCCGACGAGTCGACGACGATTCGGTTCGAGCAAAACACCATGGGCATCGGTCTCGAAACCGGCGGGTACTACACCGGCGTTCTGGTCGGCGCTCACGGGGACATGTCACCGGTAACGTTCTACAAAGGGTACGACGTCGACAACATCGATTATCCGGACACCGTGACTGCCGGCGAGGAGTTCGTCATCGACGCCGAGGTGAAAAACTACAACCAGTTCGACGACGAGCAGGTCCTCGAATACAGACTCGACGGGGACGTGTTGGCCCGCAAATCGCTCGCACTGGAGAGCGACGAGGAGGTGACGACGTCGCTTCGAATCGACACCGCCGGGGTCGAGCCGGGAACGTACGTCCACGGGATCACCGCGAACGGGAGCGGGTCCCACGGAACCATCACCGTTGAGTCCGGCAACGGGTGAGTCACGACTGAGACCCTTCGAAGTGGCCCGGCACTGCCGCGGGTCGGCTCGGCTGCGTCGACGCTCGCTGCTTACCGCCCGTCGAGGCGGAGCGCCCCGTCGGCGTCGAACTCGCCTGCGTCGCCGGTGTGCAACCAGCCGTCGTGGAGGCTCCGCTTCGTGGCCTGCTCGTCCAGGCACCCCGCCGTGACGTTCGGGCCGCGAACCAACACCGTTCCCTCCTCGGAGCGGGCGAGTTCGGTTCCGGGCATCGGCCGCCCGACGCTGTCGATCTGGAACGAGTCGCCGTGGTTCAGCGTCGCCACGCCCGCCGATTCGACCGGCCCGTACAGTTCGCTCACGGGGACGCCGAAGCCGCGGAAGAAGTACTGGAGGTGGTCGTCGAGGCTGCCGACGCTGGCGAGGGCGTACTCGAGATCCCCGAGGCCGACCGCCTCGCGGAGCGGACCGAACACCAGCCGCTTTGCGGCCGAGTACTTCAGCGGCGTCCCGCTCCCGTCCAGCATGCCGCGCCCGTAGGACGCGACCCGTCCCGCGAGTTTGCGCTTCATCCAGCCGAGATCGCCGATGCGGTCCTGGAACTCGCCGTAGAGTTCCTGGTAGACCTGGGGGGTTCCGATCAGGACGGTCGGTTGGATCTCGGTGAGTTCGCTCACCACGTCGTCGGTCCCCACGTACGCGACGCCACCGCCTGCCTCCCAGAGGTAGTACGTCGCGACGCGCTGGTAGACGTGGGCGAGCGGGAGGATACAGGTTCCCGTCGCCCCCGGGTCGAGTGGCAACGACTCGGTCAGGGATGCCACGGCCGTGAGGAGGTTGCGGTGCGTGAGCTCACACCCGGACTGTTCGTCGGTCTCTGCGGCGTCGTAGACGATCGTCGCAACGTCGTCGGCGTCGGCCTCGAACCCGGGCAGCGTCCGTGCCGCTGCAGTCGGCAGCTCCTCGATCTGGATCACCGAGTCGACGGCTTCCTCGACCGCGACTGGGGTCTCCGGATCGGAGACGAGTCCCGCGACGTCGGCCGCCTCGACGACGTCGACGGCCCGTTCCGGGTCGAACCACTGATAGAGCGGGACCGAGACGAGACCCGCCATCTGACAGGCCAGATCGACGACCGACCACTCGTACTGGCTGGCCGCCTGGACGGCGAGGCGATCGCCGGGCGCGAACCCCGCGTCGAGGAGCCCGGCGGCGACCGCTCGCGCTCGCTCGTCGAGGTCCGCGAAGGTCCGCTCGACGTACTGGCCGTCCCGGGGGAGGAGAGCTGCCGTTCGCTCCCCGTATCGCTCGACGAGTCCGTCGAACCAGGCCGCCATCGGCCCGTCCGGAATGGAGAGGTCGCCGCCCTGGTACACGTCGCCTGCGACCGTGACGTCGAACTCGGCGTCCGAGCGGTCCTCGTCACTCGCGTCGGTGGCGTCGTCCCTCGCGGTCCGTCGGTCGCGCTTCAACTGGCCGGGGCTGTACTCGTAGTCCTCGATCTCCTCGCGGTAGTACTCGCCGTAGCTCTGGTCGACGTCGCTGGCGCCGATGTGTGAGTCCAGCCAGTCGCGGACGAACTGGAGCACTTCCACCGTGATGTGCTCGCCGTTCTCGTGTTTCTCGCGGAGTTCGCTCACCCGGTCGGCGAACTCCTCGTGCATCTCCCGGTGGTTGTAGAAGCAGTCGGCACAGTCCATGGCGTAGCCACAATCCTGCATGAACTCTTCCTCGTCACCGAAGTGGTACTCGGTGTACCGTTCGAGTTCCCGGAGGATGTCGCCGACTTTCTCCTCTGAGTGTCCCTCGTCCATCGCCGTGTGCAGGTCGTTCAGCAGCCCGAACAGCCGCTTGTGCTGCTCGTCGAACCGGTCGATGTCCACGCTGTACCGTTCGTCGTCCCACTCGGCGAACGCGTCCTGCGACGAGAGACCCATGCGCGAACGTTCCGTCGGAGACACGAAAAGGAGGGGACGGCGTTCTCGGTTCGTGAAAATGCGGGTTCGCCCTCAGTCACTCCGAACCGACGCCGATCGTCCGGATGACGGCGGGCATCAGCAGTCCCTGGATCACCGTTCCGAAGATGGCGACCCCGAAGACAGTCGCCTGAATCTCGTCGCGGTACGGGAAGGCCGGCGGGAGCGACAACGCCAGTGCGACCGGGACGACGGTGTGGAACCCGCCCCACACCATGAGATGTTGCCAGGACCGCGTGACTGGACTCGAACTGACGCGGTTCGAGACGGCGACGAGCGGATACACCGTCAGGCCGCGGACGGCGACGACGAGCACGGCCGCACCGACGACGAGGTGCCAGTACCGGAGGAACTGGCTGGGTTCGACCTGCGAGCCGATGAGCAGGTACAGCAGCGTACTGGCCAGAAACGCCGTGAACTCCCAGCTGTACTCCACGAACGTCTCCTGGGCGTCGATGCCCCCCCGAGACGACTCGTGTGGGACCATCACGAGTCCTGCGCCGACGACGGCGAGCACGCCGCTGACGCCGAGGAGTTCCTCGGCGACGAGAAACCCGCCGTAGGCGACGATGACCGTGAGGAGAACGACGCCCGACCGGTCGGTGAGACGCCGCTCGACCGCGTGCCCGATCGTCCCGACGAGCAGTCCGAAGAGGACGCCCCCGCCGCCGACCACCAGCACTGTGATTCCGACCGTCGCCAGACCGGACGGCGTGGTCAACTGCGCGAACGCCTGCTGTGGCGTCGCAGACGCCTGGTGGGTCGTGAGGACCGTCGAGAAGATGGCGATGGCGACGCCGTCGTTGAGGAGACTCTCCCCTTCGACCATCACTGAGAGGTCGGTCGCGACGTCCTGTTCTTCGAACACCGACAGCACCGCGGCGGGGTCCGTCGGCAACACGATCGTCGCGAACAGGACCGCGATCAGCGGGGGGAACCCCCAGCCGAGCGTCCCGACGGCGGCGAGCAACCCGATGGCGATCGGGAGGCCGACGACAGTCAGCAGCAGGATCGGGACGATGTCCTCGGTCATGTCGCGGATCGAAATCCCCAGTGCGCCGTCGAAGACGATGGCCGGGACGAACCCGACGAGGATGACGTCGGAACTGAGGCGAATCCCCAGGGGAACGTCCGTGATCGAGATGCCGAGTCCGACCGCGACGAGCAGCCCGGTGTACGAGAGCTGCCCTGCCCAGTCGACGACCAGGCGCACGGCGAACGCGACCGCAAAGAGCACGACGACGTTCCGGAGAAACAACTCGATCTCGCTCATCGCGGACAGGCGTGCTTCGGTCGGGGTGTGAATGAATCTTCGTCGGCTATCCCGCCGCGAGCCGATGCAGGTGATTTAAGCGGCCGACCGTCTGACAGTCGCCCGCAATGGACATTCTGCACACCTGCATGAACGTCTCGGACGCGGACGAACTCGCCGACTGGTACGTCGACCAGCTCGACTTCGAGCGCTCCTGGGAGTTCACCAGCGAGGACGGCGAGACGCGCAACGTCTACGTGGCCGACGGCAACGGCGTCGAGATCCAGCTCTCGGACACCGAGGGCGACGACGAGTTCGACTTCGGCACCGGCTGGGACCACCTCGCCCTCAAGGTCGACGACGTCGACGCAGCCTTCGAAGAGATCGACAACCACGGCGTCGAGAAGGAGCCGGCCGACCAGCCCGCCGCCGGCGCTCGCACGGCGTTCATCAAGGACCCCGACGGCCACGTCGTCGAACTGATCGAACCGCTGGACGACTGAGTTCCCGTCGCCCCGTGCTGTTTTCTGGCGGTCGGCAGGGTCGGTCTGTCCCCCGATGCTCACGTGACTTGGTTCCGGAGTCCCTCGTACTCGCCGGTCTCGACGATGCGGTCCACGTTCTCTGCGACGACTGCTGCCAGTCGATCGTGATACGCCGGGGTAAAGCCGGCGTTGTGCGGCGTGATCTGGACGTTCTCGAACCCCCAGAGCGGGTGGTCCTCCGGGAGCGGTTCCGGGTCGGTCACGTCGAGCGCGGCACCGCGGATGCGGTTGTGACGGAGCGCCGAGACCAGCGCGTCGGTGTCGACGATCTCGCCACGGGCGACGTTGACGACGACGGCGTCGGTGGGGAGCGTCTGCAACGCCGTCTCGTCGATGAGGCCTCTCGTGTCGATCGTCAGTGGACAACAGAGGACGAGGTACTCCGAGCGCGCCAGCGCTTCGTGGATGTCGCCGTACCCGAGGACCTTGTCGGTCGGTCCACCTTTCTCCGGGGAGTGACGGACCCCGATCGTGTCGACGTCGAACCCGTCCAGACGGTCCACGATGGCCTGACCGATGGCACCGAGGCCGACGATGCCGACCGTGCTTCCGGCGAAGTCGCTGGTCGGATAGGAACGCCATTCTCGCCGTTGCTTCCGACGCCACCCCTCGTCGAGACGGCGGGCGAACGTGAGACAGTACCCCAGCACCTGTTCGGCTACGTTCGGGCCGTGGACTCCCGACGCGGTCGTCACGGCGACGTCGTGGTCCCGAAGCTCGTCGAGCGGGAGGTGCCCGTAGCCGGCGTATGCGCAGGCGAACAATCGCAGGTCTTCTGCGGCGTCCAGCATCGACGGGTCGATGTCCGACCCGGTCGCGACGTCGGCGGTCTCCAGGAGTGCTCGCGCTCGGTCGGGCGTTTTGGCGACGCGAACCTGGTGGTCGGGCAACTGCTCTCGCAGCGCCGCCGCGTACTCCCCGGGCGGGAGCCCGTGGAACTTCTCACCCAGTACCACGATCTCGAGGCTGTCCGTCACTGGTCGTTCCCCCCGGGGCGGCCCGTTCCGCTTTGCATGCCCGTGTCCGCGGCCCCCGTCGGCAAAAAGGTACGCCAGGCTGTCCGACATGTGACACCATCGCGGGGCACTGACCGAAACGGGCGCCGCCCTCGTTTGCAGTCGCTACCCGGAATGGCAGGACTTTAACACCAGCACTGCGGGGTATCGGTATGGAACAGGTGGACGTGGCCATCGTCGGCGGCGGCCCGGCCGGGTCGTCCGCGGCCCGGGAGGCTGCCGCCCAGGGTGCCGACACAGTCGTATTCGAGAAGGGCGTTCCGCGTGCTGATCGCGACGGACTCGGACCGGATTCGACCGACGCAGCCGGCATGCTCGATTACTGGGTGGACATCATGGACATTCGCCCCTCCGAGATCCCGGACGACATCATTCTCAGCAAACTCGACGGGGCCCAGTTCCTCGGGCCGAACGAGGACATCACCATCCGCAGCACCGGCGTCTCCGCTCGCTATCCCGACTTCGGCTTTGCCTTCCATCGCGCGAAGTTCGACGACTGGCTCCGCGAGCGCGCCGAGGACGCCGGGGCGGAGTTCCGCGTCGGCGTCAGCGTCACCGACGTCGAAACGGACATGACCGGCGGCCACTCGCATCGCGTCGCACTCGCGGATGGCGAGGACGTCGAGGCGACCTATCTCATCCTCGCGGACGGCCCGCAGCGGACCATCACGACGGGCGTTCTGGACCAGTTCATGCCCCACGACCACAGCGTCAGCGAGTACCTCGGGCCGCGACAGGCCAACCACATCGCCTATCAGGAACACCGTCGCGTGCCGGAGGAACTGTTCGACCCGGAACTCATCAAGTTCTGGTGGGGCGTCATGCCCGGGCACACGGCTTACCCGTGGATCTTCCCGAACGACGACAACGTCGCACGCATCGGGTTGACGATGCCCATCGGGATGGACATCGACGACTACGACGCGAGCGAGTGGGCCCTGCTGCGCGAGGACGACACCGAGATTCCCCGCGGACAGGTCTACATCGAGCGCTTGCTCGAACGCGAGTTCCCCGAATACGACCTCGACGACTTCCCGATCGTCGAAGAACGCGGGAAAGCGAAGGGGACCGAGACCTACCCGATCTCGTCGACGCGCCCCATCGAATCCCCCACGAAAGCCGGCATCGCCGTGACCGGCGGCGCCATGGGCGCGACTTCGGCGTTCCACGAGGGCGGCGACCACGTCGCGGTCCGGACCGGGAAGATCGCCGGCCAACTCGCCGGCCAGGGCCGACTCGACAAGTACAACGCCAAGTGGCGGTCCGCGATCGGCGAAGAGGTCCGCCGGAACGTCTCGCTGGCGGACATGGTCCGAGACTGGGGACCGGCCCAGTGGGATCGGACCTTCGGCGTCGTCAGCGACATGCTCGACGGCGGGCACTACCGCCCGACGAAGGCCGTCACCGCGGGCGCGACCGGCCTCAAACTGCTCGCCGAGTACAAGGGCCGGAAGTTCTTCCTGCGGTCGGGTCGGTTCTGCCAGCTGCGCGAAGACGACTACTTGGTCTAGCGCGATACCCTTTTCTCCCGCTGGTTACTACGACTTCGTGCGTGCCTTTAGTCCCCGCCCGAGCACACCCGCCAGGGCGCGATGACAGCGCGGAGAACCCGGGCGCGCGACATCCGATAGGACTGGTCGCACTCACGCGACTCGTTTCGGTCGCGCTGACGCGCGACCCGATCCACGCTCGCGGCTGACGCCGCTCGCGTGTTCGGAGACTCTGAAGAGTCTCCCACCCGGCACGAGGGTTTCCCGACTGAGACGGGCACACAGCCCTGGATGATGTCGGTCGTTAGTGTTCCGGGTGTACATTTTGCGTACGTTACTCGGGAGAGGTAGTGCCGACGCCGCTCGCACACAGGTTCCAAGAATCGGTGCCAGTTACTTGCGGGTCCGGAACACGTGTTCTTACTTCCAGGGGGTGCCGATCACCTCGGCCTGAATCCCGTGGCCGACGCGCAGTCGGCAGTCTGATTTCGGCGTGGCGATACAGGGCAGGACGTATCCGGCGTCCAGCGAGCGCGCTTTCAACGCCCGTGGTGTCTTCTGGTGGCACAGCTCGCCGTCGAGACGTTCTGCAGTGCAGGTGCCACAGGCCCCGTACAGGCAGCCGTACGGAACGGCAACGTCGGCCCGCTCCGCTGCGTCGACGACGGTTTCACCGCTCTCGACGCGAATCGTCTCGGTCCGCCCGTCCGACCAGACGAGTTCGACGAGGTGGGTTGGTTCCGTCGTGGCGGCCATTCATCGCCAGACGTCGCTCGTGCAGTCGCCGCCCGGCCAGCGGATCTCGTGCGCGCGTGCGGGTCCGCCCGGCGCGTCGCCGAAGTCGACGAGGAACTCCTCGTCTAGTTCCATCCGCCCCTCGTCGGGGTAGACGTCGGCTTTGAGCATCAGCGACCCCTCTTCGGCGATCTCCGGGAAGAACTGATTGTCCCACGACGAGAACAGCGACGTCGTCCAGTAGAGCCGCTTCCCGTCTCGGGACAACTGGAGCATCTGCGGTGCGCCGCGGATCTCCTCGCCCTGCACCGTCTGTCGGTCGCCGAAGAGACCGCCGGCCCACACCTGGTCGACCAGTCGCGGGTTGGCGGCGTCGCTCACGTCGTACATCCGCACGTCACCGTGGAGCCAGTTCGAGAAGAACAGGTACTGGTCGTCCAGCGAGAGCAGGATGTCCGTAATGAGCGGTGGGACCGGCATGTCCCAGTCTTCGTGTTCGCGCGGCTCCTCGTCGATGACGACGTCCCAGTCCCACGCCCCGTCGGTTGTTTCGTAGAAGCGGATGATGTTCGAAGACAGCGCCGCCCCGACGTACCCCTGGGTCTCCTCGGGGTTGTGGCTCATCCGCACTTCGAGCGGGATCTGGCCCTGCTCGCCGAATTCGAGCGTCTGTACGTGCTCGCGGTCGTCCCACGACCAGATGTGAATGCTATTGCCGTACTTGCCCTCCTCGACGTCTTCGAGGTCGAAGCCCGGATAGTACGTGTTCGGCGCGGCCCACTCACTGGAGACGAGAACGTCGTGGCGGGGCTGGTACCAGTAGTCGTAGTTCATCTCCACGTCGCCGCGGTCGGCCTCCCAGTGACCGTCGATACTGAAGTCCTCCTGATCTAACTGGAGGAATCCACCGGGGAGTTCGCCCTCCGCGTCGCCGAGCATGCTGATGACGACCTTGCCGCCCGGCACGCAGTGGACAGTGTGTGGTGCCGAGAGGTCGTGCTCGAACACGTCTTCGGGTTCGATGACTGTCACCATCTCTGGGTCGCGCGGGTCCTCGGCGTCGATGACGTGGATGCGCGAGGACCGCTGGCCGGGGACGACCAGATACTGTCGGGAGAGCCCTTCGGCGTGACAGGACGACGAACAGGCGTTCCAGCCGAAGTGGTGGAGTTCGTCGCCTTTGTTGGGCATCTCGATCACGGTGATGAGTTCGCTGTAGGTGTCCGAGGTGGGGTCGAGGTCGACGACGCCGACGAAGTCCGGACCGTCGTTCTCCATGCCGACCCGTGGTGCCATCACGTAGGCCGTCTTCTCCCGGCCGCTCTCGGTCCGCATCGCGGCCGGCGTCGGATACCCCGGCCCCTCGACTTCGTGGTGTTCGTGACCTCTGTGCTCTTCTGCCGGAGCTGGTTCGTCGGTGCTCATTGTGTTCACACTCCATTTTAACACAATTAATAATTATGTCGCATAAGGTACGGAATCGGGACAGAAAGTTGCCTGGTACGCCAGTGATAGTCACGCGCTCGTGGAACAGTTCGGTCGTGAGTCGCTTCGTATCCGGTTGCGTGTCGGTGTGATTTTGGAGACGCGGTACGACGTCGCCGGCGTCGCGTGGGTCGTGCGGCCGGTCCGGATTCGGAACAGGGTCCTCTGAGACAGGTGTTCCGAGCTGTACAGTTCGACTGGTGGCCCCGTCTCTCATGCCGTCCGCGAGAACACGATGAACAGCGCCAGGACCACGCCGGCCACGAAGGCAAGCGTCGAGTGTTTCGTCTCGTAGGACTGGCCCTCCGGGAGCAGGTGGGCCGCGGACACGTAGAGCAGCACGCCGGACACGAAGCCGAGCACGAGGCCCAGGTCGCTGTCCCCCAGTCTGCTCACCAGCGGATAGGCGACGAACGCTCCGATCGGCGTCGTCAGCGCGGCGACGAAAAACGCGTAGAGCGCCGCCCGCCGCTCCGTCACGTTCCCTTCGAGCAAGACCAGATACGTGATGACGCCTTCGGCGAACTCGTGGACGACCAGTCCGATGCCTGCCAGAATCCCGGTCAGCAGCGAGATGCTGAACGTGACGGTGTACACGACGCCGTCGACCAGGGAGTGAATCCCGATTCCTTCCGCGGCGGTCACCCCGAACGCGAGAGTTTTCTCCCCGGTCCGATACGTGATGACCTTGTTCGAGAAGAACATGAAGAGGAACCCGGCCAGGGCGCTGTAGCCGGCGTCGGGACTTTTCGCGATCGCGTTCGGGAACGCGAGCAGCAACGGCGTCGAGATGAGGACGCCCGCGGCGAAACACAGGAAATACGGGAGGTTCTGTTCTGCCCACGACCGGTAGCGGAAGATCGTGAAGATCCCCGCGCCGTTGACGACGGCGGCGACGAGCGCGAACCCCGCGATCCAGACGAACGTCGACGTTACAGTCACCATGTCCGAGTATTCACCAGATGAGCCAGGACGTGGAAGAACTGTCGCCCGTGCTTCCAGGCGATGCCTCGGGGCTTCTGTACCGAACGCGTCTCGGAGTGCACTTCGCCGATTCGCGCCCCGTTCGCCGCTGCCTCCAGCACGAGCGTCCCGCAGGTACAGGCCGTATCCAGTTCCAGGTCGACCGCCAGCGAGCGACGCAGCGCGCGAAATCCCGTCCCGGAGTCCGTCACGTCGACTCGGAGCCGTGCCAACCGATTGAGCAGTCGCTCCGAGGGCCGCGGAATGGTGGTCCTGGCCCCGAGAACGAGGTCTAACTCGTCGTTCGCGATCGGCGCGACGAGTCGCTCGACGTCCGCTGGCTGGTGCTCCCCGTCGGCGTCGAACGTGACGACGATCTCCGCTGAAGCTTCCCGGAAGCCGCGTTTCAGCGCGGCAATGTACCCTTTGTTCGTCGGTTGCTCGATCACCGTAGCGCCGGCGCTGCGGGCCGCTTCGGCGGTGGCGTCGCTCGACCCGTCGTCCACGACGAGGACGCTGTACCCGTACTCCTCGACGAGTTCGTCGACTGTCCGACCGATGCGTCCGGCCTCGTTGTACGCCGGCACGACGACGGTGAAGCCTGTCACACGCGAGAATTCGGGACAGACCGACAGGAAGGTGTTGGTCTCGTAGCCGCCCGGACACACGCTTTTGTGCGCCGACCGTAAAGCCAGAGTATGGACACGCGTGCGCTGGGTGCGACCGGTCAGGACAGCACGATCATGACCTTCGGTGCGATCGCGCTCGACTACCTCGAACAGGAGGGCGCGAACCAACTGGTCGAACTCGTGCTCGACCACGGCGTCAATCACTTCGACGTCGCCCCCATGTACGGCGACGCGGAGCTCAAACTCGGACCGAAACTCCGTCAGCACCGGGAGGATATCTTCCTCGGCTGTAAGACCCAGGAACGAGAGTACGACGGCGCGAAACGCAAACTGGAGCAGTCGCTGAATCGCCTCGGCGTCGACCAGATCGACCTCTACCAGGTCCACGGGCTCGAGTACGAGCACGAACTGGAGACCATCACGGGCGAGGGCGGCGCGCTCGAAGCCTTCCGCGATGCGCAGGACGACGGGCTGATCGACCACATCGGCCTGACCAGCCACGGGAACCCGCAACTCATTCTCGACGCCCTCGATCGGATCGACGATCTCGAAACGGTGATGTTCCCGATGAATCCGGTCGTCGTCGGGAAAGACGACGCGGAGTACGACTACGAGGCCGTCCTCGAACGCGCGAACGAACTGAACGTGGGCACGCTCGGCATCAAGGCGTTCGCGAAGGGGCCGTGGCCCTCGACCGACGACCTCCCCGAGGGCGACCGTCCGTACGCCAACTGGTACGAGCCCGTCGGTACGCCCGCCGAGATCAGCGATCGGTTCGACTTCGCGGCTGCACAGGGGCTGACGAGCGTCGTCAGTCCCGGCGATCCGAAACTCGTGGCGATGGTTCTGGACGCGGCCGAACGCTACGACGGGATGGACGAACCGGCTCAGCGGTCGCTCGTCGAGCAGGCACGACACGATCAGAGCCCGGTCCCTGAACAACTGCACCACTGACCGAGGACGGGAGTCTCGCGATGGACGTGCCGCTGACGGTGAAGTCGGCGCTGGAGGATCGACCGGTTTCGGGAGCGGTCTGCCTCGAAGCCGGGGCTGGCCACGGGAACGCGACGGCCGGCCTCCTCGACGCGGGTGCCAGTTGCGTCTACGCGGTGACGAACGACCGTGCCCACGCGACCGCGGTCCGGGAGCGTGTCGGCGGAGCGGACGCGGACCGAACCGCCGTGCTCGAAGCCGATTGCCGCACGCTCCCGCTCGCGAGCGATTCGGTCGATCTCGTCACCGCCCACGGACTGTTCAATCTTCTCTCCCCCGCCGAGCTCGGAGCGGTCGCGGCTGAGGTGACCCGCGTCGCGGCTCCCGGATGCCATCTCGTCGTCGACGACTACGAGCCGCTGCCAGCCGACGCAGCCGTCCGTGCCCTCTTCGCGCTGGCGAACGCCGCGACCGAGTTGGCCGACGGGCGACCTGCACTGACGTTCTATCCGGCTGCAGTGCTTCGACGGCTGTTTCGTGGCTACGGCTGGACGTTCGATCGGGAGCGGACGCTGCTGGAGCCGGTGCCGTGGACCGAGAGCCACGTCGCAGCACACGCGGACCTGGTCCGCGCCGCGGCGGCGGACCTGCCGACTGAACTCGGTGCGCAACTGACCGCGGAGGCCGATCGGATCGCGGAGACCATCGGCCAGGAATCGGTCGGAACGATGTACAGCGTCGCGTTGCGACTCCCGCCCGCCACCGACTAATCCGTCTGACCGACGCACACGTGACGGCCCGCAGTCGTGAACCGCTCGGACGAAAGCGGCTGCGTGACTCCAGTCCCGACTCGTTTCTCCCGGAAAACGGCTTACCGAAACCGGGTGTAAGATCGTCTTACCGGTGCTTTCGAGGCCGACGCGACTGCTCGTGGGTAGCCTTTCCGCTCGGTACTGTAACGCCGATGGCCGTCCGGACAGGGTCTACTGCCCTCGGTGGTTGCTTCTGTACGTGCGTCGTATCTACAGACGAGCTGTGACTAGTAGCTGGATGCTTCGTCTCTACTAACAGTAATCTTAAGCAAGGCATCGGGTAAGACGGCGTTACTCGATGGGAACCGCCACGGCAGAACTGGACATTCGACGCGAGTCACTGATCGCAGCGGCAGCGAACGTCGTTCTCATCGCGGTTCAGTTGGCGACACTCGGGTTGCTCACGCGGACGCTCGGGGCGGACGGCGTCGGCACGTACTTCTTTGCCCTCTCGGCTGCCATTCTTGCGATCATACCCTCCCGTGAACTCGGCGAGATCATGCGCAAACGCGTCAGTGAGATCGACTCGCCCAGCCACGAGTTCTTCGGGCTCGCACAGGCGGGAACGGTGCTCTACCTGCTCGTGTGCGTTCCCGTGCTGTCGCTGGCGACACCGGTGGTGACGGCGTGGACGCCGTTGACCGGCGAGACCGTCCTGGCGTTCGGGGTGTACGCGGCAGTGCTGACCCAGTCGGAGATGGCGACTCGACTCCTGGACGCGGTGGGGAAACCGGGTGCGTCGATGGTGTCGCAGACGGTTCGCGAGACGGTGTTCTTCGGCGGCGTCCTCGCACTCGTCTGGCTGGGCGGCGCGTCACCGCAAACGGTGTTGCTCCTCGGGGCCGGCGTCCGCCTCTCGGTGGCGCTCGGGACCTACTGGGTGGTCGGGCTCGTTCCGCGGCTCCCGTCCCGTGACTCCCTCGCCAGCGCCGTCGCGTTCGGGAAGTGGAGCGTCCCGACCGGAATCGCGAGTCACGTCTGGGGACAGGCGCCGACGCTCCTGCTCGGCGTCGTCCTCGGCGGGTCGTCGGTCGCGGTGTACGAGACCGCAAAGCGCGTGACGATGATCGGCGCGTACCTCGCGACCTGCATCACCGACCCGCTGCTGGTCAAGGTCAGCGCGATGCACTCCGCTGGCGAGGACGTCCTCTCTCACGTGGAACTCGCACTCGATTACACGCCGAGCGTCGCGCTCCTGACGCTGTTCCTGGTCGCACCGATCGCGCCCGAGATCATGTCCCTCGCAGCCGGGTCGGCGTACGCGACCGGCGGCGTCGTTCTCGTCGGCGTGGCGCTGACGCGGGTTCTCTGGGGATTGAAGCGACCGGTGTCGGCGGCTCTCCTCGGCGTCGGCCAGCCCCGGTACGTGTTCGGTCTGTTCGCCGGTCTGCTCACCGTCGGTGGTCCGGCTATCGTCCTCGGAGCGACGTACGGCGGTGTCGCGGGAGTCGTGTTCGTCCTCGTGGTGCTCGAACTGGGCGGTGTGCTCCTCGTCCAGGGCGTGGCACGTCTCGTGTTCGGCCGGTTCGTTCGCCCGACTACGCTGTCCCGACAGCTGGTGATCGCCGCGACTGCCGGCGCGTTCGTCTGGCTCGCCAGTCACTCCCTGGACCTCACGTCGCCGTCGACCCTCGCTGCCGTCCTCGCAGGTGCCGTCGTGCTCCACTACGGACTGTTTGCCCTCGCGAGCGACCGGTTCCGAGCCGGATCCGCGCGAACGGTCAGGGAACTGGGTCAGGCGCTCGCGACCGTGACTCCCGGGTGATCGGTCCCGGCGGTACGCGGCTGATCTGTGTGTTTTGAACCGCTGAGACGTCCGTGTTCGATTTCACCGGCGCTCTCCACTGGGGGAGAACGTAAACGGCGCAAACCCCAACGTGGACGGCATGCCTGGGACAGACGACCGGTGCGGGTTCGTTCCCGACGGCAGCGAAGTCGCGGACAAGGGTGTCACCTGTTGCTGGCGGCCCGTGTGGGCGGACCGGGAACACTGTATCTGGCACGCCTCGATCGGAGAGAAGTCGTGGGAACTGCTCGAACCACACGCGTCATCGCTGGGCGACCGTCTCGATGGTGCGAAACTTCGGGGTGCGAGCCTCTCCCGGACTGACCTGTTCGCAGGATGTACACTCATCGGGGCCGATTTCACGGGCGCGACGTGCATCGAGACGGACTTCTCGGGTGCGGACCTCAGATGGACGGAGTTCAACGACTGTAACTTGACCGGAGCGAACTACGCACACGCGACTCTCGAGGACACGACCTTCGTCCGTGCCGATCTTCGCGATGCGGATTTCAGACGGGCCCGTCTTTACCGGACGGTGTTCGCGGACGCCCACGTCAACTCCCAGACGGCGTTCGACAAGGAACTCGTCTACGAGACGCGGATGCGGAACGCGACGGACGCGGGGACGAAAACGGAACTCGGCGAAGCCGCTGCCTGGACGTATCGGCGGCTCGACCGCCTGCTCCGCCAGAACGCTGTTGCCAAGCGCCGCCACCGGTTCTACACGCGCGCCCACGACGTCCGTCGTCGACTCGCGTGGGTCAACGACAACTACCTGAAAGCGCTCAAACTCGAAGGATCACGGTGGGTGATGCGCTACGGCGTCAGCCCCTGGCGCGTCCTCGCTGTCTCGGGACTGCTCGTCCTCGTCTCGGCGTTCCTGTATCCGTTGACCGGTGGCATCCAGGAAACGGCCGGCCAAACCACGCTGACGTACACCATCGAAGAGCCGACGAGCCCGGTCCTGTGGCACGTCTCACGAACCTACGTGAAGAGCCTCTATTTCAGCGTGGTCACGTACGCAACGCTCGGGTACGGCGATATCCAACCCGTTGGCTTGTGGGCACGCTTCCTCGCGGGCCTCGAGACGATCTTGGGATCGCTCCTCATCGCGATCCTGGTGTTCGTGCTGACCCGGAGCGTCGAGTAGCAGCCGGTCGCCCGGAGAAAAGAAGGGGGCGTGGTCAGCCGAACAGTTCGCCGAGGCCTTCGCCCGACGCTTCCTCCTCGTCTTCCTCCTCTTCTTCGGGTTCTTCCTCTTGTTCGGCTTCGGCTTCCGGCTGTTCCTCGACGCTCGGCTCTTCCCCTGCGGTCGGGGCCCCAGCGGCGGGTGCGAACGCGGCCCCTTCGAGCGCTTCCTCGATGTCGACGTCTTCGAGCGCTGCGACGAGCGCTTTGACGCGCGATTCCTCGACGGCTGCGTCCGCCGCGTCGAGGACGTTCGTCAGGTTCTCCTCGTTGATCTCGGCGTCCGATTCGTGCAGGACGAGTGCTGCGTAGATGTACTCCATCGATACTCACCTGCCGGGCTGGCACCGGCAGTCGCTGACGAGTCCGGCGACCCCAGCCAGACTCGGTTCGAACGGTCGTCGGCCACGAGGATAGAAATTCTGATGGCAATGGCAACAGTTCCAGATTGCGGAACTGCTCGGCCAGTCTCCCAGTTCGTCCGAGCGGACATATCCAGCCAGTATGAAGCCTCGTTATGACGTTTTGGGCCGAACAACGGGTATGCGGCTGGTCCAGATTCTGATCCCCGAGGGACGGCGAGCGGCAGCCCTCGACGTGCTCGACGACGAGGGGATCGACTACGCCGTCTTCGACGAGACGGGTCGGGGTGAGTTCGAGGCCCTCGTGCAGTTTCCAGTCCCCGAGAGCGGCGTCGAACCCGTGCTCGAGCGCCTGGCCGACGCCGGGATCAGAGAGGAGTCCTACACCATCGTTCTCGCGACCGAAACCGTGGTCTCGACGCGGCTCCCGGCTCTCCAGGCGAAGTTCGCCGGGTTCCGGATTTCCCGCGAGGAACTCGTCGCCCGCGCGCTGGACATGGCCCCGGAGAACTCGACGTTCTTCGCCTTCATCGTCCTGAGTACCGCGATCGCAACGACCGGACTCTTGCTCAACTCGGCTGCGACCATCATCGGCGCGATGGTCGTCGCGCCACTGATGGGTCCGGCCATCTCGGCCAGCGTGGGAACGGTTCTCGACGACAGCACCCTGGCGTATCGCGGCGTGCTGTTGCAGATCACCGGGCTACTCGTGGCCATCGCGACGAGTGCGGTCATCGGTGCGATCGTCCAGGGAACGATCCTCGTCCCGCCGGGGCTCGACGTCGAGTCGATTCCGGAGGTCGCGGAACGGACGAGTCCGACGTTCCTCTCGTTGTTCCTGGCGCTGGGGTCGGGCATGGCCGGGGCGATCAGCGTCATCCGGAACGTCGGCTCTGCGCTGGTGGGGGTGGCAATCGCCGTCGCGCTGATTCCGCCCGCGGCGACGTCGGGCCTGGGGATCGCCTGGGGAGATCTCAACGTCGCTCTCGCTGCTGCTGTGCTGGTGCTCGTGAACCTCCTCGCCATCAACCTCTCCGCCCTCGTCCTGCTCTGGATCGCTGGCTATCGGCCCACAGAGGCCGCCCAGGCCGCCCGGGCGCGCTCATCGCTGCTCGTGCGGATCGCGGTCCTCGTGGTCGCCATCGGCGTCCTCTCGGTCGTGCTCGCGCTCGTTACGTACTCGTCGTTCCAGGTCGCGCTCTTCGAGAGCCAGACTACCGACGAACTGGAGACGTTCTTCCGTGAGGAGTTTCCACGGGAGTTGGATTTCATCGAAGCGAACGTCGAGTACGATCCGACAGACATCCTGCTGGGCAATCCTGCAGAAGTGAACGTTCTCGTCGGTCGGCCGGCGAACTACGAGCCACCGCCAAACATCGCTGACCGGGTCGATCGCCGGCTCACGCGAGCGACTGGACGGTCTGTCGTGGTTCGCGTCGGATTCGTCACCGAACAACGGACGGGCGAGGTGGACGTGATCGACAACTCGAACGCGTTGTCTACCGAACCGGCGTTCCCGACGACCGACACCCGTCGACTGGCGTCGTCGGACTGTCGATCCCGGATGACCGCATCACCCAGGACATTGACGAACTGTGACGAGACGCGTGTCGGATTGTTGACCACCGACGCCACTTCCGGTTGAGCGGAAAAATGCGGTGGCCGCCGCGCTTACTGCTGGGGCTGCTGGCCCTGCTGGATCTGTTGCCCCTGTTGCGCTCCCTGCTGGCCGAACGTCTGGACGCGATTCAACGCCTGCCCGACCGACTGAAGCACCTGCTGTGCGTGCGTCAGTGACTCCTGTACGTCGGGTTCGCTCGCGTACTGCTGGAGTTCCTGGATCCCCTGCTGGATGGTTTGCTGGGTGGCCTGTCCGATGGGCTGGGCGAACGGGGACTGTCGGAGAAGGAGCTTCTTCTCGAGGTGAGCGATCTCCGCAAGATCGTCGCTCCGGTTGGCGAGGCGCACCATGCCCTTCTCCGTCGCCCGGCTCGTGAGCCATTCGCACACCGACTCGAACCGTTCGAGGTCGGAAACTGCCTGCTGCACTTCCTGCGGGACCGACTGTTGGTACCGCTGGCCGACGAACTGGCCGACCTGCGACTGCTGGACGGCCTGCCCCCGCTGCGTCTGGGCCTGATAGGCGGGCTGTACCTGGGTCTGTGGCTGTTGCATTTGCTGTGACATCGTTCTGCAGCGCATTCCGGTCGGCCGGCCGATCACCGGCACCGCAATGCTGTTCGAGAACTCCAGCAGGGACGTAAAAACAGGCCCACACTGTTTCTTCACGGTCAGTGAGGGTTACCGATCTCGACACCAGAGTTCACTCCCCAGCAGGCGACCCTGGCCAGCGTGGCCCGCATTCCGCTTCATCCCGGTGCTCTCTGCTGAAAAATGAGTGGCCAGCGGAGTTCTCAGGTATCCCTTTCCCTACCACCTCCGCGGTCGTCGCTGCCAGTCCGATAACGTGGGGATACGACCGCTATCCGCAAGGTTCGCTGACTCCATCCGCCCCGAGTTCGAAAAAAGGTGTACTTTAGCGTCCAGCCGGCCGTCCTGCGGGCGCGGGCTTGCGGCCCTTGACCATCCCACCGAGCGCACCGCCGATCGCTCCGGGGATCGCGTAGAGGCCGAGGAACAGGAAGCCGACGAGGACGGTCGCGAGGCCAACGAGGCCGAAGAACAACGTCCCGAAGATCGCCATGAACGCGCCGACGATCAGGGCTCCCAGGGTGGTTCCGACGATGCCGTTGACGGCCCCGGTTCCGATGCCGTCGGCGGCGACGTACCCGGCCGCGAAGCCACCGATGATGCCGGTCAACGCCCAGCTCAGGGTGGGGATCGTGAGGTCAGTCATTGGAAGCGTAGTCCCGCCAACGACCCCGATGAGGAGTGTAACGACGAAGCCAGTTATCACTGCGCGCCAGTTGAGTTCTGCCATAACAGTATACTGTACGCTTCGCAGAAGCTTAAACCAGTTTGATGGATTTGCCGGAAGTTCCGGACGGAATGCAGCTGTTGCGACTTCTTTTTACATATCTTTGCGTCCGATGGTGTGATGTTGGGAGACTGTGGCAATCTCTCGCTTCACGAAGGAACTGTTCGGTTGTCGTCAGCGTCTGGCCGTTCAGCCCACGATGTTACTGACGACGATGGCGACGAAAAACAGGAGCACGACTTCGTTGACGATCCACGAGTTCTCGTTCATCCAGTCGCGCGCCGTCGGGAGGAACGCTGCCGCTCGCGCGCCGAACGTGAGCACGGCCAGTGCGGGGAGAGCGAGCAAGAAGAGCGTGAGCGCGACGAATCCGGCCGCGTCGAGCAGCGGCAGTCCCTCCGCCGCGAGAAACGAGCCGACGGCGACGGACGTAATCAGGTCGGTTGGAAACACACCCAACAACAGGAAGCCGAGTTTGAACGAGAACCGCGGGGTTGCGGACGTCAGCTTGCTCATCCAGGCAGGGGGTTCCGACTCGTCTCTCCCCAGATAGACGCGAACCATGGCGACGAGGAGCAAGGCGAGGACGACGAGACCGATGAGGTCACTGGATGCGCCCTGCTCCCTGGCCCCGTCGCTGACGAAGTAAGCCAGGGTGACGATCGCGGAGATCGAGAGCGCCGCGCCGGCGACGAAGGCGGCGGAGTTACGCCGCCAGCGCTCGGTCGTGGCGAGGAAGATGGCACTGAGAAGCTGTGGCCCAGCCACCATCACGATCGCCAGTGGAAGGACTTCCAGCAGGCCGACAAGACTCATCGTTCAGGGCCGTTGTCTCGATGTTCTCATAGTCGGACACCTACAGTCATCGGCTGATTCGAAAGCGTGCGCCCAGAACGGAATTGTTAGAAACCGATTATCGTAGTCTCCCGTCCACTACTCGCTCTCGGCTGCCCCGGACGACCTCGCAGTGAACCGCGGTGACCGGCGGTGCTGACGACTCGTGGTCTGTAACAGGACTGTTCGGTGAATTCTCCGAGCGACCGTACAGTTTCCTTAATCCTTCTCGTGTGATACCATTTCGCATGGTCGAAACCGATCCCACGATCCGGGACGTCCGCGTCTGGGCTGGTCGGCAGCATCTGGGGTGGTGGCTTCTCGGACTCGGCGTGGCCGCAGTCCTGGCGCTGGTCGTCGAGCAGTATCTGGCGTGGTTGGTGTTCGGACTGTTCGTCTACTACGTCGCCCGTCCGGTCAGCCGGTGGTTAGAGCAGTGGCTCACGCCGAGCCTCGCGGCAGCGGCGACGTTGCTCCTGCTGGTCGTCCCGGTGGTCGCGCTCCTTGCCGCGCTGCTGTTGGTCGCTCTCGGGCAATTGGTCGCCGTCCTGTCGAACGCACCAGTGCAAGAGATCCTCACACGACTCCCGTTTCAGATTCCGGACCTTCCGAACACGCCCGAAGAGGTCTACCAGACGACGCTCGTGTTGATTCGGGACCCGTCGGTGCAATCGGTCGTCGGATCGATCGGTGGTGTCGTGGGCACTGTCGGAGCGACGCTGTACAACGTGTTCATCGCGCTGTTGCTCGCCTTCTTCCTTCTCATCAGCGACCGCCCGCTCGCTTCGTGGTTCGAATCGAACGTCTTCGGGACGGAGAGTCTGGCGTCGAAGTACCTGACTGCTATCGACAGCGGCCTCAGATCCGTCTTCTTCGGCTATACGATGACCATCTTCGCCATCATGATCCTCACCTCGCTCATCTACACGCTGGCCAACGTCGTCGCACCCGGGCAGTTGCGCATCCCCTCGGCAGTGTTGCTGGGCGTCATCACTGGCGTGTTCACGCTCGTCCCGCTCGTGGGTCGCTCGATCGTGTACTTCCTCATCGCCGCCGTCATGGGCGTGCAGGCAGCCACGACCGATCCGAGGCTCCTCTGGTACCCGCTCGTCTTCCTCGCGGTGATGACCGTCGCGTTCGACAACGTCGTCCGAACGTACATCCGCCCGTACCTCTCCGGCAGGGATCTCAGCACCGGCCTGGTCATGTTCGCGTACCTGTTCGGCCCGCCGATGTTCGGCTGGTACGGCATCTTCCTCGGCCCGTTCCTGCTCGTCGTGATCGTGACGTTCGTTCGGATGATCCTGCCAGTGCTGGCCAATCCCGACCGGGAGCAGCCCCCGTCCCAGACCGGGCACACGCTGGACGAGTTTTACACGGTGAGCGACGCCGAAGAGAGCGCCCAAACCGAGTCGGAGCGCGGCGGCCCGGAACCCGGCTGAACGCGCGTCGGATCGACTGCACTGAAAAGAGCTGTTCGGGGACCGATCTCACGCACCGGCTTCCGCTGGCGCTTCGGCCCGGGCGACTGCCCGCTGCTTGCGGCCGTGCATGATCATCGAGAAGCCAGTCACCAGCAGGTCCACGCCGAAGAGGACGCCGACGGCCCACAGCGCGCTTGCGGGAAAGCCCGCCCAGAGCAGCGCCGCGAGCGCCAGCGAGATGGCGCCGCTGAGTCCGAGCCAGAGCCTGCTTCCGGCGCCGCCGGAAACAGCCCACACCAGTTCGACGATTCCCTCGGCGACGAAGAACGTGATGACGAGCAGCGTGAGCGTCGCGAGTCCGAGCACCGGGTTCGTCAGCACGGAGATGCCGGCGAAGCCGTAGACGACGCCCAACACGGCCTGCCAGACGACGCCTCGAACAGTGCCGGCCGAAAAGGCGGCCGCGACGTGGACGAGCGCACCCACGACGAGGACGCCACCGAGCAGCACGGAGAGTGCGAGCCCGGTGACGAAGGGCGCGAGCAGCGCGAGCAGACCGAGCAGTGCGAGGAGGATCCCGCCGACGATCCCGCCGCGAGCCCACTGTTCCCGCATCGTCTCCATTCCGGTGGCTGATGTTTCTGCTACCATTGGAACCACTAGGTGTAGCTGAGGGCTGCGAGCGTGGAAAAGGATATTCGACCATTGCCCAACTGTGGTAGACAGTCGCGTTCCCGATGGGTCAGGATACTGTCCTCGTAGCTGTCCGACGCCGACAGTCTCGATTCGGTTGCCGAAACACGATCGACTCACGGCGGAGGCTCGTCCAGTTCCCACCGTTCGATGACCTCGATGATCGGCTCTTCGTCACCGATGTGACCGACCGTCGTTTCGAGGCCGGTCGCCAGGAGCACGCGACACACGTCGGCTGCTGCGCCCGCCAACCGGAGGTCGATCCCTCGGTCGCGGCGGTCGTCGGCGAGGGTCGCGAGCGTCTCCCCAGCGGTCACGTCGACGGTCGGTAAGGAGGCCGGCGCACAACCCGGTCACCGGCGCGAGATTGAGTGGTGAGCGCGGCCGCGGCCACGCGGGAAAGGCCAGATTTCCCACGACAATCGAGTATATGGCCGACATTACAATCTGGGCGGCGAGCGAAGCGCCGGCACTTGTCGGCCGACTCCGGGTGGGTTGGCGTTCGCGAGACGCCCGGACGCAGATGCGAGAGCAACTGTGCCGCAACAGCGCAACCTGGTGTGGGCGGCACAGGCGTTCACGTCCACAGACAATGGCCCCGGACGCCCTGCTCGCCGTGTCGGTGATCGTCGCGTTCGCAGCCGTCTCGAAACTCATCGGGGACTGGTATCAGCTCCCGAGCGTCGTCTTCCTGCTCGGGTTCGGCGTCCTCCTCGGTCCGGAAGGCGTCGGGTTTCTCAGCGCGTCGCTCTCCAGCAGTGAACTCTCGGCTGTCGTCGGGTTCGCCGTCGCAGTCATCGTCTTCGAGGGCGCGTTCTCGCTCTCGCTGCACAGGATTCGGACCACGCCGAAACCGACGCTCTTGCTGGTGACGGTCGGCGCTGCGATCACCTTCCTCGGTCTCGGGCTCACGGTCCGGTTCGTACTCGGCCTGCAGTGGACGATCTCGCTGGTCATCTCCGCGCTGCTCGTCGCGACCGGCCCGACTGTTATCACGCCGATTCTCGAACAGATCACGGTCACCGAACGCGTTGCGAGTCTCCTCGAAGCCGAGGGGATCATCAACGACGTCTCGGCGTCCGTCCTGGGCTCCGCGCTCTTTACCGTGACGCTGCTCTCGAAACGCGCAGGACGGGTCGAAACCATCGTCACGGAGTTCGTCTCACAGGTCGGTGTCGGTATGCTCTTCGGCGTCGTCCTCGCTCTCGCGTCCAGTTACGTGCTCCGAGCGTACAGCAGGTCGCCGCAGGATTCACGCGTCGTCATCCTGGCAGTCGCGCTGCTGACGTACTCCCTCGCGACCCTGTTCGGCGACGAGTCGGGCGTCGTCGCGGTCGCCGTCGCGGGACTGGTGATGGGGAACCAACCCATTCCGTACCAGGCAGAGATCGCCCGGTTCGGCAGTGCCATCTCGACGATCGTGCTCGGAACTGTGTACATCGTCCTCGCTGCGCTCATTCGGTTCGAGGAGATTTTCGCACTCGGCCTGGGTGGCCTCGTCGTCGTCCTCGTCGCGATGTTCGTCGTCCGCCCGCTCAGCGTGTTCGTCTCGACGTACGACTCCGAGTTCTCGACGAACGAACGGGCCTTTATCTCGGCCATCGGCCCGCGGGGGATCATCCCGGCCGCGACGGCGACCCTGTTCTCGCTCCAGCTCGCTCGCGCAGGCGTGCCGAACGCCTCGAGCGTCGTGAGTCTCGTCTTCCTCGTCATTCTCGTGACGGTCGTCGTCGAAGCGGGCGGCGCACCCTTCCTCGCGAACGCATTCGGTATCATTCCCATGACCACACTCATCATCGGCGGCGGTGTGATCGGACGACAGCTCGCAGCCGAGATCGACGCCCGGGGCGGCAATCCCGTCATCGTCGAACGCGACGAGGCGACGGTGGCCGACCTCCGTGCCGCGGCGTACTCGGTCGTCCAGGGCGACGGAACGAACGCAGACGTGCTGGCGGAGGCGGGCGTCGAAAACGCGACGCGCGTCGTCGCGACGACCAGCGACGACGCGGTGAACATCCTCGCCTGCCAGACCGCACGCACGAAGTTCGGCGTCGAGTCGCTCGTCTCGCTGGCGAACGACCCGACGAAAGTCGAGTCCTTCGAGGACCTCGGCATCGCGACGTTGACGCCGTCGGCGGCGACTGTCGACGCCATCTCCGACCTCGTCACCCTCCCGAGTCTGTCCGCGTGGCGGGCGTCTACGCGTCGGCGGGAGCACCTCGCCGAGGGTGTCGTCTCCGAGACCGTCGACGGCACGCGCGTCGCCGACCTCGATCTCCCACCGGAGAGTATGCTGGTGCTTCTCCAGCGAGACGACGAGTTTCTGATCCCCTCCCCGGACGTCGTGCTGCAGGCGGGCGATCGCGTCACCGTCCTCGGACAGTCGGATGCAGTCGAGTCCGCGCTGACGCGACTCACTGCCTGACTTACGACGCGAGTCGGTCCGCGTCGCCCGCGAGGAACGCCGTGAGTGCCTCGTTGAACGCGTCGGGATTGTCCTGATTGACGAGGTGGCCGGCAGTGGGAATCTCGAGGACCGTGCCGTCGGTGACGGCCGACGCGATCCGGTGCCCTTGCTGTTTCACCAGAGACACCTCGTGATCGCCGTAGACCACGAGCGTCGGCGTCGAGACGTGTGACAGCTCCGGCGGTTCGTAGTCGTACAGCGCCCGGAAGATCTTCCGGAACTCCCCGCGCTGGACGTCGCTGACGGCGTCCTGCGCCCACGACTGCACCGTCGGGTCGACCGACAGCCACGGCCCGCCGTGCATCGGCCTGACCGAGGCGAGCAGTGACTGGAACGTCGCCGTCGGCCCGGCGAACGACGCCGACGCGGCGATCCACGGCAGCGGCGACACGAACGGTTTGAGATCGCTGGGGACGTCGACCGGCGGCATCGACTGAACTGGCCCCGCGACGACCGCGCGCTGGGCCTGATTGGGATGTCTGTCGAGGTACTCCTGAACGACCATCCCGCCGAGCGAGAGGCCACAGAGGACGGGCTGGTCCACGTCGAGGTGGGTGAGCAAGGCTTCGACGTCGTCGGTGAACAGTTCGACCGAGTAGCGGCGCTGGCCGGACTCCCCGGTTCGTCCGTGGCCGCGGAGGTCGACGGTGACGACCTCGTATTCTGGCGTGAAGCGGTTTACCTGCGATTGCCAGGCGTCCCCGTTCATCCAGCCACCGTGAAGAAAGACCAGCGGCGGTCCGTCCCCTGCGACTTCGTACCGGAGGTCGACGTCGTCCAGCGAGAGCGTTGGCATCGAACTCCGTACGGTCTGGAGCTACGTGAACGGTGGGATTGGATCACAACAGCACCGACAACTGTGCGCTCGAAGCGGCGCGAACGGTGCGTCTGCGGGAACGCTTTTCATCATCGGCTACGAACCCATGCGAAGATGGGTCGCGCAGGAACTGACTGGCCGACGCCCTCCGAGAACTTCCACTATCGAGGCTGTGAACAGGTGGGCCAGTGACTGACTTCGTCTTCTGGGGACTCGTGGCGCTGGCCACCGTGACGGGGTTGTTCACGGCCTGGACGCTCGGTGCGAACAGCAATTCGCCACCGTTCGCGCCAGCGATCGGGGCGAACGCCATCTCGACGATGCGCGCAGCGTTTCTCATCGGCATCCTCGCCGCACTGGGAGCGCTGACCCAGGGGGGAAGCATTTCCGAGACGGTCGGCGCCGGACTGATCAACGGCGTCGCCATCACCTCGCTGGCCGCGACGGCAGGCCTCCTGACCGCCACGGCGTTCATGGCGTTCGGCGTCTACTCGGGGTATCCGGTCCCGGCGGCGTTCGCCACGACGGGCGCGATGGTCGGCGTCGGCCTCTCCCTGGGCGGAACGCCAGCGTTCGACACCTACCAGCGGATCGTGACGTTCTGGGTCCTCGTCCCGCCCGTCTCCGGTGGCCTCGCCTACCTGACCGCAACGCTGTTGCGACGCGACGACATCCCCGAGACTGTCGGCGTCCCGCTGTTGGCAGCCATCGTGGGTGGCATCGTCGCCAACGTCGAACTGAGCGTCATTCCGTCGCCGCCCGGTGCGACGCAGGCGTCGCTCGCCGGCTTCCTCTCGCGACTCGTCGGTACCCCGACGGTCGGCGACATTCACGTGGGCGTCGTCCTCGTGACGGTTCTCGCGGCGGTGGTGAGTTTCGCGTTCATCCGAAAGCGAACCCGGGACTCGGTCGACCGTGGCGTCAAGACGTTCCTCGTCATCCTCGGCAGCGTCGTCGCCTTTTCCAGCGGCGGCAGCCAGGTCGGGCTGGCGACGGGGCCGCTGGAGAACCTCTACACGGCCGAACTCGGCCTGCCGGGGCTGGTGCTGCTCGCGGTCGGTGCCGCCGGCATTCTCGGCGGGGCGTGGATGGGTGCCCCACGACTCCTCCAGGCCACCTCTCGTGAGTACGCCCAGCTCGGCATCCGCCGGTCGATCGCGGCGCTCGTCCCGGGGTTCATCATCGCACAGGCCGCCATCGCGCTCGGCATCCCCATCTCGTTCAACAACATCATCATCTCGGGAGTCATCGGCGGCGGCCTCGCCGGCGGCTCGGCGGGCGTCTCCCGGCGAAAGATCGGCGTGACCCTCGCGTTCTGGCTCATCACCCTGGTCACGTCGGTCGCCATCGGATTCGGCGTCTACCGGGCCTTCTCGTCGGTGCTCGGCACCTAGCGGACGACGGTCACCGTGACGGGTGCTTTGCCGACCACGACCGTCGCAACAGTGCCCAGCAGGCGGCGGGCGAGTTCGTTGCGGTCGCCGCCGTGGCCGCCCATGACGACGTGGTCCACGTCCGAGTCTTCGACGAACGCCAGAATGGTTTCTGCCGGATCGCCGGTCTCCACGACGGTGTCGACGGTTCTGCCGGCCTCTGACGCCCGCTTCTTGGCGGTCTCGATGACGCTCTCCGCCCGTTCTCGTTCCCCTTCGCGCCGCTCTTCGCCCGTTTCGAGGACGCCCCCTTCGCTCATCGAACTGTCGAGCGGTGTCACGACGTTCAGGACCGTCACGCGACAGTCGAACGTGTCGAGTGCGTGTACCAGAGCGTCGTCCGCGAGGGGTGAGCCGTCCAGCGGGACGAGTACGTGCGAGGGTGCCATACTGGTAGTCAGGGGACGGAGCACAAGTATCCTTCCGGTCGATTGAGACCTTCGACACGTCCGTCCCGTCCGGTTCGCGATCGCCCGTGTGGTTATCCCATCGCAGGCCGTAGGGAAGCTAATGCTCCTCGATCCGCTGTCCATGCTGGAGGAGGAGGAAGACCCGGAGTTCTCTGCGGAGTTCCAGGAGACCATCGAACGGGCTGATTCGGGTACCCTCTGGGCGTTCATCGCGGCCGTCCTCCTCGCACAGGCCGGCCTCTTCGCCGTCAGTCTCGGCGCGATGCTGATCTGGTTCCGGAACCAGTGGACGCTCGGCGGCGGCCTGGTCGGCGGCGGCGCAGTGGCGCTGGCGCTCACGGTGGGGATCTACTGGTGGCATCGGACGCGTTCGACGGGCGTCAGTTGAGGACCGCGTTGACGAACGGAACGACGCCGTCCGCGAAAAGCGCCATCGACAGATCGGTCGCCTGGGCGGTCAACTGGCCGGCGAGTTCCAGACTGCTCAGTGCGGTGAACACCGGGAAGGTCGCGACGCTCACCGCTGCGGTGGTCGCCGGGATGTCGCCGCGCGCGTGGCTGACCGGCCTGTAGTGTGGGTTCGAGCGGTCTCGCTGGACCGTCCAGTGGTCGGGGTATTCGCGGATCTGGAGGTGATCGCCGGGCGTATTCTCCCTGTAAACGCGGGTGGCGCCCTTGTGGATCGACCACGGGAAGTTCGACAGGCGGAGGTCGACCGACTGGGGGAGCGTCGGTTCCGCGACCTTCGGGACCCGGATCGTGGCCCCGTAACCGAAGCCGCGGATCGCAGCGATCGCCTGTCCCCACGAGTTCAGCGTCACGTCTCCACCCATGGGGACCTGTAGAGGCGAATGAAGTATAAGAACACCGGCGGTCCGAACCCGGCTGACCGGGTGTCGAGCGCACCTACGTCAGTCGTCGCGGCGTTTCAGCCATTCGTCGAGGAGGTCGCGGATCGCTGCCTCGCGGTTGTCTCTGTGGTGGGCGAAGGCGAGCTTGTCGATTTCCTCGAGTTCGTCTTCGTCCAACTCGATTGTCACCTCGTCCATGTCGAGGAAATTCTCGGGCATCGGTGATACCGCCGTCCGAGGGACGTAAATAACTGAGTCAGACGTCCGTCTGGCGTGCGTAGGACGCCGTCCACGACGGGGAACTGACCCGCCCGGTCGTGCGTTTCGGGCGTCGGTATCCGGGTGACATTTAACCTCCCTGAGTACGAACCACTGGACAGTAGCTCCCCTGCATGGCAGAGACGTTCTACAGCGTCCTCGGCGTGGACCCCGAGGCAGACACGGAGACCATCCAAGCGGCCTACCGGGAACTGGTGAAAACCCACCACCCGGACGTCAGTGACGAGGACGACGCTGTCTCTCAGTTCAAGCGGATCACACAGGCTCGGGACATCCTCTGTGACGAATCCAGCCGCAAACAGTACGACCGCGTCGGCCACAACACCTACGTCCGCCGGTACATGGACGGCAACGCCTGGACCGTCGACCACACGACGGATCCCGGGACCACGACGAGCAGTACCACGTCAGGCAGCGGGGAAACCACGGGCAGCGACTGGACGACGGATCGAACGGACGCCACTACTGAGAGCGCCACCGGAACCGCAACCGGGAACAGTTCCCGCTCGCAGGGTGGCACTGGGCGGTCACAGCGGACGAACGAGTCGGGGACCGCACACGATTACGACCGCTATCGATCGAACTACTCGGCCGAGGAAACGTACCAGTCAGGCCAGTCACGGACGGCGTGGCAAGACCGGGCCTGGACCGACGACTTCGACTGGTCGCCCGACGACGGAACGGCGACAGACGGACCCGGCTCCGGCGGGACGGGGTCTCACGAGCAGGCGCAGGCTGACGGCTGGCAGGCTGCACAGGCTGCAGCGACTGGCTACCGACCGTCCGGTCGCGAGTCGGCGAGCGCGAACGCTGACTTCGGCGCGAGCACGGGCACCGTTCGACACACACTCCGGGAGGTTGGCCCCTGGCTGGTGTTTCACTTCGTGTTCCTCGTCAGCGCGTTCGTCACCATCCTGCTGCTGATAAGCTGGAAAGCGACGTTCATGACGGTCTTCATCTCGTTGATCGTGCTGGGCGGGTCAGTGTTCTTCTCCGTCCTCCACATGATCTCGCGGATCTACTCCTGACGAGCCGGTTATTCGACTTCGACCCCGTCCACGGCGGCCTGGGCCTCTCTGATCGAGACGTCGCTCGTTTCGTCCCAGTTTAACTCGTTGTAAAGCGTGCAGTTCTCACACTGGTCGGAGAAGACGTCACGCTCCGTCGTGACGTTGCGCGCGTCGCAGTACGCACAGTGCCATACCTTCGTCACACCCCAGACGAACTCTGATCCCATATCTTTTCGTGCCGTCTCGGCCAGCAAAATTCCCTGGCAGACGACCGTCTGACGTGAGCCACCGGCTTCAGCACGCTCGAAGTTTAACAACCAGGTCGTTTCTGTTAATTCCATCAAATTAATACAGTAATTTGTGGTGTTGTGTCACGGGGGATGTGAACATGGACATATCGAGACGTGCGTTTCTCAAGACGACAGCGGTAGGCACAGCAGCCACCTGCGGGGTGGGGACCGCCTCGGCGACCGCAGCGAGCCGCTACGACTCCTACTCCGGAGTCGTCCGCACGCGCGACCACTTCGACATCTCGTTTTGGGGAGACGTGTACCGAACAGACGGTCACTCTCGGACGGATTACGAGACAACGGGGACGATACCCGGGATGACGGACGATTCCGAACCGTCGGAACTCGTGGTGTTCGTCCACGGCTGGAAGCACGACGCGGTCGAGGCCCGCGCGAAGTTCCGGAAGGTGACCGAAGCGCTCCGGGGACAGGACGTGAGCGCGCCCGTGGTCGGCTACTCGTGGGATTCCGAGGGAGAGACGCTCCAGTGGTGGGACTTCGTCGAGATTGCCGACCTGAACGCCGACAAACTCGGGACGTTCGTCCGTGACTACCAGGCCGCCAGTCCCGGGACCGACGTTCGCGTGATCGCACACTCGCTCGGTGCCAAGACCGTCGTCGAGTGTCTGGAGTTCTTCATGGACCGCGGCTACGACACGTCGATCAGATCGGTCGATCTGCTGGGCGGCGCGGTCGACGACGACGAGGTAGCAACGGGTGGCGAGTACGGCCAGGCCATCGCCGATCACTGTGAACACTTCCGCAACTACTACAAAACGGACGACGAGACGCTCGAGACGGACTATCGTCTCGCGGAGTGGGACACCGCCGTCGGTCACCAGGGGATCGAGGGCGAGGCCCCGCACAACTACGAGGAGTACGACGTCACCTACGTGACCGGTCACGACGACTATCCCAAGCCCGAGAAGGGCTGTATCCCGGACGTCGTCGGGAACTGGCAGTAGGGTCGCAGTTCGACAACCGTTTTTTACTCGCCTGTGTACGGGTGTGCATGAACGTTCGGGCAATTTCGGACCTCGGTCCCAACGAGCGGGCCGCGCTCTTCGACCGGGACGCCGGCATCGAGGAGATCCGCGGCGACGTCCGCGAGATCGTCGACCGGGTTCGAACTGAAGGCGACGTAGCAGTGCGCGAGTTCTCCGAGGAGTTCGACGACGTGTCGGTCGGGAATATCGACGTGACCGACGCGGCCGAGCGCGCGGCCGAGGAACTCGACGACGACATTCGAACGGCCATCGAGACGGCCGCAGAGAACGTCCGGACGTTCCACGAACGCCAGGTTCCCGAGGACTGGCGCGAGTCGTTCGACGGCCGCGAACTCGGCCGTCGCTACCGCCCGGTCGAACGCGCCGGCGTGTACGTCCCCGGCGGCACCGCCGCGTATCCCTCCAGCGCTCTCATGGGCGTCATCCCGGCGACGGTCGCCGGCGTCGAACACGTCGTCGTCACGACGCCGCCGGCCGAGGAACTGAACGAGGTCACGCTCGCGGCGATCCACGTCGCGGGCGCCGACGCGGTGTATCAGGTCGGCGGCGCACAGGCGATCGGCGCGCTCGCCTACGGGACCGAAACGGTCGACCGCGTCCAGACCGTCGTCGGCCCGGGCAACCGCTGGGTGACCGCTGCCAAGGCCGAGGTCCGCGGCGACGTGGAGATCGACTTCCTGGCGGGGCCGAGCGAGATCGCGATTCTCGCCGACGAGACCGCCGACCCGGAACTCGTGGCCGCCGACGTGGTCGCCCAGGCCGAACACGACACGCACGCTTCCGTGGTGGCGGTCACCGACGACGAGGAAACTGCTGAGGCCGTCGCCGACGAGATCGACGCTCAGGTCGGCGACCGCGACCGCGAGGAGACGATTCGGGGCGCGCTGGACAACGATGCCAGCGGCGTGTTCCTGGCGCGGTCGATGAGCGAGGCGGTCCTCTTCACCGAGGAGTACGCCGCAGAACACCTCGCGATCGTCGCGGACGACGACGAGGACCTGCTCGATCGCATCGACAGCGCGGGGAGCGTCTTCCTCGGCCCGTACTCGCCCGTCGCGGCCGGCGACTACGCGAGCGGCCCGAACCACGTCCTGCCGACGGGCGGCGGCGCGCGACGGTACGGCGGACTCTCGGTGGACACCTTCATGCGCTCGACGACGGTCCAGCGACTCGGCCGCGACGCGCTCTCGGACCTCTCGGAGACGATCACGACGCTGGCAGAGGCCGAGGGGCTGGAAGGACACGCAGAGAGCGTCCGCAAACGGTTCGACGGCGAGTGATTACAGCGGGAGTTGCGAGAGGACGTCGTCGCTCTGGCCGTCGAGGTGGTCGAGTCGGGCCCCGAGCGCTTCCCGCATGAGGATGACGAGCGGGTTCGCGTGGCCCTCGCCGGTCAGCGCGCGTTCCGTGTAGACGCCGTCGTCTCTTCGCTCACCGAGTGTGCCGAGCATCACCGCCTCTCGATCGACCATCACCAGTCGTCCGAGCGTCTCGTGCGTCGGTGGCAGGTTCAGCCAGTTCAGTTGCGGTTCCCAGATGGTCACGCTCGGCGCTTCCTCGCGAACGAGGTCGCGAACCGCCTTCGTCTGAGACCCCAGATAGACGTCGACGCCGCGGTCCAGTGCGTCGTGAAGCTTCTCGAGACAGCCCGGTTCGAGGAGCCCGTCCGTCGTCAGCATCAGGAACAGTTCGTCCTCGGCCCGGTCGAACAGCTGCTGACCGCGGCCGACGACGTTCTCGCGGCCGCGGATGGTCCAGACGTCTGCGCTCTCGGGAACTACCGTTTTTGCAGTCTCCGTGGTCTCCGCATCGAACTCGGGGACGACGTCAAGCAGTGTGAGCGCTGTCTCGTCGTCTACCGGCAGCCCCTCGTAAGACACGCGCTCGGTAGCGCGGTCGTAGCTCACGACGCCGTGCCCGTCGAGCTTGGGCAGGTGCGTGTGCGTGAGTGCGACGACTGCGTCGGTCTCGCTCAGATCACTGTTTCTCGTGACCGTCTCGACGAGAGTCTGTACGGTCGCCACGCCGTCGGTTCGGAGCGTCTCGATGAGCGTTCGCCGAACCTCTGAAGCCAGTGCCTCGAAGGTGACGTCTTTGGCGTCGTCGTCGGCAGGCAGGTCGAGCGCGGCCGAGACGAGGGTGTTTCCGGAGAGCGCTGACGTGTCGGACGGGACGACCAGCCCCTCGTCGTCGACGTCGACCAGTTCGTTCTCTCGGAGTTTCGGGAGGTGTTTGTGATGGAGGCTCGTCAGGACTGTCCGTCGCTGTTCGGTCGTCACTTCGTGGAGCGCGGTGTCACGTTCTCGGCTGGCGACGATCGTCGCGAGGTCCTGTTTGGTGACGCCACCTGTCTGTTCACGCAGCGTAGCCAGGACTTTCCGCGTGCGTCGATTCGCGAGCAGGTCGAACGCGTCCGTCGCCGGCAGCGGCCGTCGGGCGGGACCTTGGACGGAGATCAGGTCAGTCATGTAGTGGTTACTCGGAGAGATGGCCGCATCACGGTGATGCCAAAAGGATTAGGGTCGCCTATGGAACAGCTTCCCCCGGACCGCTCGATTCGCCGGTCGCTGCGGTTGCTGCTCCTGGTTACGGCTCTCCTAGTTACGTCGCGTGGGGGACACTGTTCGCTCCTAGCCGAGTGCGACTTCGTGGCTGAAAACAGTTAACAGGCTTCGGGAGCTATGCTGTCGTATGAGCGAACGCACTGCGCCCCCGGAGACCGACACCGAGATCGAGGTCACGGAGGCTGCTGCCGAGGAGGCCATCCGCCTGCTCGACAGCGAGGACATGGACACGGACGTCGCCGGACTGCGACTGTTCGTCCAGCAAGGCGGTTGTGCCGGCCTCTCGTACGGGATGCGATTCGACTACGAACCGGAGGACGACGACACCGTCTTCGAGCATCACGGACTTCGGGTCTTCGTCGATCCCGCGAGTATGGAGTACATCGGCGGGAGCCGCCTGGACTTCGAGGACGGCCTGCAGGGCGAGGGGTTCAACGTCGAGAACCCCAACGTCGTCTCGGAGTGTGGCTGCGGCGAGAGCTTCCGAACGTAACGAAACTCCCTGCTCACTCCGCGAGCTCGAAGGCGACCTCGACCTCGGCCTGGTACTCCCGGTCGGGCGCGTTGGCGATTTCGACTCCCAGCTCGTCGACTTCGACCCAGTAGACGTTGTCGAGCGTCGACTCCGCCCTGTCGAGCGCGTCGTCCACCGCGCCGTCGAAACTGTCTCCGCTCGTCCCGATCAGCGTGATTTTCTTGAACACCATCGCGTGTGGTACTACTTGGCATAGTGTGTTAAATCCCACACCTGCATAGCCAACGGTCAGTCTCCACGTGCCGACCGCCTGGTCTCGACGTACTCGGACACTGCGCCGACGACGTCGGTGAGGTAGGCAGTTCCCCAGGTCGCCACGATCACCGCGCCGATGGTGTTGAAAATGAGATCGAGCATCGTGTCTTCGAGTCCGTGTTGCGCGAGGATCGGCGGCCCGCCGGCGAGTCTGGCGAGTTCGCCCAGCGAGAACTCGATGACCTCCCAGAAGACGCCGAAAGCGATGACGAACAGCAGGATGAACACGAACATGAACTTCGGCGGGAGCTCCACGTCCTCGTCGTGCAAGTCGAACGAGCGCGCGGTGGCGTACCCGACGGCCGCGACCACGGACGCCGAGAGGGCGTGGGTCACGTGGTCCCACCCGGGAATGGTGCGGTAGAAGCTCCCGGTGCCGGGCAGGCCGATGACCCCGAGCGCGTGGAGGAACACGGCGCTGGTGATCCACAGGGTCAGCGCCGGGTCCATCGGCACCTCGTAGTCGCGTTCGAGCACCGGCGGGAGCTGTGTGACCAGAATGCCGACCCCGGTGTTGACGATGATCCCGACGTGTAACTCGTAGAGGCCGACGAAGAAGATCCCGATCAGCGACACTTCCATCAGCCAGGTCAGGCGTTGCTGCCAGACGACCGGGACGCCGAGATAGTCGCGGACCCTCACGGGAGCCTCACCTCCTCAGGAACCCGCCGTTCCGGCTGGGCGAAGCGGCGGAAATAGAACACGAACACGACGCCCGCGAGGACGCCGGCGATCGTCGAGGCGACGAACTCCAGCATCAGCGCGCGCTCGGACGTGAGGAAGCCGGTTCCCAACACGAGGTCCGCGCCCCAGCGCACCACGGCCCAGATGCCGGCGGTCGCCATCGTCGCGATGACGACGAACAGGACGGCGAACCCGTCGCTCATCTCGACGGGCGTGAACGCGTTCAGATCGACGGCGACCAGGAGCGCGAGTGCGGCGACGGAGAGGTACGTGGCGATTCGTCCCGTCACCAGCGTGGTCGCGAACAGTCGTCCGATCGTCGGGAGCGTCGCGAGCAAGACGACTTCCCACGGGGGCATCGTCCAGACGTTGCGCACGCTCAGCGCGGGAAAGACGGCGATGAGGACGACCGCTGCCGTGAACACCGTCCACAGCAGGTCGGTCGCGAGACTGCCGACGCTGGCGACGCCGACGAGACCCACCAGTAGCCAACTGAGGATCGCGTTGTTACGGTGGTCCCTGACGATCCGTCCCAACCCGGCAGTGCCCATGCCGGTCGCTTTCGACTACGGACTTGAAATGCTATCGCATGCGGCCGTCAGAGAAGGAGGTAGGTGATCGTGTATCCCGTCACGGCCAGGGTCACGGCCGCCAGTCCGGTGACGAACGCCGTCGGAACGTCCGCGACCGCCACCGGTCGGGCGCGGGGCAAGAGCGCGACGCGATCGCGGACCCGCTGTCCGGCGGTGCCGAGGTGGCTGCTTCCCGACTCGACGACCGCGCGGTCGACGCCCACGGAGCCGACGACGCCGACGGTCAGGATGCTGAAGACGAACGGTGCGGACGCGTCGAGGGTGGGCGCGGGGAGCAACAGTGCGGCGCCCGCGTACCCGAGGCCGACTGCCGCTCTGGGCGACACGTAGTCGCGGACCCGCTCGTCGTGGAGCGTCACGTAGGCGAACGCCGCCAGCCAGAACGTCGCGAGTTCGACGACGAACGCGCCCACGAGATTGATCGTCGGATCGGGATGGAGCGCGACGCGTGCGGGAACGAGCGTCGCGTCGAGCGGGTACAGGAACGCCGGCGGCGAGCCGGTGAACAGGTCCCCGAAGGGATGACTCAAGAGCCCGACCAGTGCCACGCCGAACGCCGGCAGTGGGGCGATGTCGCGCCGTGCGGCCACAGTGGTGATCGCGAGACCGACGACTGCGAAGACGGCCATGATCGTCCCGGCGAGGCCACCGGTGACCACCGTTGCAGACCCGACGATCCCACCGAGCAGCGCGAGCGCGGCCACGCCGATCGCAACCGCCTGCCCCGACAGGCGTCGATCGACGCTACCCCCGTCTCGGTGCAGGGCAGCCGTCCAGAGGCCGAAGGCGGTCGCAGCGACGACGCCGACGACGAGCGAGTGGGTGACGACCCGGTGGACGACGTTCCCGGTCTGCCAGAACGCCTCCGCGGCCGCGAACGCGCCACTGGCACCGCCGAGCAACCCCACGGGCGCGTACACCATGTCGACGTCCGGGAGGGTCGCGAACCCGCCAGCCAGGACGGCCAGTGAGAGCGTCTGATCGCGAGTCAGTCCCCCACGACGCCCGACCAGCGCGACCAGGGCGAACGCGAGGAGGCCGTGGCCGATAAACATCAACCAGTTTTCGAGATCCGGACGCATAAGCTATTCGTGGTATCCGTTGTCGCTCGCCGTGGGGGCTGTTGTCTCGAACCACTTTTGGTGATGGCCAGCGCCAAATTGACACATGGAACGACCGAGGGTAGGGGAGTTAGCGCCGCCGGACCGGCTGTTGATGGGACCTGGTCCAAGCGAGGTGCATCCGCGCGTGCTCCGGGCAATGAGCACGCCGCTCGTCGGACACCTCGATCCGTCGTTCATCGACGTCATGGACGACGTGCAGGACCTGCTGCGATACGCGTTCCAGACCGAGAACCAGTGGACGATTCCGGTGAGCGGGACCGGATCGGCGTCGATGGAGGCTGCCATCGGCAACCTCACCGAACCTGGTGACACCGTGCTGGTGCCAGGGAACGGCTACTTCGGCGAGCGCATGGCCGCGATGGTCACGCGCGCCGGCGGGGACCCGGTGTTCGTGGAAGCTCCGTGGGGGGAGCCGCTCGACCCGGTCGCCGTCGAGGACGCGTTCACCGAGTACCGGCCGGACCTGTTCGCGTTCGTCCACGCCGAGACGAGCACGGGGGCGAAACAGCCGAACGTGCCCGAACTGACCGCGATCGCTCACGATCACGACGCACTCGTGATCGCGGACACGGTCACGTCGCTGGGCGGGGTCGAGTTGCGCGTCGACGAGTGGGGCATCGACGTGGCGTACGCTGGCCCGCAGAAGTGCCTCTCCTGTCCCCCGGGAGCCAGTCCGCTCACGCTGAACGACCGCGCGATGGCGAAGATCTGCACGCGCGACACGCCCGTCCGCTCGTGGTATCTCGACCTGTCGCTCCTCCAGGAGTACTGGGGGGACGAGCGCGCCTATCACCACACGGCCCCGATTACGAACGTCTACGCGCTCAGAGAGGCCCTCAGGCTGGTCGCCGAGGAAGGGATCGAGAACCGGTGGGAGCGCCACCGGCGCATGGCCGGCGCGCTGAAAGCCGGCGTCGAAGCCATGGGACTGGAACTCAACCCCGAGGACGACTGGTGGCTGCCGAGTCTCAACGCCGTGCGCCTGCCCGAGGGCGTGGACGACGACGCCGTCATCGCCTTCCTGCTCGAGGAGTACGGAATCGAAGTCGCCGGCGGACTCGGTGATCTCGCGGGCGACGTGCTCAGAATCGGCTGCATGGGCCACAGCGCCCGCCCGGGAAACGTCCTGACGCTGGTCGCGGCGCTGGGTGACGCGCTCGAAGCCCAAAACGCCGCCGTCGAGACGAGTGCAGGACTCGACGCGACCAGAACGCTCCTAGGCAGGTAGCGGCTGCGGGGCGTGGTACACTTCGTACTCGCCGTTTTCGTCGGTTCCGATGACCGCCCACTCGTAGCTGGGATCAGTACTGGTGAGGTGTTCGTGTACCTCGTCTGCCCGTTCGTGCCAGGTAACGAAACACCGAAGGGAGCCCGACTGTGGCGTCTCGGCCGGCCTGTCGACTGGAGTGACCTGGACGACGCGCCACTTCCGCTGTGCCCGAAGCTCTGTCCCGTCTGATTCAACCACGTATCCCAGGTCGGTAAAAATGGTCTCTGCCTTCTCGGCTAGTGACGTGGTAACGGTCGCCATCTGGGAACAGTTACCACCCCACGGGTCTTAAGCCTATCCTCCTGACAGTGAGTCTGAAAGACGGCGGAGCGGTCGCGAGAGCGTCACTCGTGGGCCGCGTCCCACTCGTCGGCTTTGCGGAGGTTTCGACAGCCGTTGCACTCGATGCGGCCCATCGCGTCCATCGCGGTGTCGAACGACTCGCAGTTGCTACAGAAGTATCCCCACTTTTCGTCGCGGCTGCTCGACGTGTAGACGACGTAGAAGGGACCTTTCGAACCGCGCTCGACCGCCTCGTGGTCGACGTAGAGCGTCTCTCCGTCCTGGGTCGTCCGTGCTTGCATGGGCACAGGTAAGAGACGGCGTCCTAAAGCCTTGGCTGTCCACGTCGGGGCCTGTGCGTGGTATTCACAGCCACGAGCGTCCGAAGGGGATTTGACTGCCGAACTCGTAGTGACCTGTCATGCCTGCCCGTCTCCTCCACTACTCTGATCTCGAAAACGGCTACGACGACCCGACGCGACTCGGGCGTCTGGCCGGTCTCGTCGCCGACCGGCGCTCCCCCGACACGGTGGTCGTCGGCACCGGCGACAACACGGCGCCCGGCGTCCTCTCTATGGTCGAAGAGGGGCGACAGGCGCTGGATTTCTTCGAAGCCGTCGACCCTGCGGCCGACACCTTCGGCAACCACGACTTCGACTACGGGCTCGACGCCATCCGCGAGATCGTCGCGGACTCCCCACAGACGTGGGTGAGCGCCAACGTCGAACTGGACGGCGACACCTTCGGCGAATCCGTCGGCGTGGTCCCCTCTACCGTCGTGAACGCCGACGGGGCTGCGGTGGGACTGGTCGGCGTCACGGAACCGAAGACGGCGTCGATGTGTCCGGGAGCGACCGACCTGACCTTCACCGACCCTGTCGCAGCAGTCTCGCGCGAAGCGGAGTCGCTCCGCGCGCAGGGGGTCGACGCCGTCGTCGTCCTCTCGCACCTCGGCGGTGACGACGACGAACTGGCGCGCGAGACCGACGTGGACGCGATCCTCGGCGGGCACGTTCACTCCGAACGCGTCGAGCGCGTCGACGACACGATCCTCACCCGCCCCGGCGCCAACGGGCACACCCTGCTGGAGATCGACCTCGAGGCCGGCACCGTGGACCGCCACGCCGTCCAGGACGGTCCAGTGGACCAGTCCGTCAGGACGGCGCTCGCAGCGCGGCGCGACGCGACGGGCCTCGACGAGGTCGTCGGCCACGTTTCGGACCCGTTGATCCGCGACCGCGACCGGAAAGGTCGCGGCGAGTGTCGCATCGGTAACTTCATCGCGGACGCCTATCGCTGGGCCGCCGACGCGGACGTGGGGCTCCAGAACTCCGGTGGCATCCGGGAGGGAGACCCGCTGCTCGGAGAGGTGACCGTCGCGGACCTGGTCAGCGTCGTCCCGTTCGACGAACCGGTGACCGTCGCCGAACTGACTGGGTCGGAACTGCGGCAACTCTGCCGACAGGCGGACGGCTGGCAGTTCTCGGCCTTGCCGGATCGCTGGCACGCGCACGTGAGCGGCCTCTCGATCCGCGAAGACGACAGCGGCCAGATCACGGCCACGATCGACGGCGGACCGATCGCCGACGACGAGACCTACACCCTCGCGACCTCGGACTACCTGTTCCACACGGACCACGAGTTTCCGGTGCTCGACGGGCACCACCGGGTCGAGTCGCTGGACACACAGTACGAGATCCTGGCGGCGTACGCCCGTCAACGAGGAATCGACCCGGAGATCGAAGGCCGGATCGTCCGTGCTGCCCACGAGACGTCCGACCAGCGAGTCGGCGAACCGATCGATTGAGCCGATCTGTTGGGCTGTCGAACTGTGGAAATCGACCGCAAGCCGCTACCTGAAGGGAAAAACTTGACACGCCCCGGCAGCGTCACCACGACCGATGACACAGGTCGTCGTGCCAGTGCGGTACCCGCTCTCTCCCCACTCGAAAGCCACGCTCTCGCGGGCGCTCGACGTCGCCGACGAGCACGCTGCCGATCTGACGGTACTGCACGTGAATCTCTTTCACAGCAGTCAACGCGTCTCTCGGACGGAGCTGAAACGCGCCGTCGAATCGGAGTTCGGCCACATTCCTCACGCCCGATACGTCGTCAGGTCGGGGCTGCTCGTCGAGGAGACGATCCTCGAAGAGGTCGCCCAGCAGCAGGCCGACATCGTCGTCATCGGCGAGAAGCAGGCGAGTCGCTGGCGCCGGATGATCCGTCGTCTCGTCGACGACCCCGACATCGAGCAGTTCCTGCAGAACGAGATCGACGCCCAGATCATCACGGCGTCGGTGTCGTGACCGACTCGCTACGTCGGATCACTGTCCGTCTCCTTTCTGCCCGCCGTTCGTTCCCAACCGGTCCGTCGGAACGGTGGCGGTTTCGTCGCCCGTCCCGTCCATCCTGACGCCCATGTGACCGCTGGTTTCGTCGAAGACGTGGTGCTGGTGCGGATACGGGATCTCGACGTCCGCGTCGTCCAGTCGTTCCCAGACGTTCGTCTGCACCGCTGACTTGATCGCGGGCAGTTTGTACGGGTCCGTCACCCAGTACATTAAGCGAAGGTGGACGCCGTGGTCGCCGAACGTATCGATGTAACACTTCGGCGCGGCCGGATACCGCGCGCTGCCGATCCGGATGTCCGGGCCGCCTTCGATGACGCCGTCCACGTCGCGCGCGGCCTTCTCCATGAGCGTCCGGGCTTCGGCGAGGTCGCCCTCGTACGTGACGCCCATCTCGAGTTCGAGCCGCATTCGGGCGTCCTCTGCCGAGTAGTTGACGACGTCTCGGGACCTGATTTCGCCGTTCGGGATGACCAGGAACGTGTTCTGGAGGGTGAATATCTTCGTGTAGCGCAGCGTGATGTCGTCCACGAAGCCTCGCTGACCTGTATCGGTGATCTCGACCATGTCGCCGATCTCGTAGGGCTGGTCTGCCAGCAGGAACACGCCGCTGATGATGCTGCCGACGATGGGTGCGAGCACGACACCGAGCACAGCCGTGAACACCGTGACGGAGAGGGCGATATTGCCGAGGTTGAGCCCGTAAATGCGCATGATCGTCAACAGCGCGAAGAGGAACACCGAGCCGCGGATTCCGCGCAGCACGGTCCGAGTGATACTCGGCCGCCTGAACCGCCGGGCGACGCGCCTGCCGACCAGTTTGATGATGAACCGCGAGACTGCCCACGCGATCACCAGCACCAGCACGGTCGCGATCAGGTCGGCGGCCCACCCCGGCAACTGGAACGGGAGCCACTGGAAATTCGAGAGCGTATCGCTCGCGTCGCTGGACGGGACGTTCCCCGCCTGCAACGGGAGCGGTGCAACTTCGCTGACCTGCGGCTCCGTCATCACTTAACAGGTTCACTCGAGGCACGTCTAAATAGGTTGTGCAACCACCGCTTCACCCTGACCATCACCACCTACCTGGCGGTAAGTATCGCTTACCAACGGAACTCCGCTCGTAAATACTCCCCGGGATATCAGGCAGGACAAATAGTTTACAAACGCCGATCTCTGCGTGAGAATGTTTGTGTATGTGGTCACGTACTGCGATTATACTGCGGCTATGGGGTGTATACCCTCCGATATGTATACAATTTAAGCAAAACGCCGACAGGTCTTTTGCGCTCGGGTTCCTCCCTTCGAACGATGACTTCCCCCGATGGCCGCCAGGTCCGGTCCCCGCGAACGAGGGACGAGCATGCACCGCCCCCGAGAACGCGTAAGGCGGTCCTGTTCTGCCCGGACTGCGAGTACGAGGACCTCGTCGACGGGAACTGGGAGGAGCGCGACGACCGTACCGATCGCGTCAGAGAACTCGTCTGTCCGCAGTGTGACGCCGTGGTGACTGGTCGGCCACTCCCCGAGGACAGGGAGGCACCGCTCGACTACGACGATCCGGGTCGGGACGAGCAGTTCGACCCCTGGCGACGGCTCTGGGCGTCGACGCTCCGGTTCTGGGTCAAATTGCCGCCGAACGCGGACAGTCTCCGCCGCGCGAACTGACTGGAGTCACCCGTCAGTACTGTTGCTTGCCTTCGTCGGTGACGACCGAGTCGAGTAGTCGCGTCGGCGTCGCGTCGTAGGCCGGGTTCTCGACGGCGAATCCCTCTGCGGGTTCGCGCATCACTTCGCTCGGCGAGCGAATCTCGTTCTCGAAAGCGAACCCGCCCTCGATGATTTTCGCGCCCGAGCCGATGACCGTCATCGGGACGCCGACGTCGTCGGCCGTCGCTGCGATCGGGTAGGTGCCGATCCGGTTGTACAGCGTGTCCTCGACGATGCAACTCATGCCGGTGACGACGCGGTCACACTCCGGGAGGAAGTGACCTGCGGCGCTGTCGACCAGGAGGTGTGCGTCGATCCGATCGATGCCAGACAGCACGCGGGCCGTCTTCCGGCCGAGATATCGCGGCCGCGCCTCGGTGACGTACACGTCCAGATGCGTTCCCGACTGGGCAGCCCGTTCCAGCGCCTCCAGCACTGTCGAGGAGTAATCGTGGGTCAGCACCGTCATCCCGTCCTCGAACAGTTCCGCGCCGTGTTCGGCTGCCCGGCTCTTCCCGCGCTCGATGGTGTCGACGACCTCCGCGATGGTGTCGGCCAGGACGTCCTGTGCTGCGTCGACGGAGTCGACGTCGGCCTCGTCCACGGTGTCGACGATCTCCAGCATGGCGTTCTGGAGTGAGGCGTGGGACGGGTTCGCCCGTCGGAGAGCGCTGGCGTTGCGCTCTAGCGTCCGCTGGAACTCCTCGACTGTCGGGTAGTCGCCGTCGGTGAACTGCCGGAGCGCGTCGGCGGCTTTGACGGCCACGACCGACGAGGAGTGGGTCTGCATCTGCTCGATCTCCTCGACCGTCTCGTCTATCATACCCCCACGGTCGGTGCCTCACGGGAAGTACCTTCTGGACGCACAGACGGCTTCCGGCGGGCGTTGCCGGGTCCTGGGATGCCACAGTCTCCCACGGTGCACTGAAGCCGCTCGCATCCCTACGGTTCGCATGGTCGAAGTGACGTATCACTGCCCGTACTGCGGGGCCGTCACCGGCGTCGAGCGCGAGGGCTATCTCGACGACAAGTGCGTGACCCGCGAACCCCTGGCTGGCTGGGAGTACGCGCCCACGACCGGCGACGTGGAAGCGGCCGACGGCATCGAGTTCGTCTGTCTCGGCAACGCCGGTTCGGGGCAGGCAGTGGGAGCGGGCGGCGCGAACGATCCGGACCCGGAGCGCGACGGCTGTGGCCGAACGTTCTATCTGAGTTTTCTGAAGTACGAGGACGGAACCCCCGTCGATCACCGGACGCCGGACGTCGATCGCCCGCGGTTCGATTTCAGCCCCTGACGCCGCCACCGGCGGAGCGGATTGCGGATCGGGCGATACGGTTGGCTGACCGTCGATCGCTCAGCAGCCGGGGCGGTTACTGGTCCCGGGGACTCTGTTGCTGAGTCCGTTGTTCCTGCTCTTGCTGGCCCACTCGATTTGCTTCCTGGTGTGGCTGTCTCGCCTGCCCCGGTTGCTGTTGACCCTGGCCTCGCTGCTGTGGCGGGACTGTCTGTCGCGTCCCCATCGGCTGCTGTTGGACTCCCTGGGTGGACTGTCGCTGCATGGCCCGCTGCCGAGACTGTTCGATCTGGCCGATGAGCTCCTCCGTGAGGACGTACTGGAACTGGTTGTGTGGGAGGTATCCGATGGTTTTCTCGCGCTCCTGATCCTCGAAGAGGACGACGCCGCTGTCTACCACTTTCAGTCCGCCGATGTCGATCTGTGTACCGTCGTTCAGGACGACTCTCATTGCGTTCGTGCCTCCACACAGAGGTCTAAAGGCGTTATTTCGAGCGGGCTACGTGTCAGTCCATAGCCGTGACGGGCCCGGGTTCCCTGCCCGATCCGGTCAGCTCGGGAGTGAGTCACCCTGGGCTCGGATCGCACGGTCTGCGTACCAGAGTATCGAGAAGTCCTGGGGACTCGGAAGGGCACAGGCGAGCCACCCGATCACGGCTGCGGTCCCGACGAGATTCCCGCTCGCAACGGGGTCCGGAAGCACTCCGGCGAGCATGAGGACGACGGGAACGGACATGCAAAGCGGCATCATCGCGGCGATACGTAGCGACCACGGCGCACTGCCCTGACGGACTCCCAGCGGCCTGACGGACGCCAGCGCCCCGAACAGTCCGTGATAGGTCTCGCCGTCGGCAGTTGCCGGCAACCAGGAGAGTTCGTACGGGACGCCGAACGCCCGGAGCGCGAGCGCGTGTGACCCCTCGTGAACGACGGTCCCGAGAGCGACTGTCACGACCAGAGTGACGCCCGCTGCGACCAGTTCGACGGAACTCATACACCACCCGACATGCTTGGAGAGTCGCTTTGCTGTGTGCGTATCAATCCTCTGGTTCCTCGGGGCCGTTCCGGAACCCTGGATATGCAGGCCGTGGACTCTCCCCCGTCCGGGGCGGAGCGTGACGTGGTCATGTCCGCCAACAGGGCCACCGCACAGCTCGTCAGACGGGTTCGTCCCACTCCCGAAACGACTCCCCAGAACGGGGTGCGATAAGCATGGCGCTGCTCGAACTCGCCATCGGTTTCTTCATCCTGGCGCTCGTCGCTGGCGTCCTCGGCGCCGGCGGCGTCGCCGGCTTGTCGATGGACATCGCGAAGTGGCTCGTCGTCGCCTTCGTCGTCCTGGCGATCCTCTCGCTGGTGTGGCCCGGCTAGCCCCCAGGGCGCCTACCTGTTCGCACCGCCCCGTTTGCGGATCGACTCGATCCGTTCCCGCGGGTACCATCGCGTCTCTCCCGACTGCTCCACTTCGACCCACCCGGGATAGATCGTCACTGACACCTGCTGGAGTTGCTCCCCGTTCGTGAACGTCACCGCGACGTTGGACTGTTTCTTGAGAGACTTGGACATCTGAATCCCCACCGTTCCGTTCGACCCGGTCGGACGTAAATCAGCGGGCGAGCAGTCGGAATTGATCTCCCATTGGGGGCTGTCGGTTAGATGACACGTATCGTTCACTCTGCTCGCTGTAACTTCACTGCGAACACCGCACCTTCGGGAGGTCCGTCGCTCGACTGGGCGTTGCTGGCAGTCGCTGACTGGTTGGTTTCGCACTCCTGGGTCGTGCGGTCTTCGACCCACACGTCCCCACCGTAGGTATCGACGAGCGTGTGAACGAGATAGAGGCCGATGCCGGTCCCATCGCTCTCCAATCCTTTCTTCCCCTTCCCGAAGATCTCTGTTTTCCGGTCGTCGGGGACGCCCGGACCGTTGTCGGCGATGCGGACGACGACGGTGTCGTCGTCCGCTGTCACACGCACGGAAATCTCGGCAGTGGGAGCGTCGTTGTGCTGGACGGCGTTTTTCAGGATGTTTCGGAACACGGAGTCGAGCATCTCCGTTGCCCGGACGCGCACGGCTGGAATCGGGTCTGCGACGGTGATCGCCACGTCGTCGTACGTCGACCGGATCGTCTCGAGTTGGGATTCGAGCGCCGGACGCAACGGAACCGGCGAGGGTTCGGTCTCGGCCTGGAGCATCACCTCGGCGAGGTCGCGCGCCGTCTTCGTCAGGCCGACTGCGTTGCGTGCGCTCTCGAGCGCCGTCTCGACGTGCGACCGTCCTTCGTCGTCGACGAGGTCCCGCAGCAGTTCCACGTACGAGAGCACTAACTGTAGGTCGTTGCGGATGTCGTGGCGCACCACCTGGTTGAGGACTTCGAGATTGTCCCGCTGCGTTTTGAGTCGCCGTTCCAACTCCTTTTGCTCGGTAACGTCGCTGTTGATCGCGACGAATCGCTCGATCTCGCCGCCCTCGTCGAAGATCGGCGCGATCGTCTGGTCGACGACGAACTGCTCGCCGTCTTTCCGCTCGTTGACGATCTCGGCGTGCCAGATCTCGCCGTTCTTGATCGTCGTCCACAACTGCTCGTAGAACGACTCGTCGTGCTCTCCGGACTTGAGAATCCGGGGATTAGTTCCCAGTGCCTCGGTCTCGGTGTAGCCGGTTATCTCCTCGAACGCCGGATTGACGTACTCGATTCGACCGTCAGTGTCGGTGATGACGATGGAGTGACCGGCGTGCTCGACCGCCTCTTTGTATCCACGGAGGTCACGCTCGCGCTGGACGCGGTCGAGCGCCGCCGTCGCGTTCGCACACAGGGCGTCGACCAAGAGCCGATCCCGATCGGTGAAGTCGTCGGGTTCGGTCGAGGAGACGAGGACGACCCCGTGGCCATCCAGCGGAACGATGAGCTCACTCCGGAACGGCGTGTCAGAATTGTAGCGGTCCGAGGTGGCCCACAAATCGCTGAACTCTTGTGTGGTGTCGTCAGTAAACACGTCCCAGGCGAGGCTATCGGAGCCTAGCGTCGGCGGTTCGCCGATGTCGGTCTCGATGTCACCGCTCCAGGCGACTGGAACGAGCGCCTGCGAACTGGCCTCGTATAAGTGCACGCCGACTCGCGACATGCCGAGTATCTGCTCGCCGGTCGTCACGACCTGCTCGGCGATCTCCGTGTCAGTCGTACTCGTCATCAACGCTCGGATGGCGTACTGTAGCGCTTCCATCCGCCGCTCGTGGGATTTGCGCTCGGAGATGTCTTTTCCCACTGCCATCGCGGCGACGATCTCGCCGTCGGGCCCAGTGACGGGTGCAGTAGAGATACTGACGTCGACCAGGCTGTCGTCTTTCCGCTGGCGTTTCGTTTCGCGTCCCGTGACCTCGTTCCCTCCGAGTACGTCCTTGATCGTCGATTCGTACGCGTCCCGCTTCACTTCCGGGACGGCGGGGTTGGGCTCACCGAGCGCTTCCTCGGCCGTCCAGCCGAAGATCTCTTCGGCAGCAGGGTTCCAGTGTGTCACGGTCAGCGACCGATCGACGACGACTATCGCATCGGGCGACGCCGTGACGACTGTCTCCCAGTTCTTGAGAGTGTCCGTCTGATGCGATTTCATGCCGATTGATCACGTTCCTCAACGCGGTTCTTGTCAGAACTGAACGTGATCATGCTACTCCTCGATAGAGTGATCCCGTTGATATATCTATCTGTTACCTACTGGTGAGGTCCTCGAAAGGGCGCGAGTATTTGCGGGACGGTCTGCCGGTCTGATTTAGCCTTTGATGTTACAGACCGGATAGGTACGAGCGACCTTGTCCCCGATACCGAGCGCGTCCGAGACGCGGACGACCTCGTCGACGTCCTTGTAGACGCCGGGCGCTTCCTCGGCGACGGTCGCGCCGGAGTTGGCCTTGACGTAGATCTGGTTCTGCGCGCGCAATTCGTCGCGGACGTCCTCGCCCCAGAACTCGTTTTTCGCCTGCGTTCGGGACATGAGCCGTCCCGCGCCGTGAGCGGTCGAGCCGAACGTCTCCGACAGGGAGTTCTCGCCGCCCCGAAGGACGTAGCTCCCAGCCCCCATGCTGCCCGGGATGATGATGGGCTGACCCACGTCGTTGTACGCTTCTGGGACCTCCTCGCGGCCGGCCGGGAACGCTCGCGTCGCGCCCTTCCGGTGGACGAACAGTTCGCGTTCCTCGCCGTTTTCGACGGTATGAACCTCCTTTTTCGCGATGTTGTGGGCCACGTCGTACAGGAGGTGCATGTCCATCTCCTCCCAGGAGCGGTCGAAGACGCGCTCGAACACCTGGCGGGTTCGGTGCATGATGAGCTGGCGGTTGACCCACGCGAAGTTGATCGCCGCGCACATCGCCTCGTAGTAGTCCTCGGCGAGCTGTGAGCCGGCGGGAGCCGCGGCCAGTTCCTTGTCCGGGAGCTGGTTCAGCAGGCCCTGGTGAGCCTGCTCGATGTCCCGGAGGTAATCCGTACAGACCTGGTGTCCCAGGCCGCGCGAGCCGCAGTGGATGAGAACGACGATCTGGTCCTCCTCGAGGCCGAACGCGTCGGCCACGTCGTCGCGGTAGACGTCGGTGACCCGCTGGACTTCCAGGAAGTGGTTGCCGCTGCCGAGACTGCCGACCTGGTTTTTCCCGCGGTCCTTGGCTTTCTTCGAGATCTTGTCGGCGTTCGCCTCCGGTCGGTACCCCTCGTCTTCGCAGTGGGCCAGGTCGTCTTCGACGGCCCAGCCTGCGTCGAGCGCCCACTTCATCCCGCGCTCCAGAATCTCCTCGACGGTGTCCATCCCCGTCTCGACGACGCCGCCGCCACCGAGACCTGACGGAATGTTTTCGAAGAGGTTGTTCACCAGTTCCTCTTCCCGGCCCTGGAGGTCGCTGTACGTCAGATTCGTCCGCATCATCCGGACGCCACAATTTATATCATATCCGACAGCTCCGGGCGAGATACAGCCGTCTTCGGCGTCGATGCCGGCGACCCCACCGACGGGGAAGCCGTAGCCCTGGTGGCCGTCGGGCATGCAGATGGCGTGCTTACGGACGCCGGGCAGGTGTGCGGAGTTTTTCAGCTGCTGGAGGGTCTTGTCTTCCTCGATCTCTTCGAGGAGCGCTTCGCTGGCGAGTACGCGCGCCGGGGCGCGCATCCCGCCCTCCTGGGGAATCTCCCAGACGTAGTCCCGTACCTTCTCGAGGGTGATTCCGTCGGCATCGTAGGTGGTCATGGCTAGACCTGCGACAGGGACGGCGGAATATATTTCGACTGCATTCGCTCCGGTGACGTGTCTCCGGCCGATCAGACGTCGAAGACGACGTACGCCCGCCACCCCGATTCGGTCTCGGAGAGGTCCATCTCGGAGTACGTGACCGCTTTGATCTCCCTGGCGACGATTTCCGACAGCGGAACGCCCCGGGCAGTCGCCTCACAGACCCATTCGTCGCCGTCCCGGCTCACCGTCGCGTCGTTTGCCACGGGCAGGACGCTCCGGACGTCGCGTTCGTAGATGAGGTCGTCGAGGTAGTCGAACAGCAGCGCCTCCCGGTTCTCGGCGGTGACGGTCAGCGAGAACCGCTCTCCGGTGTCGGGAACGTCGTCACACATCGCGGCGGCCAGACCGTCGCCGACGGCGGCGAAGACGGCGTCGAGGTCGGAACCCGTCGCCTCGACGGCGACGTCGGCAGTGTGCTCGCGCAGATCGAAGCTCATTCTGTCGGGGATTCGTCGCCGGTCCCCTTCTCTGTGTTCTTCCTGTTCGTTGCGCTCGCGAGTTCGTCCGGCACCTCCTCGCCGTTGTCTTCGATGGCGACCCCGCTGGTGACGATGGCGCGAATCCCCTCGCTGACCGTCATGTCGACGTCGGTGACGCGGTCCTCGTCGACGCTGATGACGTGACCGCCCATCACGGGATTGGGGGCGAGCGGGAGGAACAGGGTCACCATCTCGTCGTGGCCAGTGGCGTCTTCGATCGTCTCCGGCGTGTCCGCCGTCAGGAAGGCGACGGTGTAGGACCCCTCGCTGGGAAACTCGACGAGTTTGACCTCCTGAAAGCTGTCCGTGTCGCTGTCCAGCAGGAGCTGACTCATCTCGTTGAAACTCGTGTAGAGGGAGCCGATGCCGGGGATACCGGCCATCATGCGGTCGAAGTTGTCCTCGATGGACCCTTCCTGTGGTTGGCGGTCAGCGACGAGTCCGACGACCAGGATGACGACCAGCAGCACCAGGAGGACGACGCCTTTGACGGCGAGTTCGGGCACGCCGGACGTGCTGAGGGTCGATTCGACCACGGCCACCAGGGGATTGAGCGTCCCCGAGACGAAGTCGACGGCGAACCCGAGAACGATCAGCGTCACGATGAGCGGGACTGTCACGGCGAGCCCTGTGACCATCGCACTCCGCGCTCGTTCCTTGAGGGCCTCCCCGTTCGAACCCGACTTGGTAGTGGCTCCCTGCATCGGTATAACTGTGCGGACGGGTCGGGAGCGAAAAGGGATTGTGGACGCCGCAGACCGCCCGGTTTCTCGTGGGTTGCTTACCGCCGCCGGTGGAATTATAGTCTCGTATCTGCTTAGTCAGCCGTAGTGAGCGCCAGTATCGAGAGCCGCGTCGTCGAGTCGGGTGCTGACGACTACGTCGACGAGGCGTGGGGCCTCAAAGAGCAGATCAGACGGGAGGAAGGCGTCCTCCGTCAGCGACGCGGCTTCTTCAAAGACGCCTATCGCCGCTCGACGGTCTACTGTTACGTCGAGAGCGGCCCGAAGGCCCCTGAGCGCCTCGTCGGCTTCGCAGCGGTCCGTCGGGACGGCTACATCCTCTTTCTCGCCGTCAGCCCCGACCACCGCGGCGAAGGGTTCGGCGAGCAACTCATCGCTCAGGTCGCGGACAACCACTCCTCGGTGACGTGTCACGCCCGAACGACCAACGAGCCGGCCATCGGCTTCTACAGACATCTCGGCTTCGAGGTCAAGCGCACCATCGAGAACTACTACGAAGACGGCGGCGACGCCTACTATCTCAAACTCGGCGCCAGCAGCGGCATCACCGAATGCCTGTCGCGGTTGCTGAGCTGAGGCGGTCGGCTCCCACTGGTCGGGAAGAGACACAGCACCTTTTGGTCGGTCGCTCGTCCAGTCGAGTATGTACGACACCATCCTGGTCCCCACCGACGGGAGCGACCTCGCCGACCGCGCGCTCGAACACGCGATCGCCGCGGCCAAACAGGCCGACGCGACCGTCCATCTGCTGTACGTCGTCGACATGCGCGTCGCGCAGTCCGCGCCGGGACTGGCGATCGACGAGATCCGCCAGACGCTCGGGGACGAAGGCGAGAAGGTGACGAACGCCCTCGAGCGGACGGTGGCCGACGCCGACCTCGACGTCGTCACGACCGTGCGAGAGGGCGTCCCCGACGACGAGATCCTGGCCTACGCCGACGAGGCGGACGCCGACCTCATCGTCATGGGCACACACGGCAAGAGTCAGCGCGAGCGGATTCTGGTCGGCAGCGTCACCGACAGAGTCAACCACGCGGCCGAGATTCCCGTGCTGACGGTTCCCGGGAAGGACCAGTCGTAGGGTCGCGCCCACGACTTATCGGGCGCCAGACGTGAACTCCGCCTCGAACCGACTGACGTGCTCGTCGGTGCCGGCGACGATGACGCCGTCGCCCTCCACGAACGTGAACGCCGCCGGATCGAACTCGGTGATCACGTCGTCTTCGCGCTCGACTGCGACGACGGTACAGCCGGTCTGTCCCCTGACGTCGGCTTCCTGGAGCGTCCGGCCGGCCAGAGCACCGGCGGCGAAGCGGACCACCTCTATCTGTTTGTCGTAGGCGAGCACCTCCTCGTCCTCGAAGATCGTCGACGCCATCATGCGGCCGCTGATGGTCGCCAGCGACTGGACGTAGTCGGCCCCGGCGCGGTACAGCTTCTCGACGTCCGCTTGCTCGTTGGCGCGGACGACGATCTCGATGTCCGGGTTCAGGTCGCGTGCAATCAGCGTCGCGAAGATCGATTCGGTGTCGTCGCCGAGCGCCACGAGCAGCGCTGATGCGTGCTCGATCCCGGCCTCCCGGAGCACGTCCGGCTCGCGTGCGTCCCCGATCACGTCCACGTTCGATTTCGATTCCCTGTCGAGGACGGTCAGCTGCGAGTTCGTCTCGGAGAGCGCGTCGTACGCGGCCGTCCCGGACTCCCCGTAGCCGGCGATGACGACTTGCTGTGGGGAGAACTGGCGAACCGTCGAGGCGGTGGCCTCCCGAAGTTCCTCGATCCGTTCGGGTTTGCCGGCGACAAGCAGCGTCGTCTCCGCGTCGAGTTCGGCCGTGCGGTCGACCGGACTCTCGAAGGTCCCGCCGAACCAGGCGCCGATGACGTTCACCCCGTAGCGTTCGTGGATTCGCGCGTCCGCGAACTCCTCGTCGCAGAGATCGCTCCCGCGCTGGACGCTCAACTCGGCCAACTCGAAGTCGTCTCCGATTTCGATGCCTTCCTCGACGGCCGTCGTCACGGCCGTGGGGATCTGTCGCGCCAGACTCTCACCGAGGAGTTGCCGCGGCGAGAGCACGTCGTCCGCGCCGGCGACGCTGTGGTACTGCGCCAGCGATCCGTCCTCGACGAGCGTCACCACCCGGACGTCCGGGTTGGCCTCCCGCGCCGAGAGGACGATGCTGGCGGTCGTGTCGTCGGCCGCGTCCGCTACGACCGCTTTGGCCCGACCGATGCCGGCGCTGTCGAGGACGGTCGTCGATTCGGGATCGCCGTACACGACGTTGCGGTCCTGGTCGCGCAGGTCGTGTGCCGTCTCCTCGTCCGGTTCGACGAGCACGTACTCCTGGCTGCGTGAGTCCAGTTCAGCGATGAACGCCTCGGTCCGCGCCGTGGAGGTGCAGATGATGACGTGATCGGTGACGTCCGGCGCGGCTCGTGGCAAGCGCGGCGTCAGCGCCCGGCGGAGCCAGGGAACGGCGAACACGTCGACCGCAGTGAGAATCAGTCCGATGCCAGCCAACTGCATGACGATGACGAGGACGTTCATCTGGAGACTCTGCCAGGGTGCGTCCTCGCCGTAGCCGGTGGTCGTGAACGTCTGCATCACGACTTCCAGTGACCGATACACCGGCTGCGTCTGGTCTTCCCAGGTCGCCATTCCGACGTTGTACAGCGCCGTGAACACCACCGTCGTGACCGCGACCAGCCCGAGATAGAACGCCGTCCGCTGTGTCCGCCTGCGCATGTCTCACCTGGCACCCGCCACGTAGTTTAACCCGCTGTCTCCATCGCGACTCGAATCGCGCGGGTCCGTCCCGTGCGTCGCTTTTTGATTCTCACGTGTTGGGAGAGAATAAACCCCTTTTTGTATGAGCGACTTCACTCTCCGACCATGTACGAGCGAATCCTGATTCCGACCGACGGCAGCACTGGTACCGCACACGTCGCGATGCAGGCGATCGACCTCGCAGAGCAGTACGGCAGCACCCTGCACGTCCTCAACGTCGTCGACACGGACGTCGGGTCGATGCTCTCGGACATCCAGGAGACGGCAGAGGAACTCGAACAGCAGGGCCAGCGGGCGGTCGAACGCGTCGAGACGATGGCGGAGATCCACGGCGTCGACGCCGAGACGGACGTCGTCCAGGGCGACCCGGCGGATCAGATCCTGGAGTACGCCGACGAGATCGACGCCGACGCGATCGTCGCCGGGACCCACGGCCGGTCGGGCGTCAAGCGCCAACTCATCGGCAGCGTCGCCGAGCGTCTGGTCCGCCACGCTAACTGCCCGGTGATGACGATCCGCCTCCCCGAGGACGACGTCACCGTCGAGGACGACGAGCACGCGCGGAAACTGGCCCAGGAGGCCATCGAAGGCGAGAACTACGACGCCACGATCACCGGCGTCGATCATCAGGTGAGCGTCTGGGTCATCGACGCCGACACTGAAGACGGTTCGCTCGTCGTCTACCTCGACCCCGTCACCCAGCGGACCAGCATCGTCGAACGGAACTAACCGGGCTCTCGGTGGACGTTCGCCATTTTGGAATTTTTGCACAATACTGGATTGCGTTGCCTAATTCTCCACGTTAAGTTCGATTTGGTTCCAGGATTGTGGAAATGTGCGTGCTTATTTATATAGTCTTCACTCGAAGTCACACGTGTAGAGGTGACCGAACATGTCCACACGTAAATTAGAGGCCGACCTGTTAGGCCGTGAAACGAACTTCGAGTACTCCGAGCACTGGATCGGGTACGCGCTGCTGGGACTCCGGCTCGTCATGGGCTGGACGTTCTTCTACGCAGGCATCACGAAAGTGCTCGATCCGGAGTGGTCCGCCGCTGGAATGCTGCTGCACGGGATTCCAGAGGGGAACCCCTTCGTCAGCGTGTGGACCACCATGGCAAACGAGTGGCTCTGGCTGATCGACCCGCTCAACGCGTGGGGCCTGACGCTGGTCGGGCTGTGCCTGCTGCTCGGCGGACTCGTCCGGTGGGCCGCCATCTGGGGCGCCGTGATGATGGTGTTCTACTGGGCGGCGGCCCTGCCGCTCGCACACGGCATCGTCATCGACGACCACATCGTGTACGCGATGTTGCTGTTCGGCCTCGGCGCGTTCGGTGCCGGCCGGATCCTCGGTGTGGACGCGTACCTCGAAGCGACCGACCTCGTCGAGCGGTTCCCGAAGCTCCGGCTGTTCCTGGGCTGATACCCCGGAACACCGAGCATCGGTGATTCCCTTCCTCGCCGTCACCGACACCCGCAGAGCGGCGCCTCCGTCAGCGGACCGATCGGAGGCTCGGATACTCAGACCGTTGGTTCGCCCACGGTCGTCGCGTCGTTCGTCTCGAACAACCCGTCGAAGACTTTTCGCTCTGCGGTCCGGAGGTGCTGGAGGAACGTCGACTGAGAGATGTCCATCATCTCGGCGACGTCGTCGCCGCTGCTCTCCCGGGGCCAGGCGAAAAAGCCCGCGTCGTGTGCCGTCCGCAACGCCTCCTGCTGGCGGTCGGTGAGGCCATCGGGGAGCGGACCCGCCTCGTCGTCGCTCGCGGTCTGTGGCTGTTCGCGCTCACGTCTGGCGACCAGTTCGATGCCGGGACGGCCGTCCCGGAGTGCGTCGAGGAGCGTCCGCGGTTCGCCGTCGCTCGGGAGGTCGACGCAGAGTCGTCCCTCGCCCGGGGTGACCGAAAACGAGCGCACAGCCGTGCCGTACTCTGCGACCGCCGAGACGACGGCCGTCTCGTCGACGACGAAGCGGACGATACAGCCGTCGTCGTGGTCGCGAATCACCTGGGCAGTTGTCACGTGCTCGGCGGTCTCGACGTACGCCGTCACGTCGGCCGCGCTGGCACCGGTGACGCTGAAGTACTCCACCTGCTCGCCGGCGTCGGTCGTGATTCGCTTGAGTTCGAGTTCGCAGTCCAGGGCGGCTGCCAGACGAACGAGCGGATCGTCGGTTTCGGTGACGCGGAACTCCAGTTCCGTCACGTCGTCGGTGACGAGCGCGCGTTTGCTCTGGACGGCGTTGAGCGCGTAACCGATCGTCTCGCCGAGTTCGGCCAGGACCTCGCCCTCGATGGCTGCGAAGGCGTCGCGGTCCGCGGCGTGCACGACGAGCGTGCCGTAGGTGACGCCCCGGTGGGTGAGCGGGATCGCGGCGACGGCGTTCGTCCCGCACTGCCGACAGCGTTCGTGCCACCCGTCGGCCGTCTCGTCGACCGCCGCGAGGATCGCCGTCGAGTCGTGACTCGCGCGGTCGACCGGCGTCATCCCGTCGGCGTCGTTGAACGCTTCGACGACCGACTCGATCTCCGCGGAGCTGACGCCCGCCTGCGTCCGGACGCCCAGGCTCCCGTTGACCAGGTTGACCGAACTGAGCCACGCGAACGAGAACGGCGGCCGCGCGAAACACTCACAGACCGCCGCTTCGATCTCCTCGCGCGTCGTGGCTTCGACGAGCCGCTGGTTGACGTCCCTGAGGATCTCGTTCGTGTTGTTCAACAGCGTGAGCTGTTCGTTCTGCTCTTCGATGCGCAACTGCCGTTCCTTTCGCTCGGTCACGTCGGTGTCGACGGCGACGAACCGCTCGACCTCGCCCTGGTCGTCCGTGATCGGCGCGATGGTCATGTCGACCCAGCACCGATCGCCGCTTTTCCGCTCGTTGATGATCTCGCCGTCCCAGACGTTGCCCGAGGTGATCTCGCCCCACATCCGCTCGTAGAACGCCTCGTCGTGTTCGCCCGACTTCCAGAGCCGTGGATTCGCCCCGATCACTTCGTCGGGCTCGTAACCGGTCACCTGCTCGATCGCGGGATTGGCGTAGGTGATCGTGCCGTCCGGGTCGGTCAGGAAAATCGCGTGGCCGGCGTGCTCGACGGCCTTCCGAAAGCTCCGTAACTGCTCGTTAACGTCTCGGAGCGACGATTTGATTCGCGCTTCCTCGTCGATGAACTGGCTGAGATAGTACACTGTCAACAGCGCGAGGACGCTGACGACGAGTCCCGGCACTTCCGAGAGCCCGGTGCTCGTCACCGTCAGGCCCGTCCACAACTGCCGCGTGGCCATCAGCGCGAGCATGGCCGTCAGGAACAGGAATCGCCGGTCTCGACTCCGTGATAGCAACAGGACCGAGTATCCGACCCCGACGAGCCGTATCAAGACGGACAGGGCCAGCACGCCGTTCACGGCGGGACACCTCCCTGGAGTGTCGCCGCGTCGTGGAGTGTAAACGAGAGGAACATGTTCTTGTCTTGGTCGATCTCCTTTAAAAACCTGAACACGGATTCCAAGAGATTGGGAGTCCCGTGCGAGCGGTCCGATTTCCGGCGGCCAAACTATATTGGCATCGGGCCCTGGGGGATAATCCCGGCGGATTCGCGGCCCAAAGAGTATGGGTAGTACCCTCTCCGGTGAGGGGTCTGTACGTTTAGGTGTATGATGTCGAGACCGTCACCGGCACGCCACGTGTCACGAACCCCGAGGTGGTCGCGATGAGTAGCCAGGATGCGATGCCGGGCGTTCCGGACACCCCCGGCCGTGCGCAACTCGATTCCATGGTCGACGACGAGCGCGCGGACCCGCGTGCGGAACTCGACGAGACTGACTTCTCGACGGAGCTCGGCGTCGCGATGGCCGAGGACGCCAAGGCAGTCTCGCGCGGCGAGCTCTCCAGCGAGGCGTACTGGAAACGATACGACGGCCTCGCCGCCGAGGAGTTCGGCGACGACTACCGCGACACGCCGAACCCGGCCGTCGACCACGGGATGGACCAGACGATCGACGAGGGGACGGCAGAGTCTCTCGCCTGTTCGGTCGGCTCGATGAGTACCGTCGCCGAGGCGCTCGACGACACGCAGGCGTCGGCATCGTCCTCGAAGAGCGGCGATGCCGACGATCCCCGCTGGGGGATGGTCATCGACCTCCAGAAGTGCGTCGGCTGTGACTCCTGTTCGGTCGCCTGCAAGGCCGAAAACCGGACGCCGCCGGGCGTCTCGTACAACGTCGTCATGGAGGAAGAACACGGGGAGTTCCCGAACGTCCAGCGGACGAACCTGCCCCGTCCCTGCATGCAGTGTGAGAACCCGCCCTGCGTGCAGGTCTGTCCGGTCAGCGCGACGTACAAGATGGAAAACGGCGTCGTGAACATCGACTACGACCGGTGTATCGGCTGTCGATACTGCATGATCTCGTGCCCGTACGGCGCGCGGTACTTCGACTTCGGCGAGAACTACGACGACGAGGTCGACGGCTCCGGCGAGGTCACGAGTCCCGAGTACGGCGTCGACCGCGGCGAGCGCGAACGCAAGAAGTCGCCGGTCGGCAACGTCCGGAAGTGCAACTTCTGTCATCACCGGCTCAATCGCGGCGAGGAGCCGTCCTGCGTCGAGACCTGCGTCGGCGACGCCCGCAACATGGGCGACCTGAACGACCCGGACAGCGAAGTGGCAGAGATGGCGTCCTCCTCGCGCGCGATGCAGCTCAAAGAGGAGGAAGGCACCGATCCGAACGTGTACTACCTGGAGTGATCCCAATGGCAACCGAATCATCATCACGGTTCGAGTTCGACCCCGGGTTCAACGACAGTCGCCTGCGGGTCGCGTGGTACGCCCTGCTCGCCGTCCTGCTGCTGGTCGGCGCGTACGCGATGTGGCTGCGGATCAAACAGGGCATGCAGAGTACCAACCTCACGAGCATCACCCCGTGGGGCGCGTGGGTGGCCTTCTACATCTACTTCGTGGGCCTCTCGGCGGGCGCGTTCCTCGTGAGCACGCTCGCGAACGTCTTCGAGATGACCGGCATGCACAAGGTCGACCGCGACGCCCTGTTCGCCGCGATCATCAGCATGGTGGTCGCGCTCCTGTTCGTCTGGACCGACCTCGGCCGGATGGACCGGATGTGGCACCCGTTCGCCTGGCGCCAGCTCACCTCGCCGCTGATGTGGGAGGTCCACGCCTACGTCGCCTACATCACGGTCCTGTGCCTGGAGCTGTACTTCTCGATGCGGATCGACCTCGCGCGGGTCGCCAAGAACGGGTCGGGCCTGCGTGCGATGGTCTCCCGGCTGCTCTCGTTCGGTCGGCTCGACACCAGCGAGGAGTCCGCGGCCCGGGACCAGACCTGGCTCAAGCGGTTCGGGATGCTCGGCATCCCGCTGGCCATCTTCATGGTCCACGGCGGGACCGGCGTGTTGTTCGCCGTCTCGAAGGCCCGTCCCTACTGGAACAGCGGGCTGTTCCCGGTGATCTTCATCATCTCCGCGGTGGTCAGCGGGACGGCGCTCGTCATGGCGCTGTACGTCCTGCGGACCAAGCTGTTCACCGACCGGGACCTCGACCTGGACCTGCTGGAGCGGCTGGCGAAGCTGCTGGCGGCGTTCATCGTGACGGACTTCGCGCTCACGGCCATCGACGCGCTCATCGCGCTGAACAGCCTCCACCCCACGGAGGTCGAGACCTGGCTGACGGTGCTGTTCGGCCCGATGGCGTGGTCGTTCTGGGGTATCATGGTCGGCCTGGGCTGGGTGGTGCCGCTGGTGCTCGTGTCCCGCAGCGAGTGGCGGCGCACGCCCTGGCTGATGGTGCTGGCCGGACTGAGCGTCGTTCTCGGGATCATCGGCGTCCGGTTCAACATCGTCGTCCCGCCGCTGATCCTGCCCGTGATGCACCAGCTCCCGCACGGATCGTACTTCCCGAGCGCCGTGGAGTGGCTCACCAGCATCGGCATGATGGCCGTCGGACTGCTGCTCTACACGCTCGGTGCAGAACTGCTGCCGCTGACTCCCCTCGAATCAGGTGATCACCAATGAGTACTGACAACGTTGACAGCGCGACTGACGAGGCGTCCGACGAGGCGTCGGCGACCCGCCGCGAGTTCGTCAAGGCCGTCGGCGGCGTCACCGCCGTCGCCAGCGCCGGCGGTGCCGCGTCCGAACTCAGCCTGGACGCGCTCTGGCGCGACGAGCCGCACTACGTCGGCACCGACTACGGCGAGTACGACGCCAGCGACGTGATCCACACCACCTGCGGACAGTGCAACACGTTCTGTCCGATCAAGGTGCGCATCGCCGACGAGAGCACCGAGAGCGCCCAGTACAGCTCGCTCGTCCGCAAGCTCGCCGGGAACCCCTACTCGTTCCTGAACACGCAGCCGTTCGCGCAGGTGCCATACGGGAGCGATCCCGAACAGGTCGCGACGGGCGACCTGGAGGGGACCGGCGACGTGGACTCGTCGCGCTGGTCGCTCTCCGGCGGCCGGATGTGCCTGAAAGGACAGGCCGGCATTCAGACCGCCTTCGACTCCTACCGCGTCCGCAAGCCCCTCAAGCGGGCCGGCCCGCGTGGGAGCGGCCAGTGGAAGACCGTCTCCTGGGAGCAGGCCATCGACGAGATCGTCAACGGCGCCGACGACCTCGGCCACCCCGGTCTCAAGAACATGTGGGGGTACGCGCCCCAGGACCAGGTGATGAGCGACTGGGAGGCCGTCCAGAACGGGGAGATGGAGAAGGCCGCCTTCGACGACAAGTACGACGACGTCCTCATCGACACGGATCACCCAGACCTGGGACCGAAGGCGAACCAGGTCGTCGACGTGGGCGGGTTCCGGCGGAACTTCATCAGGACGCGCCTCTGGAAGCAGGGACTGGGTTCGGTCAACAGCTTCCACCACGCCGGCACCTGCGGGTTCTCCAGCGTGATGGGGAACGTCCGCTCGTACGCGGGCGGCCCGAAGAAACGCCAGTACCCCGACGTCGAGAACTGCAAGTACCTCCTCGTCTGGGGGACCAACCCGATGGTCGCCAACAAGGGGCCGACCTGGCTCGCGCCGAAACTCACCAACGCGATCCAGGACGGCATGCGGATGGACGTCGTCGACCCGCGCCTCTCGAAGACCGCCGAGAAGGCCGAGAAGTGGGTCCCGGTCGATCCCGGCTCGGACGCCGCGCTCGCGCTCGGGATGGCCCGCTGGATCATCGAGCACGAACGGTACGACCGCGAGTACCTCACTAACCCGAGCCAGTCCGCCGCCGAAACCGACGACGAACCGACGTGGAACGACGCCACGCACCTCGTGCTCGTCGACGAGGAGAAACAGCCCAAGGCCCGCGCCGGCGACCTCGGGCTGTCGGGCGACGGCTTCGTCGTCGTGGACGCGACGACCGGGCAACTGACGCCGGCCAGCGAGGCGAGCGCCGGTACTCTCAACGTCGACATGACGGTCGACGGTACGCGGGTCCGCTCGGTGTGGTCGCTCTACCGCGAGCGCGTCTTCGAGCACACCCTCGAAGAGTACGCCGACATGGCCGGCCTCGATCCCGAGGACATCGCGGACGTCGCAGACGAGTTCACCAGCCACGGCAAGCGGGCGGCCATCATGGCCTACCGCGGCCCCGCGAAACACGCGAACGGGTTCCACAACCAGCGCGCGATCGCGACGCTCCAGCACCTCATCGGGAACTACGACTGGAAGGGCGGCCAGATCACGCCCTACGCGGGCTACGATTCGATGAGCGGCCGGTACAACCTCGGGAACGTCCCCGACGGCTACAGTCCGTGGGGCATCCCGCTGCTCCGCGGCGGCGTCAACTACGAGGACACGTCGCTGTTCGAGCGCGACGACGGCTATCCCGCCAAGCGGCCGTGGTTCCCCGTCGCACCGCCCCAGGCAACTCAGGAACTGTACGGTAGCGCCGCCGACGAGTATCCCTACGGCGTGAACGCGCTGTTCATCCGTCCGTACTCGAACAACCACGTGATGGCCGTCGCCGGCGGCGACCAGATCCCGCCCATCCTCGACGACACGGACACCATTCCGCTGATCGTCGCTTCCGACACCGTCCTCGGGGAGACGAGCGAGCACGCCGACTACGTCCTGCCCGAACCCACCTACCTCGAACGATGGGAGAACTTCGGGACCTACCCGAACAAGCGGCTGGCCGACGAGAAGATCAGCCAGCCCGCGGTGAAAGTGGTCCCGAACGCCAGACCGTTCGAGGACGTCCTCATCGACATGTGGAAGGAGATGGACCTGCCCGGCGTCGGCGAGAACGCCATCGTCGACAACCAGGGCAACTCCTGGCCGCTCCACCAGGCCGAGGACTTCTACCTCAAGCTCGTGGCGAACATCGCCTACGCCCGTGATCCGGTCCAGCCGGCCGACGACGAAGAGCTGGCGGTGTTCAAGCAGGCCCACGAGAAGGGGCTGGGCAACCACTTCGACCTCGGCCGCTGGAAGCAGGCCGTCCGGAACGACGAGTGGCGCCGCGTCGTGACGGTGCTCAATCGCGGCGGACGCTTCGAGGAGCCGGTCGACGACTACGAGTCGGCCTTCGAAGAGCACGGCTACGACTACGACTACGCCGACCGCTACGGCGACCGCTCGAACGCCTACGACGGCGACCACATGCAGTACAAGTTCGGCGGTCGCACCGACTTCTACAGCGAGGTCGTCCCGAACGGCAAACACTCCTACACGGGCGAGCGGTTCGACCCGCTGCCGAAGGTCGAGGACGTGGTCCACTACAACGGCGACGTGCAGGTTCCGATCGTCAGCGACGGGTCGCCCGACCGGCCGCTCAAACTCATCAACTGGAAGCCCCGAACCCAGGGAATGCACCGGACGACGAACTCCCCGTGGCTGCGCGAGACGCGGCCGGAGAACCCGGTCTGGATCAACTCCGCGGACGCCGACGAGCGCGGCATCGAGAACGGCGACGACATCACCATCGACGCCGGCCGCAAAACCGTCGAAGCGACCGCGATGGTGACCGACGGTATCCGGCCCGGCGTCGTCGGCGCGATGTGGGGCTGGGGCCGCTCCGGCGACGGCGCGACCGACTACTCCGTCGACGGCGAGACCAAGTCGGCCGTCGAAGCCGACGGGCACACGCCTTACGAGTTCGACACGCCGATGGAGGACGAAGCGGGCCTCGCCGGCAGCCGCGACGCCGGCTTCGCCATCAACCACGTCCAGCCGCTCGACAGCGAACTTGGTGACACCGGCTTGAGCGACCCCATCGGTGGCAGCAACGCCCAGTACGACGCTTACGTCGACATCCAGAAACGGACGTGATCCATGATGGCAAACGCATCCACCGTCGAGCCGGTCGCACTGCTCCAGGCCCGCGCCCACGTCTACGACCTGCTGTCGGCGGCGTTCGACGGGGACGTGGCGGTTTTAGCGAAGGCCATGGAGGACGACGTGTTCGCCCGCCTGGCGGACACCTTGCCGACGGAGATAGACACCGACGCGCTGACGGCAGCGACGGTCGACACCGAGGCGCTCGCGTACGGCTACGACAACCTGTTCGAGGTGCCCGGGCCGAACTTCGTCCCGCCGTTCGCGTCCGCACACCGTTCCGACCCGAGCGAGCAGTTCGAGTCGGACTCCCCGTACCACGAGGAGGGCGCTGCCGGAGAACTCCTCGGCGACCCCGCCGCGGAGATCGCCGAGCTGTACGCGCGGGTCGACTTCCACCCGGAGCGCGGCGAGGGGATTCCCGATCACCTCGCCGCCGAACTCGAGTTCATGTACGCACTCGTGACTCAGGAAGCCCACCTGCGGGCAGACGGCGACGACCACGACGAGGAGGTCGCGGCGCTCCGCGATCTCCAGCGGAACGCGCTGACTCAGCTCGGGTGGCTGGACGACCTCGACGAGGCGGTCGGCGACCGCGATACGGTCGAAGGCGTGTTCGCCGCCCTCGTCCGGTTCACCCGCGTGTTCTGCGCGTGGGACGCGCGAGACGGCGTCGAATTCGACTGCTGAACGGCGGCGCCCGGTTTCCTCGCTCGCATCTCGCGAAACTTACGTATCGACTCACCGAACAGGAACGCAAGTGCTATTGTCTGGGGGTTGCCATCCCAGTGGTAGCATGGAGGAGCGAACACGGGCGTATCTTCGCGGGCGGTTCGGTGACTACTATCGCCGAACGGAGCTGACCCCGCCGCCGGACGCCAACGAGCGCGAATGGGGGTACATCCCCTGGACGCAGAGTCCGGGGACGACGATGGTCCGACACAAGTCACTGCTCGACCTGGGCGACCTGTCGTCGTTCCTCGAACGCGAGCGCCCGCGCCACGTCTACTTCTCGGCCGGCCGCTACGACGCGCCCGGCGCGAGTTCCATGAGCGAGAAGGGCTGGCGCTCCTCGGATCTGGTCTTCGACCTCGACGCCGACCACCTGCCCTCGGTCACGCTGGGCGAGGACTCCTACGGCGAGATGTTGGCCAAATGCAAGGACGCGCTGGGTCGGCTGCTCGACTTCCTCGAACGGGATTTCGGCTTCGACGACATGACAATCGTCTTCTCGGGCGGTCGCGGGTATCACGTCCACGTCCGCGACGCCGGGATCCAGCACCTCGAACGCGACGCGCGACGCGAGATCGTCGACTACGTCCGCGGGATCGGCCTGGAGTTCGACGCGCTCGTCGACGAAGAAGCGGTCGGCGGCGAGGTCGGCCGGAAGAGTCCCGCACACAACGAGTATCTCCCGACCGACGGCGGCTGGGGAGCGCGGATACACGAGCGGCTGCTCGCCGAGTTCGAGGAGATCCGCGACCTCGAGGAATCTGACGCAGTCGAGCAACTCCAGCAGTACGACGGCGTCGGCGAGAAGAAAGCGCGCGCCGCCTGGAACATCGCGCGCAATCGGTTCGTCGAGATCGAACGCGGAAACCTCTCTGCGCATCCGGTCGTCAAGAGTTTCGCCGAGCGGTACCTGTCCGACGTCATCGCCGAGGACAGCGCCCCCATCGACGAACCGGTGTCGACGGACACCAATCGTCTGATCCGGATGCCCGGCACCATCCACGGCGGGAGCGGCCTGGCGGTTCGCCGCATCGACCGCGACGCGCTGTCAGCGTTCGATCCCCTGACCGACGCCGTCCCTGAGACGTTCCAGAACCACGACATCACGGTGGAAGTGACGGAGGGCGGGGACGTCGAGCTCGGGGGCGATAGTTTTACACTTCCGGAGGGAGAGCATACCGTCCCAGAGCACGTGGGCGTGTTCCTGATGGCACGGGGCCGCGCCGAGAAGGGACAAGAGTGACACGGAGAACCGCATGAACCTGGACGAGCTGCAATCGATTCGAGACCGCGAGCGCCAGAGCGACAGCCTCCAGCAGCTGCGCGACACCTTCTACGCGGACGCGGGCGAGTTCGTCCAGCAACTGCGCGACGAGCGGGAACAGGCCGCCGCGCGCGCAGACGATCCGTTCGACGCGCCCGAGGTCAACCGCCTCACCGACGACATCAAAACGGCCGAGCAGACGGTCGAGGCGATCTACGAGCGCCGCGTCGGCAAACTCGTCAAGATGGCCTCCTTCGCCGCCGCGGACATGCCCACGGAAGACGAGGGACTCACCGCCGAAGAGCGAGAGCTGTTCGATCAGCTCGTCGCCGCGATCGAACAGAACCGCAACCAGGTGTTCGCGATCCTCGACGGTGAGGACGCCGAGTCCCAGACGGACGTCGACCCGATGGACGCGATCGGGACCGACCCGACGCCGGACGCTGGCGAGTCTGCGCCGTCCGACGGGGTCGACGCCGCAGATCTGATGAGCGGGACCGACGCTTCGCCGGCAGCGACTGAGGCCGACCCGTCGACACCGGCCTCAGACTCCCCGTCAGAACCACGGGGCAGTGACCAGCGGTCGCCGACGGCAGCCGACGCTCCGGGATCGGACGCGGGGGGTGACCGCCCGACGCCCGAGGCCGAGGCTGAGGCTGAGGCTGTGACCGACGCTGGCCAGTCGGAGTCGACGGCCGAGGCGCCGTCGCAGGTCCCGCCAGACGAGCCGCCGGGACAGCCCACCGAGCCGGAGGTCCGCGCCAATGACGCGGACGAGAGCGGGACAGCGGCCGGCACACCGGCACAGACGGATTCGAGTGCCGACGAACCGGACGCCGAGCGTCGGTCGGACGGCGGGGCACCCACGATCGATCGGACGACTGTCCGCATCACGCGAGACGTCGGCGAGATATTCGGCGTCGACGAGCGCGAGTACGACCTGTCGTCGGAGGACGTCGTGACGCTGCCGGCGACGAACGCCGAACCGCTGGTCGAGCGCGACGCCGCCGAGCGACTCGAATAACGCCCGGGAACAATTGATTGATACTGCTGGCCGCGGTTGTCGGGAGCAAATGCCCGCTGCCATCGAGACCGACTCGCTGACGAAGTCCTACGGAGACACGACCGCTCTGGCGGGGCTCGACGTCTCGATTCCGCGGGGCGAGGTCTACGGCTTCCTCGGCCCCAACGGCGCGGGCAAGACGACCACGATGCGGATTCTGACCACGCTCACCACGCCCAGCGGCGGCGACGCCTGGGTGATGGGCGAGCACGTGACCGATCGCGACGCGGTCGTCGAACACGTCGGCTACCTCCCCGAAACGCCGCCCGTCTACGACGAACTGACCGCTCGCGAACAGCTCACCTACCTCGCGGACCTTCGAGACCTCGACGCCGCCCAGCGAGACCGCATCGACCCGCTGCTGGAACGCTTCGGCCTGGCCGACGCCGCGAACGACCCCATCAGGACGTACTCGAAGGGGATGCGGCAGAAGGCGGCGCTGGCGGGGACCGTCCTGCAGGACCCGGACGTGATCTTTCTCGACGAGCCGACGAGCGGGCTGGACCCGCGGGCTGCTCGGACGGTTCGTGACCTCGTCGCCGACCTCGCCGACGAGGGTCGGACGGTCTTTCTCTCGACGCACATCCTCCCGGTCGTCGAGGAACTGGCGGACACGGTGGGGATGCTCGCGAACGGGCGTCTCGTCGCGGAGGGCGCGCCAGCGGACCTCAAACGCCGCGCCGAGGCCAGTGCGGAAGCCGGCCTGACCGGAAGCGATTCGGCTTCCGACCCCACGGAACGAACGCTCGAAGACGTCTTCCTGTCGGTCACCGAAGACCACGCCTGGCACGGAAAGTCGGCCGAATCGGAGGGCTGACGGATGGCCGGAGGGCTCGGGACCGACGTTCGGCACGCCGTCCGAATCGCCGAGGTCGAGGTCCGTCGGTCGGTCCGATCGATTCTGGCCAGTCGTCGGCAACTGCTCGGACTCACGCTCATGCTGCTGGCGTTCACACCGGCAGGCTACGTTATGCTCACCGGGAGCTACGCGGCCGGTGTGCGGTTCGCCGACGGAACGGCCCTCCCGGTCGTCACCTACGCCCGCGCCCAGGTGACGGCCTGGCTCGGGTCGATGACGCTCCTGTTCGGGCTGCGGATGCTCGAACGCGCCGGAGACGTCGATCACGCGGACTTGCTGTTGACGACGGTGCGGCCGCGGGCCGTCGTCACGGGCCTGTTCCTCGCCGAGTACGTGCGCGTCCTGGCCGTCGTCCTGACGCCGCTGCTCCTGTTCGTCACTGCCTTCGCCGTCGGGGCGGAGGCGCTGGGTCTCGTTCCCGTCGTGGCGGTCGGCATGGTGCCGATCCTGGCGGCCGCGCTCACAGGCGGATTCGCGGTGGCGTACGTCGCCAGACTCGGCTTTCGACGACTCGGCAGGGGCGACGTGTCCAAGCGTGGCCTGGGGCTGATCGTCATGGTCGGCATCGTCTTCGGTATCAACTTCTACGTGCCCGAGGACCCGTCCCGACTGCTCTCTCTGCTGGCTCCCCTGAGCGCGGTGCCGGTCGGCCCGTACGCCGACCTGTTGCTCGTCACTGCGCCGTTTTCCGTGTCGGTCGGCGTCGAATCCCTCGTCGCCGCAGTGCTCATCCTGGGGGCAACGCCGGTCTTGCTGGGGGCGACCTGGCGACTCGCACCTGTCGTCTGGTTCGGAGACGCACCGGCAACGAATCAGTCCGACGAGGGGGACGAGTCGACGAGGTTCGATCGGTCGGGCGCGCCGGCAGTGCTCGACGCTCGGCGAACCACGCGACTGGTCTGGTGGCAGTGGCTGCGGGGGCTTCGAGCCCCCTCGCAGTTCGTCCACATGCTGTATTTCCTGTTCATGGGTTTTCCGGTGTTGCAGTTGACAGTCGAACACCCGCGGTCGCCCGTGCTGCCGATGTTCGTCGCCGTCATCGGCGCGTTCCTGGCCGGCGGCTCGTTCGGACTGAACCCGCTCGGCATCGAAGGGTCGATGCTCCCGGCCATCGTCACGACGCCGTCGCCGGGACGCGCGATCGTTCGGGCGCGCATCCTTGCTGGAACGCTGGCCTGGCTCCCGGTCACGCTCCTGCTGATCGTTGGTTTCGGCGCGTTCAGTCGACTCCAGGGCATCGACGTGCTGTTCGTCGCAGCGATCGCCGTCGCGCTGACCTGGCTCAGCTGCACCCTGGCGCTGGCACTCGGTGCCGCTGCGCCGCGGTTCGAGAACGTCCGGGCGTTCGGCGGCGTCGAGGCCCCGACGCCGACGACCGTCGCACTGCTCGGGCACTCGTTTCTGACCGTCGTCTTCGCTGCGCTCGGGTTCGCAGCTGTGTTCGTCCCCGACGTGTACGACCGACCACCGTTGACGGGGACGACCGAACTGCTCGCGCAACTCGGCGGGCTCGCGTTCTGGGCGGTGAGCGCCACGCTGATCGGGGGGATCTGCTATCGCTACGCGGTCAGGCGCGTGAACACGTTCACCTACGAGTGACCGCCGGCCGCGGTACGTTGATTGGGGTCGACGGCAATGAAGGCGTATGGACGGGATGGCGGGGAGCGAATCCACGTCGGGGACCGCTGTTCAGCTGACCGACGTCAGTCGGACCTACCAGCGCGGCGAGCCGGTGCACGCGCTCGCCGACGTCTCGCTCACGCTGGCTCACGGCTCGTACGCGGCCGTGATGGGTCCGAGCGGGTCGGGGAAGAGTACCCTGCTCAACTGCATCGGCTGTCTGGACACGCCCGATACCGGGACGATCCGGATCAACGACCGCGAGGTGACGACGCTCAGCGACCGCGCTCGGGCACGCGTCCGGGGGCAGGAGGTCGGCTTCGTCTTCCAGACGTTCAACCTCATGCCGCGGCTGACCGCCCTGGAGAACGTCGCCCTCCCGCTGGTGTTCCAGGACGTCGACCGGGACTCCCGTCTCTCGCGGGCCCGTGAACTGCTCACCAGCGTCGGGTTGGCCGACCGGACCGACCACCTGCCGTCGGAACTCAGCGGTGGCCAGCGCCAGCGGGTCGCCATCGCTCGCGCACTCGCGACCGATCCGGCGATCCTGTTGGCCGACGAGCCGACGGGCAACATCGACACCGAGACGGGAGCGACGATCATGGGCATGTTCGACGACCTGCGTGACGCGGGCCACACGATCCTGTTGGTGACCCACGAGCGGGACGTCGCCGAACACGCCGAGCGGATCGTCCACCTCAGAGACGGCGGCATCGAGCGGATCGAGGAACTCGACGGACGGGAGCCATCCAACGGTGAACCAGGGGACCGAACGGAGGGTGCCTGATGGACGTCGGCGAGAGCCTCCGGATGAGCGTGCGGACGATTCGCGGCCACAAACTCCGAAGCGTGCTGACGACGCTCGGCATCGTCATCGGGATCGCTGCCGTCATCACGTTCGTCACGCTCGGCGTCAGTCTCAAGGCCGAGATCGTGGGCGAGTTCAGCGAATCGGGTGCCAACAGCATCTTCCTGCTCCCCGCGCCGAGCGGCGAGGGCGGCGGCTTCGGCTTCGGTGCGCAGGCGGTGTTCACGGAGCACGATCTCGCCCAGCTCAGGGCCGCCGAGGGCGTCCGTGCGGTGGTTCCGGTTGGCTCGATCCCCGTGTCGGCCGTCGGCCGCGATAACGAGTCCGTCGCGACGAGCGACATGACTGCCACCTCGCCGGCGCAGTTCGACGGCGCGGAGTTCGCGGCGGGCGGACCGTTCACCGAGCGCCGTCCCGGACTCGTCGTCAACCGCGAGGCCGCTCGGCAGTTCCCCGGGAACCTGTCGGTCGGCGACGAGGTGACGGTGACTCACCGGAACGGGTCGCAGTTCGACATCGCTGTCGTCGGGATTCTGGCGAACGACACGTCCGTGTCCGGGTTCGGCGGCTTCGGCTCGGGACCGTCCTTCTACCTCCCGACGGAGTACTACGATCAGGTCGTCGAGAGTCCCTCGACCGGCGAGTCACAGCGCGTGTACCCCCAGGTGACGGTCGTCGCCGAGAACCCCGGTGAGATCGCGACCGTGAAAGACCGCGTCCAGCGCTCGCTCGCGTCCTCGGACGCCGCCCAGCTCGTGCCGCAGGGCTACGAGATCAGTGCCCGGACGAACGAAGACATCGTCGAGCGCATCGGAAACGTCGTCGACCGGCTCACCCAGTTCGTCACCGGCATCGCCGTCATCTCCCTGCTTGTCGGGGCCATCGGCATCGCGAACATCATGTTGGTCTCCGTCCGCGAGCGCACCAGAGAGATCGGCATCATGAAAGCCGTCGGGGCGACCAACCGGGACGTCCTCCAGTTGTTCCTGGTCGAAGCCACGCTGCTGGGTTTACTGGGCGCGCTCGTCGGCACGCCGCTGGGCGTCCTCGGCGGGTACATCGTCACGCAGTACGCTGACCTGCCGCTGACGCTCGCCTACCAGTGGTTCGCGCTCGCGATCGGCATCGGCGTCCTCGTGGGAATCGTCGCCGGCCTCTACCCGGCCTGGAGCGCCGCCAGGGTCGACCCGATCGACGCGCTTCGCTACGAATAGTACCTTTTTTCTCGTCGGGTTTCCTCGGGCGCTCTTCGAGCACCCTGCGGGAACCACTCCTCGAAAAAATCTACGCTAAAAAAGGCTGCCGGCTCACTTCGTTCGCCGGCAGTGAACCGTGCGCCTCCGGCGCACGGATGCCTTCCGCGACCGTTGTTCAGTGTGTGCCAGTATCGTGCTGCTGATTATATCAAACGCAACACATCAACGCAGTATCGTGCTGCATACAGCGCGCTTAGTCAGCACGACGGATTCCAGCCAGAATGAAGAGAAAGGGTATAGCACAGCACGTTATGACCCAGTAAATATACGACAATCAATCTGCAATACAGATTATGGGGATAGCACACACGGACAAGACTCCCCTCTCCAAGGGCGAGATACGGAGACTTCTTATTGCTGCTGTTGGCACCCCGCTTGCCTATCTCTTGTACCAATTCATGCTCAGAAGTGTGCAGGGCTATACCCAACTCGTTACGCTCCCGCAACTCACACCGACCCTGTTTCTGGGATTTCTTGTGCTTGGTGTTACCGGGGCTCTCGCTCTGCTCACGTGGAATCTGGGCTTTCGGATTGCACCGATCGCTGCATTCGGCGCAGTGTTGAGCGTCCCATGGCTCTATTTTGGACCACCGATCAATCTGGGGTATTCCACGCTTCCGTTCGGTACATTGTCGCTGGTGATTGGTGTTGAGGGCACGATTCGTTTCCGAGAGCGAACTCCAGAGATAGTCACGGACAAGACCGGGTGGATCGCAGTCGGGGCAGGCCTGCTTCACTTTGCCCTTGGCTTCGGGCTACAGGTGGCCACACGACAGTTGTTCTGGCTCGATAATTCGTTCCCGAGTGTGCTTCTAATGGGGTTCATCTACGTCGTTTCTGGAATCGCGCTGGTTGTAGCCGGTGCGCTCCCTGTTATTCTGTGGCGTCGCTATCGATTGGTGACGCCAGCGGTGGCTACAGTAAGTTGGTTCACGTGGGGCCTCTATGGTATCTGGGTTCGTTGGAACGCCCTTCCGTTGAGTGAATTCACCGGGATCGGATGGGGAAACTTCACGCCACATCCGGATTATCTGTTGAAATGGACCGGATTGATGATTGTATTGCTGGCAGGAGTTGGTGCCGAGTTAGTGCTGCGAGAAATCAGTCGGTTTGTCCGGAATTAGACCGATCGCGAGTTTTGCCCCCACAGTGAGCGACTGATTCAGGGATCACGGACAAAACAAGCGAGTGACCAGTGCTGAACTCACCCTCTATATCCAGCATACATTACCTGACAGATATCATGTAGATGCTGGATTACTGTGGTACAGCGTCCATCTTTGACTATCACGCCAGCATCCGCGCGCCTCCGGCGCGCGGTTCACTGCCGGCGAACGAAGTGAGCCGGCAGCCTTTTTTAGCGTAGATTTTTTCGAGGAGTGGTTCCCGCAGGGTGCTCGAAGAGCGCCCGAGGAAACCCGACGAGAAAAAAGGTACTATTGGAACGTCCGGCCGATGGTCTCTTCTTCCTGCTCGACGCCAGCGCCGCGGCGGTCGAACCGTTCTTCGATCTCGTCGTAGCGTTCCCGGGTCTCTTCGGTGACGCTCGGGCCGACCTCGTCGAGCGCGTTCTCGAAGTGCTCCATGGTCACGCGGACGTTGCCCACGCTCTCGCCGACTTCCTCCGGCGAGACGCTGTTGATGAACTCACGCGATGCGGCCATGGAGGCCTCGCGGGCCAGCGCCTCGACGTCGGCGCCGACGAAGCCGTCGGTCTCGCGGGCCAGTTTGTCCAGGTCCACGTCGTCGGCCAGCGGCTTGTCACGCGTGTGGACCTCGAGGATGGCGCGGCGCGCCTCCTCGTCGGGCACCGGCACGTGGACGTGGCGGTCCAGGCGACCGGGGCGCAGCAGCGCCGAGTCGATGAGGTCCGGGCGGTTCGAGGTCGCGATGACCACGACGTCCTCCAGCGACTCGATGCCGTCGAGTTCAGTCAGCAGCTGGCTGACGACTCGCTCGCCGACGCCGGAGTCGGTTGCGTTGCGGCCGCGTTCGCCCGCGATGGAGTCGATCTCGTCGAAGAACACCACGGTGGGTGCGTTCGAGCGAGCCTTCTCGAACACCTCGCGGACGCCCTTCTCGCTTTCGCCGACGTACTTGTTCAGCAGCTCCGGCCCCTTCACGGAGATGAAGTTGCTCTGGGCCTCGTTAGCGACGGCCTTCGCGAGCAGGGTCTTCCCCGTGCCCGGCGGGCCGTACATGAGGACGCCCTTGGGCGACTCCATGTCCATGGTCTCGAACACCTCGGGGTACTCCAGGGGCCACTGGATGGTCTCCCGGAGGCGTTCCTTGGTGTCCTCGAGGCCGCCGACGTCGTTCCAGGTGATGTCGGGCACCTCGACGAACACTTCGCGGAGCGCGGAGGGTTCGATGCCCTTCAGCGCGTCCTTGAAGTCGCCCTCCGAGACCTGCAGTCGCTCCAGTACCTCGGCGTCGATCTCGTCGGATTCGAGGTCGAGTTCCGGACGGATGCGCCGGAGCGCGTTCATCGCCGACTCCTTGGCCAGCGATTCCAGGTCTGCGCCGACGAACCCGTGGGTGTTTTCGGCGTACTCTTCGAGGTCGATGTCGTCGGAGATGGGCATCCCGCGGGTGTGGACCTGCAGGATCTCCTTGCGGCCCTCCTTGTCCGGGACGCCGATCTCGATCTCGCGGTCGAAGCGGCCACCACGGCGGAGTGCCGGGTCGATGGCGTCGACGCGGTTGGTCGCCCCGATGACGACGACTTCGTTGCGCGACTCCAGGCCGTCCATCAGGCTGAGGAGTTGCGCGACGACGCGGCGTTCGACGTCGCCGGAGGTCTCACCGCGTTTTGGCGCGATGGAGTCGATCTCGTCGATGAAGACGATCGCCGGCGCGTTTTCCTCGGCCTCCTCGAACACTTCGCGGAGTTGCTCCTCGGATTCCCCGTAGTACTTCGACATGATCTCGGGACCCGAGATGTTCGTGAAGTACGCGTCGATCTCGTTGGCGACGGCCTTGGCCATCAGGGTCTTCCCCGTGCCCGGCGGGCCGTGCAGGAGGACGCCCTTCGGCGGCTCGATGCCGAGCTGCTGGAACAGCTCGGGGTGGCGCATCGGCAACTCGATCATCTCGCGAACCTGTTCGAGCTCGTCGTCGAGTCCGCCGATGTCCTCGTAGGTCACGCTCGGCGTCTCGCGCCCGCCGCCGGCACCGGCCTCGCCGGTGATCTGCTCGGCGGGTTTCTCGCTGACCTCGATGTCGGTCGAGTCGGTCACGACGACCGTCCCGCCGGGGTTTGTCTCGGCGATCTTCAGCGGAATCTGCTGGCCGGACATCGACGAGAGCGGGCCGAGCCCCAGCGAGAACGGGACGGTCTGCCCCTGCGTGACGGCCTGCCCGGAGAGCTTGTTCCGGATGTGGGGGCCGACGTTCCCGCGAACGCGGAGGTTCTGCGGGAGAGCGACGGTCACCGACTTCGCCGGCTGGACGTCGGCGTCCTCGACGGTGACGGTGTCGTCGATCCCGACGTCGGCCTCCTGGCGCAGCTGGCCGTCGATCCGGATGACGTCGCGGCCCTCGTCTTCGGGGTAGCCGGGCCAGACCCGCGCCACGGCCTTTCCCCCGTTCTTGCCGTCGATGACGATGTAATCGCCGTTCTCCAGGCCCATCTCGGACATGGCGGCCCGGTCGACGGCGGCGAGCCCGCGACCCGCGTCCTTCTGTTTGAGTGGCTTGACGGTGAGTTTCATGCCTTCACCTCGACAGTGAGCACGCCGTTTTTCATAAACACTTGCGCGCTTTCGTCGTCGTCCTCGCTCACGGGGAGCTCGAACTCGTACTGCTCGTCGTCGTCGGTCACGATGATGACCGTGTCACCGACCACGTCGACGCTGGCCTCGCGACCGACGCCCACGTCGGCAGCGAACACCGCCGATCCGTCGTCATACTGCATCCGGCTCACCGGCCCTTCCGACTCGATGAACTGCTCTCTTCCATTCATACTAACTCCAAGTTAGCACCTCTACTATTTAAATCTTGTGCCGACAAACCACCAGACGGCGTCGGGGGGCGAAACTAGCGGCTGAAATGCAGTTCGAGCGCACGTCGATGGAAACTTCGTCGTGAGGGTTTATCAGCGTCAGGGTGCAATCGGTCGTATGCAGACGGTCAGCCACGACGGTCGGGAGACGGCGTATCGGCGGACTGATTTCGGCCACGACGCCCCGCCCGTGCTGTTCGTCCACGGGAGCGGTGGGACGCACGAGGTCTGGACTGGCCAGTACGGTCGTCGCGAGAACGAGTATCCCGCCGTCGCACTGGACCTGAGCGGCCACGGCGACTCCGCGGACGTCGACACCGCGCCCGGCTACGAGACGCTCGACGCCTACGTGGCCGACGTGCGCGCGGTCGTGCGCGAGACCGGCGCCGAGTTACTCGTCGGCAATTCGCTGGGCGGCGCCGTCGTCCTCCAGACAGTCCTCGAATCCGACGTCGACCCTGCCGGAATCGTGCTCGCGGGGACCGGGGCGAAGCTCACCGTCCACCCCGACGTCAGGGAGTGGCTGGCCGAGGACTTCGAGCGAGCGATCGAGTTCCTCCACGGCGACGACATGCTCTTTCACGACCCGGACCCCGCTCACGTCGAACGCTCAAAGACGTCAATGCGCGACGTCGGCCGCGCCGTCACGGAACGCGACTTCCGCTCCTGCCACGAGTTCGACGTCCGGGATCGCCTCGACGAGGTCGACGTGCCCGCGCTGGCGCTGGTCGGCGAGTACGATTCGCTCACGCCCGTCGAGTATCACGAGTATCTCGCTGAGAACATTCCCGACGCGGACTTCGTCGAAATCGCCAACGCGGCCCATCTCGCGATGGTCGAACAGCCAGAAGCGTTCACCGGCGCGATCAGCATGTTCTGCCAGCGACTCTGAAACGGCCAGTCGGCTGCCAGGAACGCCCACCATTTCGGTCTGGCTCGCTGGTCTGACTCAGTACAGTTCGTCCAGATCGTCCTCGTAGTGGCTGTGCTCTTCGGCGGGGAAATCGCCGGATTCGACGGCGTCGTTGTATTTTTCGACGGCGCCTGCCATCTCGCTGCGCACGTCGCCGAACTGTTCAGAGAACGGCGGCTCCCAGTCGCTTAGCCCCACGACGTCGTTGATGACGAGCACCTGGCCGTCACACCCGGGGCCGGCGCCGATGCCGATGGTCGGGATGTCGAGCGCGTCGGTCACCTTTTCTGCGAGGTTCGCGGGGACGTGTTCCAGTACGAGCGAGAACGCGCCGGCCTCCTCGTGTCTGTTCGCAAGGTCGATGATTCGGCGGGCCGCCTCCGGCGTCGTTCCCTGACGGGTGTACCCGCCAAGTTCGTTGACTTTCTGGGGCGTGAGCCCGAGGTGGGCCATGACCGGGATGCCGAGTTCGGTCAGTCGCTCGGTGAGTTCGACGGTTCGCTTGCTGCTCTCGATTTTGACTGCATCCGCGCCCTCCTCTTTGAGCATCCGGCCGCAGTGCTCGATGCTCTCGCTCTGGTCCACGCCGAACGAGAGAAACGGCATGTCGGCGACGACGAGCGCGTCTTCGGTTCCGCGGACCACCGCACCGGTACGACTCGCGATCTCGTCGACGGTCACGGGCAGCGTCGACTCGTAGCCCATGTCTGCGTTGCCCACGCTGTCGCCGACAAGGATCACGTCCGTCCCGGCGGCGTCGACGATGCTCGCGGTCACGGCGTCGTACGCCGTCAACATCGTGATCGACTGCTCGCCGGCCATCTCGCGTATCTCTGTGACAGAGGGCATACCCAACCTCTCGCGCCCCTGGGTCGTAAACGTGTCCGATTATCGATTCCAAGCGACGGGTGGCAACCAATAGACGCTTATTCGGGCCGGTCCCAGGCGCAAGCGTGCCAACGCGCGTCGACGATCCCGCCGAGCCAACCGACCCCGACACCGTCGACTACGGTTGGGTCATGCAAGTGACGTTCGTCGTGACCATCATCGTCGGCGCGCCGATCGTCGCCGTGCTCTCGGCGGGCGTGCAGCTCCCGACCTGGGAAGCGCGCGTCAGTTTCGCCGTCCGAGTCGGCGCGATCGTCTGGCTCTGCACTGCCGTCGCCGTCTTCGCCTACGCGCGCCGCTCGAACTGATCAGAACTGTGCCTGCCACTTCGACTGGTAAATGAAGGCCGTGCCAGCGTTCTCCGCGGTGTGGTAATCCCGGCGCGAGTCACCGATGAAAAGAGTCCGTTCCGGCGCAGCGCCCAGCGCGTCGATCGTCGCCAGCAGCGGTTCCGGATCGGGTTTCTCCGTGTCGACCGAGTCCCGGCCGACGATCTGGCCGACGGCGCTGTCGAGTCCGTAGGTCTCCAGGGCGATCCGACACGCGGCTTCACTGTTCAGCGAGCAGACCCCGACCGGGCGTTCGTGCGGCAACGCCTCGGCGAGCGGCAGTTTTTCCGCGGTGCGTGCGCCCTCGCGTTCGAACTCGGTGATCGTCTCCTCGACCTTCCGTCGATAGCCCGTCTCCTCGGACAGTTCGAGCATCGTCCAGAGGTCGGCACCGTCGACGTCGACGCCGCGCGCTCGCAACACGGCCGCCACGTTCTGCGTCACCTCGTCCCAGTCCACGTCGAGCGACACGAGCGTCCCGTCTAAGTCGTAGACGTACGCGTCGTACTCGTCCTGCCTTGTCACGAACTGCGGTACGACCGGCCGATAGATATGTGCTTCGGGGTCGGTAGCGGTCGTCCACGACGATTCTCACTGACCCTGCTTGGGTGCCGTTCCTGCCTAGCATTCAAGTACGAAACCGAGACCATCTGCGCACGTGCGCTGACCGTCACCGCAGGTCGGTTTGCAGTCGTGCGACACGCCGGCCTGCGGAGCCGCCCGTGTCGCCTGTTCGCCACCTACTCTGCGGTCTCTCGGAGAAACGTCACGATTTCGTCGGCCGGTGCTCCCAGGCCGCCACCCTGGGCGACCGTCGGCCCGCCGCCGCCGCCACCGCCGAAATCCGCCGTGACGTCGTCGACCACGTCACCCGCATCGACCTCGCCGGCCGTCGCGACCGCGAGGTACTGCCCGTCCTCGCTGACCAGCGCGACGACGTCCGCTCCGTCGCCCACGGCGTCTTGTGCCCGGTCGGCGAGTCCGTTCGCATCGAGGCCCGGAACTGCACCGACCACCCACCTGCGCCCCGCTTTCTCGACGGCGTCCTCTTGGAGCGCGGCGAGTCTCGTTTCCACCAGTTCGTCGCGGAGCGCGTCGAGCTCCGCGCGCGTCTCTTCGCGGTCGGCCTGAAGGCGCTCGACCGCGTCCGGGAGGTCGGCCACGCTGGTGTCGAGTTTCCGTGCGCTCGCCAGTGCGGCTTCGTGGTCGTCGGCGCGCCGCTCGATCGCTGCCGGACCGACCGCGAACTCCACTCGCGTCAACCCTTCCCCGGGATTGGACCTGTCGAGCACGGCGACCGGTCCGATCTCGCTGGTATTCTCGACGTGTGTACCGCCGCAGGCGGCGACGTCCCAGTCTTCGATCGTGACGACGCGAACCGAATCGCTCTCGAGTCCCTCTTCGGTCTTCGTGTTGAACGCGATCTCGTCGTCGGCCAGGGCCGTCTCGCGGTCGCGCTCCTCCCAGGTGACCTGTCGGCTGTCCCAGACGACGCGGTTGACGAGCCGTTCGAGTTCGACCAGCGTCGCGTCGTCGACGTCCGTGGTCGTGGTGAGGTCGACGCGCACGCGATCTTCGGTGATGCCGAACCCGCCGTACCCCAGGTCGTCGAGTAACCGTCTCCCAGCCCCGTAGAGGGCGTGACTCGCCGTGTGCGCTCGCATGCAGTAGGTGCGGAACTCGTCGTCGACGACTCCGTCGACGGCGTCACCGACCGAGAAGTCGGGTTCGCGTGCCAGTTCGTGGAGTACTTCCCCGTCACGTGACTGCACGGCGACGACGTCGATGCCGTCGAGCGTCCCGCGATCTGCGGGTTGGCCGCCGCCCTCGGGATAGAAGTAGGTCGTATCGAGGACGACGTGGGTACTGTCGAGTCGATCGACTGTCGCGGAGAATTGTCGGATGTAGGGTTCGTCTGGGCCGCGTGAGTGCATACTGCTGCCCGACGACTGGGGGTGGTAAAAAGCTCAGGCCGACTCGGAGAGTTCGACGTCGAGTCGGTCTTCGAGTTTCGCGACGACGGAGCCGCCGACGCCAGCCTGGGTCGCGCGGCCCTGCTCGACTGCCAGCAGGTCGGCTTCGTCGATGTCGAGTTCCTCGGCCAGCTCGGCGAGTTGGAGGCCGGCGTCCTGGCGCGCCTCCGTGAGCTGTTTCCCGTAGCCGGAGACGAGATACGGGAGCTGATCGTCCTCGTAGTTGGTGCCGTCCTCCTCCCAGTGTTTGGAGTCGGCTTTCCGAGCGTCGTCGATGCGGGCCGCGTTCTGTGCGGCGCGCCGCTTGCGGTCCTGGTCGCTCCGCTCGCCGTCGTCGCTCCCGGAGCCGCCCCTGCTATCGGTCTCGCCGTGTTGCGCACACTCGGCGCAGACCTCCAGGGTGGCACCGGCGACGTTGGCCGTGCGGAGGTCGTCGTCCTCCGCGCCACAGAGTTCGCAGTTCCCACCGGCACTACCGCCCGCCCCGCCGGTCGAATATTTGGCCATGTCCCCGGTAGTAGCTTCCCCGTATTTGAAAGGTCCGTTTCCGACAGCCGTCTCGTCGATGGCAAACGAAAGCCCTTTTAACTAACCGCGGATACGAATGCAATGCAGACAGACGCAGCGTGCGTGGGTAGCCAAGCCAGGCCAACGGCGCAGCGTTGAGGGCGCTGTCCCGTAGGGGTCCGCCGGTTCAAATCCGGTCCCACGCACTGCAAAGTGCAGGTGAGGTCCTACAGGACATCACCCACGCAAAATCTTACTGACGAACCAAACTAGGTAGCGACAGCGCGGGCGCTGTCCCGTAGGGGTCCGCCGGTGAGCAATCGGCGCTGCCGATTGCGAGCCCTGGAAGACGCGCGCAACGTAGTGAGCACGTCTTCCTCTGGTTCAAATCCGGTCCCACGCACTGCAAAGTGCAGGTGAGGTCCTACAGGACATCACCCACGCAAAATCTTACTGACGAACCAAACTACGTAGCGACAGCGCGGGCGCCGTCCCGTCGGGGTCCGCCGGTGAGTCGCGCTCACTCGACGCGGCCGACCGCGCTCCGTCGAGCACAAGACGTTTAGCCGAACCTGTTGCAGATACCGATACGACGGAGCGTTACCTGTTTCAAATGGGCTCAGCATCGGCAGTCTCGGGTCGCGGTCGTGAGTGGCTCGCGCGTCGGTTCGCGATCGACGTGCGGGCGCTCGCCGCGTTTCGCATCCTGCTCGGCGCGATCCTGCTCAGTGACCTCGCGCTCCGCGCCCGCAACCTGCGGTGGTTCTACACGGACGCCGGCGTCCTCCCGCGGTCCGTTCTCCGCGCGACGTTTCCCGGCTATCAGTACGTTTCGGTGCACGCGCTCTCGGGCGCGTTCTGGGTGCAGGTCCTCCTGTTTCTGCTGGCCGGCGTCGCTGCGCTCGCGCTGCTCGCGGGGTTTCAGACGCGGATCGCGACGGTGATCTCGCTGCTGTTCCTGCTGTCGCTGCAGGCGCGCAACCCTCTCGTTCTCAACGCCGGTGACGTCCTCCTGCGCCGGCTGCTCTTCTGGAGCGTGTTTCTCCCGCTGGGAGCCGAGTGGTCGCTCGACCGGTCGCAGACGGCGTCACGCGAGCGCGTCGTCTCCGTCGCGTCGGCCGCGTTGCTCCTGCAGGTCGTGACGCTCTACGCGGTCAACGCCGCCCTCAAGCTTCGCGCGTCGCCGTGGCGCGACGGGACGGCGGTCAGATACGCGTTCAGCCTGGAGCAGTTCCTCGTCCTGTTCGGTGACGTGCTGGCCGACTTCCCCGTCGTGTTGATGGCCGCCACCTGGGGTTGGCTCGCACTGCTGGCGTGTTCCGTCCTACTCGTCGCGTTGACCGGCCGGTCCAGAGCGGCGTTCGTCGGCCTGTTCGTCGCGGCCCATCTGGGGATGTTGCTGACGTTGAAACTCGGGCTGTTCCCGGTGATCTGTCTCGCCGCCCTCCTCCCGTTTCTCCCGACGGCGATCTGGGACGCCGTCGAGCGACGAGCGCCAGCGCTCTCGATGGACCGGCTGCGTCGACGCGAGACGACCCCGCTCGAACGGCGGCTTCCCGACGCCCTTCCCTCGCTGGGGAGGCAGCTCGGAATGGGAATCGTCGCGGTCCTCCTGGCGGGGATGCTCGCGTTCAACGCGGTCTCCGTCGCCCACGTCGACGCGGCTGGCGTCGACGCCAGCACGATCGCGGAGCACCAACACTGGTCGATGTTCGCACCCTCGCCGCCCAAAACCGACGGGTGGTTCGTCGTTCCCGGCACACTCACAAACGGGAGCCGCGTCGACGTGCTTACCCAGTCACCCGTCCGCTGGGCGAAGCCGCCCGACGTCTCCCGTCGATACCCCACGGCGAGATGGCGGAAGTATCTCGCCAGAGTCGAGTCGGGCGAAGCGAACCGCCGGGCATTCGCCCGTTCTCTGTGCCGACGCTGGCAGCGACAGCACGCGCGTCCACTCGACGCTGTCTCGGTGTATTACGTCGCACAACCGACCAGACTCACCGGACCAGAACCCACGCGGACGCGACGACTACTGACCTACGAGTGCGAAAACGAAACGGCAGCGACGTCGGGCGGCGCTACTGAATTTTAGAGGAGAATTCGGGCGCTACGTTCACCGTTCGCCGTCGGCGTCCCCGTTCGGGCCGGGGATGTCGTGACTGTCGTCTGACCCGGCCATCTCTTCGCTGACTCTGACGCGGCCGGACACCTCGGCGAAGTCCTCTTCCAGTTCGGACAGGTCGACGCCCACCTGTTCGCGCCGGTCCGCGAGTCGCTCCTCGATCTGGGTGTACTCCTCGCTGGCTTCGAGTTCTGCGCTGGATTTCTCCTCTTCCAGCGTCGTCTTCTTCGAGACGAGTGCCAGGAACCGGCGGAAATCGTCGTCGTATGTGGCCCGTTCCAGCATCTCTTCGACGACGTCGTTGAGTTCGTTGCGCTCGATGGGCTTGACCAGATACTCGTCGAAGCCCATGTCGATGATGTCGAAGTCCGGATCGACCGCAGTGAGCATGACGACCCGACAGTCCAACTGTCGTGCCTGAATCTCCTCCAGAACGGCGTCCCCAGACACTTCCGGCATCCGCCGATCGAGTAACACCACGTCGACGTCCGGGCCCAGTTCGTCGAGCGCTTCTTTGCCGTTGTATGCGGTCCGAACAGAGTACTCGTCGGAGAGGAACGCCGTATACGTGTTCGCGATTGCCCTGTTGTCGTCCACGACGAGTACAACCGGCGATTCACTGCTCATGTGTCCACCACGACTAATTGCGTCTCACCCGACGGCGCCACCACTGTATCGCGGACCATTCTTACACGCACCTTTGACCGTAAGTCAAGAAATAGATTGTGGGAACTACATAACATGAAATCCGTTCGTGACCACTTCGAATCTCTCGACTCGTCTCCCCTGGTTTTCCAGCCACGTGCCCGTTCTCGCCGTCCTTGTTTTCAAAATAGAAAATTACGGAGATATATTTATTACGCAGTTCCCGCAACGGACACATGCTGGCACAGCGGTGCCACATTGACTCCCCATACCCACCCCAACTTCCCCACCCACCCCCCATCTCTCCTACTTTCGCTCACGTCGGTGAGCCGCTGGTCTCGCCTCGACGATGTATCGAACCGTGGGGGTTTATTCAGCCCCGTCCCAACCGGGCGCCATGGAAGACACGCGGTTGTCGCGCCGGCGCTTTCTCGCCGCTGCTGGAGTGACCGCCGGACTCGCCGGCTGTAACGCACCCTCTTCTGACAGTTCGAACTCGGGTGCCAGTCCCAACCAACAATCAGAGCTGATCAACTCGACGCCGCAGTCGCAATCGGTCTACACCGACGTATACCGCCGGACCATCGACTCTGTGGTCCGCATCCGCGTGTACACCGAGAGCGGCCGCACGGGACAGGGCTCGGGGTTCGTCTACGACGACAGCCACATCGTGACGAACCAGCACGTCGTCGACGGTGCCGCGTCGGTCGAAGTGCGGTTCACCGACGGCTCCTGGCGCACGGCGACAGTCGTCGGTACCGACGTCTACAGCGACCTCGCGGTCCTCTCGATCGCGAACGTGCCCGAGATCGCGACGCCACTGACGCTCATCGAGGGAGAAGTCGCCACCGGCCAGGAAGTCGTTGCCATCGGGAACCCCTTCGGCCTCTCGGGCTCGGTGTCGGCCGGCATCGTCAGCGGCGTCGACCGGACGCTTCCGGCCGCGAACAACTTCACGATCCCCGACGCCATCCAGACCGACGCCGCGGTCAATCCCGGGAACAGCGGCGGGCCGCTTGTAACACTGGACGGCAAGGTCGCTGGCGTTATCAACTCCGGCGGCGCGGACAACATCGGGTTCGCCATCTCCGCGGCGCTGATGCGACGGGTCGTCCCGGCGCTCATCGAGACCGGCGCCTACGAGCACTCTTACATGGGCGTGCGGCTCATGAACGTCACACCGCGCGTCGCCGAGACCAACGATCTCGACACCGCCCAGGGCGTCTACATGGACGAGGTCGTCGACGACGGACCGGCGGACGGCGTGCTCCAGGGGTCGACCGACCAGCGCGTCGTCGACGGCGTACGCGTCCCCGTCGGCGGCGACGTCGTCGTGAGCCTGGGTGGGGAGTCCATCCTGTCACAGCAGGCGCTCTCGACGTATCTCGCGCTCGCGACCAGCCCCGGCGACACCATCCCCGTCGGCGTCATCCGCGACGGGACCGAAACGACCGTGGACCTCACGCTGGGGACTCGCCCCGCTCCCTGACCGCTGCTCTCGGCGCGGAGAGTAAGGTCCATGCACGTGGGGTCCGTTCGCTCCGGTATGCAACTACAGGCGCGGGACCGCGTTCCCGAGTTGACCGGATTGCTGACTGTCGTGTCGCTCGCGCTGGTGTTCGGTGCTGTGCTCGGCGCGATCCCCACGCGGCACCTCCCGCAGGCGCCCGACTGGTTCCTCGCGGCGATCCCACACGTGAACGCCGTCGTCAGCGTCTTCGCCATCGGGACGATTTTCGTGGGCTGGCGTGCGATCCGCGCGGGGAACGTCACGCGTCACCGGAACGCGATGATCGCTTCGCTCGTCCTGTTCGTCGTGTTCCTCGTCCTGTATCTCTACAGGGTCGCGCTGGAAGGACCGACCTCGTTTCCGGGACCTGCGGTGCTCGAGCAGTTCGTCTACTTCCCGATCCTCGCGATTCACGTCCTGCTCGCCATCGTCTGCATCCCGCTCCTGTACTACGTCCTCCTCCTGGCGCTGACGCGTCCGGTGGACGACGTCGGCGCGACGCGCCACCCGACGATCGGACGCGTCGCCGCCTCCCTGTGGCTCGTCTCCTTCTTCCTCGGAACCGTCGTTTACGCGCTCCTCTACGTGGTGTTCTGACACCACCGCCACTCAGTGTGAGGAAGCTGGACCACCTCGGTCGAATCGATGACCGACCGGTCCGGTTCCGACCGCAACCCGCTCGCCCCGTACTCCCCCTGTGACCTCCCGCCCGGCGTCGGTGGCGATACCGATCCGCGTCTCGGCACCTCCGTCCTGCTCGCAGTGATGGTACGCGTGGTGCTCGCGGTGCTGGTGCCCCTGCTCGGCGTGTTGTGACGAAAAAACGGACCGCTCAGTCGTCGGCTGTCGTGGGCGCGTCGATCGACGGCCGCTCGACGTCCCGATCTTTCTCCTCGCCCTGGATGTCGTAAGGGTACTCGCCGGTGACGCAGCCGAGACAGAGGTCGGCGCGCGATTTCGACAGCGACTCCGCGATCGCGTCGATGGAGAGATACGAGAGCGAGTCCGCACCGATTTCGTCGCGGATGTCCTCGACGGAGCGGTCGGCCGCGATGAGTTCCTCGCGGGAGGCCATGTCGATCCCCATGTAACAGGGGGCGATGATCGGCGGTGCGCCGATGCGGACGTGGACTTCCTCGGCGCCAGCGTCTCGCAAGAGCTGCACGAGCTGGTTCGAGGTGGTCCCGCGGACGATGGAGTCGTCGATGAGCGTCACGGTCTTGCCCTCGACCGTCGATTTGATCGGGTTGAGCTTCAGGCGGACCGCGCGCTCGCGTTCGTCCTGGGTGGGCATGATGAACGTCCGGCCGACGTACCGGTTTTTCATCAGGCCTTCCGCGAACTCGACGCCATCGGCGTCGGAGTCTTCGTTTGCAGCTTCGGCGTACCCCGACGCGAACGCGCGTCCGGAGTCCGGAACCGGCATCACGACGTCCGAGTCGATGCCGTTTTCCTCCCAGAGCTGCCGGCCGAGTTCGCGCCGCACCTCGTAGACGAGTTCGTCGTCGATGACCGAGTCAGGCCGCGCGAAGTAGACGTGCTCGAAGAAGCAGTGCGCGGTGTTCTCGTTCTCGACGAGCTGGTACGTGTCGTACCCGGTGCCGTCGGCGTGGAGGACGACGAGCTCGCCGGGTTTCACGTCCCGGATGAGCTCCCCGTCGAGCGTGTCGATGGCCGCGCTCTCGGACGCGAGGACGTAGCCGTCCTCGAGCTCGCCGATACAGAGCGGGCGGTTGCCCTGCGGGTCGCGCACGCCCATCACCGTGTCGTCGTGCATGATGGTCAGCGAGTACGACCCGTGGATGCGAGCCATCGTGTGCTTGACCGCTCGGACCAGGTCCTCTTCGAGGAGGTTGCGCGCGAGGTCGTGCGCGATGACTTCCGTGTCACCGTCGGACGTAAACGCGTGCCCGAGGCCGGCCAGTTGATCGCGGATCTCGCCGGCGTTGACCAGGTTCCCGTTGTGGCTCAGACCGAGCGAGCCGCTCTTGAAGGAAACCGAGAACGGCTGGGCGCAACTGCAGTCGAGACTGCCGGCGGTCGGGTACCGGACGTGGCCGATCCCCTGCGATCCGTTCAGCGCCTGCAGGTCGCCCTGTTCGAAGGCGTCACCGACGAGTCCCATCTCCACGTGGGAGTGTTGCTGGAACCCGTCGTGCGTGACGATCCCTGCCGACTCCTGGCCGCGGTGCTGGAGGGCGTAGAGAGAGTAGTACAGCGGGCGGGCGGCGCTCCGGTCCTCCAACGAGATCCCGACAACGCCGCACTTCTCGTGCATTTATTCGCCGGCCTTCTCCTGCCAGGCGTAGTCTCGGCGTTTCGCAGATTTGCCGAACCCGCAGGATGAACAGACCTTCTTTCGGGAGTGGTATGATTTCTCGCCACAGCGGCGGCACTTCACGTGTGTCGTCTTGTTCTTTTTCCCCTGGCTCGGGGTTCCTGCACCAGTCATGGGTTAATCGAGACGACGTTATCGCCGCGTATAATCGTTGTGTCTTCGTCCGCCTCGATGACCAGGTTCATGTGCTGGTCGTACCCCGTGAGCTCTCCTTCGAACATTTCGCCGCCTTTCAGTTGTACTGTGACGATCTCCCCGAGGGAGTCCTCCAGTATATCCAGTGGTCGTCCGCTCATAGGGCAACGGGGTGCCGACGTACCCATAAACGTACCGCTCCATCATCCACGTCGCGTCCGCCCCCGAGAACGGTGTTTGGGGCCGCTGTTCGTTGAATTTCCCACGCCGCCCGTTGATTAAACGCTGGTCCGGTACGGGGTAAACTCGCCTGCCCGCTCGACGAAGGCTCCTGCGAGATCGATCGTCGCCGTCAGATCGTCGGCGTCGACGACCTCCGTGGGCGTGTGCATGTACCGGGTCGGAATGCCGACGTTCACCGAGGGAATCCCGCCGCGCTGGACGAACAGCGAGTTCGCGTCCGTCAGCGTGGTGTTGCTCCCGGCTTCGAGCTGCACGTCGATCTCCTCGTCGCTGGCGACCGTCCGCAACGCGTCGACCAGCACCGGATGGTCCGGCTGGCCCCGCCTGACCGACGGGCCGCCGCCCAGGTCTACGTCGATCTTCTTCTTCCCCGGGAGGGCCGGCGTGTCCGTCGCGTGGGTCACGTCCACCACGACTGCTGCGTCCGGTTCCAGGTCGAACCCGACCATCTGCGCCCCGTTGCCGCCGACCTCCTCCTGGACCGTGCTGACCGCGTACACCGTCGCGTCCACGTCGGCCTCGACGGCCCGCCGAAGCGTCTCTGCGGCGGTCCAGACGCCCACGCGGTTGTCCATGGCTCGCCCGGTGAGCCGCGAGCCGTGGAGGTCCTCGACCGTCGAGGACACGGTGATCGGGTCGCCCACGTCCACCAGTTCGGTCGCCTCGTCGCGGTCTTCCGCGCCGACGTCGACGTACTGCTCGGTGATGTCGGCGACCTCGTCCTCGTCTTTCTTCCGGAGGTGGATTGCAGTCTGGCCGATGACGCCCTGGACCGGCCCGTCGCTGGCGTGGACCGTGACGTGCTGGCCGCGCGAGACGGTCTTGTCGGTGCCGCCGACCCGGGAGAGGTGGAGGAACCCGTCGTCGTCGATTCGGCGCACGACGAAGCCGATCTCGTCTGCGTGGCCGGTGACCGCGATCTCCGGCCCGCCGCTCCCCTCGTGGACCGCGACCGCGTTCCCGTAGGCGTCGGTCCGGACCTCGTCGGCGAACGCCTCGACGTAGTCGACCCAGACGCGCTGGCCGGCGGCCTCGAACCCCGTGGGTGACGGCGTTTCCAGCAACTCGAACAGGAACTCGCGCTGTCGATCGTCCATACCGCCCATGGCGTGGGCACGATTATCAACCCGACGCCTTCGGGGCCGAAACCGACAGACTGCCGACGCGCCCAAACGATAAGAACGGGCGCGTGGATGTACTGCTATGGTCGACGTGACCCTGGTCGAACTCCACCTCGAGGACGCATCGTTCACCGCCAAGGCCCCCTTCAGTAGCGGGCGGGGTGAGGACCGGGAGAGCCACGAGAACACCACCGAGGTGCCGATCGGCGAGGGTGAGGGCGGCGGCCCGAGCAAACTCATGCTGGCGGTCATGGGTCTCGGCGTGGTCGGGGCGCTGGGGTGGTGGCTCAGGCGCGGACGAATGCCCGAACTCGACGAGGAGATCGAAGTCGCTCCCTGACCACAAACTGCGGGAGGGGGAAGACATTTCACCACCGGGACCCAGGATCGCCCATGGGTCTATTTCGTAGTGTGCAGGCTGTAACAGGAGCGTCGGGGGACGGTCCGGTCGACTGGGACGCCGTCGGCGAGGCGGCCAAAGCCTCGACCGATCCCGGTTCGCTCGCGCTCGCTGACGGCGTCCGCGAGGGGTACGCCGCCGACGTTCGGGACGCCAGAGCGCGCGTCCGCGAGGTCGCTGCCGTCGAGTTCGACGTCCCCGACACCGTCGAGATTCAGAACCGACACCACTGGATCGACGCCAACATCGACACCTTCAGGCGAGTGATGGACCCCCTCGGCGAACAGGTCGGCATGCTGCCGGGCATCGCCAGGGTCGCCAACACCGCCTCGATGTCTGTCGCGCTCTCTTTCCTCGCGGAGAACGTCCTCGGCCAGTACGATCCGCTCTTGCTTGCCGAGGGGACCGACGACCACGCGCTGTATTTCGTCCATCCCAACATCGGGCGGGTTTCGACCATGCTCGACGTCTCTGAACCCCGTTTCCGTCGCTGGATCGCCTTCCACGAGGTCGCTCACGCCGCCGAGTTCGGCGCCGCTCCGTGGCTCTCGGACAAACTCGAAGCCGATCTCGAAACCGCGATCTCGGAACTCGCCGACGGCCACATCGACCGCGAGTCGCTGACGGCGCTCGACACGACCATGACCTCCGTCGAGGGGTACGCCGAACTCATCATGGATCGGGCGTTCGACGACGAGTACGCCGACCTCCGGGAGAAACTCGACGAGCGCCGCCGCGGGCGCGGCCCGATCGCGAAACTGATCCGCCGGCTGCTCGGCCTCGGCATGAAACGCCGCCAGTACGAGCGCGGCAAGCACTTCTTCGAGACGGTCGCGGACGAACGCGGCATCGAAGGCGCCAGCAAGGTCTGGGAACGCGAAGCGTACCTCCCGACTGAAGAGGAACTGGACAATCCCGCCGTCTGGCTCGACCGCGTGTAGCTACCTCTTCTATCGTCGGCCGCGACGTTGCGTGAGGCCGGACGTGTCCGGGAACACGTACCAGATGACCAGGCCACCGAACACCAGACCGCCAGCGACGGCGGCGAGGAACATCGTCGGCGACGGGTCTCCCTGGAGGGACACGAGCCCCGCCGAAAGCCCCACGAGCGCGGTAAAGAACAGTTTGACTTTCTTGGTCGCCGAGTCGCGTTCTTCGTCGGAGATCGGTCCGACCATCAGATCGACCCCGCGGTGCTGACGTGCATACCGACGAACTGCCAGTCGACCGCCTCGCGATTCGTTGCGTCGGCGACGGGCGCGCCGTCCTCGTCGCGGGCTTCGAGCGTCCCGCTCCAGCGGGTTTCGAACTCGAAGCGGATCTGCCTGTTCGTGTCCGTCCACGCCATGGACACGTCGTCGCTGAACCAGGCGTGACACGACCGCTCGGTGACGCGGAGATCGCGACTGTCGACGGTCCAGTCGGTCGTCGTTTCCGTCTGCTCGCGGAGGCCGGTCGCGATCTCGTGGGCGCCCACCAGGCGCTCGGAGATCCCGAACTTGACGATCTCGTCGTCGGTTTCTCCGTCCGCAAAAAAGGGCGCGAGCGAGTCGCCGGTGCGGAGGGCGTCGTAGTACTCGCGGATGGTTGCCGCGGCGTTCATATGGGGCCAGAGCCGCCGATGGGACTTACCGCTGTGGATTCTCGGTGCCCGTGACGGGCCGTCGGGGTCACTGGAAGCCGCGGTCGACGCTCTCGTCGATGACGTCGTCGAGTTCCTTGTCGAGGAGTTCTTCGGCCTCCTCGAACGTGGTCGAGAGATCCTCGATCGTGTCGGGCCGGTCGTAGAGGTCGATGTCGGCCGGGCCGAACGCGGGGCTGTCCAGCGTCTCCATTACGTCGTCGAACAGCGCGTCCGGCGTCGTCGGCGCGTCGGCGTGGGCCTGGAGCACTTCCGAGAGCTCGTTCACCGTGTCCTCCGCGTCGTCTTCTTCGATCGGTCGCTGGACGCCGAACCGGCCCGCGTCCTTCTCGGGAAACAGCGGATCCAGCTCGTCGTCGATCTTGCGGGCGACCTGCGCGCCGACGCCGTTCACCTCGAACGGGTTCTTCGCGTACGTCTTGAGCTGGAAGACGCCGGCGCTGGGATGGCCGACGTAGAGGTCCTCACCGATCCCGTTCGCCCGGTCGCCGCCGACAGCTCGCCAGCCGCTCGGCTCGGCGTTGCTCTCGACGACCTCTTCGAGGATGTCCTGCCAGTCTCTGACGCGCATGCTGCCCGCAAGTTGGTGCTACCGACCGAAGAACGTATCGGAACCGGACGTGTCGCGGTCGGCGTTTCCGGCCCCGACCGCCGCTCACTGCGCCGGTTCGAGGGCGCCGTTCTCACGATAGACGCGATCCAGCACCCCTCCTGGCACGCTACCCCCGTCGGTGTCGACGGCCGCGTCGGCCTCGACGCGATACCAGCCGTACAGGTCTCCGTCAGTGCCGCGAATCGTCACCTCGAGCACCGACGCGTTCCACCCGCCGTTCGCCTGCTGTCCGTAGGTCTCCGTGAGCGTCGCCAGCGTGGCTGCCAGCGCGTCGTCGCTCGTCTCGGTTTCGAGCGTCAGGAAGGCCGTCTCCCCTCGCTCGTCGAAGTCGGCCACTGTCGCGTCCGCGTCGGTAGCAAGAGCGTCTCGGAACGAAACCCGCATCGCGTCCGTCCCAGTCTCGCCGCCCTCGTCGGTTCGGTTCGCCGTCGCGTTCCGGATTCGAGCGGCCAGGTCGGTGGCCTCGATCGCGCCCGTGGCGGTCTGGCGGCCCCAGTAGGCCGGCATCCGGAAGCTCGTGACTGGAGTGCCGTTTTCGTCGACGGCGACTGCCGCCATGGCGCTGGCGTTCCACGTCTCAGCCGACGACCAGGTGTCGTTCACCGCGCTCCCGTAGGCGAGGCCGAGGAAGAACGCTGCCTGCTCCCGCCGTTCGGACCCGTTTACCGCCTCGTATCGCACGTGGACGCTCCCGTTGCGCGTCTGGACGGATTCGACGCCCAGGTTGCGGCCGCGGATGACGTCCAGGAACGACCGCGGCTGGTCCGTCTCGTTGACTGACGGACCGAACGGTGTCGCCGTGTCCGTCGCCGTGATCGCGTCCGTCTCGACGCGGTCGTCCACCGGCGGGTCCGTGTACGTCGGCGTCCCACTGTCCCCACTGCAGCCTGCGAGCACGCACAGCAGTGCGAGGCCACAGGCTGCGACCGTTGACGATTGCATGCCGGGAGGTTGCCAGCGAACCGCTAAAAACTGTTGGCTCGATGTCGGTTACGCTGCGACGAAGTCACTTGTACAGGACGACAAGGAAGGCGAGTGCGGCCCCGAGGAAGACGACGAGTCCTTCCAGCGGGAGGCCGGTGACGCCGAGGCGCCAGATCAGCTCCGTGAGCGCGACGAAGACGGCGCCGGTCAGCACCGTCGCACCGATGTGAGTGAGTTCCACGCTACTGGTCGCTGCTTGTTGGCCGACCTGATCGCCCAGCGTGATGGCGTGTCTCGCCGCGTCCCACGAGGCGACGACGCCCGCCGTCGCGAGCAACAGCGCGAGCCGTCCGCTGTCGTAGGCGACGCCGCTGTTCAGCACGGCGATGAACACGAGGCCGGCTCCGGCGGTGGCGAGCGCGGTCTCCCAGCCACGTCGGAGCGGCAAGAGCGCGACCGCGAGGACTGCCACGCCGGCCAGTCCCGGATACAGCTCCGCTGCGGCGATGCTGTCGAGGTCTGTGGTGAAGACGAACGCGAGGCCGGCGACGACCAGGCCGAGCCCGCAGACGCTAATCAGGGCGGTTGCGACCCGGTCGTTCCAGTTCCCGTGCGTCGCGAATCCCACCACCAGCAATCCGAAGACCGTCACTGCGATCGGCAACGCGTGGGCCGTGCCGGCGACGAGGAGGACGCTGCCGGCCGCGATGAGGACGGCGACCGCGCTGGCGAGCGTCGTCGGCCGGTGAACCATCGCCGAACTCGATGGGGGTTCTGCCTGCGACATCACGACCACCGTTGTTTTGCGCCCATGAGCGCGCGGGCCAGCGACGTGTCGGTGTCCCAGTCCACGATCGAGACGCCGCCGCGGCGGAGGGCGTAGAGCCGGTTTCGACGCTCGACCGTCGCGATCCGATCGCCGGGCGATTCGCCGGTCGTCACGTCCGGACTCACGACGGTGACGGGACGGCCAGCGCCGGCCAGTTCCATGGCCACGTCCACGACGAAGCCGTCTGCGAGTGGGCTCACGAACACGATCTGGGTCTCGCGGTCCAGGCGTTTCCGGAGTTCCCTGATCTGGTTCATTGCACGGTCGTCGTCGGGTTCCGGGTCGTCCGGTGGCTGGGGTGAGAGCGTCGGGTGCGTCAAGAGCAGTTGACGAGCCCGATGTTCGTGGTCGGTGCCGCGGTCCGGCGGGAGCCAACAGAACTCCCTGCCGATCGCTGCCAGCCCCGCTCGTTCGTCGACGTCCCAGACTGCGTCCAGCAGCTCCTGTGCGGCTGCGACCCCGTGAGAGACCGCGTGCGGGCCTCCGTCGTGACCCCGGTACGAACTCGCTCGCGCGTCGATACAGACGACGACGTTGACCGCTCGTTCCTGGCGATACTCGACGGTCGCGAGCGTCCCGGTTCTGGCGTAGTGTTTCCAGTCGATGCGGCTGGGGTTGTCACCGGCTCGATACTCCCTGGTGCGTGCGAACTCGATGCCGTCCCCGTTGCCGGTGGTCAGGATCCGGCCGGGGAGCTGTTCCTGGCTCTCGGTCACCGGCGGGTCGGGGAGGTTCCGACGGCACTCGATCTCCTGGGTCTCCGCTTCGACGGTCGTCTCGACTTCTGTGCGGCCGCTCACGTCCCGGGCGATCGCGGTCGCCGCCCGGAACTGATGGGTGCCGTGTTCCGCAATGACGTCGTAGGAGAACGTCGTCGAGGCGCCCGGCGCGAGCACGGCTGCGTGTCGCGCACTCCCGTCCGTGACGGACAGCAATGCCGGTACGCCGTCGACCAGTCGCAGGTCGGTCAGTCGCTCGTCGCCCTCGTTGGTCACGGTGACGGTGACGGTCACGTCCTCACCTGGCGAGGGACTCGCCTCGCTCACCCGCCGTTCGAGCGCCAACTCGACGGGCGGTGACTGGAGCAGTCTGGGATAGATCGCGTATCCCACGCCCAGACAGGCCACGAGCAGGATGTACGGGCGCTTCAGGAGGAGGCCGATCGACCCCGCGACGAGGGCGACGGCGACCACGCCTCGCCAGTGGTTCGTCCGCCGAACGGTCGTCATCGGTCACCTCCCTGCTCGTCGCGTTCGAGAATGGCCGTCACGGCCCGAGCGGTCCGGTCCTGGAACCGGGACCCGCGCGGGAGCGCGTCGCGGAGCCGCTGTGCGAGCGGCGCCGGCCCCTCGTCGGCCAGGAAGGCGGCTGCGGCCTGGTCGTCCGTCCATTCGCCCGCGGAGACGGCGGCCCTGGCGGCAGCGGACGAGCAGCCGTCGACTCGTCGCACCGTTTCGATCGCCGTCTGGCGCAGGCGATCCCGAACCGTCGCTCGCGACCGCCCGGTGACGTGTTCGTACGGATGGAGTCCCTGTTCGACGACGTGGTCGATCTGGGCGCCCAGCGGGACCCCGGTCGGCACCGATTCGGCGGTCGGCGGCGTCGCCTGCTCGAAGCCGTACAGCGACCGCGCCAGGATCACCAGCAGGGCGAGAAACAGCGCGACCAGCCCGAACCCGGCGATCACCAGGTAGTCGTGACCGAGCTGGTCGACGAGCCAGTCGACCGAGACGAGGTTCGCGATCCCCCGGACGAGCAGCATGGCGATGCCGAGCACGAACAGGAGCCCACCGACGAGCAACGGGCCGCGACGGTGCGCGGTCATACTCCCCCCTCCGACGGATCGAGTTGGAGTCGCTGGCAGACCTGCGAGACGCGCTGCCGGCGGTCGTCCGTCACCGGTCGTTGCCCGTATCTCACTTCCTCGAACGTGCGGGTGAGTTTCCGGACGGCGTCCGGGTCCATCCCGGCGTTAGCCGCCGCGCTGGCGCACTCTTCGGTCGTTCGCGCCCGTCGGTCCTCGACGTCCAGGCTCCGCATCATCGCGTCCCACGCGTCGAAGACGACGTTCGCGTCCGACGGGGGACTCGGCTCCCACCTGGGCTCGGTGGCAGCGGTCTCGCTGTCAGTGTCCGACGAGAAGAACAGTCCGAACAGGCGGTCGCGGTAGCGGTAGGCGAGTGCGAGCAGCAACCCCACCACCAGGAGACCGACGACGAGCGGGAGGACGCTCGCGGAATTCGACTCGGTTTCCGTGGCCGAACTCGACGACGAGGAGTCGCCGGAACCACCGCCCGACCCGCCTCCGGCGATCGTCTGTGACCCGTTCCCTTTGACGAGCGTCTTTCCGTCCTCGTTTTGTCCCCGCTGGTCGCCCGGGGCGCCTTCGTTACCGGACGACGGTTTCACCCCGCGGTTCTCGGGCTGGTTCGCTCGGTTGTTCTCCTGGCCCGTCCCGCTCCCGTTGTCGTCAGACCCTCCGTTCTGGGCGTCGGGGTCGTCGGGGAGGTTCGGGTCTCGTTTCTTCGTCTCGATCTCTTGCTGGAAATCAGAAACGTCGCTGCTTTCGATGGGGAGGTACTGGTAGTTGAGATCGACAGCCTCGGATGGGTCGGACGACAGCGTCGAAGAGAGCGTCGTCGCTGCAACACCCACGGCGAAGAAACAGGCCATCGCGACCGCGATCGAGGTGAGTTGGTGGCGATTCATAGCAGTGGGGTACTCGTGACACCGGATACACCCCTGGAACGTGCATTGTTATCCACAGCATACACAGCTTTCCGGCCCGTTGGGCGGTGATTGGGCCATTTTGTCGCTGTGACATTGGCATCCGGATTCCCCGGAGGCTGTGTGTCTCCTTCGGAGAAAGCCGTCTCTATTCGGGCCGATCGATGGCAGCTTCCGACCGGGAGGGGAGCGTTTTTGTCCGTCGGACTGCTGCCTCCCTGCGTGCAGCTCCGCGGTCCAGTCGTCGCCGTCGACGAGCCCCGAACAGTCCAGACCAGCAACGGCCAGAGCGACCTCGCCGAGGTGACAGTTCGCCCCGACGACGGCCGGGCCGACCCCGTCACCGTCACGCTCTGGGGAAAGTGGACCGAAACCGCCGACGTCCTCGCTCCGGGGATGGAACTCCTGGTGATCGACGCCCAGGAGAAGGAGTTCAAAGGCGAGATCCAGTACTCGACGGGCCGCGATTCGATGGTCGTCGTCGAACCGGACTTCCTGGTCGACGTGACCGACATTCGGTCGTGGGTGCAGTGCCCGCGCATGTACTATCTGAACAAGCTCGCCGGCCTGCCGCTGGCCTACCCCGTCGTCAAAGGGACCATCGTCCACGAGGTGTTCGGCGATCTCCTCCGCGGACGGGACCTCGACGAGTCCGTCGACGAGCGCGTCGCCGAAGCGGGGCTGGAACTTGGCCTGCTGGACCGCGACGCGGCGAGCGTCGCCGAGGAGGTCCGTCAGAACGCCAGCGCGATCGAGGGCTGGCTGAACCAGGGGACGCTCACTGAGGAGGACCAGTGGCGAAGCGAGCAGACGCTGGTCAGCGAGACCTACGGGCTCAAGGGCCGCGCCGACGCCGTCCGTCGCGGGTCCCCGGTCGAACTCAAGACCGGCAAGAACACCAACCGAGAGCCGCGATTCCAGGACAAGGTGCAGGCGGCCTGCTACGCGCTGATGCTGGGCGAAGGCGAGGCCCACGCCACAGAGCAGGCGACCCACGCGAGCGCGGCGCCGGACACGGGGACGCTCCTCTACACCAAGAACGCGGCCGTCGAGCGGACCGAGGAGACCGGCGACCTCTCGCCGGCGAAGGACTTCTCGATCGGCCCCGGCTTCCTCAAGTACGTCGTCCGGACCCGCAACGAGATCGCCGCGATGGAGGCCGACATGAGCGTCCCGACCGGGTACGAGGCCGACGCGAAGTGCGAGTACTGCTTCGAGCAGGACACCTGCATGGCGGTATCGGGCCGGCTCGAACAGGAGTCGAAAGCCGGGCAGGTCGGCCGGGCGATCCCCGACGAGGAACAGGACTACTTCAAGCGGTTCTACCGCGCCATCGAGACCGAGCGCCGCGCGGTCCACCGCGAGTACGCCAAACTCTGGCGACAGAACGCCGACGAGCGCGCCGAGGACGACCGGGCGCTCATCGGGCTGGAACCGCTCGACGAGCGCGAACTCGACGGCGGTCGCTGGGAGCTCCGCGCTGCCGGCACGGGCGCGGTCTCGAAGATTCGCGAGGGCGACGTGGTGCTCGCCAGCGACGGCCACCCGATCCGCGGGAAGGCGGAACTCGCCCGGGTCAAGCAACTCGGCGAGGAGATCGTCGTCACGACCGACGAACCGCTGGACCTCCGCCGGCTCGACGTGTACCCCTCCGAGATCGGCGTCGATCGGATGCTCACGGCGCTCCACGACGCCCTGCTGAAACAGCCGGCCGAACAGAAAGACGTCCTCTTCGACCGTCGCGACCCCGAGTTCCGCGCGGACGACACCACGTACATCGATAACAACGAGGCCCAGAACGAGGCGGTGTCCCTGGCGGTCCGCGCCGAGGACTTCGCGCTCGTCCACGGACCGCCAGGGACGGGCAAGACGTACACGCTGGCGCGGACGGTCCGTGCGCTCGTCGAGCAGGGCGAGCGCGTGCTGCTGACTGCGTTCACCAACAGAGCAGTCGACAACGCGCTCGAAGCCCTCCGCGAGCAGGGGTTCGACGACTTCCTCCGGGTCGGGACCGAAACCGGCGTCCACCAGGACATGCAGGAGTTCCGGCTGAAAGAGCGCGGGGACCCGTCCGCGATTTCGACCGAGCTCCGCGAGGCGTCCGTCGTGGCGGCGACGACGGCGTCCTGCGGCTCGACGGTGATGCGGGAACAGGAGTTCGACGTCGCGATCGTCGACGAGGCCGGACAGATCACCGAACCCGGTGCGCTGGCGGCCATCAATCTCGCCGAGCGGTTCGTTCTCGTCGGGGACCACCAGCAACTCCCGCCGGTGGTCCAGGCCGAAGACGAGATGGACGGCGACGACACGGCCGACCTCGGATCGTCGCTGTTCGAGCGCCTCATCGAGGCCCATCCCGAAGCCTCGGTGATGCTGGACCGCCAGTATCGGATGGCCCAGCGCATCCAGGCGTTCGCCTCGCGGGAGTTCTACGACGGGCAGTTGCGGCCAGCGACGGGCGAGGTCGCCGCTCAGCGGCTCACCGACCTCCCTGGAGTGTCCCTGGACGCCCTCCCGGCACACCTTCAGGACTCGGTCGCGTTCGTCGATCCGGACGGCCGAGCGCGCGGGAACACCAACCCCGATGAGGCCGACGCCGTGGTCGAGACGATCGAGTCGTTCCGGGCGGCTGGCGTCGAAGCGGACGAGATCGGCGTCATCGCACCCTACCGCGCCCAGGTCGCTGAGATCAACAAGCGCGCACCCGACGGCGTGACCGTCGACACGGTGGACCGATTCCAGGGCTCCTCGAAAGAGGTCATCGTCGTCTCCTTCGTCGCGACGGGGTCCCTCGACGGCCCGATCTTCGAGGACTACCGGCGCATCAACGTCGCGCTCACCAGGGCCAAGAAGTCGCTCGTTTTGGTCGGAGACGCCGACGCCCTCTCGACCGATTCGGTCTACGGACGGATGGTCGAGTGGGCGCGGTAATCGTGGGTTCGTGGGAATTATCATCCCTGCGAGAGAAGCGCGACCGAATGGTCCCAATCGCCTCCCCCTCCAGACGCGTCGGTATCGCGGTGCTCGTGATCGCGCTCTTTCTCGTCGGCGTCACGCACCCGTCGGTGAACGACCTCCCCGGGTTCTCCGATCACACGGGACCGACGGAGATCCACATCGCTGAGTTCGATCGACTCGACTCTGGCTGTGCGGCTAACGTCAGTAGCTACCGAGGTGGGTCCTGGAACGGAAGCGACTACAGCAAGGTCGCGTTCGTCCGAACCGACGACCCCAACGCGAACCTCTCGGCGTGGGTCGAGCGGACCTCGCCGGCTGGCGTCGATTTGAGCACGTTCCGCGTCCACGTCGAGTCAGACTCCGACAGTGCGAGGAACGACTCGTGCGAGACGGGCGTCCTCTACGGGCTCTCGGTGAACACCAGCGGTGGGTCGCCCGCAGGGATCCTTGCCGACGCCCACGGACACCGGATTCTCTGGATGCACAACGGGGAGTACGCCGGCTGTTCCGCCAGTTACACGAGTCCGCTCGACGCAGAGTGTTCTCGGTTCAGGGAATTGCCCCAGCGCACCTGGGCGAACGCGACTGACGAAGTGGACCGTTAGCTACTCCCTCTGGCCCCTCACACAGCCACGTATGAGTTTCACGCTCCCGCTCGGGGACGGGACCATCGACATTTCGCTCCCTGACTGTGACGTGACGATCGCGGAGCCACGGGGAGGTGAGGCCGTGGACGTTCGTGCGGCCGCCGAAGACGCGGTCGCGGACCCTCACGGGCCGTCCCTGGCACAGATCGCCGATCCCGACGACCTCGTGACCATCGTCGTCACCGACGTGACGCGCGCGACGCCCGACGACGTCCTCCTGGACGTGCTGCTATCGGAACTCGAACGCACCGGCGTCCCGCGCGAGCAGGTCACCGTCCTGCTCGGACTCGGGCTCCATCGGCCGATGACCGACGTGGAAATCGAAACCGCGCTCGGTGAGCACGCGGACCTGGCGCGGAATCACGACCCCGAAGAGACGGTTACGGTCGGAACAGTCGACGACTGCCCGATCGAGGTTCACGAGCGCGTCGCGGACGCGGACCTGGTGCTCTCGACCGGCATGGTCGAACCACATCAGTACGCAGGGTTCTCGGGGGGAGCGAAGACGGTCGTGATCGGGGCAGGCGGGCCGTCGCTCATCCGGCACACCCACGGACCGGACATGCTGGCCGAACCGGGTGTGCGTCTCGGTCGCGTCGAGGACAACCCCTTCCGCGAGACGGTCGACCGCGCCGGCGACCTCGCGGGACTGGACTTCTGTCTCAACGTAACCCACGGGCCGGCGGGAATTCTCGCTGCTAGCGCGGGCGAGCCCCGTTCGGTCGTCAACGACCTCGCAGCGACTGGTAAGGAGGCCCTATCGGTCGCAGTACGCGACGAATACGACGCCGTGGTCGCGGGGGTCGGCGCGCCGAAAGACGCCAACCTCTATCAGACGACGCGGGCGGCGACCTACGTCATTTTGGGTGACCGTACCCCCCTTCGCGACGGCGGAAAGGTGGTGATTCCGGCCGCGCTGCCGGAGGGTGCGGGCGACGGGAGCGGAGAGCAGCGGTTCTACGAGTGGTTGAGTGAGGCAGAGAGTCCGGATCGGCTCTACGAGAAAATGCGAGCGGGGTACGAACCCGGAGCACAGCGGGCGTTCGTCGTCGCGCGGGCGCTGCGCGAGTACGACGTGTTCGTCACCGACAGCGACCATTCCGACGTGGTCGAGGAGTGTTTGCTGTCCGCGGCACCGGCGGTCGGCGACGCGATCGATCCAGGGAGTGACGTCCTCGTCGTGCCCGACGCGCTGAACACACTCCTTACCGGGTAAGAGAAGGCAGTTTCTGGTTCCCGTGGGGTGCGCTTCTAAACCTGTTCGTCGAGCGGCACCGCACAGTCCGCGTGGAGCCACGCCGCTTCGTTTTCGGAGTCGTAGATCACGACGGTTCCATCGGGGGCCTCCTCGACGAGGTACCGGCCCGAATCCTGTTGTCCTTGCATCGATAGAGGGTAGAAGACCCTGCCTATAAGAGTTTAATCGGGGATTTCGCAACACATCGGTGCGGTGAGAATGGAATAACCAGGCCCAAACTGCCAGACGGTACCGGGGCGGTCCGGACGATACGCCGGACTCCGTGAGTAGGTTGACGATTCGTCCGCAAAGAAGCGGTGTCGGGGCTCAGGCAGACGTGCCGTTGCCGCGGATGTTGTGTCGAATCCGGCTGTCGATCTCCGCCTTCAGTTCTTCGCGCTCGTGTTTCGTGGCGACGCGACCGTGGACCAGCTCTAGGAGATCGAGGGAGCCGAGCAGGTCGCGCGCCTCCTCTCGAGTAAGCCCGAACTGTTGCTGGATGTGGTACAGCGTGTCGGCCGTTCGAACTGCCTCCTTGAGTTCTGCAAAGGTGACGTCGGCCGGGGCAGTCACTTGCTCCGGAAGGGTCTCTGCGAGCGGTGCGCTCTCGGGAATCGTCGGCTCGTCGTCTGTCTCGGCTTCGTCGGCGGACTGATCGTCGTCGCTGGCTTCAGTGTCTTCGTCGTCTGAGTCTCGTTTCTCGACGGCGTTTTCGGGGGGCTGCTCGTCGGATTCCCGGTCGTCAGCATCCTCAACAGCGGCGTGTGTAGTTTGTGACGCCCGGGCTGATTCCGAATCGGTCGTCGATTCGGGTTCAGCGGCCGCTTCGACGTCGTCCTCGCCATCGGCAGCGTGCTCGTTCGCTTCCCCGTCACCGGAGGGGTCGTGGATTCCGTGCTGGATCATGTGCCGCCGGATTGTCTGGGCGGACACGTCCACGTCGAGCGCTTCACGCATCGCCGGGAACGAGTCGTGTGCCTCGTACACCTCTTCGAGCGCTTCCGGGTCCCTGTACGCTGGGGTCGCCGTCGACGAGTCGTCACCGCTCTGTTCGCGCAGGTGGATCTTCGTGCGGTGTATCTTCATCCCGGGTTCGCTTTCGAACGTCGCGTCGCAGCCCGGTTCCGGACAGACCACCGCGCCGTCGTCGGACTGCTCTGTCGCGGGTTCGACCTCGACAGCCCGTGACTGGGCGTCGTCTCCCGCACGTTCGTCCTCCGCCTTCCCCGACGGTGAGCGCTGGCTGTCGGACGAGTGCTGTGTCGCGCCCGACGTTGGCTCTGGCGGGTTCGTTTCGGTAGCCTCGGACACGATGCCCGAAATCGCTGCCTGATCGTCCTGTTCTCGGTCCGCGGACGCACGCTCGCTCCCCTCCGCGTGCTCACCGCCGACGCCCTCTAAGGCGATGGCTAGGTCGAGCGTAACGTGTACTTTCCCGTCCGAAACCACAGGTCTATCTGTCGGCATCGCCGCGTCCCGAACCTCGACGTCTTCCGCCTCGACCCCGTCGACGACCGCTGCGATCCGACGGAGTGCGTTACTTACTGACATATTTACCACCTTCGTTAAGCGCAGTATAACTGATTGCCGAATATGAACTTCACGGCTGTTTTGAGCCGTTTATCGGTGTCTCGCGTTTTATTCGTTGCCCGCTACTCACAGAAAAACGAATTGCGGGTCGCTGGTAGCGTGAAACTTCGTCGATTGTCGAATACAGAATATGTCGACTGTTAGAGTCGCGGTTCGGTCGGATCGACGTCGTCGATCTCGGTCAGGACGCGTTCGTGGAACTCCTGGAGGACCTGGCTCTCGTCTTCGGCGAGGACGACGTCGGAGGCCATGAGCGTCGCCAGGCCGAACGAGCGGGGCGTCGGCGAGTCGACCCGCTGTGAGACGACCGAGAGGTCGCCGTTCTGAACCGCAGTCAGGACGGCCTCGATCCCGCTGACGTTGAGTTTGTCCTCGATGATCTCCCGATAGGTCTCCTCGATCACCGCGAAGTTCGGCAAGTCCTGGGCGAAGCCGAGAAGCATCTCGCTCGACACCTGCTGTTGGCTGGCGGACTTCTCGTAGCCCTTGTAGCGTTTGAGGATCATCAGCGCCCGCGTGGCGTTGATCCGGAAGTACCGCTTGAGCAGATCGGTGTCGTCGAGGCTAGCTCGGAGATCCTCGCGGACCGACGCCGGATCGATGTCACGGACGATGCCGGTCAGGTCGACTTTTCGGTTGAGCGGCATCGAGAGCGTGAAGCCGTGATCCGCGACCGCGACGGTGACGTTCGCGTTCGCGGCCTGCGCGACGCGGTAGGCCAGCAGTCGCGAGAACCCGTCGTTGAACCGGCGGCCGTAGTTCGAGTGCACGTAGTAGCGTCGTTCGTACTCGTCGCGGTCCATCTCCACTTCGATGACGAGTCGCGCGTCCGTACTGACGCTCTCCTGACCGGCGTACCTGACCTGTTCGTCGAACATCCTGGCGATGGCCCGGACGCTGTCGTCGTCCAGCGGGAACTCCCGCAGCCACATCCTGACCTCCGGTGGTCCGCCGTGTTCCAGCCGCTCCAACAACTCCTGTTGGAACGTGAGGATCTCTTTGCCGAGGTCGTACGAGAGCGGCAGCCGCTCCGAGAACCACGAGGGGACCGTCGGCCGAGCGCTCGTCCGGTTCACGTACACCTTCGAGCCGCGTCGGTAGGCGTACTCGAAGTGGTTCCCCCCGAGCACGAACACGTCGCCCGACTCCAGCGTATCGAGATACTCCTCGTCGAGGTTGCCGACCCACTGGTCGTCCGACTTGGTGAACACGTCGCACGTAAACGAGTCCGGAATCGTCCCGATGTTCGTCATGTAGATGACGCGTGCCAACCGCCCGCGCTTGCCGATGAGGTCTTCTCCGACGGGGAACTCCTCGTAGTGGTGCTCGCCGTCCGGAGGGTCGTTGGTGTCCCGCCAGACCTTCGCGTACACGTGTTTGTCCTCCATCCCGTCGTAGTCGGCCGTGAGATACGCCATGAGCTGCTCGAACTCGTCGTCGGAGTAGGTCCGGTACGGGTACGCACGCCGGAGGATGGCCTTGATCTCCCGTTCGGGCCGGACTTCGTTGATGGCCATTCCGTAGACGTGCTGAGCAGCCACGTCCTGGGCGTTCTCGGGCACGAACACGCGGTCGACGAACCCCTCCTCGGCCTTCTTGCACATCACCGCGCACTCGACGAGTTCGTCTCGGTCGAGCGCGACGATGCGACCGGTGACCGTCTCGCCCAGTTGGTGTCCCGCCCGCCCGACCCGCTGGAGCAGCGACGCGACGGACTTCGGCGACCCGACCTGGACCACGAGGTCGATGTGGGGCATGTCGATTCCCAGTTCCAGGCTCGTCGAGGTCGTCACCACGTCGACGTCTCCGGATTTCAGCGCTTCCTCGATGCGCTGGCGCTCGTCCTTCGAGAGGCTGCCGTGGTGACAGCCGGAGTTCGTCTCGTCGTACTCGTCGTATTTCTCGCGGAGGTTGTGGAGGACGCGTTCCGCGCCCGAACGCGTGTTGGTGAACACCAGCGTGTTCGTGTGTGACTGGATCTGTTCGTGGAGTTGCCGGTAGAACCGGTCTGTGACCACGTCCTGGGGCGTGTTGATGAGGTCGTCCGTCGGACAGGTGAGTTCGACGTCGAACTCGCGGACGAACCGCGTGTCCACGAGCTCGAACTCCCTGGAGGGCCCACCGGGCTCTGCCTGCCCGACCAGGAACTCCCCCATCGTCTCCAGGGGTTCGACCGTGGCCGAACAGCCGATCCGGGTCGGTGAATCGTCGGTCATCGCTTCGAGTCGCTCCAGCGAGACCGAGAGGTGCGTCCCGCGCTTGTTCTCGGCGAGGCTGTGGATCTCGTCGACGATGATCCACTCGACCGTCTCGAGTTTCTGCTTGAACTTCGGCGAGTTGAGGAGGATCGCGAGCGTCTCCGGCGTCGTGTTGAGGATGTGCGGCGTCTCGTCTAGCATCCGCTGGCGCTCGCTGTCGCTGGTATCACCGTGGCGGATGGCGTGTCTGATCTCGACATCCTCGTCACGTGCTGCGAGTTTGTCGCTGATACCCTCCAGCGGCACCTCCAAATTCCGGTGGATGTCGTTGGCCAGGGATTTGAGCGGCGAGATGTACAGACAGTAAACGCTGTTGTCCAGGCCCTCGGCCCGGTCGCGACGGAACAGTTCGTTGATGATGCCGCAGAAACCCGCCTGGGTCTTTCCAGAGCCCGTGGGCGCACAGATGAGTGCGTTCGTCCCGCGGTGAATGAGCGGGATCGCCTCTTTCTGGGGCGGCGTGAAGTAGCCGCCGTTCTGGGGCACGTAGTCGCCGAACTGCTCGACCCACCACTCCTGGACCGGTGGCTCTAACAGCTCCAGCACGTCGGCGTCGTCGATGTCGACCGCCGCGGCGTCGTAGCCTACCGACTGCTCGGCCAGCAGCTCGCGTCCTCCCATCCACGGGCCCGTACGGGCGGCGTGGTAAAGTCCGTTGGGAACGCACGGTGAAAGTGAAACTGGACGCCAGCACGCGTGCGACCGACGAAGCCAGTTTGAAGTTCGCGGCCGTCTGCCTCCCTGTATGCGACTCACCTTTCTCGGAACCGGGACCGCCATGCCGACCGGGGAGCGGTTCCAGACCGGACTGCTCGTCGAGGATGGCTCGGACCGACTCCTCGTCGACTGCGGGAGCGGCGTCCTCCACGCGCTCCAGCGCACTGACGTGGGCTACGAGGGCGTCGGCACCGTTCTGTTGACGCATCACCACCTCGACCACGTCTCGGACCTCATGGTCCTCATCAAGGCTCGATGGCTGGCTGGCGAGGACTCGCTCACGATCGCCGGTCCGCCCGGGACGCCCGAACTGGTCGAAGACCTGCTCGACGTGCACGACTACATGCGCGACCGCATCGACCTCGATCTCCGAACCGTCGATCCCGAGGCCGGCCAGTTCGAGATCGCCGGGTTCACGGCCGAGGCGACGGAGACTCGACACTCTGTCCAGTGTTTCGCCTATCGGCTCACGCCTGTCGCCGGAGGCGGTGATCCCGAGTCGAGCCCGCCGACGCTCGGGTTCTCTGGTGACACCGAAGCGTTCGCGGATCTCGTCGAGTTCTTCGACGAAACGGCTGTCCTCGTGCACGACTGCTCGTTCCCCGACGAGGTCGACGTTTCGAACCATCCGACGCCGTCGACGCTCGGACAGGCATTCGCAGACGCTGACGCCGACGTTGGCCGAGTGTATCTCACCCACCTCTACCCACACACGGACGGCAAACACGAGGAAATGCTCGATTCACTGTCCGAGCACTACGACGGCGACGCCCGGTTCGCACGAGACGGGCTGACGCTGGACATCGAATGAACTACTAGCTAGTCAATAGCAGTTTCCGTTTGTGCATGTTTGTCACAATACAGCTATCAAGGTTGATAACAGGGCCGACGATATTAAAAAAGGAGGGTGTTTCTGGTTTGATACTATGGCCAAGCAGGAGTTCCGACAGCGGACCGAAACAAACGGAGAGGTGTCAGTAACAGATGAGATCAGACGTGGGGTAAATGGCAGCGCGCTGGCAGGCGATATCGGCCTCGACGCCGAGGAGATCGAGTGGCGCAAGGCGTTCACCGGATTCGACGAGGAGACGGCCGCGCAACTGGAATCGATGTCGGGGTTGTTCGACGGCATCGCCGAGGACCTTGTCGACGAGTTCTACGATCACCTGACCGACTTCGAGCGCACGGTCGACATTTTCAACAGTTCGAGCAAGGGGATCGAGCAACTCAAACAGACCCAGCGGGAGTATCTCACGGAACTCGGCAGCGGTGAGTACGGCGAGCAGTACTTCGAGAAGCGCGCTCGAATCGGCAAACTCCACGACCTCCTCGACCTCGGTCCGCGGGTCTATCTCGGCGCCTATTCTATCTACTATCGCGGGTTGATGGACGCGATCGCCGAGGACGCCGTCGAGTCGGCCGTCTCGGAGTACAGCGACGACGCGACCGACGAGGACATCGTCGAGGAAGCCGTCGAGGACGCCGTCGGCCAGGTGCGAGACCAGATGCTCGCCGCCACGAAACTCCTGAACCTCGACCAGCAGGTCGCGATGGACACGTACATCGACTCGTACAACAAGCAGGCAGAAGCCGAGGCCCAGCGACGCAAGGAGGTGTCCCGCCAGGTCGAATCCGCAGTTCAGGAGCCGATCCAGGAACTCGACACGACCGCCAACCAGGTGGCGACCGAGACCCAGCGTATCGACGGGCTCACGACTGACCAGTCCGAGAACATGGAGACCATCGCGAACGAGGTCGCGGACATGAGCGCGACCATCGAGGAGCTGGCCTCGACTGCCGACGAGGTCGAATCGACCAGCAAGGAGGCGGAACAACTCGCCGAAACCGGGCAGGAGTCGGCAGACGAGGCGATCGACGTCATGGAGACCGTCCGAGAGTCGGCCGCAACCGTCGCCGAGGACGTCGATCAGCTCCAGGACCGCGTCGACGAGATCGACGACATCGTCGACGTCATCGACGACATCGCCGAGCAGACGAACATCCTCGCGTTGAACGCCTCTATCGAAGCAGCCAGGGCCGGCCAGGAGGGTGAGGGCTTCGCCGTGGTCGCAAACGAGGTGAAGTCACTCGCCGAGCAGTCACAGACGCAGGCGAGCGAAATCGAACAGATGGTCGATCAGATCCAGGCCGACACCGACGAAACCGTCGAGAGCCTGGCCGAAACGAACGACCGCGTCGAGCAGGGAATCGGTCGCGTCCGGGATGCGATGGCCGACTTCGAGGAGATCACGCAGGCGGTCACTGAAACCACGCAGGGAATCCGGGAGGTCGCCGACGCCACCGACGAGCAGGCTGCGAGCGCCGAGGAGATCGCCAGTATGCTCGACGACGCCGTCGATAAAGCTCGCGAGGTCTCGGATGCCGTCGACGAGATCGCTGCAGCGACTGAACAACAATCGGAGAGCATGCGAAACATCGACGAGTCCGTGACGAGACTGACTGCGGACGACTAAATCTCGGGCGTACCTGGCGACTCAGACGCGTTCGAGCGTGATGTGGAAGTCGGCGCCGCCGTGGTCCCCGTTTGTGACCATGATGTCGCCACCGTACGATTCGGTGAGTGCCTTGACGAATCCGAGTCCGAACCCGGTGCCGTCGCTCTCCGGGCCTTTGGCACCCATCTCGAACAGTCTGTCGGCGATACTGTCGGGAATGCCGGACCCGTCGTCGGCGATGCTGACGATCACCTGTTCTCCGCTGGCCTCGAGCACGCCGACTCGGACGTGCACTTCGCCGTCGTTGTGGACCGCCGCGTTCGTGATGACGTTCGTGAACACCGAATCGAGGAGGTCACCGCCGTACACGCGGTAGTCGAACGCCTCGGGATCGTACTCGATCGTCAGCGTCTCGTACTGATTTCGCGCGTCTTCGACGACGTCCGTCATGGTCGCTTCCAGCGAGCGAGGCGTCGGCTCGTCCTGTTGTTCGAGGGTGTTGACGAGGTCACCGACCCGCTGAATGAGGTCCGCCGAACTCCGGGCCGTTCGGTTGATGCGCTCGGCGTAGTCTCGGGCCTCGCCGTCGACCTGACTGGCGACTTCCTCCGCGAAGGCCGCGACGACCTGGAGGTCGTTCCCCAGGTCGTGACGCAACAGGCGGTCGTACATCTCGACCATCTCCTTGCGCTTTTCTAAGTCCTGTCGCGCGCGTTCGAGACGCTCTCGTGACCGGATGTTACTGATCGCCGTCGCTGCGTGCGAGGCCAGTATCTCCAGCGGTCGAACCACTGCGTCGCCGAACCCGGTGTCCTCTACGCTTCGAGTCACGATGATCGCGACCACGTCGTCCACGATCGTCGCCGGAACTGCGAGCGTCGATCCGACTGTCGCTTCGCCCTCCCCGGCCTCCTCTCCCGTGACGACGACTGTCTCCCGGCTCTCGTAAGCCTCGTAGGCCACCTCGCCCGGTGCGTCTCCCTGTGAGACCTCGGGATAGGTGCTGTGGACCACTCGCAGGTCCCCGTCACGAGCCTCGATGAACGTCGTGTACGGGAACTCGAAGAGCAACGACATCGCCTCCAGACTCAGTGACACGACCTCTTCGACGGACTCGCAGTTGTTCAGCGCCTGTCCGTACTTGTTGAGGTCTGCCACCTGCCGTGCGAAATCTGGTTGCTCTTCGAAAGACATCGGAAATCTGCTAACTATGGACACATCGGGATACCGGGTGAAAACGGTTCCGGCGAGCACAATTGCAGAAACCCTCCACAGCGGGTTGATATTTCCACCACCTGGCTCGCGGGCACGTCGCACTCCTGTGTTTCACTCGAGTCGGTACCGGAGTATCGCAGCGACCTCGCCGAGGTTCGCCAGTTGCAAGCCGGGGTCGAACTCGCTCGAAAACACTGTCACGTCGCCGCCCTGTTGCTCGGTCTGCTCGATGATCTCGTCGACGTCGACGTCCCAGTCTCCCTCACCGCGTTCGCGCCGGAGCGCCTCGTCGAGCACCAGCAGCGTATCGATCGCGCCGAACTCCGCGGCCTTCGCGACCTGTTCAGGGCCGTACGCGGCTTTCTCGCCCTTGCCGATCTCGGTCATCAGCTCGTCGATCAGATCCGCCTCCTCGGCGATCCGGGTCTCGGCCTGCACTTCCTCGACCGCGCCGCGTTTCAGTACCTCGTGGACGCCCCTGTCCCCGACGCCGCTGGTGTCGACGGTCGTGATCTTCTCGTGCAGGTCCGGTGCCTCGTCCTGAATGTACTTCAGGCAATCCTGTTTGGTGAACCCCGGGCCTGCGAGGATGATCGCTTCCACGTCCATCCTGGCGAGCACGTCTGTCAACTCCGAGAACAGCTCCTCGCGGGGTTGTGCGTACTCCCCTTTCCCGGTCGTTGACGTGATGCTCGCCCGCTCTTCGGTGCCGTACTGGGCGACGGTGTGGACGTGCGCCTGTCCCTCTTCGACGGTGGCGATGGCGACGTCGACGTTGTCGGCTGCTTCGACGGCTTCCTGCAAGCGTTCGAGCTGGTCGGACTTCCAGCGTTTCTCGACTTCTAGTTCGTCGCGCTCTTCGACGTTGAGCGTGTGGTGGTGGCCGAGTTGATCCTCCCGAGAGCAGTCGACGATCTCCCCACCGACGCGGAGTCGGTTGGCGAAGCGCGCGAACTCCACGTCGTCCACTTCGATCGTGACGTACATGTGTTCGCGTTCGCCACCCGTGTCCCGCATCTGGTCGTCGTTGCGCTGGATGCGGCGCGTGGTGTCCCCCGAGACGTGGTCACCGGGTTCGAGAATGTACGTGAGATGCCAGAGGTCGTCGAGGGTTTCGGGTACCAGCGTGATCTTCTCCTTGCCCCCTTCGACCTGCACCCGGTCGGCGATGCGCATGTCCCGTCGTCGGACCCTGTCCGGTAAGTGCCCTCCGATATCGGCCACGCGCTCGACGATCCGACGACGGGTCCGTGCACTGTTCGCACGCCCCGCCTTCCGACCTATCGACGGCTACGTTCGCGTATATAGACGCGGACCGGAATCTCCTTGCTTCGCCTCCACTCTCCGTGCGTATGAAAGTCGCATTCGTGTGTGTCCAGAACGCCGGCCGGAGCCAGATGGCGACGGCGTTCGCCCGCCGGGAACGCCAGCGACGCGGCGTCGAAGACGCCATCGACGTCCTCACCGGCGGTACGCAACCTGCCGATCACGTCCACGACGAAGTCGTCGAGGTCATGCAAGAGCTGGACGTCGATCTCTCCGATCGAACGCCCCGAGACGTCACGCCTGAGGAACTGCAAGCCGCCGATATCGTGATCACCATGGGTTGTTCTGCACAAGACGTCTGTCCCGCGACCTGGAACGGAGACAACCGCGACTGGGACCTGGACGATCCCCACGGACAGCCGGTCGAAACAGTCCGTGAGATCCGCGACGAGATCCGCACCCGCGTCCGTGCTCTGTTCGACGAACTCGACGCGGACCAGTCGAAAGAAAACTAACGTGTCGATCGCCGTTCGGACAGAACGTGCGCGGGACCGGATTTGAACCACGCGAACGGCTCACTACCGTTCGCCGTTCTCTACTTCAAATCCGCTGGCGATTGTGCTGCTCACGGATCGTTCGCAGCAACAATGCGCGGGACCGGATTTGAACCGGGTGAAACCTCACTTCGTTCGGTTTCCAGGGTTCAAATCCTCTCACTCATTTGCGGCTCACGAATTGTTCGCCGCAAAATGCGCGGGACCGGATTTGAACCGGCGGACCCCTACGGGACAGCGTCCTAAGCGCTGCGCCTTTGGCCTAGCTCGGCAACCCGCGCGCATCCCCCACTTTCCCCTTCCCCTTTATAAAAGTCACGAGGGACACCGGCTGCTCGGATGCCACCACGGCGCACGCTTCTCACACCTGTTTGCGAACTATCTTATATCGCCAATCGAAATCTTCGCCGAGTATGGAGGAGTTCTACGGGAAGGTCCCGCGCACCCGCCGGGGGTGGTACGACTGGATCGATACCAACTGGTTCCTGGTGTTGCTCGGCGGTGCGACCGTTTTCCTGACGCTCGCGACGATCTACCAGTTTTCCCAACACCCGTTCTACGTCAACAAGGACTCGGCACTGTTCCAACACGCCGGCTGGTACATCGGTCAGGGGGCGGAGCTGTACGTCGACATCTGGGACCTCAAACCGCCCCTGATCTACGCCGTCACGACGGTGCTCGCCGTTCTCTCGTTCGGGAACATGGAACTGCTCCATCTCCTGAGCGTCGCCGTCGCCGTCGCAACGATCGTCGGCGGGGTCACGCTGGTCGGCGTCATCACCCACCGGCTGACGAACGACGGGTTCGCGAGCGTCGTCGCCGGCGCGTCGACGTTCGTCGTCACGTCGACGTACATGTTCCCGTTCGCCGGCATTCGACCGAAGTACTTCGCTTTCCTCTGTGGCGCCACAGCGCTCCTCATGGCCATCGACGACCGACCGTTTCTCAGCGGCGTCGCGGCCGCCATGGGTGCCGGCTTCTGGCAAATGGGCGGCCTCCTCGCCTTTCTCGTCGTCGGAATGGCCCTCCAGCGCAGTGGCTGGCGGGCGGCTGGACGAACCGTCGCCGGCGGCGTCACCGTGGCGACGCTGACTGTCCTCCCGTTCGTCCTCACCGGCAACGCGATTCCGCTGTTCGTGGAAGTCGTCCTGGCACCGATCTACGGCGTCATCCGCTACACGATTCCCGGGCGACTCCTCCGGACCGTGATCGAGCTCGGCCCCGGCGTCGCCCTCATCCCACTGGGGGTCTACGGGTGGGGTCGGGCAGCCGTGGCAGATTACGATGAATACTGGTGGGTGGCCGTCGGCGGCGGGCTGTACCTGCTCCAGGTCTTCCTCGAGTTTCAGGGCGCTATCGAGATGATTCTCGTACTCATGTTCCTCGCACTGGGCGTCGGCGTCCTCGTTGCAGAGACGTCGACCCCGTCGCGGCAGTCGCTCGTGGCTGTCTGTATCCTCCTGCTCGTCGCGACGAGTTTTCACTGGAACGAGGCAGCGACCACGCCGTTCAAGGACGCCGTCGAGGAGGAGTACGAGGACTGGGACGTCGCGAACTACGAGTCGCTCCCGGAAGATCCCGACGGCTGGCCGTCCATGCAGACCATCTACTGGGAGAAACGGCAACCCGAATACTGCCACTACCGACTGGGGCACAAACAGAAGTACTTCGAACAGGAGACCGGTGGCACGCTCGTCAAGGAAACCTGTGGTCAGTGGCCCTACGACGAGCCGGCGGGAGAGTGGTTCCTCGGCGGGCTGTCGCCGGTCTGATCCCCGCGCCCGTTTTCAGTCCTGTCGCTCCCGGATCGCCTCGGCGAGGGCGTCCGGGTCGGTACCCGCGCGCTCGATGGCTTCTATCTCGTCGCCCACCGCGATCACCCCCGATTCGACCACGCGTGCACAGATTCCGCCGCGTCCCTCTGTCAGCGACCGCGCGACCCCCTCCTCGGCTGCGACTTCTTCGACGTGTGCACAGGGCGGACGCGGTCGCGTCCCCTCGAACAGCGCGTCCCCGATCCGGAACCGCACGTCCAGTAGCTCGTGGACGTCTACGCTACGCGTGACGACGTTCCGGCGGTGACGGCCGTCCCGGAGGTCGATCCCGGCGTCCTCTTTGATCGTCTCGATGGCCTCAGCCTCGATGAGCGTCACCTCGCACTCGTCGAACCCGGAGTAGTAGCCAGTGCCGCGCGCGTAGCGGTCTCCGTCGAGTCCGCGCGCCTCGATGGCCTCGATGCGTTCGACTGCCTCCATCGGTGCCGAGCCTTCGTCCGTGATCCAGAGTCCCTGTACGCTGCCGGGCATGCCCGCCTCTAGCCTCGCGGCGTCGATAAGGGTTCCCGAGCGATCCCGGGGAGCGTTTAAATCGGCGGGCGTGCTATCAGGTCGTGTGTATCGCGCCAGCGACGAGGTAGAGAACGAACAGTGGCTCGCCGACATCAACGAGGTTGCCGACCGCCTCGACCTCGCCGAGGAAGCACGGTCACGGGCCGCTGACCTCTTTCTCTCGACGGTGCCAGAGACTGACCGCTCGAAGCGCGCGTCACTGGCGGCCAGCGTCTACGTCGGAGCGCTGATCGCCGGAGACCGCCGCTCGCAGGGCGACGTGGCCGACGCTGCGGGCGTCTCTCGGCTCTCGGTGCAACAGCGATGGAAAGACCTCATCGAACAAGCGGGTCTCGACGCACCCGATTGGTAACTACGTCTCGGGGTGTTTCGGGCGTCCCTCGCGGTCGGGCGTCAGATTTCCGTGTTCGTCGATTTCGCCTTTGACGATGCGGGTGCTCGAGATGATCTCGTCGTCTTCGGCGTACACGTGGTCGACGACTTCGATCTCCAGCGGGTCGTGGCCGCGTTCGCGACGGATTTCGTTGATGCGACGGCCACCGGTTTCCGTCTCGGGGGAGACGATGAGCGCGTCGAACTGTTCCTCGGTGGCGATACCGGTCGGCTCAGTCAGCTTCCGGATCTCGTACTCGCGGTCGTGTGGCGCCGAGTACTCGGTGAGTTCGGCGTCGAGATCGCGCTTCCGTTCCTCGTAGGGGCGGACGTAGCGGTCTTCGTTTCGAGTCTTCGGCGCGAGTTCGTCGCTCGTGAGTCCGACCGTGACGTTCCCCAGTTCGAACGCACGCTCGAACAACGCACGGTGTCCGTCGTGCACGGGATCGAACGTCCCGCCCAGCGCGACCTTCATATCTCCGGGCATTGTCCCCTCATGGCTTAGTGGCTTCGGATTGGTCGACTGACTGGTGGGCGATCCGTCCGTCGCGTATCCCAACTGTGACGATCACGCTTGATCGGCCGATTCCTCGTCCACTGTGATCGTTACTGGTTCCGACGTAGCGTCGGCCGTCTCACCCTCGTCGGTGTCTTCACACAGGTGCTCGTCCAGATTGAACACGGTGTTCAGTTCCGACTGCACGTCGCCGACGATGGTCGTCACGAGTTCGCTCGGTGGCATGGCAGTGTACTCGTAGGGATTGTTGCCAGCGCCGCCACTCTCGCGCTTGCGGCGTTCGACCTTCGATTCCTCGTGGAGCTCCGCCAGCGCTTCGCGGACCGTGCTCGGGTACAGTCCCGTACCGTCGGCGATCTCGTCGCTCGTGCTGTGTGGGTTCTGGCGGAGGAACACGTAGATGCGCGCCCGCGTCTCCGTGTCGAGTATCCACGCGAGCAGATCGACGATGCCGTCGTCGAACCGTTCGACTGCCCTGTCTGCCTCTTCTTCGAGACGGTCACGTACCCCCTCGGCGTCCGTCTCACTGGAAACGTCTCCCCCCGCTGTCGGTTCGTCTGGTTCTGTTGGCCCGTCGTCTGTAGACATGAGTCCTCTCTATGACGACAGAACGCAACAGCCGGGTAAAAATCCTTGGCTACAGCCGGAGGCTCTCGCACAGCGCGTCCATACCCTCCTCGTCGCGGAGTCGACGCTGCTTCTGTGCGCCGCTTTCGGCCTCGTAGAGCCGCTTGATTCCGTCGACGCCCAGCCGGTCGCACTCGGTGTCGACGAGCTGTCCTAGCGGAACCGACTCGGTGAGGTCCCGCGAGAGCAGTTCCGCGTCGTGGCCGTGACGCAGTGCACGCCACTTGTGTTCGTCGAGGGGTTCGCGTCGGTGTTTCCGGCCGGTTTCGCCGTCCTCGTAACGTTCGGCCAGGTCCGTGACGAGCGCGTGCGTGTATTCGACGAACGCCATCACGCGGTCGGGGTCGGCCTGGCCGTCGGGCGTGCGCACTTCGACGGTGCCCAGTTCCGAATGTGGGCGCACGTCGTACCAGAGTTCGCCGCGGTCGTCGATCGACCCAGTTTCGATCATCATGCGCTCGAACTCGTCGAACTCGTCGTAGGAGTCGAACGCCGTCGGGACGCCGGTGTTGGGGAGCGCCTCGAAAATTTTCGCACGGGCGGACTGGAGGCCGGTGTCGAATCCGTTCCAGTACGGCGAGTTCGCCGACAGCGCCAGCATGATCGGCAGGTACCACCGGAGTTCGTTCGCGATCCAGACGGCCTTGTCCGCGTCGTCGACGCCGACGTGGATGTGCAATCCAGCGGTCGTGTTGCGATGTTGTGGATACTGAATGCGGTCGAGTTGCGCGCGATAGCGGGGTTTCTCGGCGTGCTCGAGTTCCCGCCACTTCGCCGCGGGGTGGAGCCCTGCCGCGGCGATGCCGTAGCCGTGGGTTTCGGCGTGGTCGACCAGGGCATTCCGAACGGCGTTCAGTTGTTCGCGCGCGCTCGTCAGATCACCGGCGTCGATGGTCGGCGTCTGCGTCTCGATGACGCACTTGAACAGTTCGTGGTCCAGGCGGCCCTCGAGAATCTCGGGCGGCTCCGTTTCGTAGACGAGTTCGTCAGTTCCCGACGTCGGTCGGCCCGCGTCGTCGACGACGTAAAACTCCTCCTCGATGCCCAGCGTGCCCATTCGGGTGAAGTTCTCGGCCGAACCCCTCTCGTCCATCGGAACGTGGTTGGACTGTCCTCGGCTAAAACGTTCTGCATGAGACGCGAGATGCGAGACGCGACCGAAGGGAGCGTCTCGAAACGTGCGAGCGGGGAGGAACGACCCGTGAGCAAGCGGCGGGAAAGACCGAAGTGAGCGTCTCGGTACGTGCGAACTGGGAGGAACGACCCGTGAGCGGCGAGAGACGAGCGAAGCGAGTCTCTCGGAGATGCCGAACGGGGAGGAACGACCCGTGAGCAGCGAGATCCGTTACCGCGGTCGGGCGACGACGCCGAGGTGGTCGGCGTGGTACGGCTCCAGTCGCTCACGTTCGAGAATCTCGTACTCGCTTTCGAGGTCGGCGACGACCGCGTCGAACACGTCCTCGGGGTCGGCGGTCACGTCCTCGCTCCGGGCCTTGACGGCTGCGAGCAGTCGCCCGTCGTCGGCGAGGAACTGGCGGTTCGCGAGGGCCACGTCAGCCTGTCCGCGGGTGGCGACGTCCTGCACGATGACGTCGACCGGTTCGACGACGTGGGCGTAGGTCTCGGGCTTGCGAGCGTCTTTCAGCAGCGGGAACAGTCGGTCGCGACTCTCCGCAGCGTCCAGCAGGTCGCGGATCGGCCGGGCTGCGAACTCGACGGCGTACGTCGGACCGGCGAAGTCCGCGACGTGGCTCACCGTCGTCCCGGCGGCCGCGCCCAGGTACAGAACCGTCTCTCCGCCGACGAGTCCGGTGTCCATCCCGAGTTCGAGCATCGCACCGAGTTTCGACCGGTGGGCGTCCCAGCGCCGCCACCCGTCCTGGGTGGGTTCGCCGTACACCGGTTCGCCTCGCGTCGCCAGCCCGTCTTCGCCGTCGATTGCGCGTCGCTCGACGCCTGCCGGGAGATCACTCATCGTCCTCACCTCGGGCCTGGATGGTTTCGATTCGGTCGTCGAGTTCGGCCTGCAGGTCCGGCCGCCGGTCGCCGCTGTAGTGGTCGATCCGCGCGGCGATGCTGAGTTTCCCGGCGAGTGCCCGCGCCGCAGAGCCGCGCTCCTCGCGTCGGGTTCCGCGGACCGCGTCGTGCGTGTAGATGATCCCGTGTTTGGGCGACGGCGCGGTGCCGCGGAGGTGGGCGAACAGCGCGTCCTCGGCGCCGAGCACCTGGACCGTGCCGCTGGGTTTCTTCGCCAGGGATTCGAGCCCGCCAGCGAGCGAGATGAGGCGCGCGGCGAGCACTGGGCCCGCGAGCATCGAGAGGTTCGGCGCGACGTCCGGCGCCGTCGTCTCGACGTAGGCCTGGAGGTCGTCGGCTTCGTCGGCCAGCCCGACGACGCGGCGCGCGAGCGAGACGACCTGGCGATCCGCAGCAGCGTCGGGCTCCTGAGCGGCGAGTTCGCGGGCGTACGAGACGCCGGCCCCAGCGTCCTCGTCTAAGCTGCCGGCCCATTCGCTGAGCCGTTCGGCGAGTTCGTTCGCCTGTTCGCGGCAGTCGTCCATCGCGCGGACGGCGTGGACGAGTTGGCGGTCGGCCGCGCGTTCGCGCTCACCGGCGGCTTCGCGGGCGGCGGCTATCGTCACCTCGTGGAGCCGGTCGTAGTATTCGTCTTGGTCACCGGCGTAATCGTCCTCGACGGCGACGGCCGGCCAGTCGGCCGGCGCGTCGGCGCGTCCCTCGCGAATGCGGGCGACGGCGCCCGCGCGGTCCTCGGGGTCGAGTCCCGCGAACCATCCCTCGTCAGTCATGTCCGCCGGTAGCGCCCCCACGTCGGTAAAGCTTCGCGATTGCCAACGGAACCATCACGTACTTGGGTCGCTCCGTCGTTTTTGTAGGGTATGACGAGTGCCGACCTCGATGCGGTCGACCCGTTTCACCGGTTCGTGTTACTTGCTATCATCGACCTCAGGAACCGGGAGGACACGCCGGTTCACTCGTTCGACGTGACGGGGGTCTGTGAAGACCTCATCGACGAGTACGAGGCGCTCGAAACGATGATTCCAGGTGGGGTGACTCGACAGCGCGTCATCAAGGCGCTGACGACACTCGAAGAGGCCGACCTGCTCGGGAAAGAACGGAAAGAGTCCCCGACCGGCAAAGGCCGGCCGGCCTACTCGCTGGCCATCGACGAACCGGCCATCCTCGATCGACTCGGCGACGACGAACGGTTCGAACCTGCCGTCGAAGGCATCCGGTACTGAACCCCCGGAAGGACCGCGACCGTCGTCCGCGTTCGCCCGACTGCTTACTCCGACGTCACGGACCTGACCGCTGGGTCGGATTGCGCTCTTTCCCCGTCACCGCTCGGTCTGCTCGCCGCTTCGTCCGCCTGGCAAACTGTTACGCTGACCTAATGTTGATGTGCCTCCTGATGGTACGCTTCCCCATGTCACCTTGGCCGCGCCCGACGATCGTCGCTCGGTTTCGAAACCCCGAGTACACTGGTGAGAACCGATGTCTCCCCTGTACAGCGACGAACCTCGTCATCGCGGTCGTCGTGAGCGCGCTCCTCGGATACGTCACGCTCGAGGTCGATGCAGGGCGCGGTGTCGCGTGGGGAGTAACTGGCGGTAGTTTCCTCGTGAGCGTGGCGGCCATCTCCCTCCGGGGCTATCTCGTCCCGGGAACGCCGGCGCTGACCAAGCGCTACTTTCCGGCGTTGGTCCTCGACCTGTTCGGGAAGGGCGAAGCCGAGGGAGTGGCCGCCGAGCCGGTGGACGCGTCCGTCGACGTCGAGGCAGTGCTGTTGGACACACACGCCATCGAGCCCAGGCCACACGGCGATCTCGGACTGACAGACGAATTCGAGACGGCGCTGTTCGAGCAGATCGAGACGGAACGGGCAAACGACACCGGGCGGGAGGCACTCGGTGCGATCGTCGGCGTCGACGCCGAGACGCTCGAGTTCGAGAGTTTCGGTGACGGGGCCTTCGTCGCCGTCAGCGGCAGTGGTCAGGTCGGGCGCTGGGAGTCACGCGCCGCGTTCCTGGCCGACGCTGCCGCCGGCCGACTCCTTCCCGACCGCTACGACGGCTGGGAGGACGCGGACCCGGCCGCTCGGGGCGCGATACTCGGTGGCCTTCGTCTCTTCCTCGAACGCTGTCCGGCCTGTGACGGCTCGGTCCGGTTCGGCCAGGAGGTCGTCGAGTCGTGCTGTCGCACCCACGATGTCGTCGCGGTGACCTGTGAGGACTGCGATGCACGCCTCTTCGAGGTCGAAGTGACGGAAGGGATGCTCGCTGACGAGCCGGAACCGGCGGTTTGAGGTCGCCTGTGGCCGCAATCGCACGATTCCATCAGTGGAAATCGCGGTAACGTTTAACCGCCAGCCCCTCCCGTGTGAGGGCATGCACGTCGCCGTAGTCGGAGCCGGGACGATGGGAACCGGCATCGCCCACGTCTGTGCGGCCGCTGGCCACGAGGTGAGCGTTCGCGACCTCGAACCGAACCTCGTGATGGACGCCATCGACACGATCAGCACGCGCCTCGGAACGAGCGCCGACCGTGGCGAACTCTCCCAGCGCGAGGTCGACGAGGCACTCGACGCCCTCGACGGCACGACCGGTCTGTCGTCGGCCGTTGCCGGTGCCGACCTCGTCATCGAAGCCATCCCCGAGGACCTCGATGCCAAGCGCGAGGTGTTCGCCGACGTGGAAGATCACGTCGGCGAGGACGCCGTCATCGCGACGACCACGTCGTCGTTGTCGGTCAGCGCCATCGCCGCGGGGCTGAAGGATCCCGAACGTGCCGTCGGGCTCCACTTTTTCGAGCCGCCCAACGGGATGGCGCTCGTCGAGGTCGCCCTCGCCGACCAGACCAGCGACGAAACTGCCGCGTTCGCCGAGGAGTTCGTCGATGAACTCGGCAAGACGCCGGTCGTCGTCACGGACACGGCGGGCTTTGCGTCGTCGCGACTCGAACTGGCGCTGGCCGTCGAAGCGATGCGGCTGGTCGAGCAGGACGTCGCGAGCGTCTCCGACGTCGACGCGGCGATGGAACTCGGCCACGACCACCCGGTTGGCCCCCTCGAACTCACCGACCGGGTCGGCCTCGACGTCAGGCTCGACGTCCTCGAACACCTCCACGACGAACTCGGCGATCGGTTCGAACCGCCGGCGATCCTCCGGGAGAAAGTCGAGAACGGCAACACAGGGAAGAAAGTCGGTCGCGGCTTCTACGTCTGGGAAGGCGGCGACCCGACCGACGTGGCCGACGACGAGGACTACGACATCGAGGACGTCATCTGACGGATGTCCGGGAACCAGGGGGCGTCCGAAATTGACGCGGACGGCCGTCGTGATGCCCCCGACGACACGCCGACGCTGGGGGACCTGCTCGACGAACTCGACGCGCTCCACGACACCGTCGACAGTCCTGCGGAACGGGATCGCGTCGAAGAGCTCATCGAGACGGTTCACGACGTCGAAGAGCCGGCCGTGTTCGGCCGCCTCGTCGTCGGGTTCGACCGTGCGGACGCAGCAGAGGCTCTGCTCGGGTCGGTGTTGTTCGGCATCCCGATGGTCGTCGAGGGCGGCACGCTCGAAGTGGGGGCGTTCGTCGCGACCCATCCGCTTTCGCTCGTCGGCACGCTCGTGGTGGCACTGGGGCTGACGATCGGGATCCTCTACGTGGCCGAGTTCCAGGACGTCCGCGTGTACAAGCCGCTGTTCGGCGTGCTCCCGCGGCGACTCGTCGGCGTGGTCACGATCGCATTCCTGACTGCACTGGGACTGATGACGATCTGGGGTCGCGTCGACTGGGCCGAGCCCTGGCTCGCAATCAGCCAGATCTCGGTCGCGTTCGTCCCGATGGTCATCGGCGCCGCGCTCGGGGACATCCTACCTGGATAGCACGGCTGACGCCGCGGACTCCCCGTCGCGTGGGTGCGGAGCATTCATTAAGGGTTATATGTCGCGGTATCTTCCCCCCTGGTATGAGTGAAGGTCAGCAAAAGCGTAAACAGAAGTGTATCTCCTGCGGGATTAACATCTCGGGGACCAACGCTGCAGCGTTCAAGTGCCCGGACTGTGGCCAGCAGATCTACCGCTGTGCGAAGTGCCGCAAGCAGAGCAACCTCTACAAGTGCCCCGACTGCGGGTTCACCGGTCCCTAACTGAAATCGCAACCCCAATCAACTCTCATCCACATCAGCACCCATGGGAAAAGTCGCAGCCAAGATCAAGGTAATGCCGCAGAGCCCGGACGTGGACCTCGACGCGCTTCAGGAGCGCCTCGAACAGTCCCTGCCCGAAGGAGCCAAAATCAACGGATTCGAGCGTGACGACGTCGCGTTCGGTCTCGTTGCTCTCTTCCCGACCGTCGTCGTCCCCGACGGCGAAGGCGGCACCGAGGCCGTCGAGGAAGGGTTCGAGAACACCGACGGCGTCGAGAGCGTCTCCGTCGATTCGGTCGGCCGCCTGTAAGCAGCCGACACCTTTCTGCTGTCATCCACGACCGTCGACCTGCGGGTGCGGTCGTCGCCGTCCGTTACTGGTGTACGATAGCCGTCGCGAGTGGGATCGTCGCGATGAGCGATCCTGCCGCCAGGAAGCCTGACACTAGCAGCATCGCGAGGTTCATCGTCGAGAGCACCCCCACCGCGATGACCTTTTCACCGGGGGTCATCATCGTCGTAGCAGTCCGTACTCGGCCACAAGATATAAACCACCCCGAGCGTTTTCAGCGTGAGAAAAACAGCCCGCGTTCGCGAGACGAACGGTAGTGGCCGTACGGTCGACGGGCCAGTTGCCCGCATTTGTCGGCACCGTCGGTGTGGCGAACTGCGAAGTGGTCGCTCGGGAAGTTCGATGTGGCCGGTGGCCGGTCGGGAACGCACGTTTTATAAGCCCGTCCCGACAACCGATGCGCACGAATGCCCAACTCGCACGGACCGTTCAAGAAGACGCGTCACAAGCTGAAGAACAAACCCCGCGAGCGAGGGACGTCGCCGCCTCAGCGATCGGTCGAGCAGTTCGACGACGGTCAGAAGGTGCACCTCCGCATCGACCCGAGCATCAACGAAGGTCGGTTCCACCCGCGGTTTAACGGCCACACCGGCACGGTCATCGGGACCCAGGGCCAGGCGTACAAGGTCGAGATCGACGACCAGGGCAAGGACAAGACGATCATCACTCGCCCTGCTCACCTCAAGGCCCAGGAATGACGATCTTCAAGGAGAAGCTCGGGGAGGAGTATCTCACCCTCGCCGAAACGAAGGACATCCTCGCCGATCTCGAGCGCGAGCGAGCGGCCGACGAGGACCGGGAGATGCGCTACGAACTCGCCCGGGCCATCGAACACGTCAACCGCTTTGCGACGCTCACGCCGGAGGAGTCCCAGGAGTTCGTCGACGAACTGCTCGAACTGGAGAAAGTCGACGAACCGACCGCCTACAAGATCGCGAACACCCTCCCGCAGGATCGCGACGAACTGCGAGCGATCTACGCACAGGAACGGTTCTCCCTGTCGGGCGACGAACTCGACGCCGTTCTCGACGTCGTCGCGAAGTACGCCTAATCGCAACCCGGCACTCGGCTGGGGCTTTTATGTAGCCCGTCGTCGTATGAAAATCCATGAGCAACTCCGAGAGCGGCGAGCCTGATTCACAAACTGGGGACGTGACAGGTGTCGTCCTGGACTTCTTGCCACACGGCCGTGCCGAGGACGACCGGCCGCAGTACGAAAAGCCGCCGCTCGCGTTCGTTCTCACCGAAGACGAGTTCCGCCTCCTCGAACTGGAACTCGAGGACGATCCGGACGTGCAGATCGGCGACCGCATCGACGTGGGGCGCGGCGCCGACACGCCCATCGTCAGTCGTCGCGACGTCGAGTACGACGACCTGCCGAGTGGTGCTCGCTCGGAGATCGATTACGTCGTCGAGGAGATCGTCGCCCGCAACGAAGAGCGGTTCACCGACTTCTACAACGACGCCCAGCCCATCACTCTTCGGCTCCACCAGCTAAATCTCCTGCCGGGGATCGGCAAGAAACTGCGCAACAACATCCTCGACGAACGCGACCAGCGACCGTTCCAGAGCTTCTCAGACCTGGAATCACGAGTCAGCGGGCTCCACAACCCACAGGAGGTCCTCGTCGAGCGCATCCTCGAAGAACTTCGCGAGGACGATCTGAAGTACCGGACGTTCGTTCGCGAGGACGAGCAAGACTGACAGCCTTTTGTTCGCGGAGGGGAATCCTCCCGGTATGACTGGCGGCTCGCAGGACGACGAGACAGGACGCGAGCGACGCGACCCGGACGCGCTCATCGCTCGCGCCGGCGTGCGCGGCGACCCCGATCAGGACCAGCACTTCCTGGTCGACGACCGCGTGCTCGACCGGTTGCCAAGCTACGCCACCGACGCCGGGTTCGACACCGGTCACGTGCTCGAAATCGGGGCCGGGACCGGCGCGCTCACTGACCGGCTGCTCGCCGTCGCGGACGAAGTCACCGCCGTCGAACGCGACCCGACCCTCGCGGCCTTCCTCCGCGAGGAGTTCGCTGACGACGTCGACGCTGGTCGACTCACCGTGATCGAAGGCGACGCCCTCGACGTCGAGCTGCCCGAGTTCACGTGCTCGGTGTCGAACCTTCCGTACGGGGCGTCGAGCGAGATCATCTTCCAGCTGTTGCCCCACGAGCGACCGCTCCTGGTCATGGTCCAGAAGGAGTTCGGCGAACGAATGGCTGCCGAGGCCGGGACCGACGACTACGGGCGGCTCTCGGTGACGGCGGGTCACTACGCCGACGTCGAGGTCGTCGAGCCGGTTCCGAAGGAAGCGTTCTCCCCGCCGCCGGCCGTCCAGAGCGCGCTCGTCCGGGCGACGCCGCGCGATCCCGAGTACACGGTGCCGGACGACGAGTTCTTCCTCGAGTTCGTGACGGCGGTGTTCACGCAGCGGCGCAAGACGATGCGGAACGCAGTTCGCAACACGGCGCACATTTCGGGCCTGGACGATCCCGACGCCGTGGTGGACGCTGCCGACGAGGAACTCATGGGAATGCGAGCCGGCAACGTGACGCCCGCGCAGTTCGCCGCCCTGGCGGAGTTGGCGTGGGAGGTCGGCGAGCCGACATGACTCTCCTGCGGTCGGTCGCCGCTCCACTCCTCCAGGCGGGGTGGGTTCAGTCTCTCGCCTCGACGGGAGACGAGCAGCTCCTGGCCAGTCTGGTCGTCGTGGCGGGGTTCGTCCTCGTGTTGTTCCTGATTCGAGCGCTGGGACCCCGGCTGAAAGAGCGCTATCCGGCAGACGACGTCGAAGCGGTCCAGGCGGTCCTGGTGACCCTCGCGGCCGCTGCGACGAGTTGGTTCCTCGTCGTCGTCTGGCGGATCGTCGACGAGGTGTTCGCCAGTCTGGCCGTCATCCGCGTCGGCCCACGTCAGGGAGCGCTCGCGTTGGTGGGCGTTCTCACACTCATCATCGCCTACACGCTGACTCGCGTCACCAGGGGCGTCCTCGAAGACCGCGGCGGTGACGTCATCACGGCCCATCGGCGAGAGGTCATCCATCACTTCCTGCAACTCGCCATCTACATCGTGGCGTCGACGTTCGTTCTCTCGCTGGCCGGCGTCAATCCGGCGAACCTGCTGGTCGGTGCCGGGGCCATCGGTCTCGTCGTCGGTCTGGCCGCCCGCCAGACGCTCGGCGCGATCCTCGCCGGCATCGTCTTGCTGTTTGCCCGCCCGCTCGAGGTGGGCGACTGGGTCGTCGTCGACGACAACGAGGGGATCGTCGTCGACGTGACGCTGTTCAATACAGAGCTGCGGACCTGGGACGACGAACACGTCATGATTCCCAACGACGAGGTCGCTTCGAGTTCTATCGTCAACCGCTCGCGTTCGGGCCGGCTGCGCGTGTCCTTCAAGATCGGGGTCGATTACGAGGCAGACGTCACTCGGGCGGCCGCTGTCGCAGAGGGAGCGATGAACGAGTGCGACGTCTCCCCGCTGCTCTCGAAACCGTCGCCCAGCGTCGTCGGCCGGGGGTTCGGTGACTCGGCCGTCCTCCTTGAATGTCGGTTCTGGATCTCGGACCCGAGCGCACGGCGGAAGTGGCGCACACAGACTGCCGTTATCCGGGCCGTCAAGGAGGCGTTCGACGAAGAAGGCATCAAGATCCCGTATCCGCAGCGCGAACTCACGGCCCGCGATGAGGGCGACGGGTTCAGACTCGCCGGCGACCGTCAGCCGACGGCACCGGCCGCGAACACGGACGGTGACCAGCAGTGACGGACCTGGCAGAGCGCAGAGAGCCCGACCTCGTGTATCAACCGGCCGAAGACTCTCGGTTGCTCGGCGACGCGACGCGCGAGTTCGTCGACGAGGGCGACGTGGTGCTCGACGTCGGGACTGGCTCCGGCTGGGTCGCAAGCGTTGCCGCCGAGGAAGGTGCGGATGTCGTCGGCGTGGACCTGAACCCGCACGCGTGCCGCGAGGCTCGCGACCGCGGCGTCCAGACCGTCCGCGGGGATCTCGTCGAACCGTTCCGAAACGACGCGTTCGACGCAGTGCTGTTCAACCCGCCGTACCTCCCGACCGATCCCGACGACGAAGGCGACGACTGGCTGGAAAAAGCGCTCTCGGGCGGCGAGACGGGCCGGGCCGTCGTGGACCCGTTTCTCGACACCGTCGGACGCGTCCTCAAGCCCGAAGGCGAAGTCCTCCTCCTCGTGTCCTCACTGACCGGGCTCGACGAAGTGACCGAGCGTGCTGCCGAGAACGGGCTCGCTACTGCGGAGGTCGCCAGCGAGAAGTTCCCGTTCGAGCGCCTGATCGTCCTCCGGGTGATAACCGACAATCATCAAACCGATTAGCAAATATTAAACGCCGTCATTTCGTATCCGTTCGTAATGCCTGAGGTAGTCACGACGACACCGGGTTTGTTCCCGTTGCCCGACTGGGCGAAAGACGAGCTATCGGAGTTGAAAGGCCATCAGAAGGCCGATCTGATTAGCGGTGACGAGGGGTCCGAGATTCAGGACGCCTACGAGCGCGGTCGCGCGGAAGTCGTCGACCGCCAGCAGGAGGCCGGCCTCGACCGGATCGTCGAGGGTCAACTCCGCTGGGACGACATGATCGCACACCCGCTCGCCGTCCACGACAACGTGGACACGAGAGGGATCGTCCGCTACTACGACAACAACAACTTCTACCGTGAGCCGGTCGTCACCGGTGACCTCACTGCTGCCGGTGACGTGGCGGCGGAACTCGAGGCGGCGAGCGAACAGGTCGATTCGGGGCTCCAGGCCGTGCTTCCGGGGCCGTACTCGCTCGCGGACCTGGCGACCGACGAGCACTACGGCGACGACGCGGCGTTCCTCGAGGGCGTCACCGAGTTCCTCGCGGGCGAGATCGCCGAGTTCCCCGAGGTCGAGACGCTGTTCCTCCTCGAACCGTCGCTGGTCGAGAACGCTCCCGGGGACGGCGCAGACGAGCGCGCCAGTGAAGCGATCGACGCCGTCGCGAGTGAGGCCGACGCCGACGTCGTGGCGCACACGTACTGGGGCGCGCTCGACGAGAAGGTCTACGCGCACCTGATGGACGCCGACGTGGACGCCATCGGCTTCGACTTCGTGGCCGACCACGAGGCGAACCTCTACAACATCAACGAGTACGGCACGAAAGACGACGTCGCCCTGGGGCTCGTCGACGGCCAGAACACGCTGGTCGAAGACCCCGAGACCATCGCGGAGCGCATCGAGTGGGTCGCAGACCAGACCCAGTCCACGGACTTCGAGACCGTGTACGCGACGATCAACACGGAGACGTTCTATCTACCGGTCAACAAGTTCGAGGCCAAGCTCGACGCCCTTGCTGCGGTCAACAAGACGGAGGTGGAAGCATGACGGACACGCGCGAACAGTTCCGACCCGAGAATCACCCGAACGATCACTTCCTGCTGACGACCGTCGTCGGGTCGTACCCGAAGCCGAAGTGGCTGAACCGCGCCCACGAACTCTTCGAGGACGAAGAGCACAGCTTTGACGACGACGATCTCGAAGAAGCGCTCGACGACGCCGCTCGGCTCATCACTGACGAACACGAGCGCTCCGGGCTGGACGTCGTGGTCGACGGTGAGATGCGACGCAACGAGATGGTCGAGTACTTCGCCCACCTCATCGAGGGCTACGAGTTCAACGGCCGCGTCAAAGTCTGGGGCCACAATTACTACGACAAGCCGTCCGTCGTCGACGACGTCGAATACGATCAGGAGTGGCTCGTCGACGAGTTCGAGTTCACCGACAGCGCGTCGGCCCGACCGGTGAAGGTGCCGATCACGGGGCCGTACACGCTCGCGAACTGGTCGTTCAACGAAGTGTACGACGACACCGAGGAACTGGCCTACGACCTGGCCGATCTGGTCAACGAGGAGATCGACCGCCTCGTGGACGCCGGTGCGAAGTACATCCAGATCGACGAGCCGGCACTGGCGACGACGCCGGACGACCACGCCATCGTCGGCGCGTGCCTCGACCGCATCGTCGACGACATTCCCGAGGACGTGCGCGTCGGACTGCACGTCTGCTACGGTGACTACTCGCGTATCTACCCCGAGATGCTCGACTACCCCGTCGACGAGTTCGACCTCGAACTCTGCAACGGCAACTACGAGCAACTCGACGTGTTCAAGGAAGAAGAGTTCACCGCGGACCTCGCGCTGGGGGTCCTCGACGTCCACGTCGCGGACGTGGAACCGGTCGAACAGATCAAGGAGAACATCAAGAAAGGCCTGGAGATCGTCCCACCGGAGCAACTGACGGTCTCCCCGGACTGCGGTCTGAAACTCCTGCCGCGCGAGGCGGCCTACAAGAAGATGGAGAACATGGTCCAGGCCGCTCGCGAGATCGAGGAAGAACTCGACGCCGGCGAGATCGACGTCGGTCACGCCGCACCCGCGGACGACTAACTGACCGCGCTCCGTTTTTTGGATCCCTTCGTTTCGAGCGACGAGGACGACGATTCAGATTGGGGTGGTGCTCAATCAGGGCGCCGTCCACCGCCTGTTTCGGTTTCACCACGGGCAACGTGTGCTCTATCGAGTGGCTGCCCGTTGCGGGACACAGCCTAGTTACTGGCGCAGAGACTCTACCGGAGAGCTGCCGCTACCGGGGTTGGTGCACAAAAAACGAAACGAGCGCGGTATTACGACGTCTTGGGGCCGGTGTCGGAGGCGAGCGTCGCGGAGTTGTCGCCTTCCGAGGACTCGTAGACCAGGCGGATGTCGTAGTCGTTGTTGACCCAGACCTTCATGTAGTCGCCGGAGACGACGGCACTGTCGCCGCCCTTCTCACTACTCGTCGTAGCTGCTCCGTTACTCGTTGCCGTGCTCCACTTCGTGTCAGCGCTCTCTACAACACTTGCTGCTGGGAAGATATCACCAGAACCAGTACCTAGACTTTTACCTGATGAATTAATGCTCTGTCCGCGCACGACCAGTTCGCTTGCCTTGATTGTGGCACCACCATCGTGCGTTACGGTAAGGTTCCCATACGAGTCGTCTTCCCAGGAGTTATAATCCCACGAGAACTTCGCCTGTGGCGTCTTGTTCGTCGACCCCCCGAGCCCGAGCACGAAGGAGGCAATGACTGCGGCCAGGATGACCGTGATCGCGACCATCAGGATGACCCCGATGACCGGACTGACTGCGTCGTCGTCGTGAAGCAGTTCGCGTACCTGCATGACGACCTCAACTTGTGAGGATTTGGATATAAAGGTGTCAGAGTGTTTATTTCAGTTCTGTGACTGTGTTCGGCCCTTTCGGCACCAGAACAGTGTTTTCACGCTGTGTAAATACCCGTATTGTAGCGGTTCTGTCTTGCGATTTTGTGGCGGTAGCCAGTATCATCTTCGATATTCCGAAGATGGGTGTGCGAAGTTACAAATTGGTGTGGTCGAAGGCGACTTGCGAGTCCATTGCGTCAGTCACTAACCTGGAACATCAGCCCTATCAATATATTCAGGACGTCTCACCTGCCTCGTCGATAGCTGCTCACGAGTCCATCCGGGAATCTCCGCTGTCGGTGAGTTCGATTCGGATCGGTTCCGCGTGATCGTCGGTCGTCGGTTCGATGCCGAGCAACTGGACTGCGATTGCGTACTGCACGTTCCGCTGCAGCGTCGTCGCGGCTTCGGCACTGTCGACGCCACTCAGCAGGTCGTCGGCCACGGCGCGTGACGAGTCTGCTGTCGACGCTTCGACGGCTGCGATCGCCTCGTCGAGAGCGTTCGCCACTGCGTCGGCGGCTTGCGGGGACAGCGGAACGAGTTGCTCGTTTGCCTCGGTGAAGATGCGAACGGTATCTCGCGTGAGGTCGATGTTGAACTCCGTGAGGGCGGCGCCGGTCCGGAGCGACGCGGCCATCCCCCGAGCTGCCGTCCTGTTTACAGCCAGTCCGAAATCGGCGGCTCGGACCCAGGCGTCGACGACGGAGCGCGGGGTATCACGGGAACGATCCGACTCGGCCGGAGTGGGTGGAGGGCCTTCCGTCATCGTACGTCGAGGTTCGCCGCTCGGCCGTGTATCGGTTTCGGCCGTCAGGCGTGACCAGAAACCGACCGAAGGCCGTTAGCCCCGGAGCGCTTCGACGGGATGTTCGTTGGCTGCCTTCCAGGCCGGATAGAGGCCGCTGAGTACGCTCGTTCCGACGCCGAACCCGAACGCTAACGCGAGGTACTGCAGATTCGACGCGTCGAGCACGATCGACGGGTCCTGAATCGCCACGTTCGCGACCAATGCGCCGATGCCGACGCTGAGTACCGTGCCGACGACGCCGCCGAACACGCCCAGCAGCGCCGCTTCGGTCAGCATGATCTTCAACACGTCGCGCTTCTGGAACCCGACGGCCCGGAGCACGCCGATCTCTTCGCGTCGCTCGACCGTGCTCATCAACATGACGTTCAGGATGCTGACGCCCGCGACCAGCAGGGAGATCGACCCGACGCCGAGCAGGAACACGTTGAGGAAGCCGAAGAAGCTGTTGATCTGCTCGGTGTAACTCGACATCTCGAACACGGAGACGGTCCGTTCGCGCTGGTTGAGCTGTCCCTTGATCGACATCGCCGTAGCGTTCGCGTCCTGTCCGCTCGCCGCCTCGACGATAACCTGGCTGTAGTTCCGGTTCGAGTGATCGAACGGCAGGATGATCGCGTCGTTCGGATCGACCGGACTGTACGAGCTCTGTTCTTCGAGGACGGCTCTGACGCGGTACGTCGACCCGTTGACGGCGATCGTGTTCCCGGGTTCGAGGTCGAACTGCTCGGCAGTTTCCGAGCCGACGAGGGCACCGCTCCGCAGCGGGTCCGGGACGCGCCCCATATTGGCGCTGTAGGGGGCCCCTGGTTTCGCCATCCGGTAGACCGACATGTGTGATTCCTGGCGACCGAAGCTGACGGAGTGTTGCTGACGACGCAGGGGAACGACCGTCGCCCCCGTCGCAACCCGTTCGATCTCCCTGACTTCGCGGTCGGTGAGCGGCTCGTACTCACCGGAGTCACTGCTCGGATACACGACGAGCTGGTCGCCGATGCTCCCGAGGTCCTGGGTCGCCTGCTGACGGAGCGACGCGCCCAACATCCCGAGCGAGGCGATCGCGACGACGCCGATGACGATCCCCAGGGCTGCGAGGACCGACCGGACCTTCGTCCGCGTGAGATTTCGGCTCGCCATCTTCACCGCCGGGAGCAACCGACCGATCACGTCGTCATCACCCCGTCGACGAGTTCGACCGTCCGATCGACGTAGTCGTTGACCTGCTCGTCGTGGGTGACCGCGATGACGGCGACGCCGTCCTCGGTGACGCGGGTGAACTCTTCGAGTATCTGCTCCCCAGTCTCCCTGTCGAGATTGCCAGTCGGCTCGTCCGCCAGGACGACGCGCGGGTCGTTGATGAGCGACCTGGCGATCGCGACCCGCTGTTTCTGCCCGCCGGAGAGTTCGGTTGGGCGGTGGTCCATCCGGTCGCTCAACCCGACGCGTTCGAGGAGGTCACGTGCCGTCTCCTCGATCCCCGACTCGCGGTCGAACATCCGGGGGACCGTGACGTTCTCGACGGCCGTCAGCGTCGGTAACAGGTAGAACTGCTGGAAGACGAATCCGATGGTGCGGTGTCGCTCGTGGGTGCGCCGCCGATCCGTGAGGTCGGTGACGTCCTCGTCGTCCAGGAGAACGCGTCCCTCCGAGGGAACGTCCAGCAGGCCGAGGATGTTCAACAGCGTGGACTTGCCGCTACCGCTCGGGCCCATGATCGAGACGAACTCTCCGGGTTCGATGGCGAAGTCGATCCCTTTCAGAGCCGTCAGCGTCCCGGCGCCGCTCTCGTAGCGCTTGACGACGCCCTGTGTCTCAAGTACCGGCACGACCCGCCCTCCACGACCGGAACACCACGGCACCGATGACGAGCACGACGAGACCACCGATCGCCGGCACGAGCAAGCCACCAGACGACGATTTGACCGGCTGTGCCGTCCTGTTGCCGACGCTGCCGGCCGTCGACACGGAAACCGTTCGATTGTAGCTGGTGCCTTTCGCTCGATAGGAGACCGTCAGTGGGATCGCGGAGACGTTCCCCGTCGTGCGCGCGTAGACGTCGAAGGAGACGAAATCGCTCTCGGGAACGCTCCCGACGAAGTACTCGCGACTTGGCGGTGCGGGCGAGACCGTCTCCGTGTCTGCGACTCGCACGATGACGCCGTCTGCCACCGTTGCGCCGACGTTGCTGGCACTCCCGGTCACGCGAAGCCGACCGTTCTCGCGAATCACGTTCACGCCCGTCAGTTCGATCCGCCCGGGAACCGATTTGATCCGCACCGCGTCCCTCGCCTGCCGGTGCTGATCGCCGACGTCGTAATTTGCGGCCATCGTCACGTCTGCAGTCGAGCCGGTGATCGTCGCGTTCACGCGTCGCGTCACCGACTCGCCGTCCGATACCTCCGAGATGAGCTTCGAGGGAACGGTCGCGTTCGCCGACTCGCCGCTGATGGTCACGTTCTCGATCGGGACGTTCCCTCGATTGAGCACGTCCACTTCGATCGTCGAGGTCCCCCGTTCGGGCGTCGTCGCTTCGACGAGGACGTTGTCGCGGAGCCGTTCGACGTCGACCGTGATCGTCTCTTCGACGACGCGTTCAGCACTGCCGTCGACCCGGTATCGCATCGTCGCCGTCAGCGGGTAGCTCCCCGCCGACTCGGCCTCGAACTCGAAGGATTCGGTCGTCGATTCGCCGCTCTCCATCGACGGGACGACGAACCGATCGTCGGCGAGCTGGAGACGCTCGCTCGTGAGGCGGACGTTGACGTTCTGTGCCGTGGTCGAGAGGCCGTTGGCGACCGTGATCGTCCCGGTCCCTTCGGTGCCGGCCGCCGTCTCGTTGGCCTCCATGTCCAGTTGCGGATGATGATCCTCGACGGAGACGGTGACTGGGTACCGCACGTGGACGCTGTTGCCGTCGGGTTTCTCCCCGATAACGTGTATGCGAAGCTGTTTCGTTCCGGGGGTCTCGAACGTCGTCGTCAACGGGACCGACAGCGACGAGTCGGGGGCGACGTTCCCGGCGTCGGTGAGTCGGACCAGTTCGGTCCCACCGGCACTCCGGACTGTGATCACGTTGACCTCGACCACGTCGCTGCTGTCTCGGAGGTTCTGAATCGTCGGTTCGATGGTAACCGACTCCCCCGGCGCTGGATTCTCCGGAGACGTCGTCACGTTCGAGACCGCGACGTACGTCGACGCGGCGGTCGTGTTCTGTGCGCTTGCCGTCCCAAGCGGGACGGCGGTAACCGTCAACCCTGCAACGAGCAGGAGGGCGAGTACTCTGTGCATTGGTAGCGGGATGGAAGGGTGTCAGCCGATCCACCGAGCGTCGTCGCTGCCGGTCGCGGCACCGGCGGGTCGTTGGCCCGCTCGATGACTCTGGCGGGACTCGTGAGGGGTATCAGGGCTGACATGGTTTGGATGGGACACGTCACGAGCGGGCCCTGACGACGCGCTGTCTGTAGCAGTCGCTCGACTCACGGACCCCCGATCTGTGTCGACCTCTGTACTCGCGTCGACGACCGTCTGCGTCAATAATCTTCCAGACCAGTTACTGAACCAGCAGTTGTGGGGTAGTTTTATGTATCTGAACCGATCTTCTAACCGGCCGATCGGGGTCGGCAGCCAGGTTTCGTCAGTCGACGGTGGGATTTCCAGGCAGTGAGGACGGGTATTCCGATTTAAACGGGTGGAACACGAACTACGTCCCAAGACGATGTACGATACTATTCTCGTTCCGACTGATGGCAGCGAACACGCGGTCCAGGCGGCCGAACACGGGCTGGCGCTCGCACGCCTGTTCGACGCGACCGTCCACGTCCTCACCGTCGTCGACGTGGACGGCGCAACCGGGCCGTTCGACGAAGCGGACGCAGACGAGGACCTGGTTACCCATCTCGAAGCAGCGGGTGAGGACGCGATCGAATCGGTCGAAGCAGTCGCGACCGATGCCGACCGCCTCCAGACCGACGTCGTCACGGGAGAACCGGCAGAATCGATCCTCGAATACACGGCGTCACACGACGTCGATCTCGTCGCCATGGGAACGCACGGCCGCACGGGGTTGGATCGGTACGTCACGGGGAGCGTGACGGAGCACGTCGTTCGGCACGCCGACGTCCCAGTGCTTTCAGTCCGGGCTGGCTCGCATGCTGCACCCGGAGAGTACGACAACGTCCTGATTCCGACCGACGGGAGCGAATACGCCTCCGTGGCTATCGATCACGGACTCGCGATCGCAGAACGAGCCGACGCTCGCGTTCACGCCGTCAACGTCGTCGATCTCGGTGATCTCGCCGCGAGTCCGAGCCTCACTACGCCGACCGAACTCGCGTCACGGTTCGAATCGGCAGGCGAGGACGCCACGGAGGTAATCGCCGGGCGCGCCCGAGCCGCCGGCCTCGACGTGTCCACCGAGGTCCGCGAGGGCGTCCCCGCGAAGGACCTCATGCAGTACGCCGACGGCAACGACGTCGACCTGATCGCGATGGGGACGCACGGACGGACCGGCCTCAGCCGGTATCTGCTGGGGAGCACGACCGAGCGAATCATTCGGCACGCCGATATGCCCGTGCTCGCCGTCAATGCCCAACCGGCGGACGACTGAGGCCGAACGTCCTTCTCAGATGTGGGCCGCGTCCCACCGCGTCGCTTTGCGCTGGTTGTCACACTCGTTGCACACGATGCGCCCCATCGGGTCCATGGCCGTGTCGAACGAGGCGCAGTTCGCGCAGAACCAGCCGTATCGCGACTCGCAGTCCCGCGACGTGTAGGCCGCGTAGAACGGTCCCTTGCTCCCGCGAGCCCGTTCGCTGTAATCGACGTACAGCGTCTTCCCGTCTGCGGTCGTCTCCGGCTGGACGACGTTTTCGGCCGGCTCGATGTCGCTGTAGACGTTCTCGGTGTACGTTTCGCCGGCGATTTCGACCGATCGCGTGTCGACCAGTTCGAATCCGCGCTCGGTGTAGAACGCGTTGCCGGCGTCGTGGGAAGCGAGGACGAGCCCCTCGTGATGCTCGGCGCCCTCGTCGCTGAGCTCCGAAACCGTCTCCTCGAACAACCGTTCGGCGACGCCCTGGCCGCGATACGCCGGATCGACGTGCAGCCACTGGATTTCGCCGACCGTCGTGCGGTGGTCGACGAGTTCGCTCTGGGCGAACCCGGCGAGGTCGTCCTCGACCTCGGCGACCAGCAGGAGGACGTCGAGGTCGTGACACAGGCTCTCGACGGCGTCGTCGCCGTACCACCCGTCGACGGCCGCGTCTCTCGTCTCCTCGTCGATGATGTCGCCGTACGATTCGGTCAGTGAACGCCGGACGATTCGCCTGACGTCGCCCGCGTCCGCCGCCGTCGCTTCGCGGATCTCCATACGACACGGTCTCTCTCGACAGTTAAATACCGGTCGGCGAACTCTCGGTGACTGGGAATCCCGACCCGTGCCCGCCGACCTGAGACAGTCGTCGCCCGGGCTGAGACCGTGGGAGTCGGTGTGCTCGTCCCGTCTTCAGAGTCCCCAGAAGGCAACGATGCCGACGGTCGTCACGACCGCGAGGAGTAACTGTATGAGGCGACCAACGCGGACGAAGTCGCGGAACTCGTACTGACCGGGGCCGTAGACGAACAGGTTGGTCTGGTAGCCGACCGGCGACATGAGCGCCGTACTGGCCGCGAACAGGAAGACGATGTCCGGTGGAGCCAACGAGCACGGGGCCGGCCGTCAGCGTAGCCATTCGTTCCTCCGGGATCGGGCGATAGCTAAACTGTCCTTCACGGAGCATCGAGCCCCGCCGCTTTTGTCGCGGGACCGACTACCACAGCGGCATGGGCAGTCAGGACGTACATCAGGAGGTCGACGCGGTCGCCGAGGACATCGCGACGATGGAGACGCGGGGGGCGGCGACGATCGCACGTGCCGTCGTCGACGCCCTGGCGACGCAGGCGGAAGCCAGCGACGCGGAGTCGCCGGCAGCGTTCGTGGCCGAGATGCGCGCGGCCGCGCAGACACTCCACGACACGCGTCCGACCGCCGTCAGTCTCCCGAACGCGCTCCGGTTCGTCTTCCGGCAGATGGACGGCGAGTCGGTCGAACAGTTGCGGGCCTCGGCCGTCGCCGCCGCCGACCGCTTCCGCTCACAACTGGAACGTGCACAGGACGACCTGGGCCGGATCGGCGCGAACCGACTCCGCGACGGCGACACCGTTATGACCCACTGTCACTCGACGGACGCGCTGGCCTGCGTCGAAGCCGCAGTCGAGCAGGGCAAAGAGCTGTCGGCCATCGTCAAGGAGACGCGGCCGCGCAACCAGGGACACATCACCGCCGCCGCGCTCCGCGAGATGGACGTGCCGGTGACGCTCGTCGTCGACAGCGCCGCCCGCCGGTATCTCGACGAGGCCGACCACGTGCTGGTCGGTGCAGACTCGATCGCTGCCGACGGCTCCGTCATCAACAAGATCGGGACGAGCGGGCTCGCCGTGCTGGCCCGCGAGCGTGGTGTCCCCATCATGACCGCCGCGCAGACGATCAAGCTCCATCCGGCCACGCTGACCGGCCACACAGTGGAAATCGAGATGCGCGACGAGAGCGAAGTCATCAGCGAGCAGGACCGTTCGGACGTCGGCGAGCTGGAGGTGTTGAACCCGGCGTTCGACGTGACGCCACCCCGCTACATGGACGCCATCGTCACCGAGCGCGGCCAGTTCCCACCGGAGAGCATCGTGACGTTGATGCGCGATATGTTCGGTGAGGGAACTGATGACCCCTGGGAGACCGACGATTTCTGACGGCGTGGGGGCGAACTATTTACCTCCGTCTCCCGAATTGAACCAGTTGTGGCTCGTGTCATCTGTGCCGGCCACGTCAACTGGGACGTGACCCTCCGCGTGGACCACCTCCCGGCCGCCGACGGCGAAGCGTCCATCACGGAGCAACAGCAGTCGGGCGGCGGGAGCGCCTCGAACGTCGCCTGCGCGCTGGCCGCGCTGGACGTCCCGACGGCGCTGCTCGGGAGCGTCGGGACCGACGAGAACGGTCATCTCGCGAGACGAGCGCTCTCCGAGGCCGGCGTCGACTGCGCGCCGCTGGTGACCGTCGAGGGCGAGACGGCCGTCAAGTACCTCGTCGTCGACACTGACGGCGAACTCATGGTGCTCGGCAACGACGGCGCGAACGAGTCCTTCGACGCGACCGACCTCTCCGACGACGCGCTCGCCGCCGCTGACCACCTCCACCTCACGAGTCAGGACCCCGAGACCGCAGCGTCGCTCGCAGCACGCGCCAGCGAGGCCGGCCTCTCCGTCAGCTTCGATCCCGGCCGACGAATCCACGCTCGCAATTACGCCGAGACCCTGTCGCTCGCCGATCTCGTCTTCCTGAACAAACGCGAAGCGACGACGGCTATCGAGGAGCACTTCGGACCGATCGAAGACCTCGCCAGGGTGATCGCGATCAAACACGGCGGCGACGGCGCGGAAGTGCTGACGCCCGACGGCGAGTACGCCAATCACGACGGCTTCCCGGTCGACGCCGTCGACACGACTGGTGCCGGTGACGCCTTCGCCGGCGGCTTCATCGCGTCGATGCTGGACGACGAGACGCCGACACGCCCTGATTACGAGCGCGCGCTGGCTGTCGCGAACGCCTGTGGCGCACTTGCTGCCAGTGAGTGCGGGGCGCGCACCGATCTCTCCTGGGAGCGCGTCGAGTCGACGCTTGCAGACCGATAGCGCTGGACCGGGTTATCGCGGCGTCTCCGTGCCCCACTTCTCGAGCGCGGTCGCCAGTTCGGGCACCGCCTTGGCCTTCTCGTGGATGTCCTGACCGGCAGTGGCCGCGTCGACGGCTGCCCGGAGCGCTTTCGCGCCGGCGTGCGTTCCGTCGGGGTGCCCGTGAACGCCGCCACCGGCCTGGACGCCGATGTTGGTCCCGACGCGGTCGACGAGTTCCGGGACCAGGCCGGGGTGCAACCCACCGGAGGCCATCGGGAGCACGTCGTTCATCCCGTAGAGATCGCTGTAGAGCCACTCGTTGATGCCTACGGTGTCTTCGTTTTCGAGCTTTCCAAGGTCTGCGGTGCCGGTGTGGAGTTGATCGACGCCACAGAGCCGACCGATCTGTGCCAGGACGCGCATGGACACGCCGTGGGTGGGGATACGGTCGAAGGCCGCGTGCATGGCGCGGTGGGCGTGGATCGCGAGCCCGTGCTTCTCACAGCGCTCGCGGACGCGCTGGACGGCCGCCCAGCCGGTCGTGATGACGTCGACCATCACGTACTCGCAGCCGTGTTCCGCGGCCATGTCGACCCGTTCGAGCATCCGTCGGGTGTCGGCCGTCACGTTCACGAGGTAGGATTTGGTCTCACCCGTCTCCTCCTCGGCGCGGTCGCGGGCGGCCAGACTCTCCGTGAGGCGGTCGGCGAAGGGATTGAACTCCTGGTCGGTGAGGTTCTCGTCGTCTTTGAGCAGGTCGAGGCCGCCGGTCCAGGCCTCCTCGCCGACGGTGACGTGCTGCTCGGTCGAGAGGCCGACCTTCGGCTTGGGGACCGTCGCCGTGATCGGCCGGTCGCCGGCATCGAAGATGTCCTGGCGGACGTTCGTTCCGAACTGGGGACCGGGGAACGACGTGGCCAGCGGCTCGGGCCAGTCGCAGTCGAGCAGGCGAATCCGCTCGACCGCTTTCATCCCCATGATGTTCCCCGCGATGCAGGAGAGCACCTGCGCCATGTTGCCGTGTTCGAACAGTTCGTCCGGGTACGCGACGGTGATCCGGCCGCGCTCCTCGTCGATAGCACAGGCCGTCGCCGACAGGTCGGTGATCGAGCCTTCGACCTGGAGCTCCGCCCAGGTGCCGTTCGAACTCTCGGAGGCGACGCGGCTGGCGGCCGCTTCCATGTCCATGTCCGTTGCCGGCTCGATGGCGAACTCACAGACGAGTTCGTCGGCGGCGGGGTCGTACGCCAGGTCGAGAAAGTCCTCGTAGGTGATGCCGGGCATACCCTCTCCTTGGTGGGCGCGTCGTATAAAACTCGGAGGCGATTACAGGACGGCCCCGACGACCTGGAAGAGGAGGACGTACGCCAGCAACACGGGCGTGAGGTAAATCAGGCCGACGATGACGAACCCGAGTCTGTCGTGGCGGAACTGCCAGACGTGCCCCGCGATCGCGGTGAGGACCGCGAGGATTCCAGCGATCGTCCAGTGAGGGGCGAACTGCATCGTCCCGGTGAGCGTGAACACCGCCACGAGCGCTGCCGCTCCGGTGTAGACGTACTTGAACGCGTGCTCGCGCCGGGAGATCGAGCCGGCGAGCGCGGCGACGAGTGGGAGGCCCACCACCGCAGCGACGAGCGACGAGAACAGCGTCTCCGCGCCGAGCGGCACTTGCAACACGATCTTTCCGCGGTCGTCGTCGCGGAACCGACGCCCTGGCCGCCAGGTCATACCTCTGCTCCCCATTCGATTTGCATATACCTTCCGACCCGTCGCTCGGGAAGGACGACGGGGAGCACGCGGCGATGTCGGACCCAGCCGAGGCTGCAGTCGTGGTGCTGGACGACGAAAAAATGAAAATCGCAGGTTCGTGAGTACGGGTCCGCGTTCGGACGACGCCGCGCGCGACACGAACAGCGGTCGCGCGTCGGCGGCTTACGCGTCCTCGTAGACCCAGGGTTCGTCGGAGCGCTCGTAGTCGACGAGTTCCTCTTCGTCGAAGAACAGGTCGATCTCGCGCTCGTTGGCACCGGGGTCCTCGTGGTCGGAGCCGTGGATGATGTTCTGGCCGAGGTCCAGACCGAAGTCACCGCGGATGGTGCCCGGCTGGGCCTCTTTGGGGTCGGTCGCGCCCATCATCTGGCGGACCTGCCGCGTCGCGTCGGCACCTTCCCAGACCATCGCCATGACGGGTCCGGACGTGATGAACGCGACGAGTTCGTCGAAGAACGGCTTGTCCTGATGTTCCGCGTAGTGCTGGTTGGCGAGTTCCTCGTCGATCTGCATGAACTTCGCGCCGGCCAGCTTCAGACCGCGTTCTTCCAGGCGGCTGATGATCGTCCCGACGAGGCCGCGCTGAACGGCGTCGGGCTTAGCCATGACGAACGTCCGCTCGTCGTTGCTCACGCCTCAGCCTCCTCTTCGTCCTCGTCCTCGGCGTCACCCTCGTCGGCGTCCGCTTCCTCGGCCTCGTCGTCGGCCTCCGCAGCGTCCGCTTCGTCCTCGGTGGCCTCCTCGGCCTCTTCGAGGTCGGGTGCGGCTTCGGATTCGTCCGCTTCCTCGGTCTCTTCCGGTTCCGATTCGGCTGGCTCCTCGCTCTCGACGGTCTGGCCACCGGCGGCCTGGCCGGACTCGGTCCACTCGACGTCGCGCGGTTCGCGACCGAGGTCCGCGTTCTTCTCGCACTTCGAGGAGCAGTAATCGACGGTCGATCCGTCGTTGAGGACGAGCAGCGTGCCCGTTCCGGGCTCGATGTCGTCCCCGCAGTAGTCACACTCGCGCGTTCGTGGCATTATTGTCCTCCGATCTGGTCTGCCTCACGGGCAGTCTCGCGGAGCTGCAGCACGTCGCCCTCGCGGACTGGCCCGAGGACGTTCCGCGTGATGATACGCCCCTGATTCTCGCCTTCGCGGATTCGACACTTGACCTGCATGGCCTCGCCATGCATCCCGGTCGTGCCGACGACTTCGATGACCTCCGCGGGCGTCGAACCGCCGTCGCCTTCAGATTCCTCTGCACTCATCTAAACCACCTACTGGAGGTCCTCGAGTTTCTCGGCGATGTCGTCGACGTCGCCGCTCGCCTCGCCCGCATCGACGATGGCTGCAGCGGCGCTGCCGACTTCAAGACCGGCGGCGTGACCGACGTCAGTCTGGGACTCGACGAAGAGGTACGGAACCTCTTTCTCGTCGGCCAGCTCGGGGAGGTGCATCACGATCTCCTCCGGCTGAACGTCCTCCGCGACGAAAACGAGATCTGCGTTCCCGCGTTCGACTGCTTTGGTCGTCTCGTTCGTTCCTTTCTTTACACTACCCGTGTCTCGTGCTACCTCGAGTGTCTCGAGGGCGTCCTCAGCGAGATCCGCTGGGACATCGAAATCAACGTATACTGGCATTGGTTGTTCACCTCCCGCGCGTGGGCTCGCGCTCCCCCGCCTGGAGGGCCGGCTGTAACCCGGTCTCGGTTGCCGCCGACAGGAGTCGGCTGCATCCGGTGCTGAGTTACAGCCGGCCCGATGTAGTCCTAAGAGGCTAGGAGCATCATCAACCCCGCGCAGGCTGTATCCGTCATTGAACCATGCCCTGCTAAAAGCGCTTTCGATGCCGAAAAGGGCGTGTCAGAACTCCGCACATGCCTGGGGACCATCGGGTCGCGAGTGGTCCCCACTGTCTCCGCCTATCCACTCGTTCGCTCGCCCAGCGTGTGGGCTGCCTCACGGGCTTCGTCGACGAGCGTCGACACGATCTCATCAGCGGGGAGCACGTCAGTCGCCAGTCCCGCGCTCTGACCCGCGTACATCGGGAGCGCCTCGACGTTCCCCTCCATGTCCGGAAGCGGCGGATCGTCGCCGTAGCGCTCGACGGGATTGCCAGCCGCGTCGCTCGCGACCGTCTCGTCCTCGCCGGGCCGATCCCCTGCCGGTGGTTTCCCGGCCGCGATCCAGTCCTCGACCGTACTGTTGCGTAGCGTCCTGTGGTCGGTCCCGGGCCACCCCTTGTCGAACAGCTGTGAGTGAACGGTGGCTTCGGACGGGGCCTGGCCGACGCTGCGCTTGTACTCCTGGTGGGCGGCCGCTTCCTCGGCGGCGACGAAGCGCGTGCCCAGCCAGGCGCCGTCCGCGCCGAGTGCGAGCGCTGCGGCTACGCCGCGTCCGTCGGCGATACCGCCCGCTGCGACGACCGGAACGTCGTCCTCGGCCGCTGCGTCTGCGATCTGCGGGACCAGCGGCATCGTCGCGACGTCGCTCTGGACGTGCCCGCCGGCTTCCCACCCCTGGGCGACCAGTACGTCGACGCCTGCGTCGATCGCCGTCTCGGCTTCGGCGACGGACCCGACGGTCTGCATCACGAGCCTGCCGGCGTCGTGGACCCGGTCGACGTACGCCGAGCCGTCGCCGAACGCGAACGACACGATTTCGACGCCCGCGTCGAGACACGCGTCCAGGTGGTCCGCCGTCGGCCGCTGACGTGCTTCCGGGTCCAACACGAGATTGACGCCGAAAGGGGCGTCAGTGGCTGCCTGGGTTTCCTCGATGACTGTCCGCGTCTCGTCGAGATCTCGCCAGGTGACCGCGAGCATCCCGAGGCCGCCGGCGTCGGAGACGGCGGCGGCGAGTTCGGGACAGGAGACGCTCCCGATCGGTGCCTGGACGATCGGATAGTCGATACCGACCGCCGCACAAAGTGGCGTGTGGAGGGTGGGCATAGCTGGCTGCACGCGGCTCACGGGCAAAAAACGCGGGGAGATGCCGCCTCTGAGCGACCGGCACATCCAAAGGGCCGGACGGCCACTGGCCGAGTATGTTGGAGGAGGTCGTCGCTGCGCTCCGCAGCGAGGCGCAGGCGACGAACGAACGTCGGCTGCTGGTGCTCACCGGTTCACCGGCTACCACTCGTGGAGCCGTCGCCGACGCGATCGACGCTGCCGACGTCCCGGTGGCCGAGTCCACCGTCGTCGGCCCGGAGCGGATTCTTCCCTGTGAGCGCCTCTCAGTGAGCCAGTCCAGCGACCTCCTGGGTCGAACGCAGGCGGCTATCGTGCTCGACCTCCACGGCGCTTGCCGACCGAACGCGCTCGGCCGGGCCGTCGGCGCCGTCGACGGCGGCGGTCTCCTGGTCTTGCTCGCGCCGCCGCTCGACGAGTGGCCGCGACACCGCGACGAGTTCGACGAGACGCTGGCGGTCCCACCGGCGACGATCGAGGACGTGGCCGGCAACTTCCGCTCGCGACTCGTCGAGACGCTCCGCGTCCACCCTGGGATCGCGGTCGTCGACGCCGACGAGCGGACGGTCGTCCGCGACGGGCTGACGAACCCGGCCCCGCGCTGGCGACCGGACAGTGGGGCGATCTCACGGCCGGCAGCGACTCATTTCCCAGAGGACGTGTTCGACGCGTGCGTGACCGACGACCAGGTCGCGGCCGTGCAGGCGTTCGAGCGACTTCGCGACGACGGACATGCGCTCGTCGTGGAGGCCGACCGCGGCCGCGGCAAATCGAGCGCTGCAGGGCTGGCCGCGGCAGCGCTGGCACTCGACGGCCGCGACGTGCTCGTGACGGCGCCCCAGTACCGCAACGCGGCAGAGGTATTCGCCCGTGCACGCGAACGATTCGAGGCCGAGGGGATCGACGTGCCAGACGAGGCTGCCCCTCGTGACCTCAGAACCGACGATGGGCGAGTCCGATTCCTGCGAGCGACGGACGCGGTCACTCTCCCGGACGATCCCGACGTCGTCGTCGTCGACGAGGCGGCCGCGCTACCCGTCCGGGTTCTCGAATCGTTCCTCGCCGCGCCGGCCGTCGCGTTCACGACGACCATCCACGGCTACGAAGGGGCGGGTCGCGGATTCTCGGTCCGGTTCCGGGACAGGCTCGACGAGAGCGACCACGAGGTGACCGAGATCACGCTCGACGAGCCGATCAGATACGCCGGCGGCGACCCCGTCGAAGTCTGGGCGTTCCGCGCACTCCTGCTCGATGCCCGCCCGGCGGTCGCACAGGTCGTCGAATCCGCGACTCCCGACGCCGTCGAGTACGCCGACCTCACCACTGCCGACCTCCTGGCAGACGAGCAACTGCTCGGGGAGGTGTTCGGGTTGCTCGTCCTGGCCCACTACCGGACCGAACCCGACGACCTCGCACGACTCCTCGACGCCCCGAACGTCACTGTCCGGGCACTCCTGTTCGACGGACACGTCGTCTCGGTCGCGCTCCTGGCGCGAGAGGGCGACCTGTCTGCCGAGACGCGCGCGGAGATGTACGACGGCGGTCGCATTCGCGGGAACATGCTGCCGGACGTGCTCACCACGCAACTCCGCGACGAGTCCGCTGGCAGTCCCGTGGGGCTGCGCGTCCTCCGGATCGCCACGCATCACGCCGTCCGCTCGCGCGGGCTCGGGTCGGCCCTGCTCGGCGCGGTTCGCGAGGAGTTCGCCGACGACGTGGACTGGCTGGGCGTCGGCTACGGCGCGACACCGTCGCTCGTCCGGTTCTGGGCGGCGAACGGCTACACGCCGGTCCACCTCTCGACGACCCGCAACGACACCAGCGGCGAGTACTCCGCACTCATGCTCGACCCGACGAGCGACGCGGGCCGCGCCCTCTGCGATCGGCACACGGAGCAGTTCCTCGCTCGCATCGGCGGCGTCCTCGCCGATCCCCTCTCCGACGCAGATCCGGACGTCGTCCGGGCGACGCTCTCGGCAGTCGACAGGGAGTACGACCCCGACCTCGCCGAGTGGGAGTGGCGCCACGTCGCAAGCGCCGCGATCGGTCCCGGCCTGTTCGACATGGCCCCCGACGCGTACCGCCGGCTCGCCGTGACGTACTTCGCGTCCGATTCCTCGACGCTGTCCGAGCGCCAGGAACGGCTCCTGGTGTTGAAGACGCTGCAGAGTCGTCAGTGGGACGACGTTGCCGACGCGCTGGAATTCCACTCGACCGCTCAGTGTATGCGCGCCCTCGGTGACGCGCTCGAACCGCTCGTCGACGAGTTCGGGACCGCTGTGGCTCACGAGGAGGTGGATCGCTACCGATGATGGACGCGGTCGTTCCGCTCGCCTCGGTGCTCGGGAAAGACCTGCTGACCTGGGTCGCACTCGGAGTGGCGCTGCTCGGCGTGGTTGGCAGCGCGGTGCCGCTGCTCCCCGGCGCACTGCTCTCGCTCTCGGGACTGTTCCTGTACTGGTGGCACACCGGCTATTCCGATCCGTCACTGCTCGTGCTCGTGGTATTGACCTCGCTCGCGCTCCTGGTCGTCGTGCTCGACTGGTTCGGCGGCGCCGTCTCGGCGAAGGTCGGCGGCGCGTCGACGAGGACGGCGACAGCCGCGGGGCTGGTCGGGCTCCTACTCTTTTTCGTCGCCGGCCCGGTCGGTATTCTCCTGGGCGTCACTGGCGTCGTCTTCCTCGCCGAGTTCAGTCGGACCGGAGACCCACAGGCGAGCGGTCGAACCGCGATCTACACGACCATCGGGATGCTCGCGTCGACCGTGGCCCAGGTCCTGTTGACCGCGCTGTTTTTCCTCGGCTTCCTGCTGGCCGTGTTCGTCTGAGGGAAAAACACCTTACCGGCGACGCTGAAGTTAGGACATGGTCAGTTGTACCGAGGAGGGGTGTGAGGAACGCGCGGCCGTGATGCTACACATTCCGTGGGCCGAGAACCGGGAGGTGTGCCTGGGGCACGCGCGGGGCTGGTCGCAAAAAGACGGGGTCGTTGCCGATCCGCTCGAGGAAGCCGACGAGGAGTTGCCCTGACTACTCCAGGTCGATCTCCATCATCACTTCGTCGACGTAGTCGCCGCCCATCTTGTAGTGGTCCTGGCGACGCGCTTCCTCGTGCCAGTCGTGTGCTTTCAGGAACTCGATGGCGCTCTCGTTCGTCGAGGGGACGCTGTTGTAGATTTTCTCGTAGCCGTGAGCGTTCGCCCACTCCAGACCGCGCTGGAGGAGATGGCTCCCGATGCCGTGCTGGCGGTACTCGTCCAGCACGCCGACGGTCAGTTCCGCCGTGTGCCGTAGCTTCTCGATCTCCGGGTGATTCAGGTGGACCCACCCGACGACCTCGCTGTCCACGCAGGCGACGAAGAACATCCGCGACTCCAGTTCGTTGTGCCGGAGCAGGACCTCTTCGTGGTCGATCATGTCCGCGATGTTCTCCGCGATGACGTACGAACCGTCGCCGACGACCGACCGCATCACGCCGACCAGGCCACTGATGTCTTCCTGACGAGCCTGTCGAATCGTGTATTCGATCTCGTCTTCCTGGTACTCCTCTTCGGCCGCCTCGTCGTAGGCAATCTGGAGCTGACCGGCGTCGGTTTCCTCCAGCACGCCGTCGCGCCGGAGGATCGCCACGTGATGCCCGAACTCGCGGGGCTCCATGTGCAGGGCCTCCCGGGTCCCGTCCGGGTCTACCTTGCCGTGTCTCTCGACGTAGTCGTAGATGTCCTTGCGACCCCGGTGCCCGAACTCGAGCTGCTCGGTAAGCTCCATGACACTCGTTACCATCTGACGATACTTAACTGTTGATGCGATTCGAAGACGGACCGACCAGTAGGCGGGGAAGCGGCTCGCTCCCGGATAGGGGACTTCCTTCGTGGGAGAAAAACCGGTCTGCGGGTCAGTCGTCGGCTGGTGCCGGTCGGCCCGGGACGTGCGTCAGCATCGCGGCGACGTCCTTGATGTTGTGCGTGTCGATGAGCAACTCGGCGGCGTTCCGGACCGTGTAGTCGGCGTCGTGCTCGACGCCGTAACAGCGGGTGTACAGTTCGAGGTACCCGTTAAGCGTCTCGTGGAGTCGTTCGAACTCCCACTCCGCGAACTCGACGCCCCAGTCGTTGGCGCGGGCGTCGACGTACACCATCACTGTGGGACCCAGCCCCTCGCGCAGGTACTCCATGGCCCGCTCTTGGGCGGGGGGATCGGCCGGCGGCTCGAAGTCGGCCCGGTCCGACCGGTACTGCTGGGCCAGCGAACGGATGCGGTCGGCGTACGCCGAGGGGGTTTCGCTCATGTGATTCCTGGTGTCGACCGCGTTGCGTCAGCCCTGCTTGTACTCGACGCCTTTGCCACCGGAGGGATGCTCCCAGTGGGTGTCGGCGACGATGGCGCAGGTGCCACACTCCACGCAGGGCTGCGTGTCGAGGCTGACGAGGTGTTCTTCGCTGCCGTTGGTCTTGACCTTCTCGTCGCGGTAACAGCCGCCACCGAAGTCCTTGGCGCTCACCGGACACGCCGTCACGGCGTCCCCGCTCGCGGCGAAGGAGTTGTCGACGAGTTCGATGTGCGGATCGCCCACGTCGTAGGTCAGGTCGCCGATCCGATCGGCGAGGTCCGGCGTCTCGATGGTGTTCTCGTCGGTGATCCGGTCCCCGAGCTTCTCTCCGAGCACCGTCGGAATCGTCACGTACGGGAGCTTCGTGTCCGGCATGATCGACATCACGAACGGGGAGTTGAAGCCCCACTCGAGGACGCCGGTCATCTCGGCGACCTGCATGCCGACGCTGCCGAGCGGCGACTTCACGACGCGTTCGCCCAGGGACGTGACGCGCTCGTTCTCCGCGATGGCGCTCGAGAGCTGGTACTGCGGCGGTCGGAGCTTGTCCATGACGCCCTCGGTGTTGAGCTTCTGCTCGTACAGCGCTCCGGCGTTGGATTCGTCGCCCCGTGCTTGCGCCTCCGAGAACGCCTCCGCGGCGAGCGCGCCGGCCGTCACGGCGTGGTTCATCCCCTTGATGATGGGACCCTGGGCCTGCATCTGCCCGGCGGCGTCGCCGACGAGCAGCAATCGGCCCTTGTGGGGCGAGGGATGGGCGACCTTCTTCGAGTCGGGGACGAGTTTCGCGCCGTACTCGACCTCGTCGTAGTCGTCGCCGAGCCACTGCGCGAGCAGCGGATGGGTCAGCAGCGCGTCCAGCAGTTCGTGGGGTTCGGCCTGCTCGGCGACGAGCGAGTCGAGGTGGAAGACCGTCCCGATCGAGAGGGTGTCCTCGTTCGTGTACAGGAGCCCACCGCCGCGAACGCCCTCGAACAGGTCGCCCGAGAACAGGTGGGCCTCGCCCTCGTCCTCGCTGATTCCGAACCGGTCTTCGATGGCGCCGTCGGGCATGTCGACGATGGCCTTGACGCCCTGGAACCACTCTTCGGGTTCGTCCCAGTCCATCAGGCCGGCGTCCCTGGCGAGTTCGGAGTTGACGCCGTCGGCCGCGATGATGACGTCGGCTTTGATCGGATCGAGTTCGTCTAACGTGACGCCGACGATTTCGCCGGCCTCCCGCAGGAGCCCGTTGACTCGAACCCCCGTCAGGAGGCCACCGCCGGTCTCGCGCGTCTTCTCGTGGACGCGGTCTTCGAGCCAGCCGTCCATCCGGCGGCGCAGGACCGAATCGCACCACTCGGTGTCCGTGTGGTGGAGGTCCGTCATGTCCACGGTCTTGACCTTGTCGCCGGCGACGTTGTGGAGGTAGTACTCGTCGGCGGGCCGTTCGGTCGCCTCCTCACGGAAGTCCGGGAACAGGCCGTCGATGGTGTACGGCGCGGACTCCTCCGCGTAGATGAGCCCGCCGGAGACGTTCTTCGAGCCGGCTTCCACCCCGCGCTCTAAGACGAGCGTCTCGACGCCGTTGTTCGCGAGCGCTGCCGCTGCTGCTGCGCCGCCGGGACCGGCCCCGACGACGATCGCTTCGTAGTGTTCGTACTCGTCAGTCATCTGACTCACCCCGCCCGTCCGCGATTGCTTTCACGTCCAGTTCCCCTTTCTCCAGCGATTCGATCAGTTCTGGCAGCACGTCGAACAGGTCGCCCTCGATGAAGTAATCCGAGAAGTCCACGATGTCGGCGTCCGAGTCGGTGTTGATCGCGATGATCGTGTCGGACTCGTCCATCCCGACCTTGTGCTGGACCGCACCGGAGATGCCGGCTGCGATGTACACGTCGGGTTCGACGACCTGTCCGGACTCGCCGATCTGGCGGTCCATGGCGACGTACTGCTCGACGTGGCCGGCGAACTGATACGACGCCGTGATGACCCCGCGCGAGAGGCCGAGGTCGGCCTCCTCGAACTGGTCGACCAGATCGAGGCCCAGTTCGATGCCTTTCGTCGGGTCGTCGCCGATCCCGCGGCCGAGCGCGACGATGACGTCGTTCCCCGACAGGTCGACGCCGCTGTCGAGCTGGTCGTAGTCGGTCACGTCGACGCGGAACCAGTCGTCGTCGAGCGGCATCTCGTGTTCGACGATCTCGCCCTCGCGCTCGGCGTCGGGGTCGGGCAGATCGAAACTCCCCGGGATCACCGACGCGCCCTGCGGATGGAACTCGCGGAACGGCTTGTCGATACAGAGGATCGTCGAGTACTCGAACCCGGAGAAGTCCGGGCGCTTCATGTGCAGGATGCGCTCGAACTCCTTCTTGTCGCCGGGTTTCCCCGTCTTGGCCGGGTTCGAGATCATCGCCTCCTCGATGAACAGGTCCGAACAGTCGCTGGCCAGACCCGAGTCGAGTTCGCCCTGCACCAGCGCCGAGAGGTCGCGCCCGTTGTTCGTCGCGGGGAAGACCGTGTAGCGCGGCTCGTCGTAGTCGCGCCAGTCTTCCGCTTCTCGGTCGTCGCGACCGTACGGATGGCCCGCACCGCGCGCCATGTCGCAGAAGATCTCGGTGTAGGACTTGTGGCGGAACCGCTCCAGGCGGTCGTCTTCGAGGTACACCACGACGTCTGCGCCGTAGGCGATACACTCCTCGGCCAGCTCCTCGACGGAGTCGCCGATCAGTACGGCGACGACGTTCTCGTCGGCGTCGTAGTCGTCGTTGTACTGGTCCATCAGATCCCGGGCCTTCCCGAGCATCTCCTTGGACACGTCGATGAGGTCGCCCTGCTGGGTCTCGCAGTACACCCACATGTCCTCGTAGACGCCGTCCTCGATGGCGTGGACCCACTGTTTGTCCGCGGTGGGGTGGTCGAGTTCCGGATGCTTCTCCTCGGGCGGAACGTACTCCAGTTCCTCACCCTCGCCCTCGTCTTCGCTGCCCTCGACGGACTCGATTCGGCTCTCGATCTGTTCTTTCGCCGACGAGCGGTCCTTGCCCGCTTCCTCGCGTTCGAGCATGTCGCGCAGGACGTCGGCGTCGTCGACGTCGCGCACCAGATTGGCGATGTCGGCGACGGTCTGTTCCGAGAGATCGACCTCGCTCGGGTCTACCGCCTCGTCTTCGCCCGAGAGTTTCTCGATGCGACTCTCGATCAGTTGCTTCACCGGCGCCCGGTCTTCGCCCTCTTCTTCGAGGGCGAGCATCTCCTCGAGTTCCTCGACGTCGTCGACGTCCTTGATCTTCGGCCCGAGGTCTGCGATCTCGTGGTCGGTTGGGTCGATTGCTGGCATGGTCAGTCACCACTCGCATAGGGTTGCATTTCCTCGAACACTGACGCCATTCCGTCCTCGTCGCTGGGGTCGATCATCGTCGCCTCCCGCTCTGAGGGGGCTTTCGGAATCGGGTCGACGCCGGCCACGATGGTCGGCGAGCCGTCCAGTCCGATGTAGTCCGGGTCGAGATTGAGGTCCTCGTGGTCCCAGACCGTCAGGTAATCCTCGTACTCCTCGGCGCGTTCTTGGGTCTCTTCGCGGAGGTCCTTGTACCGGAGTCGGTGCTCGGCTTTGCGATACGTCGGCTCGAAGTCGGGATCGGCGACGACGAAACACGGGAGCGGTGCCTCGACCGTCTCGATCTCTTTGACGTCACCTTCGACGAGCCGCTTGGCGCGCAACACTCCCTCCTCCTCGTCGATGTCGAGAGCGATGACGTGAGTCACGAGCGGCCAGTCCATACACCACTCGGCCTGTGGCCCGGTGTGGCCGGTCTCCCCGTCGGCCGTCTTGAACCCGGCGAACACGACGTCCGGTTCCTGTTCGAGGTTCTGCAGGCCCGTCGCGAGCGTCATCGCCGTCGCCCAGGTGTCCGCCGCTCCCATCTCCCTGTCGGAGAGTAGATACAGGTCGTCCGCGTAGACGTCCCGCATCCCCTCCTGGAGGACTTCCTTGTACCCGGGCGGCCCCATGCTCATGAGGTTGACCGTCCCCCCGTGACGGACTTTCGTCTGGAGCGCGGCCCGGAGCGCGTGCTTGTCGTTGGGGTTCATCACCGTCGGTGTCTTCCCCCGTTCGAGGTGACCGTCTTCGTCGAACGATACCTGTCCCTCCCTGAAGTCGGGAACGCCTTTCGTGAGAACTACTGTGTCCATAGTTATCTATGTGGTTGGCTGTCTCTCTCTACCATAGTCCGTCCCATGTGATGCTTGTCTTTCACGTGTTACAGCTTTTGGGGTCAGGCACGCAGGTTGCCGCTGCTACGGCGTGGTGAAAACCGACATCCCACCCAGAGAGACATGCTCAAATGCGGCCAGCGCGTCCGGGATCGACGTCGATTGCGTCGACCGGACAGACGTCCACGCAGAGCATGCAGTCGATGCACTGTTCCTCGTTGGCAGGGTCCGCCTTGATTTCGCTCTCGGGGTGACCTGGCGTGTCTACCCACTCGAACACGTCGACCGGGCAGTCTTCGAGACACGCGCCGTCCGCGAGACAGATGTCGAAGTCCACGGCGACGTGCGTGCCGTGGATGCCGAGCGTTTCGGGCTCCTCGACCGGCCCCCACACCTGGTGACCGTCGTGTTCCTCGACCGCTTCGCGGTTCTGTTCGAACTCTGGATCTATGGCCATTGGTACCTATCCGTAATCTCCGTGGCAAGGTACTTAAATATTTGACCGGACCGAACGCGTTCGGTCCGGCGAATCACCCTTCCGTCGTCGAAACGTCGACCCTGAACGATTCGAATTCTTCCGCCGTCTGGAACGACACGTCCCGGCTCTCTTCCGCCGGGATCGTCACCGTCTCCGTTGCCAGCGTCCGCGCCCCGCTCGGATCGGTCGCGTCGAGCAACCTCGCCTCGACGGGTCCCGTGCCACCGTCGTTTGCGATCGTCGCGCCGTACGTCGTATTTCGAACCCAAACGTAATAGCTGTTTGCGCTCGTCGGTTGCCTGCCTCGGAGCGTGACGTCCCGCTGCTCGCCTGCCGGTATCTGGACCGTTTTCGCCGCGGCCCTCGTGAACCCCGCTGACGCCAGTTCGGTCCGAGTCAACCCGCTGGGCGAAACACTGGTGTCGGGCACCCAGTACAGTCCCACCTGTACCGCTGCGCCGTGTCCGCCGTTCCGGATGACCGCTCGATACCGATCCGGTTCATCGTCGAGAACGAACGTGCGTTCGATGGTTTCGACGTGGGGGTCGCCGCGAAAGTGGTCGACGACGCTCGGGTTCGGCCAGACGTTCAACGGCCCCTGGTATCGGCCACAGCCAGCGAACCCGACGGTTCCGCTCGCACTGAGCGCCAGGAACGTCCGTCGGTTCATGTACGGAGCACGCAGGACGAGAAAATGAGTCTGTGGTTCGTTTCGACCGGTCTACGGGTGTGCGTAGTAGGTCACGGTTCGGTCGTCCTCGTGCGCGTCGATGCGAGCGAACCCGACGCGGACGAACTGGACCATGTCGTCTGCGTCGTAGTCCGTAATGCCCGGTTCGGCGTGTCCCGCGACGTCGCCCTCCATCGTCCGGAGCAGGACCGGGCGACTCTCGTCGGCCGGGACCCAGTGGACGACCTCGACGTCGCCCGCTCGTACCACGTCGATGTCGTCGTCGGTGTGTTCGAGTGCGTCACCGGAGCGTCGGACCGGGCCGTAGCCTTTCAGCCACACGCGCTCGCCGTCGGCGGGAACGTCGCCCTCCTCGAGCAGGACGGCGTCGCTGACGGGAATGTCGCGCGTGCCGCGATCCTCGTGGTTCGGATGGAACTGCGGCGTCGCGGCGTCCGGGCCGCCCTCGATGGCGAAGCGCTCGCCGTCGCGAACGAAGAACCGACGGTCGGTCTCCTCGTCGATCAGGTCCCGGTTGTTCGAGTAGATGGCCGACATCGCGAGGTCGACGTTCGAGGTCGACGTCCCGAGTTCGACCATCGCGTCGACGATGGCCTGGCCGCGGATGCCGCGCCGCCGGAGACTGGCGATGGTCGGGGCGCGCGGGTCGTCCCAGCCGTCGATCTCGCCGGCATCGATCTTCTCCGTGAGCGTCGACGTCGAGAGCTTCACGTCGTAGGCGTCGACCTGGACGTGGCCCCAGTGGATGACCTCCGGGTACTCCCAGTCGAAGTAGTCGTAGACGAACTGCTGGCGCTTGGCCGAGTCCTGCAGGTCGATGCCGCGGATGATGTGCGTGACGCCGGTGAGGTGGTCGTCGACGCCGCTCTGGAAGTCCAGCATCGGCCAGCACCGATACTCGGCGGCTTCCTCGCGCGGGTGCGGCGTGTCGATCATGCGGAACGCCACCCAGTCCCGCAGCGCGGGGTTCTTGTGCTCGATGTCGGTCTTCACGCGGAGGACCATCTCGCCGCTCTCGTACTCGCCGTCGACCATCGCCTCGAACTCCTCGCGACTCGTCTCGGGGTCCTTGTCCCGGTGCGGGCACGCTTCGCCCGAGTTCTTCATGTCCGAGAACTCGCCCTGCGGGCACGAACAGGTGTAGGCGCCGCCCTTTTCGATCAACTCGCGGGCGTGGTCGTAGTAGATCTCGACCCGATCGCTCGCTTTGATGACGTCGTCGGGCTCGAACCCGAGGAAGTCGATGGCGTCGAGAATCTGGTCGTACGCGTCCAGATCCGGTCGCTTCGTCTCGGGGTCGGTGTCGTCGAAGCGGACGATGAACTCCCCGTCGTAGAGGTCCTTGTACGTCCCGATGACCGAGGGCATGCGAGCGTGGCCGAGGTGCCACGGCCCGTTCGGATTCGGAGCCGCACGCATCCGAATCGTCTCGTACTCGTCGGCGTTGGGCAGGTCCGGCAGCACCTGGTCGTCTTCCTCGTCTTCGGCCTCGAGTTTCGCGACCAGTTCGGGGTCGAGCTCTTCGAGGCGGTCGCGTCGCTCCTCGGTGGACATGTCGGCGATTCCCTCGACGACCGGAGCGATGACGCCGGCGATCTGGTCCCCGTGTTCGCGGAACTCCGGGTTCTCGCCCATCAGCGGTCCCATGATCGCCCCGACCTGCGGATCGCTCTCGTGTTTGAGCGCGTTGAACAGGGCGTTTTTCTCTGCTTCCTCCCTGACGCTGTCGCGAAGCTCGTCGTCCATTGGCAGTCGCTTTCGCGTCGCTCCCCAAAACTCCGCCGTTCCGGACCGACTCGCGCAACTGACTCACACGGGTTTCGTCTCCGAACGAACGCCGCTCTACAGGTCGAATCCTCGCGGTCGCGTCGCGTGAAAAATCGCCGGGGGACAGTCAGTAGTCGCGCTCGACCAGATAGTCCGCGATGCCACCGAGGAGGTCCCGAGACTCGTTGTCCGGGAGCACTTCCAGGTTCTGTTTCCCGCTGGCGATCAGGTCGTGGGCCGTCTCGCGCGCGTACTCGATGCTGCCGGCGTCTCGCAGTTCCGCGAGCGCTTCCTCGATGTCCGACTCGTCGACCGCTTCGACGTTGTCGGCGTCGATCAGGCCGTCCACGTCCACGCCGTTCTGCCGCGCGTGGAGCGTGACCAGCGTCTTCTTCCCCTCGATGAGGTCGCTCCCGCGCTGCTTGCCCAACTTTTCGCTCGGCGTCGTCAGGTCCAGGAGGTCGTCCTGGATCTGGAACGCGCGACCGATGTCCAGGCCGTAGCCGTACAGCGCGTCGACCGCCTCGTCGTCACCCAGCAACATCGCGGGGACGCTCGCGGCCGCCGCGTACAGGACGGCGGTCTTGAGCTCGACCATGTTGAGGTACTCGTCGGGCTCGACCGCGTCCCGCGCCTCGAAGTCGATGTCGAAGGCCTGCCCCTCGCAGATCTTCGTGCAGGTCGTCGCCAGCTCAGAGAGCGCGCGCACCGATCGGTCCGCCGGCGCGCCGGTTTCGAGCATCGACTCGAACGCCTTCGAGTACAGCGTGTCGCCCGCCAGGATCGCCGTTTCGAGGTCGTACTCGTTGTGGACGGACGGCACGCCACGGCGCATGTCGTCGTCGTCCATGATGTCGTCGTGGATGAGCGTGAACGACTGGATGATCTCGATGCTCACCGCTGCGGACATCACGTCCACGTCGCCGGCCGGCGACGGGAACGCCCGGTAGTCCTCTGCGTACGGCTCGACGTCCTCGATCGCCTCAGCCGCCAACAACAGGATTGTCGGTCGGAGGCGCTTCCCGCCCGCGTCGAGCAGGTAGCGGGACGCCTCGTACAACCGCTCCGGGCGGATAATCGGCAACTCGTCGGTGATCGCTTCGTTGACGCGTTCGCGGCGCTCGACGATCGCCGCCTCGACCGCCTGCTGTGCCGCACCTGGTTCGCTCATCACTCGGTCAGCTTGATCATGTTCCCGTTGCGCGTGATGTGCAGGTCACGCCCGACGGTGTACCCCATGTTCTCCGCGAGGTCGACGTACGGCGCGAAGCCTTCCAGCGACTGGTGGGCCGGGATGATGTTCTGGGGTTGAAGTGCGTCGATCATCTCGTAGTGACCCTCCTGGCGAAGGTGGCCGGACACGTGAATGTCGTCGTAGATCCGGGCGCCCTGCATGCCCAGGAGCTTCTCGGACTGGTAGCGCTGGCCTTCGTTCGTCGGCTCCGGAATGACTCGCGCCGAGAACAGCACCTTGTCGCCGTCGTCCAGTTCGTACGGCGTCTCGCCGCGGCCCATCCGGGTGAGCATCGCGCGCGGCTCGCCCTGGTGGCCCGTCACGATCGGCAGGAAGTTCTCCTTGCCCTCTTTCATGATGCGCTTGAACGTTCGGTCGACGGACTTGCGGTGGCCGTACATCCCGAGGTCGTCCGGGAAGTCGACGAAGTCCAGCCGCTCTGCCGTGCCGGAGTACTTCTCCATCGAGCGGCCCAGGAGGACTGGCTGGCGACCGATGTCGTCGGCGAACTCGACGAGCGACTTCACGCGGGCGATGTGCGACGAGAAGGTGGTCGCCACGATGCCGCCGTCGTAGTCCTGGATGCTGTACATGACGTCCTTGAGGTGGCGGCGAGCGACGGCCTCGGAGGGCGTGCGACCCTTCCGGCCGGCGTTCGTACAGTCCTCGATGTAACAGAGGACGCCGTTGTCTTCGCGGCCGATCTCGCGGAAGCGCTTCATGTCGATCGGGTCGCCGATGACCGGCGAGTGGTCCATGCGCTTGTCCAGCCCGTAGACGATCGAGCCTTCCGGCGTGTGGAGCACCGGGTTGATGGCGTCGATGATGGAGTGAGTGACGTTGACGAACTCGAGTTCGTTGCGCTCGCCGATGGACATCGTCTCGCCCGCTTCCATCTTGATGAGGTCGTTCTCGACGCCGAACTTCTCCTCGCCCTTGATCTGCTGTTTGACCAGCTCGATGGTGAACGGCGTGGCGACGATGGGTGCCGTATAGCGGTGTGCCAGTTTCGAGATGGCACCGATGTGGTCGAGGTGACCGTGGGTCGGCACGATCGCCTTCACGTCGCCTTCGAGGTCGCTCATGACCCGGTCGTCCGGAATGGCGCCCATGTCGATCAGGTCGAGGCTGTGCATCCGTTCGGTCTCGACGTTGTCGTGGATGAGAACCTTCGACAGGTTCAGGCCCATGTCGAAGATAACAACGTCGTCACCGGCTCGCACTGCGGTCATCTGGCGGCCGACTGCCTCGTAGCCGCCGATTGTCGCGATTTCGATTTCCATAGTTGTGTCGCCCGAGTCGAACCGCCGACAGAAACGGCTCATTGCGACGACCGGCAAACACGCGCCGTCCAAATGGTCCGAAATCTAACAGCAGCCCGTCCGACGCCGGCCGATTCAGCGGACGCGATACGAGGCCACGCGTGGCCCCATCGCGACGGCGACGGATGGCTGCCAGTCCCGTTCGGACACACCGAACCGCTCGATGTGTTGCCGGCCGCCCCAACCGTTCCCGGGCGGCCGTGCGCTCGGTTATAACGGACTTCGACGGCCGCCTTTAAAAACTGTGGGGTTGACTCCGGTCCCTCACCACTCCTGAATGTGTGCACAACCGACAACTGTCGGATACCATCCCGATTATTCCGCGAATCGTCACTCCATCGGGGACTGATGCAGCAGGTGTCCCCCGTCGACGGTGAAGTACCCGCCAGTCACGTAGTTCGCGGCCGGACTCGCCAGGAACAGCGTCAACGGCACGCAGTCTGCAGCCGTGCCGAAGCGGTCGGCTGCCAGGTCTTCCATGAGCGCGTCGGGTAACTCGCCGCCGACTGCCCCCGTAATTCCCTCCGTTTCGATGATTCCCGGTGCGACAGTGTTCGCTCTGATCCCGTACTTGGCCCACTCGCTGGCCAGCGATTGCATCAGGTTGTGCACGCCGGCTTTCCCTGCGCCCGAATGTGCGTGGTACGGCGCGCCGAACGCCGAGTTCGTGGCACCCATCGAGACGATCGACCCGCCGCCGTTGTCGATCATGTGCTCGCCCACGGAGAAGCTACAGTACGCCGTTCCGTCGAGAATCGTTCCCACCACCGACCGCCACCCGTTCGCCGAGAGGTTCTCCGTCGGCGTGACGAAGTTCGCGCCAGCGTTGTTGACGAGGATCGACACGCCGCCGAGTTCGTCGACGACCGTGTCCGTCATCTCGTCGACTTTCTCTCGATCCCGAACGTCCACCGTTGTGGCACAGGCGTTTTGCCCCTTCTCCTCGATCTCCTCGGCCACGGGTTCGAGGTGGTCCATGTTCCGACTGGCGATGGCCACGTCGGCCCCGTGGTCGGCCATCGCGAGCGCGATTTCTTTCCCGATTCCCGTTCCCCCACCGGTTATCAGCGCCGTCTCGCCCGCCAACAGGTCGTCGCTGTAGATCGCTGTGGTCGGTGGCGTTGGCTCGAATCCCGTCATGTTATCTCACGGCGTGCCTTACACCACTACCGACCAACGATAAATGTGTTTTGCATTGCTCGGTATGTGGTAGCATGCCATATTTTCGTGACCGTTCGAATGCAAACGCTCACGGGATCAAAAACGTCGTTCGCCTACAGGTCGCTCTCGTCTAGCGGTTCCCAGTCTCCCGGCTCGTCCGTCGTGTCCTCGATTTCGTCGTCGGTAATCGGCTCGTCCGGGAGTTCGTCTGCGGGGTCGACTGTCGGTTCGACGTCGTCGTCGGTGATCGGTTCGTCGGGGAGTTCGTCCGCCGGATCGACGGTTTCCGCATCGTCGTCGGTCAGCGGCTCGTCCGGGAGTTCGTCGACCGGGTCCGTCGCGTCGTCGTCTTCAGATTCCGAATCAGCGGGTGGTTTGGCGACGAATTCGCCGGGTGCGTCGTCGATGGATTCCGGTTCCTCCTCGAGTTCGCTTTCGAGTGTCCCACCGTTGCTGGCGTCTGCTGACTCGTCCACGTCCGGGCTGTCGTCCACGGTTCTCGTTCCGGGCGCAGTCGCATCGCCGACGACCTGATCGATGTTTTCCTGAACGCCGCCATCGTCGCCTTCCCACGAGACGTTCGACCCGGAGTCGACAGACTCGTCGAGACTGTCGTCCTGGGCCTCCGCATCGGCCTGTTCGTTCGCGCCAGGGGTCGGCTGTTCGTCCGTCTCCTCCCGGTTGGCGTTTCGGTCTTCCGGTGGCGGGCCGGTCGCGTAACTGTCCGGGTACCCGGGGTCTGTTTCCGTCTCGCTTTGGTCGGGTTGATCGGCCGCCGCTGTCGGTTCTCCCGCCGGTTCGTCACCCTCGTCACGCTGCCACGTCCGCTCTTCTGGCGACGTCGGGGGGTGATTACCGCTCGTGTTCTGTGCGTGTTGTTGCACCGCGCCGGACTCGCTACCGTCGCCCGCCTGAGATGTCGACGGTTCCTCTGCCCGCGCTCGCGGCCCGGTCGGGTCCGCCCGCGCTTCGGACGTGTCGATCCCGAAGATGCCCTCGCCCTGCTCGGAACTCTCGTCGTGTTCCTGGGGTGTCTCCTCTCGTGCCCTGCCGCTCGACGGTTCCTGCGTCGACTCGTCGTCCGGTGAGTTCGCTTCCGCTGGTTCCTCTTCTGTCTCGTCCTCGTCACTGGCGTCCGCCTGCGTCGTGTCCACTGTCGTCGCGTCAGCGGCCTCGTAGCCCGCAGTGACGCTGTCGGCGATGAACTTGTGGCCGAACCCGATTAGCGATCCGGTCAGCCCCAGACTTCCCACGAGTGTCAGTAACCCGCCGGCGGCCAGGCGAGCGTAATACTGGTTGAGCTCTGGATTCACCATCGCCCGAGCGTCTTGATAGATGACGACGCCACCCGCAATAAACGCACCACAGATCAGCGAGACGGCGATGAAAAAGCTCAGGAGCTTGAACCCGTATTTCATCCCGTCTACAATTCTGACGGTTGTCATGTCGGAACGTTTGGTAACAGGAGACAAATAGGTTACGGCAGTTTGCCCTCCTGTTATCTCCTCCCGATCAGAATCGCTCCTCTGTTCCCTTCTGCTAGAATTGTGATACTACTGGTCCGTCAGTGATCGTCGGTGGATTCGCCGGCCACGACAGTCCCCGGAGACGAGCCGGCGAGAAACGACGGGAGGTCGTCGACGCCGAAGATGACGGCCGGCGCAGAGAGAGCGAGCAGGGTCCGGACCTTGCCGGCCATACCGCCGGTCACGTCCGTCGCGTCACTCCCGCCGAGCACCGCTGCGACGTCGTCGAAGCGATCGATCCGTGCGATAACCTCGTCGGACTCGTCCAGTACGCCCGGGACGGCAGAACAGAGGCCGACGCGGTCTGCGTCGAGGCTCTCGGCGAGATCGGCGACGAGTTCGTCGCCGCTCAGGATCGTCGCGCCCGTCGATGCGTGAACGACCACGTCTCCGTGGAGGACCGGAACGAACCCCTCGTCGAGCATCGTGGCGATGCCCCCGGACGGGAGCGTCAACGTCCCCTCTTCGTCGCGGCTCGCCACCGACAGCGGGTGGACCGGAACGGCGGCGACGCCGTGGTCCTGGAACCGGTCGACGACGGCGGCGTTCAGGCGCTTCATCGCGTCGTGGACGTCTGTCACTGCCCCGGCGTCACGCGTGCCGTCGGTCGTCGAGACGCCGTGGCGATCGGCGTGGTGGTGCCCGAAACTGCCCCCGCCGTGGACGACGACGAGCTCGTCGTCCGTCTCGGCGATCGCCGCGGCCGCCCGGTCGATGACGTCCTCGGCTACCGTTTCGGGTTCGGACTTCTCCGTGATGACGCTCCCGCCGAGTTTCAGCACGACCGTCATCTACGCCTCCTCGACCCGGACGCCCTCGGTGTCGAGTTCCGCCCGGAAGGTCTGTTCACAGCCCGGCGTGTACTTCAGCGCGGTCTCGGCCTCCTCGGTGTCGTCGAGCGCGACGATGCACCCGCCGCCGCCGGCACCCGTTAGTTTCGCGCCGTACGCGTTCGATTCCCTGGCCGCCCACACCATCTCGTCTAGCGACCGCGAGGAGACGCCCAGCGCCTCGAGGAGGCCGTGATTGAAATCCATCAACCGACCCAGTTCCTCGATGTCGCCCTCTCGAATCGCCTGTTCCCCTTCGCGGACGATGTCGCCGATCGTCTCGACGGTGGTAGCGGCGAACTCGTATTCCTCGCGGAGCGACCGCACGCCGGCGACGAGTTCGCCGGTGTCGCCCTCGCCGCCGTCGTATCCGATGACGAACGGGAGGTTCGGCACCTCGGTGATGGCTCGACAGTCGTCGCCCTCCACGCGAACGGCCCCGCCGACCGCAGAACAGAACGTGTCTGCCCGCGACGCCTGCCCGTCCTGGACCTCGTACTCGACCTCGTAGGCCCGTTGGGCGACCTCACGCGCCGTGAGGTCGACGCCCAGTTCGCGCGTCGCGGCGTCGATCCCGGCGACGACGACGGCCGCCGACGATCCCAGTCCGGCCCCCAGTGGAATCGAACTCTCGACGGTGATCTCGAACCCGGCGTTCGGCCGGTCCGCCGCGTCGCGGGCCTGCTCGGCGGCACCGTTGAGGTACCCTACGCCGGCCTCGATCAGCGACGGTGCCACGTCGACGTCCGGGTGGGCGTCCGAATTGGAGTCGTACTCGACGGTGTAGCCGTCCAGCGTGAGGTCAGCCGCGTGCACCCTGAGCGCGTCGTCGTCGCGTTCCTCGACCTCGACGGTCGCCCGTCGCTCGATCGCACAGGGCACCGCCGGTTCTCCGTACACAACCGCGTGCTCCCCGAAGAGATACACCTTCCCGGGAGCGCTCGATACGACCATACGCCCCTTTCCCACCCCGCTCTTAAGGAGATTTCCGACTGCGTCGGCGGTCCGTCAGATCACGTCTTCTCGATAGAGGTACTCGCCGAGGTACCCGCCCAGCGCACCGAGGCCGACGGTGTAGAGCAAGAAAGAGCCCAGTCCGAACGTGACGGCTACGATACCCATCGCGCCGGCGAATCCCGGTCCGGGACCCATCATGCCCCCCGAAAACGGCATGAATGCGAGTATGCCTCCGAAAATGAACGTTGCGACCACCAGTATCGGTATCGACGCGATCACGCCAGACAGTGCGCCGGCTTTGACGCCGTCACGCCGGTTCAGATAGCCTGCGACTGCCCCACCCAGGAGCGGCGCGAACCCCGTGAACGTCGCCAGGACAGTTACTGCTGCACCGACCAGTGCGTTCATGCCAGTGTCGCCTTCGCCCATAGCTGTCGCTTGTCGAGAAGGGAGAAATAGATACCTGGTACGTAACCGAAACGAAAAGTTGCGCGTCTAGATTTCGCTCTCGAAGTCTTCGAGAGCGTACGCCGGCTCTGCACCGCGGCGGTCGAGCGTCTCGTTGGCCAGCAGCCAGTAGACGACCGACAGCGCCTTGCGACCCTTGTTGTTCGTCGGGACGACGAGGTCCACGTTACCGGTACCGTTGTTGGAGTCGCACATCGCGATGACCGGGATGCCGACCGTGATGGCCTCCTTGACTGCCTGGGAGTCACCGATCGGGTCGGTCACGACCACGACGTCCGGCTCGATGTAGCCGTCGTAGTCCGGGTTCGTCAGCGTGCCCGGGATGAACCGACCGGTGCGGGCGCGTGCGCCGACTGCGTCGGCGAACTTCTCGGCCGGGAACCGACCGTACTGGCGGGAGCTCGCGACGAGCACCTGCTCGGGGTCGTAGTTGGCCAGGAAGTCCGCTGCCGTGCGGATGCGCTGGTCGGTCATCGAGACGTCCAGCACGTACAGCCCGTCGGTCCGGACGCGGTGGATGAACCGCTCCATGTCCTGGGTCTTCTGCTGGGTCCCGATGTGGACACCGGCTGCGAGGTAGTCCTCGACCGGGATCAGGAGGTCTGCCTCGTCGTCGGGCATGACGTCCTCGTCCAGCCGTGGCTCCTCTTCCTCCGGCTCTTCTGTTGTCTCTTCGGCTGCCTCCTCGGCAGCGTCGGGCGATTCCGCTTCGGACTCGTCTGCCTCGGCCTGCTCGGCCACGGCACCAGCCTCGTCAGCCGGTTCCGGGTCGACGTCAGACTCGTCGGCGTCGAGTCCCTCCTCGTTTTCGTTGCCGCTCATGCGTTGTCCTCGATTCTGATGAGTTCGTTCAGCTTCGCTGTTCGCTCGCCGCCGACCGCCCCCGTCTTGATGAAGGGTGCGTCGGTCGCCACGGCGAGGTGTGCAATCGTCGTGTCCTCGGTCTCTCCGCTGCGGTGGGAGACGACGGGCTCGTACCCGTTCTCGACCGCCAGCTCGATGGCGTCGAACGCGTCCGTCAGCGTGCCGATCTGGTTCGGCTTGATGAGGATGGAGTTGGCCGCACCCACCTCGATCCCCTCTGCGAGCCGATCCGTGTTGGTGACGAACAGGTCGTCACCGCAGATCAGCGTCTGGTCGCCGACCTCGTCGGTGAGCTCGGCGAACGCCTCGTAGTCGTTCTCGTCCAGCGGATCCTCGACGTACACGAGGTCGTACTCGGAGACCAGGTCCGCGACGTACTCGATCTGCTCGGCCGTGTCGCGTTCCTTCTGGCCGTAGCGGTAGACCTCGGCGTCGGCGTCGTACAGTTCCGCCCCGGCCATATCCAGCCCGAAGCGGATCTCGAAGCCGACCTCGTCCTCCACTGCTTCGACAGCCTCGGCCATGATCTCGAAGGCCTCGCTGTCGTCGATCGAGGGCGCCCACGCGCCTTCGTCGCCTTTGCCCGCGGGGACGTCCCGCTCGGCGAGGATGTCGTGGACTGCACCGTGAACGGCCGCGTTCGCGAAGACGGCTTCGGAGACGCTCGGTGCACCGACCGGTGCAGCGAGGAACTCCTGGATGTGCGTCGCGTCGGCTGCGTGTTCGCCGCCGCCGATGACGTTCCCCAGCGGAACCGGGAAGTTCCGACCCCGGAACGCACCGCCGAGGTGCTGGTACAGGGGAATCCCCTGGACGTCAGCTCCGGCCTTGGCCGCTGCCATGCTGATGGCGACGGCGCTGTTGGCGCCGATCTCGGAGAAGTCGTCCGTGCCGTCCGCGCCGTGGAGCACGTCGTCGATGCCGCGCTGATCGCCGGCGTACGCTTCGCCGACGAGCCGCGGGACTGCCTTCTCGCGTGCTTTCGCGATCGCCTCGCTGGCCGGCAGTTCGATGGCCTCGTACTCGCCAGTGGAGGCACCGCTCGGTGCGGCACCGCGCCCGAACCCACCGTTTTCGGTGACGACCTCGGCCTCGACGGTCGGGTTACCCCGGGAGTCGAGGACGCGTCGCAGTCGCACGTCGGAGATGAGCGTCATTGCTTACCCCGCTTGACTGTGAACGGGAGGACGCCAGCGTCGTACTCCTCGGCGGCGATGAGGATCGGCTGGGTCTGCTCGGTCTCGATGAGCACCGGCGCGCCGTATGCCACCTGCAGGGCTCGTGCCCCGATGATGCGTGCCTTCTCGTATCGGTTGTCCTGTCTTGCCATGCGTAGCGTCACTGGTAGGGTGCCACGATGTCGACGAGGTCCTTGTGCGAGACGAGCATCCGGCGGCAACAGTGCCGCTCGATGCCCAGTTCGTCGAGGACCGCTTCGGGATCCTCGTCGCCCTCGCGCGTCCGGGCTTTGAACTCTTCCCAATGCTCGCCGACGACTTTACCACAGGTGAAACACCGAACCGGTACCATCATATCTGATCACCTAGCGGTAGGACTTCTGGTAGCGCGCGCGGGCACCAGGGCCGCCCCATTTCTTGGGTTCGGACTGGCGGACGTCGTTGACCAGCAGCGACCGGTCGAACTCCATGTACGCGTCGCGCAGTTCCGCATCGTTCGTGTGCTGCACCAGGCCGCGCGCGATGGCGGTCCGGACTGCGTCTGCCTGGCCGCTCGTCCCGCCGCCCTCGACCTGGACGTCGACGTCGACGTCGTCGCGCAGGTCCTCGTCGGCGATGCGGAACGGTTCCAGCATCTTCAGGCGCGACAGCTCCGGCTCGGCGAGTTCGACCGGCCGGGAGTTGATGCGGACCCGGCCCTCGCCGTCCTGAATCGTCGCGCGGGCGATAGCCGTCTTCTTCTTTCCTGACGTGTTCGTTACCATGTGACGTTCGCTCCGAGTTTTTCGCTGATTTCGCCCATCTGGACGAACTTGATGTTCGAGAGTCGATCCAGCGACGTCCCCTCAATGATCTCGCCGTCGTCGTCGTGGGGGTTACCGATGTAGACGCGGATGTTCTCGAACGCTTCGCGACCGCGCGGCTTCTTGTAGGGCAGCATGCCCCGGATCGAGCGCTTGAAGATGCGGTCGGGCTGTTTCGGGTAGTACGGACCGCGGTCCGACCCGAGGTCGCGGCGCTTCTGGAACGTCCCGATGACGTCCTCTTTGCGTCCGGTGACGACAGCCTGCTCGGCGTTGATCACTTTGACGCTGTCACCGTCGAGGGCGCGCTCGGCGACCTCGCTGGCGACGCGACCGAGGATACAGTCGCGCGCGTCGATGACGACGTCTGCGTCGAATTCTGCGACGCTCATCGGACCACCCGTACGTTCGTTCCGTCTGGGTTCTGTTCGAGTGCCTGTTCGAGTTTCATGGTTTCACCGACCTGGTCGATCTTCGTCTGGGCAGTTCCGGAGAAGTCCACGGCTGCAACGGTGACGTCCTTCTGCAGGACGCCGCTGCCGAGGACCTTCCCGGGCACGACGACGGTCTCGTCTTCCTGTGCGTACCGCTCGATGCGGCCCAGGTTGACTTCCGCGTGCGTACTGCGTGGCTTCTCCAGTCGCTCTGCCACGTCGCCCCAGACGTCTCCGCCCGCGTCGCGGGCGGTAGACTTCAGGTCAGCGATGAGACTACGGAGTCTCGGATTCGTCTTGCTCATGACCTACCTCCTGTAAGAAAGTGCAGGGAGCAGGATTTGAACCTGCGGACCCCTACGGGACAGCGCCCTGAACGCTGCGCCGTTGGCCTGACTTGGCTATCCCTGCGCGCATTAGTCAGTTCCAACTGCCCCTTAAAACCGCTTTCGGTTGATCCCGCATCGGCCCGGCCGCTCTCCAGGGGCGCGGGGGCGTCATGTCCGGGATGGTAGGGGGCAGTGACGTTCATTGTTCTATAGCTGTACTGCGTCCTTCAGATCTGCCGCGCGATCGTGGAGCGTCTCGACTGCCTGCGTGGTGAGCTCCTCGACCGTCAGCGACCCGTCCGTCTCGACGTGGAACACGAAGGCGTTGTGCACGTCCTCGACCTCGACCTCTTTCCCGGGGTACCGGTTCGTCAGGTCGTTGTCGAACTCCTCGGTCGGGATGAGTTCGCCGTCCTCCTCGATGATCCCACGCAGAATGTGGGGTTCGTCGTCGCCGAACTCGTCGGCGTCGCCGACGACGTTGACGCGCTGGAGGTGACGGTAGCCGACCGCCACACCGCCCTGGTGTTTGGCGTGTTCACGACCGCGGTCGTACACCGCGTCCGCCTCGACTTCCAGTCGCTGCGGTGTTTCGGACCCCTCTGGGTCCTTCAGATCGATGATCGGGACGTTCTTGTCGGCTGGCTCGACCTGTTCGTCCTGGCAGACCAGATCGCCCGAGTAGGCCGTCCCTGGTCCTTCGACGTCCAGTGCCAGCGTCGTCGTCTCACCGATCTCGTAGTCCTCGGGCGTCGTGAGCGGCACGAGCCCGAGGCGAAGCGCGATCTGCTCGTCGAACATCACCGACGAGTTCTCGATTACGCGCACCTCGTCGATCGACAAGGTGGGCACGTCGGCGACCATCGCTCGCCGGATGCCGTTGGCGAACGCTGGCGTGATGTCGCGCACGAGGAACCGCGCTTCGCGGTCGCCTCGTTCGATGAACTCTACGTCGTACTCTGTTGCCATCTTAGAATCCGCTGTTCTTTGGGCCGCGGGTCCCGTCGTGCGGGATCGGTGTCACGTCCTCGATACGACCGATTTCGAGGCCGGCGCGAGCGAGCGCTCGGATCGTCGCCTGTGCGCCCGGGCCGGGGTTGGTCTGCTGGTTGCCGCCCGGACCGCGAACGCGAACGTGGACGCCTTCGACGCCCTGGGCCTTGACTTCCTCTGCGACGGTCTCGGCCATCTGCATCGCCGCGTACGGCGACGCTTCGTCGCGGTTCTGTTTGACGACCGTCCCACCGGAGGACTTCGCGAGCGTCTCCGCGCCGGTCTGGTCCGTGATGGTGATGATCGTGTTGTTGAACGATGCGTGCACGTGGGCGATGCCCCAGATGTCGTCAGGTGCTTCCTCTGCCATGGTTTACTGCTCCTCCGCGCGCTCGGGGTGGAGTTCGTCCGTCAGCGGGCTCGCGCTGTCGAACTCGACGGTGTCCTCCTCAGCGATGGTCACCTTCGCGGACGGCTCGGTCACGCGTCGGCCGTTCATCCGGATGTGACCGTGGCTGATGAACTGTCGCGCCTGCTTCGCCGTGTTGGCGTAGCCTTTGCGGTAGACGATCGTCTGGAGTCGACGCTCCAGGACGTCCGTCACGTCCAGCGACAGGATGTCGTCCAGGCCGTCCTCTTCGCCGAGGATGCCCAGTTTCTGCAGGCGGGCCAGGAACTCCTCGGACTCGGTGGCTGCTGCCTCGGCGTCGCCGGAGGCCGCACCGAGCAGGTCACGCGCCTCGCGCCGGTAGGACCGGAGCTCGGACTGCGCGCGCCAGAGTTCCTCTTTGTTCTTCAGGCCGTAGCGGCCGACGAGGTCGTGCTCGCCAGCGATGCGCTGGCCCTGGAAGGGGTGGTTCGGCGTCTCGTAGAGCTTCGTGTTGGATCCGAGCGCCATTATTCTTCACCGTCCTCCTCGCCAGCGGCTTCCTCGGCCTGCTCTTCCTTGATCGCCTCGACGTTGACGCCGATCGTCCCCTCGGTACGACCAGTGGATTTGGTGCGCTGTCCGCGAACCTTCTGGCCGCGCTTGTGGCGAACGCCACGGTAGGAGTCGATCATTTTCATGCGGTTGATGTCCTGGCGACGGGTGAGACCGAGATCGTTGCCGATCTCGTGGGTGGTCTCACCGCTGAAGTAGTCCGACTGGTGGTTGGTCATCCAGTCCGGAACCTCGTCGGCGAAGCCCTCGACGAGTTCGACGATGCTGTCGATCTCGTCCTCTTCGAGCTTCCCGAAGACGGAGCGCCGGTCGATGCCGGCCTTCTCGCTGATGATGCGGGCAGCTCGGTGCCCGATACCGTTCATGTCTGTCAGTGCTCGCTCGACGGACTTCGTGCCGTCGAGGTCTGTCTGTCCAATGCGAACGAAGTAGCGGATGTCCTCCTCTTCTTCCGCTTCCTCGCCCTCTGGTGGTTCTTCTGCACTCATGTGTAACCGTTTGTGTGGTGAGCGTCGTGGCGGGGATTCGAACCCCGGAGGCTTGACGCCACAGAGTTAGCAACCCTGCGCCTTGGGCCAGACTTGGCTACCACGACCCGCTCTGCTGTATACTCATCGCCCGCGAGGTCAACCCTCTTTCGGACTCGGGACCCGGTGCCCCTGCACGATCTGTACTTACCGGTACAATCGCCCCCTTATTTAAACGCAACGGAACACGGCGAGTGCAACCCGCTGGTACCCCCGCCGCCGTCTGTTGGTCTGTGATTGTCTCACGTCATTCGAGTCCATTTGGAGATCAACGAGTACGCACGTGAGGTTATCGTGACCGCTGGCGGACGACCAACCACGAGAGGTTCGTGGTCCAGGTGAGGAGAAACGCGCCGATGCTGCCGACGAACGACGACAGCCGGAGCGGCGCCGTCGCGATGACGTAGAACCCAGTGAACTCCACGGCGGCGATACCGCAGGCGACGATCACCCACACGACGGCCTTTCGGGTCTCGTCGTACGCCGGCCAGTAGTCGTCGTAGGCCGTCGGAACTCCGAGGCCGAGCGTCAACAACAGGAGCAAGCTCCCCTGATAGCCGAAGATGAGGTTGAACGCGTACGCGAGCGGGACGGCGACGACGATCGCCGTCGAGATGCTGACGTTCCGCTGGGTCGTCGCTCGACCGAGGAGTCGCGCCACCGTCTCGGTGGTGGGCATGACCATACCATACACGGGGCGGACTGATAAAACTGCGACTGGTTTCCGAACCGGAGGGTCGTCGGCTCAGGCGCCGATGTACTCCTCGTTGATGACCCAGTCGCCCTCGTCGTCCTGTACCATGTACTCCCCGTAGTATGGCACTCTGTTTTCGACGACGTCGCGGAACGCGTCGCGGATCTCCGGTTTCGTCATCTCGCCCATCGAACGGAGGTCGTCGTTGCGGTTGAGACAGCCCTTCAGGTATCCTTCGTGCGTGACGCGCACGCGGTGACAGTTTGCACAAAACTCGGCGTTCTCGACGGGGTCGACGACTTCGACCATCCCTCCCTCTGTGGAGTCGCCACCGATCCAGTAGCGCTTGCGGTCGTGCATCTCCCGGTGTTCGATCTCGTCGGCCTGCTCTTCGAGCCAGCCGTGGACGCGCTCGATGTCGATCGCCCACTCGGGCCGGCCGGCCAGTTCCGGCATGTACTCGATGAGTTGCAGCTGTAGCCCGTCGTTCATCGCGACGTAGTCGACCATCTCGGGGACGTAGCCGGCAGTTGCCTCGAACACGACCATGTTCAGTTTCACGGGGTCGAGCCCGGCGTCCACGGCGGCCTTGACGCCCTCGATGACGGCGTCGTACTCGCCGCTCTGTGTCACTCGTTTGAACGCGTCGGGGTCGAGAGCGTCCTGGGAGACGTTTACCCGATCCAGGCCAGCGTCGACCAGTTCCTCGGCGCGGTCGGGGAGATAGGTGCCGTTCGTGGTCAGCGAGGTCTCGATATCGTCGGGAGTTCGGTCGATGATCTCCGCGAGGTCGTCGCGGAGCATCGGCTCGCCGCCGGTGAACTTCGCCGCGTCGACGTCGAACTCCGCGGCGACTTCCAGAAACCGGACCACGTCGTCGGTGTCCATCTCGTTGTCCTGCGGGTCCATCGGTCCGCGCGTGTCGCCCAGTCCCTCGTTGTGACAGTAGACGCAGTCGAAGTTACAGCGGTCGGTGAGCGAGATGCGTACTCCCGTCACCTCGCGCCCGAACTGGTCGACTAGCATAGCTGAGTATCAACACCGCGCGTGCTTAAATCCGGTGTCGCAAGTCGACGATGTGTAACCATGTCTGGTTACCCAAAAGACGTCAATTCATCGGTTCCAGGGACCTAAACGACGGGACTGTTCGGTGATGGCGGGGAGAGACCGCAGCCACGCTGGTCTGAGGTGAGTTCACAACCCTTTTCGACGGTCGCGGGTCTATCACCGCTATGGACGAAGCCGACGTATACGACCGGCTGGAGTCGGTCGAGGATCCGGACCTGGGCGACGACATCGTCTCGCTCGGGCTGGTCAACGACGTGACTATCGACGACGACACGATTCACATCTCGCTCGTCCTCGGCGCACCGTACTCGCCGACCGAGACGGCGATGGCCAACGAGGTCCGCGACGTGCTCTCGGACGTCGACTACGAGCTCGACCTCGCCGCGGACGTCGACACCGGCGTCGACGCTGACGAGCAGGTGCTCCCCGGGGTCGAGAACATCATCGCCGTCGCGTCCGGGAAGGGCGGCGTCGGCAAGTCGACGATCGCCGTGAACCTCGCGGCGGGCCTCTCAGAGATGGGGGCACGCGTCGGGCTGTTCGACGCCGACGTGTACGGACCGAACGTCCCGCGGATGGTCGACGCCGACGAGCGTCCGCAGGCGACCCAGGACGAGAGACTGATCCCCGTCGAGAAGTTCGGGATGAAGCTGATGAGCATGGACTTCCTCGTCGGTGAGGACGACCCCGTGATCTGGCGCGGTCCGATGGTCCACAAAGTGCTCACGCAGCTCTGGGAGGACGTCGAGTGGGGCTCGCTCGATTACATGGTGATCGACCTGCCGCCGGGGACCGGCGACACCCAGCTCTCGATGCTACAGACCGTCCCCGTCTCCGGCTCCGTCATCGTCACGACGCCTCAGGAGGTGGCCGTCGACGACGCCCGCAAGGGCCTGGAGATGTTCGGCAAACACGAGACGCCCGTCCTGGGTATCGTCGAGAACATGAGCACCTTCCAGTGTCCCGACTGCGGCTCCGAACACCACATCTTCGGGGAGGGCGGCGGCCAGGCGTTCGCCGACGAGTCCGACATGCCGTTCCTCGGATCGATCCCGATCGATCCGGCAGTCCGGGAAGGCGGCGACGACGGCAAACCGGTGGTTCTGGACGAGGACTCCGAGACCGGCGAGGCGCTCCGGGAGTTCGCCGCGGAGACCGCCGACATGCAGGGGATCGTCCACCGACGCGGCATCTCCGTCCAGCGATCACAGGACGAACACGAGCACGACCACGATCACAGTCACGATCACTAACAGTTCGCGTTCGCGGGGCTGTCGGCCGATCACACCGCCGCGGCGACCAGCATGACCCCGCCGACCAGCGACATCCCGACACTGACGACACGCGTGAACGTCACGTTCCAGTCGGCCGGTTCGACGTCGGCCGACAGCTCGACTCGGTAGCTGTCGTTCCTGGCACAAGCGATTCTGAATTGTGGGATTCGATGAACGATCAGTCGTCGGCCGGGACGCCGGCTTCGTCTGTGCCGAGGTCCTCCATTGCCCATTTGACGACGCGCGCTTCGACGAGCGCTCGGACTTCGCTGTGGTCGTCGGACTCGTACTCCGCGATGACGCGTTCGCTCTCTCGGAGCATCTCCCGTTCGAGCGGGTCCTGGTCTGGCTCGTCGCGAACGTCGTTGAGCAGGGCCTCGAAGTCCTCGCGCAGGTCGAAGTCGGCGCGGGCAGCGTTGCACCGCGAGAGCGGACTCATCCCCGCGTCGAGAACCAGGTCGACGACCGTCTCCCAATCGCTCTCGCAGAAGTAGATCGACACCTCGCCGACGATGTCCTGCCAGGCGATGGGGCCGCTGTTGTCGAGTAACTGGACGGCCCGCGGCGGGAGATCGAGACGCGAGTCGGTGTCGGGATCGCCGCACAGGCAACAGGGCTGTTGCCACTTCCCCGTGTACATGTGCGCGAGTTCGGAGCCGACCGATAAGGCTCTGTCCACTCCGGGTTCGGTGTCGCGTTTTCTCATCGATCCGAGGGGAGCGAAGCTACTTCGGGCTCGCTCGACTAGTACGGTCGTCACTCACTATGGACGGCGTTGCTTCCCTTGCTGTCCAATTGGGACCTTCGGCCCGGGTACTCGGGCCGTTGATCGGTCTCCCCGAACCGATTCTGTACGGTATCGCCTCGGGCGTCGCGCTCCTCATCGGCTCGCTACTGGGCGTGGTCTGGTCGCCGTCGGACCGACTCATGGGCGCGTTGCTGGCCTTCGCAGGTGGTGCCCTGGTGACCGCGGCGGCGTACGAACTGATCGAGCGTGCGTTCCAGGTCGGGGGACAGTGGTTGGTCGCAGGCTCCCTCATGGCCGGTGCGATCATCTTCGCCGGCGCGGACTTCGCGTTCAAGGAGTTCACGTCCGGTGAAGGCGAGTCCAGGTGGTCGCTGCTCGCGAGCGTCACCCTCGACGGGGTCCCCGAGAACGCTGCGCTCGGGATCGTCCTCCTCGGCTCGTCGGGCGCGGGTCTCGCGCTCGTCGCGGCCTTTTTCGCGAGCAACTTCCCGCAGGCCCTCGGCGGGACCGAAGCCATGCTCGAAGACGGGTACGGAACGTGGAAGACGGTCGGCGGGTGGTTCGTCGTCGCGGTCGTCGTCGGCGGGTCCGTGTGGGCAGGGAACGTCCTGTTTGCCGGGACTGGCGCGGCCGTCCTCGCGGGACTGCGCGCCTTTGCCGGCGGTGCGATCCTGGCGAGTCTGGCCGACGAGGTGTTCCCCGACGCGTACGAGGACGTGTCGTCGCTGACGGCGGTCGCGACGGCGCTCGGATTCCTCATGACGCACTTGCTGAAATAACCGGGGACACTGCCGGACCGACTGATAAGCTTTTAATCGCGTGCCACGGGAAACGGGGGTATGGACACGGCCGAACGGGTCGACCTCGTCAGCCGCTACACGGAAGAGGTCGTCACAGAGGAGGAACTGGAGGAACTGCTCGCCGAGGAGTCGCCATCGGCCTACATCGGCTACGCGCCGACGGGGGAGATGCACATCGGTCACTTCACGACCATCCGCAAACTCGCCGACTTCATCGAGGCGGGCATCGACGTGACGGTCCTGATCGCGGACCTGCACGCCCACCTTGACAGCGAGAAGAGCCCGTGGGACCTGCTCGACGCCCGCACCGAATACTACCAGGAAGCCATTCGGGGCATGCTCGACGCCGCCGGTGCCGATCCGGAGGCCGTCGAGTTCGTCCGTGGCCGGGACTTCCAGCTCTCCGAGGAGTACACGCTCGACATGTACCGAATGGCCGCAGAAACGACCGTCGCTCGCGCCCAGCGCGCGGGCAGCGAGGTCGTTCGCGAGAGCGACAGCCCGAATCTCGGGGGATTGATCTACTCGCTGATGCAGAGTCTCGACGTGAAGGCGCTCGACGCCGACATCGCCTACGGCGGGATCGACCAGCGCGGCATCTACATGCTCGGTCGCGAACTGTTGCCCGACCACGGCGGCGAGGCCCCAGTCTGCCTGTTCGCGCCGCTCCTCTCGGGTCTCTCCGGCGGGAAGATGAGCGCCTCCGAGGCGTCCTCGAAGGTGAACCTCAACGACTCGCCCGACGAGGTCACAGAGAAGATCAACGGCGCGTACTGCCCGCAGGGCGAGGTCGAAGACAACGGCGTCCTCGAATACATGCGCTACCTCGTGTTCCCGGTGCTCGACGAACAGGGCGAGTCGTTCGTCATCGAGCGCCCCGAGGAGTACGGCGGGAACGTGAGCTTCGACAGCTACGAGGAGTTGGAGGAGGCGTTCCTCGACGGCCTCCACCCGCAGGACCTCAAGAACGCGGCCGGCGAGTACATCTCCGACGTCATCGACCCGATCCGAGAGCGCCTCGACGACCAGCCGGAACTGCTCGAAGAAGCGTACCCCGAGAAGTACGCGTAATCGTCAGCACTCGCGTTTCTTCTCGAACTTGTCGCGGGCGTCGCCGGCGAGGAATCCGAACGCTCCGCCGAACCCTGCACCGACGCCGGCACCGACCGGTCCGAGCGGACTGCCCGCGATCGCACCGACCGTCGCCCCGGTTGCCGCACCCTTCCTGGCGTGTTTGTGTTTCCGACAGCGCATAGCACTCTCACTAGGGAAGCCCGTGTCATAAACTCTCATTGCGCCTCGATTGAACTGTCGGACGGCTCACACGGCGTCGGGGCCGCGGTTGCCAGTCCGTATCTGGATGGCGTCGGCCACGTCGATGATGAAAATCCGTCCATCACCGGGGTCTCCCGTGTAGGCGGCCTCGCGGATGGCGTCGGCGACGTCCGCAGCGGGGACGTCCGCGACGACGCACTCGACCTGAATTTTCTCGTGGAGGTCGACCGTGTACTCCTCTCCCCGCCACTGACCGGTTTTCGCGGGCTGGCTGCCGCGCCCGCGGACGTTCGAGACCGTCAGTGATGGAGCGCCCGCCTCCCGCAGCGCCTCCTTGACGTCCTCGAGTTTCTCCGGGCGGATCATCGCTTTGACCAGTCGAATTTCGCTCTCACCGGTGTGGTGTTCATCCATACAAGAGCGGGGAGACCGATCGGAAAAAGCGTGCGGGTGGCTCAGTCTGCGGTCGCCGGTTCGGCGTCGGCCTCGACGTCTTCTCCGAGCCAGTCTTCGGCCCACTGTTCGATCTCCTGGAACACGGGACAGAGTGATTCGCCCTTCTCTGTCAGCCGGTAGTACGTCGCAACAGGCGCGTCTTCCTCCATGCGACGGGTGACGAAGCCCATCTCCTGGAGGTCGTCGAGCACGCGCGAGAGCGTGCGGGAACTCGCGTCCGTCGACCGCTTGAGTTCGTTGAACCGCTTCTCGGTCCCGTGGAGGTCGTGGAGGATGACGAGGCGCCACTGCGAGCCGATCTGTTCGAGCGACTCGACGATCGGACAGGCGCCCTCGTTTCTGGTCTCGGCGGACATCGGTGTAACCTGGTTACATGAACGTCCGGGAAACGGTATATAGGTTCGGGTTCGAACCAGGTAACACAGTGAAACCGGGCTGCCGACGTTCCGGTGAGCCCGGGTTCTGACACGCTACCGCATCCATTCCCAATGTCCGACACACCACCGCTCACTGGCTTGCATCACGTGACGAACATCTGCACCGACGTGGACCGCACTCGGGAGTTCTACGAGGTGGTGCTGGGCTGGCACACCGTCAAGCGGACGGAGAACTACGACGATCCCGGGACGCTCCACTACTACTTCTCACCGACGCCCGCCGGTGAACCGGGAACCGTCGTGACGTACTTCGAGTATCCCGGCCATCAGGGCCGCCCGGGCGGGGGCGCAAGCCATCATTTCGCCATGGGCGTTCCCGACAGGGAGGCGCTGGCGGCGTGGCGCGAACACCTCGTGGAAAACGGCGTCCGCGTCTCTCGCATCCAGGACCGGACCTACTTCGAGAGTATTTACTTCACCGACCCGGACGGACTGGTCATGGAAATCGCCACGCAGGGTCCCGGATTCACTGTGAACGAGGACGATCCTGGAAGCGAGTTCATCGACGCACCGGACGCACAGACGACCGCCGTCGGAACGACGGGAGTCTCGGACGTAGATGGAGACGACGACACGGGTGACGAATGAAGATCGACCCCGAGACGCACGACCGGTCCCTGTATCGCACGATGACCGGTGCGGTCGTTCCCCGGCCGATCGGCTGGATCTCGACGACCAGCGAGGACGGCGTCGACAACCTCGCGCCCTACAGTTTCTTCAACGTAGTCACTGCTGATCCGCCGATCCTGATGTTCGCGCCCGCGAGCGGCACAGGCACCCTGAAGGACTCGGCGCGGAACGTCCTCGACACCGGCGAGTTCGTCCACAACGTCGTGACCGCGGATCTCGTGGAGGATATGAACGCCACCAGCGCGACGCTCCCACCTGAAGAGAGCGAGTTCGACCACGCCGACGTCGAGCGCGCGCCGTCCGAGAAGGTCGCGCCGCCCCGCGTCGCCGCCGCCGACCTCGCGTTCGAGTGTGAACTGTACGACGCCGTCGACATCGGCATCTCGACGCTCGTCCTCGGCGAGGTCGTGATGGTCCACGCCGACGACGCAGTCACGACTGCGGGGAAAGTCGACGTCGAGAAGGTCGACGCAGTCGGACGGCTCGCCGGAAACTGGTACGCCGACGCGAACGACCGCTTCCGGCTGGAACGGCCGGAGTGAAAACGAGCGTGTCTCTTACAGCGGTTCCTCGCCGTCGATGATCCGTTGCGCCCGGTCGGCCAGTGCGGGAACGCCCTCGCGCATCTTCGGGTAGAGCGGATCGTCGCTGTTCCCTTCCAGGTGCCGCCGGAAGAACATCTCTCCGAGGCCGGCGAGCTTGTACACCGCGAGCGTCCGATAGAACCGTTCGTGCTCGAACTCGATGCCGGTCCGTTCCTCGTAGCGCTCGACCAGTTCCTGTCGCGTCAGGTACCCGTCCTGGGTCATGAACGTCGCCGACAGTGACGACGTCGAGGCCGGCGGGTCGGGGTCTTTCTCGTCCCACCAGTACGAGAGCAGCCACCCCAGGTCGGTCAGCGGGTCGCCGAGGGTCGCCATCTCCCAGTCGAAGATGCTGACGATCTCCGGCGGGGTACCGGGACCGTACATCACGTTGTCGAGTTTGTAGTCGCCGTGCACCAGCGTGTGCGGATGATCCTCGGGCGCGTTCTCCTGGAGCCACTCCATCACGTCGTACAGCACCGGCACTTCGCGCTCCTCGGCGGTGACCGAGAACGCCCACGTGAGCTGTTCGCTCCAGCGCTTGACCTGGCGCTGGGTGAACCCTTCGGGGTACCCGAACTCGTCGAGTCCGATCGCCTCGTAGTCGACCTGGTGAATCTCCGCCAGCCGGTCGATTAGTTGCTCGCCGACCTGTCGGCGGGCGTCGGGACTCCCGAAGCGATCCGGTTCCGCCCCGCGCAGGACGCTCCCCTCGGCCCGCTCCATGACGTAGAAGTCGGACCCGATGACGTCGTGGTCGTCACACGCGGCGACGGTCACGGGGACGCGAACGTCCGTGTCCTGGAGCGCGTCGATGACGGTGTACTCCCGGAGCACGTCGTGGGCCTTCTCCGCCGTTTCTCCTGGCGGCGGTCGTCTGATGACCAGTTCATCGCTCCCCCAGGTGACGAACAGCGTCTCGTTGGAGTGTCCCTCCTGGTGGTGTTCGACCTCGAACTCGTCTGCTGCACCGAGTTGGGCTTCGAGATAGGAAGCCAACGCGTCCTCGTCGACGATCCGATCGAAGTACTCGTCGCTGCCTTCGGTCATGCCTCTCGCCTCCGTCTCGCAGCGTGATCGACCCTCGTAGCTAACATTGTTAGACCAGTATGGCCTTCACCTATGAATAAGTGGGGGTATCAGTGAACGCTGCTCGTGTCGAGCAGGGGGTTGTTTTACAATGTTTCGTTCTCAAGGAGAGGTATGGTCGTCGAGTACGAAGATTCGGACACTGCACAGGGACTGCGAGAGAGCGCCAGGGAGTTCATGGACGAAGTAGTACTCCCCGTCGAGCGGGAATACCTCGGCGAGGGAACCGTCCCGATGGACGTCATCGAGGACCTCTTCGACGAAGCGCGGGAGTATGGCGTGTTCTGCCCCCAGATCGAAGAGGAGTACGGCGGTGGCGGCTACGACTTCCGCGACGTGTTGCCGCTGTTCGAGGAGGCCGGCCGGAGCGTGCTCGGACAGATGGCGATGCGCGTCGACGCGCCCGACGAGGGGAACATGCACACCCTCGAACTCGTTGGCACCGAGGAACAGAAAGAGAAGTGGCTGAAGCCCCTCGTGGCCGGTGAGATTCGCTCCGGGTTCTCGATGACCGAGCCGATGCAGGGTGCCGGCTCCGACCCCAAGATGATGCAGACGACCGCAGAGAAGGACGGCGACGAGTGGGTCATCAACGGGCACAAGTGGTGGACCACGCAGGGCGTCGAAGTCGACCTGCTCCTCGTGATGGCCCGCACCGACATGGACGCCCATCCCTACGAGGGAACGTCGATCATCCTGGTGCCGGCCGACGCCGACGGCGTCGAGATCGCCAACGCGACGCCCCACCTCGGCCAGGACCTCGTGCCCGAGAGCCACGCCGAGATCGAGTACAACGACGTGCGCGTCCCCGAGGAGAACCTGCTCGGCGCCGAGAACGCCGGTTTCATGATCGCCCAGCAGCGCCTCGGCCCCGCCCGACTCACCCACTGCATGCGCTTCTCGGGGATGGCCGACCGGGCGCTGGACGTGGCGAAAGCCTACATGCACGAGCGCGACGCGTTCGGCGAGTCGCTCGAAGACAAACAGGCCCAGCGGTTCCGCCTGGCCGAACAGGAGACCCAGTTGCACGCCGCGCGAACGATGGTTCGCCACGCTGCCGAGAAGATCGCCCGCGGCGAGGAGGCCCGCATCGAAGTGGCCATGTCGAAGTACTTCACCGCCAACGTCGTCCAGGAGACCATCGACTTCGCGCTCCAGGCCTGCGGCGGTGCCGGCATCTCCCAGCACCTCCCGCTGGCCGACTTCTATAAGGCGAACCGCGCGTTCCGGATCGTCGACGGCGCCGACGAAGTTCACAAACGGTCGATCGCCCGCGCAGCCTTCGAGGACGTCCCCGAAGCGGAACTGGCGAACCTCCCGCGGTTCTAAAGTACCTTTTTTGCGTTCGGGTGCGCTCCGCGCACCTCTCACGCAAAAAATCTACGCTAAAAAAGCTGCTGGCTCGGCCGAAGGCCTCGCCAGCAGTGAACCGGCGCGCAAGCGCGCCGGATGCTTGCGACTGACTCGGTTGGAATCGGAGAGAAACTCGCCCAGCGCAGTTCGGTATCAGCTCGCCGACGCCGAGCCCCGCCAGTTGTACAGCGCGATGCCGATCCCCAGTCCCACGAGCCCACAGACGAGCGTGGTGACGACCGATAGCAGCACCGTCGGCGCGGCCTGTACCCCGAGAAACGTCCCACCCACCAGTCCGATCCCGAACGGAACCTGCAGCAGCAGCCATCCCTGGAACTCCTCGTGCGCTGGTCCGGGAACCTGAACTCGCATTAGTTCATCATGTGAGCGCTCGGGTATAAGCAGGGGTGACTCCCTGTGCACGCGGCATTGGGTTCGAAGCCGACGGCCGTCGGATCGGGTCTGGACGTCTGCGTCGACCGGGGCCACAGTCAATAAGGACTATACCGGAGCGCCCCGCCGATGTGGATAACGATGGGGGCGTTGCAATTTGTCGTCGGACCGGCGTGGTTGCCAGTCTGGCCGATGCTCGTTTGCTCCGGCGTTCTCCTGTCGCTCGGCATCGCGCTCCGGATCGCACGGCCCCAGGGCGCGTGGGGACGACGCCTCCGGTCTCGGTTCTTCCTCGGGATTCCGTGGGGGTCGCTGCTGACCCTCGTCGGCGTCGGCGGGGTCTACCTGTTCCTCCAGGGCGGCCTCGCCCATCCGCGACGGCCCCTGGTCATTCCGTTTCGCGCGTGGTCGTACTTCTACCCCTTTGGCATCGTGACCGCGCCGTTCACGCACGCTGGCCTCGCACACGTGACGGGAAATCTGATGGGGACGCTCGCGTTCGCTCCAATCGCCGAGTACGCCTGGAGTCACTTCCCGACCGCCCGCGGGAGCCAGTCGTTCAGTGGGTGGCGCGCCAATCCGTTCGTCCGCATCCTGGTGTTCCCCGTCGTGGTGTTCGTCGTCGGCCTGCTCACCGGCGTCTTCGCCGTCGGCCCGGTCATCGGGTTCTCGGGCGTCGTCTTCGCGTTCGCCGGGTTCGCACTCGTTTCGTATCCCATCACGACCGTCGTCGCGCTCTCCGGAATGCAGGTGTTGAATCTCGTCTACCGGGCGATGCTGAATCCGGTCACGACCGCACAGGCCGGCCCGGGGGGATTCAGTGCACCCTGGTGGTCACAGATCGCGATCCAGGGCCACGCGCTCGGGCTGTTGCTCGGTGTGTTGCTCGGCGCGTACGTCGCGTACCGGCGCGACCGCACGCCGACGGCCGGTCGACTGTGGATCGCGACGGTGATCTTCGTGGTCGCACAGTCGCTGTGGGCCGTCTACTGGTTCCGCGGGGGCGGCAAGTACGTTCTCTTCCGGGCGGTGGGGGCGTTCCTCGTCTTCCTCCTCGCGGCGCTCGTGACGGCGGCGGTGACTGCGTCGAGCCGAACGCTGGTCGGACCCATCGACCTCCGGAGCCGCGAGGCTGCGATCGGCCTCCTGATCTCGGTCACGCTCGCGATCAGCGTGGCTGCCGTGCCGGTCAACCTCGTGACCGTCTCCGAGGAACCGTTCGACGCCAGCGTGGACGTCGAGGACTACACCGTCACCTACGCCGAAGACGTCGAGGACCAGTACGTCTCCGCGTTCGACGTCTCGTTGCTCGGCGAGACGACCGACCTCAACACGAGCGGCGTCATCGTCGTCAGCGAGCGCCGAAGCATCTTCCAGACGGTCGTCTCGAAGACCAGACTCGCGTACAACGGCCGTGCCAGGGTCGTCGTCGGCGGTCCCGGTTGGCGGGAGACGGTCGTCGTCAATCGCACAGGCTGGCAGGCGGCCGGGAACAGCAGCGTCTACAAGGTCTTCCTGAACCCGTCCGACGGTGACCGCCGGCTCGCCTTCCAGTCCAAAGCAACGACCATCGAACCGCGCATCGCCGGCCGCCGAATCCTCATCCAGCCGACCGCGACGTCGTTCAACTTCACCGTGATCGACGAGAATCAGACGGTCGGAACGACGGCGGTGCCGGCTCCCGGCGCGAACGTCACTGCTGGCGGGCTGCGATTCAACAGGACGGACAAGAGCGTGTTCGTCGAACGAAAGGGCACCAAAGTGCGCGTCGCCAGAAAAGAGCGCAGTTGATCAGGCCCACTCGATTCGGAACACTTCCGCGTCGATCGTCCGCCGGGCTTCGGTGTGGTGGTCGTACTGATGCGGGAGATCGAATTCGGCCCGGAACGCGTGTGTCACCTCGCCGCCGTTGTCGGCCGCGAATGATTCGACGAATTCGTCGCTCCCAGCGTTGTGGATCGAGTACGACACGTCCGCGATCTCGGCCGTCGTGGCCAGGAACGCTCGATCGGCGTGTTCGTTGCCCGACTGTGCGCCGAACGGCGGGTTCATGACGACGGTCGTCTCTCCGTCGGGACAGAGCGACGCTCGCGTCGCGTCCGCCCGCACCCACTCGACGTCAGTGGCCGTCGCGACTTTGCGCTCGTTGTCGCGGGCCGTCCGTAACGGCGCCGGATCGACGTCAAGGCCGACGACGTGTGTCGGTCCCCGAAGGGCGGCCCCCAGCGCGAGCATGCCCGTCCCACAGCCGAGGTCGAGGACCGTCCGATCCTCGACGTCTCCCTGGAGATCAGCTGTGTGAACCAGATGCGCTGCCAGCTCCGGTGGCGTCCGGTACTGTTCCAGGGAGACGTCCGGGTCCTCGAAGCCGGCAACGATCGCTAATCGCTGTGCCAGTGCGCTCTTCGTACTCATGGCTCTCCCCTCCACGTCCGCTCTCGCTGCCGATCGACGCTCCCGGTCATCTCCCCCGATGATACACGCCATTCATTCAAAAATGTTTGTATATGACCCAAGGTTATTCCACACTCCCTCCTGACAGCGTGGGGAGGCGAGTCACTCTTTTTGACGTCCAGACGGACTGGTGAGTATGCCTGCTGCAACGGAATCGCGAGAGCGAACTGGCCAGCATCCCTCGCTCGAACGCGCACGCTCGGTCAGTCAGGCACTCGACAATTCGATCGAGCTTCCCGTCGTCAACTACCGGATCGGTCTCGATCCCATCCTCGGTATTCTCCCCGTGGCCGGCGATTCGGTCTCGTTAGTGCTCTCGCTCTACGTCGTCTTCGAGGCGATCCGGGTCGGCGCGTCAGCGAGGCTTGTCGCACTCATGCTCGCGCTACTGGCGATCGACTTCGTCGTCGGGTCGATTCCCGTGTTCGGGACGCTGTTCGACGCCGTCTGGAAGGCTAACGTCTGGAACGTCCGACTCCTGGAGCGCCACCTCGACTCCTAAAAAAAGAGGGGGTCAGTGGGTGTGACAGTCAGTACCCGTCGTCGTTCTCGTCCTCGTCGTCATCGTCATCGTCGTCGTAGCCACCGTCTCCGGGTTGCTCTTCAGGCGGCCCGTACGCGGTCGCGTTCGCCGGCACGTCTTCGACCCAATCGGGTTGTTCGACGGAGTCAACGCCGAGTTCTTCGAGGGTGAAGCTGTACTCGGTTTCGCTGCCGTACTCGTCGGAGTCGACGCTCACGTCGGCCGAGTGGACGACTCCCGTTTCGTCGACCAGGAGCGTGACCTCGCCGGTGAAGTTGCCTTCAGCCTCGTCGTCGATCTCGACCGGTGCGGTCAGCGTGTACGCCGTCCTGTCGTCGATGGTCGTCTCGTTCTCGACGGTGAAGTTCTCGGTGACCTTGTCGAGGAACAACACCGCGTATCCGGGCACCGGCATTTCACCGGGACCCATTCCGTGGTGCATGCCCATACCCATCTGCATGCCCATGCCGTCGTTCATCTGGCGACCGTCGTCGTGGGGGCCGTAACTACCATCGTTCATGTGCGGCCCGTCACCGCGATGTGGGCCCTGTCGGTCGTCGCCCATGTGCGGGCCGTATTCGCCATTCTCACCGTGAGGACCGTAGCGACCGTCGGTCTCGTTCCCGTTATCTTCGGATGGACCTGCGAACTCCGGTGGTCCACGTCGGTACACCCGGTACGTGGTATTGTCGTCCCTGACGATCCGCACGATCTTCTGTGACTCGTTCGCCCACACGCCGATGTCGTAGTCGAGTCCGATGACCGTGAACGTCGTCGTCGCCGAGACGTTCTCGTTGTCCGGAGTGCCAGCCGTCTCCGTCTCGGCGGTCAGGAACTCCGAGTCGTTAAGTACGACGTCGAGACTCTCACTCGTCTGATACCCCTCGTCGAGGAGACCTTCCCTGTGCGCTTGATATAGCGCTGTCGTGTTTACCGACCCGTTCTCGTAGACCCCTGGTGCGAGCTCGCCCGTCTCGTCAGTTTGATTCTCCGCTGCCTGTGTTCCCGCAGCAGTCGCTGCTCCCGCCGTGGCTGGCGCCGCAACCACGACCAGCGTAATTGCTACTGCGAGAAGTGTGTGGTTTCGTGCCACGGCGTGACTTTCCACGCGCACGGAAGTATGAACTATTGCGACCTTGTTGTGCCTTGGCGCGACCTTCTCTCTGGTTCCGTTCGTCTGTCCAGAGACGCTCCACAACCGGGGAGAGAACGACTCGCTGATCCAATGCCAGGTACTTAGCGCGTGGTTGGTCGCGGGCCGGCGGGCGGCGTCCGAACGGTGGCGTTCGCTGGGATCTCCGAGAGCCAGTCCGGGGGCTGGACGGTGTTGACACCGAGTTGCTGGAGGTCGTACCTCGTTTCGACGACCTGTCCGCTCCCCTGTTGTCCGCTGACGATGGTCAGCGACCGGATGACGCCCTGCTCGTCGACGATCATGGTCACGTCGGTTTGCGGGGTCGTTCCGTTTCCGCCGATCGTCGCTGTGAGTGTCGTCCGGCGCTGTGCGTCCGTGCCGGTCGTGTTCTCGACGGTGAAGGTACGGGCTGCCTCACCGAAGACGGTGAGCGTGGCGCGGGAGATCGGTGGGACGGACTGGGACTGCACCCGCTCGCGGACCTGGTAGGATTCGTTGCCGTCGGCCTCCATCCGAACGAGCGTGTTGGTCTCGTTGACGTACACGTCGGCGGTGACGTTCTGGCGTCCGGCGGCCGAGCGGTGCTGTTGGACCACCACTCTCGAGAGGTTCGACGTGGCCCTGACCTGCTGGCCGCTGGCGACGACGACGGAGTCGTTGGCGCGCGACGTGACGGTCGTCTCTGTGAGAAAGCCCTGCTCGCGAAGCTGCGAGCGGTGTGCGACGAGCAATCGCGTGACGTTCACCGAGTCGTTCGCGTACACGCCCGGGGCGAGTTCCCCAGTTTCGGGCTCGCCCTGCCCGAACGGATTGACAGGGTCGCCCGTTGTCGCGAGTACCGCCGCCGCTCCGACGATCGCGAGCACCACGACGACGCCACCGACGAGCGCCAGCCTGGTACGACGGGTAGTTCGATCCACACGAACGTTTCACTCCGCGTGAACGTAGGAGATTTTGCCGGACAGTTCCCCGGCGATACCCCGTCGCTACCAGGTTCCGTGGAAGGTATCGAAGGAGAGTTCCTCCATCGGTTTCTGACCGGTGGCGATTTCGTACTCACCGGGGGTGAGCATCGGCTGTTTGAACTGCGGGCCGTCGTCGGTCGTGATCCGCGGACAACCAGTGTTGACGTAGGCGTCGAACCCGAAGTTCGTCAGCCGATCGGGCGTCACCTCGTCCATCGTGACCAGGTACGCGTCGTCGTTGTTCTCGATGATCTCCTGGGCCTGTTCCCAGCGACCCTGGCCGATCTTGGTGCAGAAGATGACGCCCCAGTTCTCGGCGTCCATCGCCTTGTGGACCGAGGCGTAGCGCTGCTTGAGGAACTTCTCGGGGTCGGCGATGGTGACGACGTTGTTGACCGGATCGGCGATGACGACGTGTTTGTCCGGGTGCTCCATCGCGAGGCCGAGCGGGTGGAACTTCCCGCCGCCGACGTAGAGGATCTGATCGGCGTCCACGTCCGCGCTGGCGTAGTTACAGCCAAGGACCTGCCCTTCGTGGGTGAGGCGGTCGTCGCCCCGGCGCGTGTGGACCTCGTAGCCGCGCTCTTCGAGCCACTCGCGCATGTCCTCGAACTTGTTCATGTGCTGGGCCGTCGTCACCAGACCGACCGCTGGCTCCTCGTCCGGATCGGCGAGTTCCGCGAGGGACTCCTCCATGATCGGCGTGACTTCCACGTTGGAGAACAGCGGGACGTAGATGATCTTCTCCGACTCCTTCATCGGGCTGTGCCCGAAGTGGACGAACACGTCGGTCCGCCGCATCAGATAGGTGTCCAGATCACAGGCCCCGTAGCAGGGCTGGCCCGAGGTCATCACGGTCACGTCGTCCGGGAGATGCTCCCGGAGGTCGTCGGTGACGGCTTTCGCACGGCGTTTCAGTCCCTCGGGGAACTGGAGCCCGACTGTCTCTGCGTCGCGTTCGCTGACGGCGTCGACGATGCGGTCGAGTTCGTAATCCCACTCGCGGTCGTGTTTGAGCGACATCCCCGTGTTGCGGAGGTCCCCCTCGGAGTACTCCGACCGGTCCTGACTCATTTGACTCCTGTATCGGCTCGGCGCGTAAAACGGCGACGTTTTTCCCTACGGGCTGGACAGTCAGGAAACCCGTGGCGGACGGGACCGAAGGGCGTCCGGGTCGAACCGCCGAAGGAACGTGTACAGCGGCACGCTGGCGACGATGCTGAACGCGGTCGCGACGACGAAGAAGACGAGTGCGCTCCCGCCTCTCTGCATCGTCTCCTCGATGGGCGCGAACGGTCCCGCGCGTTCGGAGTCGTGATCGTAGAAACTCGCGACGGGCCGCGTCCCCGCGACGTATCGGTCGAGCCAGGCGTCCATCGAGTGGCCGGCGACTGCTGCCACGATCCGTTTGAAATCGGTGTAGCTCACCGTCCCCTCGTGTTCGTTCAGACGGCGGAACACGTCCTCGAGCGAGCGCTCACCGTCCGTCGAGGCGCGGACGTTCTCATCGACGAGCGCGAGGACGCGCGCCCCTTTTCGATAGGGGACGCGGGAGTTGTCCCAGGTCGAACTGTCGGTCAGCGCGGCGTCGATCCCGCGGCCGTCGATGTGGTCGTGTAGCTCCTGTTCGCTGGCCAGCCCCTGTTCGTACGCGAGCCGCGCGGCGTAGTACTCCGCGCTGGCCTCGCGGAACCACTGCATGTCGTCGGCGAGCCGGAACGACTGCCGGGTGTGAACGTACTCGTGCAGCCAGACGCTGTTCGGGGTGTCGACGGGCTCGTTCGCCGACACCCACCCTTCGTCACGGATCGGGAACGACTCACCGCCGCGTCGGGCCGGGTCCGGCAGCGCCAGCAACAGGACCTCGTCGTCGCGGTCGCCGACGGCCAACTGGCGCGACGCAGTCGCGAGTACTGACAACAGGCGGTCCCGGTCCGGGTCGAGTTCCGTCCCCGTCGGCGAGACGAGGCGTATCCGCTGGCCGTCGACCGTCCTCGTCCGTTCAGTCGTCTCGCCCAGGAGCGCGTACCGATCGCCGTAGATCCCGACGCTGTCGTCTTCCAGGGCACCCACGGGTTCTCCCAGGGGCCGTGCGTGCCGGACGGTCGAGGAACCGACTGCCCGCCACTGGACCTGCACGAACGGGACGCTGCCGAGCGACCAGTCCTCCCCGTTGAAAGACTCGCCCGACTCGGTGCCGCCGGCGGTCCCCGTCCGTCCCGTTTCGACGACGAGGCGGACGCGGTCCGACTCACCGGTCCAGGCGAGTCTGGTCCGCTGACCGCGAGCTTCGGATTCGAGACCCGTGGCCGTCACGACGCGGCCGCTGCTGCCGACGAAGACCGTGAGTCGTTCGAGTCCGGCCGTCGACGCCATCGTGAGTTCGTAGCGAATCCGGTCACTGTCCGCTAGCTGCGAGACGTTCACCGCAGTTTCGGGACCGTCGCCGCCGAGGGCCGTCGCGTTGGTTCCGGCCGGCTCTGCCGCCCCGAGTCCAGTGAGTATCGGACTCGATACTGAAAGAGAGACGAGCACGACCACCAGCATTCCACTCTTCATGGCGGATAGTCTGATCTTACTTACCGGATCCCGACCAGACAATATATTCCTATCTCTCAAATTATCTAAACTGATAGCTGGAGTGAAATCAACATTTCGGAGCGGGAACGAAAACGGGGGTCGGACTGGATCGTTCGGCAGGTTAAAACGGATGAAACCCCAACGGGTGTCTAATGAGTCTCGAATCGGAGTCCCCCGAGTCGACGGTGACGGAACTCAGTCGCGAACTCGGCGCGGCGATCGCCGACCTTCCCGCGTACCAGACCTTCGCAGAAGCGAAAGAAGCAGTCGAGCAGAGCGAAGAAGCTCAGGAGAAGATCCAAGACTTCGAGCAGTTCCGCGAAGAGTTCATGCTCGCCCGCCAGACCGGAGAGGCGACCCAGGAGGACCTGCGCGAACTGCAGTCCAAACAGGAAGCGCTCCACGACATCCCGGTGATGTCGGAGTTCCTCCAGGCCCAGAACGAACTCGAACTCCGCCTGCAGGAGATCAACGAAGAGATCTCCGAGCCGCTGGTGATCGACTTCGGAGAGAAGGCCGGCGGCTGTTGTGAGGACTGAGACGGCGGCTCGGCGAGGGTATTAAACCCCCGTACGTTCTATCAGGCGAACAGAGTTAGTGATCCGATAGATGGCGCTCGCGTTCAACGTCTACACCGTCCCGCTGTTCGTCGCTGCAGCGATTTCGCTCGTCCTTTTGCTGGTGACGCTTCCGCAGCGCGGTCGTCCGGGCGCGTGGCCGATGATCGGATTCCTGGGCGCGATCGTCGTCTGGACCGTCTCTTACGGGCTGATGCTCGGCACCGGTTCGCCGGTACAGCGTCTCTTCTGGCACAACCTTCGGTTCGTCGGACCGACGCTGACGACGCTGGCGATCTTCGTCTTCGCCCTGGAGTACACTGGTCGGTCCGAACTCGTGACGACGCGGCACGTACTGCTGTTGGCGGTCGTGCCGATCCTGACGAATCTGCTCGTCTGGACGAACCAGTTCCACCACCTCGTTCGTGCGACGACCACCGTCGTCGAGCCCGCGGGCAACGTCGTCCGACTGGCGTTCACCTGGGGACCGTGGTACTATCTGCACGTGGTGTACTCCTACCTGCTGGCCATCGGGTCGATGGCGCTGTTCGTCGAGAAGTTCCTTCGGCTCGGTGAATCGACCACGGCCGTCAAGCAGGCGCGCACGATGTTCTACGCGACGATCGCACCGCTGTTCGGCAACCTCGTCTACCTGCTGGGTATCACGGAGGTCGATTTCGCGCCGTTCGGGTTCACTCTGAGCGCCGTCCTCATCGTCACGGCGATCGCGATCTACTCCTGACTGGGTGCGTAACGCTCTTTTCCCTGCCCGGACCACCTCGCGCTATGGCAATTCACAGCGACTGGGGCGACTGGCTTCCGACGGCCGTCGCCGACGCGAGTCCCGACGGCGTTGCGCTCTGGTATCTGGGCTGTAACGGGTTCGTCCTGAAGGCGAGCGACGGCACGACGCTCTTCGTCGATCCGTATCTCGGCACTGGCGACCCGCCGCGTACCGTTCGCATGATCCCGGTTCCGTTCGAACCGGGGGACGTCCAGGAGGCGGACGCCGTGTTCGCCACGCACGAACACTCCGATCACGTTCACGGGGCGAGTCAGGCACCGATACTCGCCGAAACCGGCGCCGACTACGTCGGGCCGGACGACTCCCTCGCGATCGCCGAGACCGAAGGCTGGACAGACGAGTGGGCCGTCGAGGACGACCAGTTCGCGGAAATCACGGAGGGCGACACCCTCGCGATCGGCTCGTTTACCGTTCACGTCGAACCGGCGAACGACCCCGACGCGACGCACCCGGTGTCGTACGTCTTCGAACACGACGCCGGCACCTTCTTCCACGGCGGCGACGCCAGGCCCGGCGCGCCGTTCGAGGCCATCGGTCGTGACTACGACATCGACCTCGGGGTCCTCGCGTACGGAACCGACGGGATGATCCCGGACAAGCAGACCCGGGAGCCGAAGTACACCAAGTGGTACAGCGACGAAAACGAGATCTGCGAAGCGGCCCGCCAGCTCCAACTCGACCGACTCCTCCCCACCCACTGGGACATGTGGAAAGGCCTCACCGCCGATCCGACTGCGCTCCACGACCACTGCCGAAGCTTCGAGTACCCGAACCGGCTGGAAATCGTCGAGATCGGCGACCGCGTCGACCTCTGACCCGGCGCTTCCGCCGATTCTCAGCGGTGCGTCGCCTTCTGTCGATTCTCTGGTCTGTCGCGGTTTCCGAGGAGTTGATTTCGTGTGGTGGGGGTTGCCGAAGAAAGAAAAACGGTACGTAGCTTTAATATCATTGGTAAACGGACTTGTAAGCATGAGCGAATCGGAGAGTTACGAGGAGGTCACCGTCGCCTCTAACGGGATCACCGTCATCAAGACGTTCGAGGCGGACGCCTTCCCGGTCCCGGCGATCGCATTCCGCATCAAGTCGGACCGAACCGAGGCGGTGACGGTCCGAATCGTCGACGACGTGCCAGAAAACGTGGCCGTCGAAGACCTCGGCTTCCATCCCGAGTACGGAAGCGAGTTCTGGACCATCGAAGACGACGTGATTACCTTCGAGCGAGAGATCGAATCGGAAGAACAGTACACGACCGTGTACGGGATTCGCGCCACCGGGACGGACAACGTCGAGCAGTTCCTCACCGAACCGGACGTCGCTGACGTGGATCCGCCGCTGGAGGACGAAGACGGCGTCGTGGGTGGGAGCGGGAGCGACGTCGTTCGCGACGTCATCTCTGGCAACACTGATTCTGTCCCGGGGTTAGACGACGAGGAGACCGACGAAGACATCGGTACTCTCGATCTGACTGATCCGAACGCCGAAGAACAGAACGGGGAAGCTGATACTAACGGGGAAGTCGAGGAAGACGACGAAGAGGAGGCCGAGTCCGACGCCGAAGCGGATACGGACGACGAAGACGAAACGGACGAGGCAGACGCCGAGACAGCGGAGACCGAAGACGACAGTGCCGAGCAGTCCACGGCAGCGACGAACGGCTCCGCCCCAGCCGTCGAGAGCGTCGCGTCGGCGCTCGCGACGGAGATTCGCAACGGCGAGGTGTCCGACGACGACCTCGACGTCCTCCGGGACGAACTGGATCTGGACGGCGCCAGTGAGAACGGGGCCGAAGACGCGCGGATCCAGAAGCTTCAGACCGACGTTGCCGACCTGGAAGCGTACACGGACGCGCTCGAAGAGTTCCTCGAAGAGAACGGGACCGGCGCTGACCTCATCGACGACGTCCAGTCGGGGCTCGACGACGTCCAGTCGAAGCTCGACGGGCTCGAATCGGACATCAGCGACAACTCCGAGCAGGTCGATTCGCTCGACGACAGCGTCGGGGGCATTCGAGACGACCTCCAGTCGCTGAAAGGCGACATCAAGGACCTCGACGACGACCTCGAGGACGTCCAGGAGACGATGACCGATCTGGAAGACGATATGGCGGACGTCGACGACGTGGCGTCCCAGGTCGACGAACTCGACAGCGAAATCGAGGAGCTCAAAGAGTGGCGCGAACAGCTCAGTAACGTGCTCGGTGCGACGGACGGGTAAGACACCAGACGCATCGGAAACCGGACCCGTTTTACTTCCTGCTCGTTTGCGTACCCATAATGACCACTGTGCGCGTCGCCGTGCCGCGGAAAGGGCGCCCACTCGAGGCCGTCCTCGAACGGCTCGCCAGCGCCACCGGCACGGCCGACCTCGCCGACGAGATCATCTCGACGCTCCAGTACGAGAAAGCCATCACCAAGGGGAAACAGACGGCGACGGCCGACGTGTACGACCGCCTCGCCGACTACAGCGACATCGACGAACGCGGCGCACCCGAGTACAGTCTGCTCCGCGACGACCGGCAGGGCATGCCCCGTCGGATCGTCTTCGACAGCGTCACCATCCCCGTTGGAGACATCGACATCCAGTTGATCGGCCGTGAAGAGCCGTTTCGGGCCCTCCGCAAGCACGAATTCGCGCTCGGCTTCGACAGCGCCGATCTCGTCCTCGAAGAGGTCGTCGGACTCCAGCCGGAGCCGCTGACGTCTCTGGCGGACGTCAACGAGCGGATCGACCCGCTGGACACCGACGTGCGCGTCGTCTCGGGCCTCGGTGACACCGTCTGGCACACGTTGCTGGCCACGCCGGAGACGACCGATCAACTCGACGAGGACCTCACACGCTCGTTCATCGAGGCCTACGACGGAACGCTCTGCATCTCACCGCGGTACGAGCGGTTGGTCGAGGCAGTTCTCGGCACGCGTGCGATCGAAGACGTCTCGTTCACGTACCCCGATCCCGGCACGACCGAAGAAGCAGCGATCGCCGAGACGGGGATCGGCGTTTATCTGACCGTCACTGGCTCGACGGCACACGATCACGGCCTGGAACTCGGCGAACAGTTGTTCCCGAGTGAGACCGTCCTCCTGGAAAATACGGCGGAGGGAAGCGACGCCGTCGAGGAAGCGACGGACGTCATCGTCGGCGCTGATCTGGAGACCCAGCTGGCGTCGTCCTGAGCGGGGCGTTTTTTTGTGACGTTACCGAACTGTTCGGACGATGGGAGAGAACCATCCCTCGGGGGAGCCGCCGGGGCCACGCCAGTGGCCGGTGGTGGGGAACACCCTGCAGTTCGCACGTGCGCCGTTCGCGTTTCGCGAGTACTGTGCAGCGACGTACGGTGACGTCGTGGCACTCGAAATCGCGGGCGACCAGAGCTACATGGTGACAGACCCCGGCGCCGTTCGCCAGGTACTGGTCACCAAGCACGACTCGTTTCGGAAGGGCGACGAACTCCAGCGGCGGTTGTCCAGCCTCCTCGGCGACGGGTTGTTGCTCAGTGAAGGCGCGTTCTGGCAACGCCAGCGGCAGTTGATACAGCCGATGTTCTATCGGGAGCGTCTGGCGACGTACACGGACATGATTACGGGGTACGCCGATCGGCTCACTGACGACTGGGCGGACGGGGATCGCCGTGACGTTCAGTCGGACATGGTCGACGTGACGCTCCAGGTGCTCGCGAAGGCCCTGTTCGACGAAGACATTCACGGCGAGCGGTCGGTCATCGGCGAGGCGGCGGACGTCATCGTCGACAAGTTCGACCTCGCACGAGTGTCGACGTATCTGCCCGAGTGGACGCCCACGCCGACGAACGTGCGATATCGACGGGCGATTGCGGAGTTGGAGTCGCTCATCGCAGAGATGATTACCGCGCGGCGTAACGCCGACCAGCCGCCCGACGATCTGCTCACTCGTCTCATCGAGGCAGGAGACGACGACGAGCGAGCGATGTCGGACGAGACGCTCCGCGACGAGGTGATGACGTTCCTGCTCGCTGGTCACGAGACGACGGCCCTCGTGTTGACGTATTCGCTCTATCTGCTCGGAACGAACCCGGCGACCCAGCGTCGGGTACAGGCGGAACTCGACGCCGAACTCGCTGGCACGCACCCGACGATGGCCGACCTCCCAGACCTGGCGTACACGGAGCGCGTCATCAGGGAGTCGATGCGTCTGTATCCTCCGATCCACACGTTGCTTCGGGAACCGACCGAGCCTGTGGAGATTGGTGGGTACAGGATTCCAGCGGGGGCACTCGTCTCGACGCCGCAGTGGGTCGTCCACCACGACGCGCGCTGGTACGACGATCCCTGGCAGTTCGACCCGGACCGGTGGCATGACTCGAAACACCCGGATCGGCCGGAGTTCGCGTACTTCCCTTTCGGGGGAGGCCCGCGGCGCTGTATCGGAGAACAGTTCGCGACGATCGAAGCCCAACTGGTACTCGCGACCATCCTCCAGGAGTTCACCGTCGAGGTCCCGAACGATGACCTCTCACTCGCCGCCTCGCTCACGACGCGCCCACGAAGCCCCATCGAGGCCATCGTTCACGAGCGATAGTCGCTTTCACTTTTCGCTGCCTGGAGGGTCAGCAAAGATTACTACTGGCTCCTGTAGTCCGAGCGCTCTGATCGTGACAATACTCCTAACGTTGCTACTGTCACCCTCGGCCGACCTGGGCCACACCTCCGGCGAGTTGCGAACGACAGAAATCGTTCACGAGAAGTGGACATGACGATGTAATTATTACATTGTAATTATATAATCTAATCATGACAGATGGTATGTCTCGACGGCAGATGGTCCGTTCTACCGTTACCACGGTTACTGCGGGCATCGCTGGAGGGGTGGCGGGCTGTACGGGGCTCCTCGAATCAGATGGCGACGGGTCGGACGGGGCGGACGGAACAACCACATCCCACACCAGAAACGGTGCATCGTCGGACGGATCTTCGATCCCGCTCGAATACACTCGGTGGCTCTACGCCCCGACGACGAGCGGTCGCGATGCATACTATCCGTTCCTGTTTTCTCACGATACCGCTCTCCAGGCGAATAAGCAACGTTTGGGCGAGACCTACCAGCGGTTCGCAGGCAGAGAGATTTCGTTCCCCTTGCTCGACATGGATCTCTCCTACAATAGCGTGGATGCTACACTCAGTTTCCCCAGCGTTGGCAGGTACTTTGAAGGGTCGTTTGCCCCAGGAGAGGTTCGAAGCGAACTTGAGGAGTTGCGGTACGAGCGTATCGGCGAGAAGGCCGAATTCACTGTGTACCGAGACGATGTCGGAAAGGAGATTGCAATTACGGACGGTGCAGCCGCCGCTGCACGAACGGAGGGAATCGTCACCGCCATTATCGAAGCGGGAACGGGGGGCGGCAAACAGTACGTGGACGCCAACTCGGATCTGTCAACGCTCACCGAGACACTCGGGACGGCGACGCTCGTATTCGGCCAGACACAGCCGATGGTCCAGGGAACCAATGTTAACGACGGACAGTTCGCGGGCGTCGTCGCTACCGGGGCGACTCTCGACCTCTTCGCGGACGGGGTCGAGATGCAGTTCGTCTTCGTTTTCGAGGACGGGGACGCCGTTGAACGTAACGCCGTCGAAAGCTGGGCCGAGCAAACCGACCAGACCGACGCACTCGATGACAGGTCTGTTTCCCGGACTGGCCGGACTGTCGTCATCACCGGAACCGGAAAGGCGGAAGACACGAGTCTTGGTGTCTGAGTCGCTCACCGGTCCCGCTGTAGTGGGGGAGTGGACGGCGCGCTCGTCAGTAGGGACGACCTCAAACGGCAGTCAGAACGGTGAGAGATTCTATATCTCGTGAACGTTTTCACCGGCATTCGCAACGACACTTCTCCAATTCGATATAGCGATATATGATTTATCTGTTCGGCACCAGACGGCCAGTTTAATAAATTTACTACTATATGGGTAAATAATTACCAGAAAAACGGACTCAAACTCCCAGAATCACCGATGTGGGCGATCGACGACCGAGAACCCATCATCTTTTCTGGTGAACCAACTGGCTCACCGACAACACTGTAGGAAGGTGTGTCCAGAAAGCCTGTCTGAGGGATTCATCGGGGTTCCCAGCGTCGTCACCCCACGATACGAACCGGACCAGAGACCACTTGCAGTGGTGCCCAGAGCGCACGAGTATGGCATATATCGGTTTTCGCAGCTGGCATCGGATTCTGCTGAGATACTTGCGCTGAGACAGTGGGCTGCCAGAGCCACCCCTGAAGATGAGGCTGAATGGCCTGTTACGGACTCTCTCAACTCTTTGCCACCTCGACCCCGTCACTGAGTCTCTGCAGTGGCTATGACCCTCTATTCCGACGCCTTTCTCCAACCCAGATTTGAGTCGACGTGAATACGTGACCTGACGTGAGGACCGTATAGCTGCAAACAGTTGGTCGCGGTGAGGTATCTCTCCGTGCTCCAGTGGTGGGGAGAGGCCACGATCCTGAAGCCTCTGTTCATCAACTGGGGAGCTATTCGATGAACCGTCTTGGTAGCTGCGCTGCGTCGATTGCTATCCGGGTTTCGTCTCTGACGACAGCCCCCATCGCGGGCTTCGAGGGCTCGTCGACAGAGTGGAGTGAACCGAACTGCCATCCCTACAGCCCCCTCCCCTCCGTTGAGCGCTCTCTCACAGGTGCAATTGCCTTCCGTCCGGCCTCTGTCGCTGAAAACGACCACTCTGAACTGCACTGATTCTGTCGGACGGCTCAAACCGCTGTGATCGAAGCAAGACTGCGAACGTGACTCAAGAGACCCACTGACTTCTCAATTCTGCCAGATCTATCTAAGGTAGCAACGTCGCTTCTATCGACTCTGTGTGGCTGTGAGATCGTTGGACCCCTTCAGAGGGGGAATCTTACAGTGCATGCGGAATTCAGTGTGTGCGAGAAAAACCAGAGATGTCGCTAGCCCATCGTCAGCGTGATCCCCTACCGAGAGGGTCAGTGAATTCGTGTCCCATTCAGGCCCGTTACAGCCACTCTCGAATCTATCTATGCTGTCTGCACGGCATCCCAGGTAGACGAGGCGAAACTCAAAGACGATCCTCGGGACCTTCTCGAAGCGGGAGTGCCGATACAGACGCCCACATCCACCGTGAATAACCCTGAAATAGGACAGTCACCTGGGAGAAACGCACTCTACCATCATCCTAATCGAATCGTGAGGCTGAGTGATACGACTCCAATATGATTTTTGCGTCCTCAAGTTTCCCGTCGGGGCTCTCTGTTCACGGAACGGTTCGTCAACAGTCCATCAGTGTTCTTCCCGACGCACCTTTCGGGGTCTTCGTTAGCTGTGGCTTCTCCTGGAACGGCAGACGATGGTTTTCTCTCTTCTGCTCTGCGTCGGGGGTTCAATCTCCAATGGTGAATCAACTAATCTGTTCCATGGATAGCGCGTGTCGTCGCGGTCGGCCAGAACGTTGTGGGGTCTACTTCTCTCCAGAGTTTTGTTTTCGCTGAGACTGTGACTCGATCGTCCCCTGATGGCAAGCGGTTTCGATCGCTTTAGCAACGTGTCGATCTCGACTGTGATCTCGTTGCAATTGGCCGGTCTTTGCGAGCCCTGTTTCTGGGCTCGAACCCTTGGGGTCAGGCCCGAAAAAAGCCGTTCCAAGCAGAGGGGGCATTCACCAGTGATCGATAGCCTAGTCTATCTCACTCCCGAATCATATTTACATTTGTATCGAACAGAACTCCGTTGCCGGGTCTAGTAATCTGAATATGTATGTCTGGACTGCCGATATAGGGCATCAGCAACACAAATAAGATAGTTTATTTTGACTTGTGGACTCATGGCTTGGTAGACTGAGGGGATGGCCCCGTTTCTGGGGTGGTCGTGCTCGATGCTGGTTGCCAGGCGAGATCACCGAGTCTCGCACCGACGACAGTAGCCGATACCTCGCTCTGGACGGCTGCCTTTGCCGCGGTGGTGACCGCGACGTTCTCCGAAAACGGCCCGTACTCTCTGACGCCGGCCAGGTCGTCGTGGTCGATCAACACGCGATAGCGTGCGATTTGACGAGTCACGTGTTCGCGCACCTCCGCAACGTCAGGTAGATCGCGGCCAGTTCATCCTTCCGCATCCGGTAGCCAGGAGTGATGTCTCCCGGATTGTAGCCCGAGAGATGCAGCGAACGACGTATCAACTCGGCGCGACCGATAAAGCCGGTCACGTAGTCGATTCGCTGCTCAAGCGGCCAATCGTCGAAATTCATCGGCCACTCGCTGCCCGGCTTCGAACCTGTAAACCGCTCTTCGCTATATCCTCTGGTCACGCTGTGGCCTCCTGATAGCGTGTCTCACCGCAACCGTTGCACTGAATGACGTCGTCACCAACGAGGTCCGACGTGTCCGGGTCTGGCGAGTGGCGCGTTTTCCGGCCGCAATTGTCGCAGAAAGCGTGAATCGTCACGCTGTGCCCACCTCCGACAAGTCGCGCTGGTCGTCGGCGAGATTGCGGCCCTCGTCGGGCTGAATCTCGTTGTAGTCGCCGGCCCACTCGCCCAGCTTCTCGCGGACGGCGTCGACGCGCTCGGTCAGCGTCTCGATGTCCGGCGCGGAGACCTTGCACTTCTGCGTGTCGTCACCACGCTTCAGCTTCACCGTGTAGTTGAAAGCGTCGTCAGACATGGCCTCCCTCCGAGAAGGCTTCATCACTGAGCGCCTGTAGCTGGTCGACGAGCCAGTCCGCAGGACCGGGACACTCGCGCTTCAGCCGGAATGGGTCGTAGTCTGCGAGCGGCCGCCCACCGGGCGAGAACAGTACGTAGAGCGTTTGCGGGCTTTTGAACCCGGCCATCTTCAGCCGCGGGTGATCTTCCGGTTGCACACGGACGGCGAGCGCATCGTAGGCCGTCGCGCCGTCGGGATCGCTGACCTTCCCGGACGCGACCGGGAACTCGTCGGCGACGAGCTCGAAAAACTCAGCCTGGCCGCCGTCGGTGACGATCTCCTCGCCACGGTCGATGTCCGGGCCGTCGTCGTTGACGTTCCAGCCGTTCTGAAACACGACTTCGCCGCCACTGGCCTTTTCGGCGTCCGCGACGGTCTGGTACGTGGATCGCACCGGTTTGTTCGTCTGCTCGTCCTCCTCGAAGGCTTCGCGCCGCCACTCGATGACGATGGTTCCGCTCGGGAACTGTGCGCCGACAGCCGTCACGGTCTCCTCGTTGGCCTCGTCACGAGACCGGTCGGGATCGCGCCGGATGTAGAGCGGTCGAAGTGACTCGATACCGCTCATGGATCATCACCGCCGTCGTTACCCTTTTCCTCGCCGCTGCCATCGTCGCTCGTGGGGGCCTGCGCTGCACTGGACATGTTAGGCGGCTCCCGCGTCACGTTCCACACTGCTGTTCTCGTCCTTACATAGCACCGCGTCCGGTTCATCGAATGGCGAGTCTAACGCCTGGCGAATTAGGTGACGGACGTACTCAGAATACTGCATGTCGTGTTTTTGGGCCTCTGCTTGGATCTCTTCGTCCATCTCCATTGGCATCGAAATGGACACCGACAGGCTTCTCTGTGCCATTGCATTAGCAATCAATTAACCACGAGCAAATATATTTTACGCAACCTAGTGTGTTTGCTTGCAACCGATCCAGTTGCTATCCACAGGAATATTGTCCCTTGGTTAATTAATTAACAACATGAGATACTCCGGGGACTGGATGGTATTGCTGGATGATCGAATATTGGAACATCTGCATGGGACCGAGACAAGTACACCCAAGGAAATCTCAGAAAAAGATTACATAGTCCGAAGCCGACAACAGGTTTCTAACCGCCTGAATAAACTTTCTGAACACGGGTTAGTCAAAGACTTAGGAAATGGTGTTTATCGAATTACAGAGCGAGGTGAGGGGTATCTACGGGGTGAAATAAATACTTCAGAGGATGCACCGGATGAGGTGAATAATCACGCGAGCAACGGCGGTCCAACGGTGGGGGACAATCAGGAGCAAGCGTAGAGTATGCAGGCCATTCGACAGAGAAAGTCGGCTGAATGGATGGTGCAACTTGACGAACGAATCTTAGAAAAAATCGCCTCTGAGGGTTGGTCTACGCCCACTATTATGGAAAAGTCAATCGAATTCTCTGCGACAAAAGGCCATATTCGGAACCGGTGTAAACGACTTCAGTACGCCGGCCTCATCGCGCCGATACACGGCGAGATGTACGAACTCACCGGCGAGGGACGGCGGTATCTTAACGGCGATCTCAACGCGCGGCACCTCCCCTACCCGAACGCTGCTGCCGTGTTCAAAAGATGGTCGTTTCCGCCGGGATGGAATCCTGGTCCTCGTCGTCTGAGGTTGTAGCTACGTTCTATTCCTGCTCTCGATAGGCTGCTGCCACTTCGACTACAGCCACGTCGTCATCGAGATTGCTGGGCGGATCGGCCCATCCAGCATCCGTGTTGTCGACGACGAGCGCGAGATCGCCAGGGTTCAGCGTTTCTGATTGCTGGTCCCCCGTCGATTCTTTTGAATTCATGAGGACGCGGAACCGGTTTCCGCTTTCGAACTGATTGAACTCGTTTCGGGTGGTCACGAAAACGTCAATATCGGGGCCTTGACGAACTGTGAACTGATATGCCACCTTTGCCTGACTGTCCGGTGAGAACGCGTAGACCTGGTATTCATCCTCGTGAACTCGGATTTTCTCGTTGGCTATCTGGACAGCCTCTGGCGTTGGTTCAGGGGTTGGTTCGGGTGTTGGTTCCTCTGTCGGAACCTCTTGGACGATCTCCTCGGCCTGCTCGATACCACTCTCTGTTTCTGTTGCGGTAGCCGTCTGAGTCTGAGTCTGGGTCGGCTGCTGGGTCTTAGTGTTCTGATTGTTGTTCTGGTTGTTGTTCGCTCCGCCCGTGTTGATTTCGACACAGCCAGCCACAGAAGCGATGCCCAATCCCGCAAGCAGTTTGCGCCGTCTCATACACGCACGAAATGCAATGGGGCGAACAAAACAGTTCGTATATCCTTACAGCCAGTCTACTTTTCGCGCTCACACACTGTCGAAGTGGTCGTATTTCTGTTCTGTCGTCGCCAGTCTGGAATGGCGTAGCCGGTTCCTGACATTGTAGAGTGTGTAGCCATCGTAGATGTGGAGCATCCGGTATGCAACGCTGTGGCGGAGCGTGTGGGCCGTCACGTCGTTGCTCTCACCGCGACCGGTGAAGGTGTGCGGTCGCACCTCTGCCCGATCTGCGAGCCGCTTCACGATGTCGTTTATTCCCTTGCCTGTCAGTCGGTCGGACTTCCGCGACGGGAACAACGCCGGGCTGTCGTCGTCACGAGTCGAGAGATACGACCGGAGCGTTCGCGCCGTTCGCAGGTCGCCCTCTTGGTCGATCTCGATGGTCACCGGACTGGGACTGTTCTCGTTCGGGTAGTCTTTCTGGATGTGTCCAGGCAGTCGTAGCTGCTCGTCGTCGAGGTCGAGCATGTCGCGGTTGACCTGGGACAGCTCCTTGCGCCGAAGGCCGGTGTCGTAGAGCAGAGTCACGATCGCGTCGTCGCGCTGACCGTGCCGACCCTCGTGGGCGGCATCGCGCATCTGCTCAATCTGCTTCGGCTTGAGAAAGTGAATGTTCGTTTTCTCGTTTCGGGGGGTGTGCGAGGTGGTTCCCATATAAAGACATACGGGTTCCAGGCATTCGAATGTTTGGGTCTACCTATGAGAAACGAACATTCAAATTTTCCAAACTACAGACCACTCTGATCATCGGTAGTGGATTAATTCGCCGCCAATCACTTCTCATTGGGATTCTGCATGCTCGTTTAGAAGGTTCAGCGCGGCGCGTCGGTTCTTTTTTAATTCGTAGAATGATGTCTCAATCAAACTAAACCATTTATTTCTGGCGGTGGATGCTTGTTGCTTTGCAGCGTGACGGTCTTCTTCGATTTCCCGGTATTGCCGACTTGCTATATGAAAAGCTTCTATATGACTTTGTAATTTTTCAACGGAGCCGTAAAATTGAATCACTGCTGAAGCTTCCTCATCTGTAAGCAATCCCAATTTGTGGCTGCTATTTTCATACACATCCTTTGAAAACGATCCCTTTTTAGGTAAATTACGAGGACCAAGTTCAAAGTCCTCCACGTGATTCATTGTCTCAATCTCGGAGATTAGTGAACTCCGTAATGAAACCATTTCTGAGTGTTCTTGACGGGTTTCCTTCCGTCTTTGAACCAAGTAGTTTCCTAGAGATCCAATAATTCCGCCAATAATCCCTGAACTAAGAGTGGCTACTTCCGTAGAGATTGTAATTTGCATATTTGGGAAATAACCGGTTGTAAGATATGATTTTTGAATATCACTCGAGGCGGCCTCTGTATCAAAAACGCACACGAACTTAAAGACAAAAGCGGGGTCAATTACGCGCAGTCTGTGCGGGAACGACAGTAAGTGAGCAGGGTACCCGCAAGTTTGTAGAGGTGTCCGGAAATAGGAGATAGCGGAAATGACGGATAATTCAGATGAGTTAGAAGATTTTGATTCAATGAGCTTTGATGATGCCCTGGATGCCCTGGATAAAGCCATCGTCAAGATGAGCCGGCGTATCTGGAATGGCGAGTTTGACGAGGAAACAGAACAGCGGAGAATCGACCGTCTAAACGCATTAGCAAATGCTGTAGATGCTCGCCGACGAGCATCTGAAGAAACGCCTGATGTGACTCTGGCGGAGTTACTAAGCGAAGAGCAAGATTCTGCCAACGAATAACGTTGGACTGTTTGTGTCCGACTCTGTCCCGAGACCCGGACACTCGATTCACGTCATGACGCCAGCCAGCCACACCTTCCAGATGTGGTCCAACGGCGTCCAGACGCCGAACACATGGCTCACAGCGTCGTCGGCAGCGATGTAGAGCCCCAGCAGCGTCAGGACCGCGCCGGCTTTGTCGTAGGGGTCCCACACCAACGCGAAGCCGAACAGCATGACGCCAACGCCGATGTAGAGATGGTGCGGGAGGAAGATGCCCCCGTCCGGCACCGCCTCGGCTGGGAACCTCACGATTCGCCCCCCGCGTCGACCTCCTCGATCTCTTCGGCCGGAGCTGTCGGAACCTTGTTGAACACCCACCGGCCGAAGCCCTGCATCTGTCGTAGCCCGTACTCTGTCGGAACGGTCATGCCTGCGAGCAGGCAAAGGACCGTCCACGAGACCGCCGTGATCGTTGCTTGATCGAGTCCGAATGGTGTCATGCCTTGGCCTCCCGTTTCGCTTCGCGTGCTGTCTTGAGGGCTGTGCTGGCCGTCTCGCGTGCCTCCTTGTCCGTGCCGACCTTGCGGGCGTTCTGAACGCTCACGCCCAATACAGCGAGGTCGAGCGCGACCAAGACACCGACGCCCGAAACAAATGTCGCGGTCTCGATCATGCCGAGGCACCTCCTGCCTCCGCGATCTCCGAAGGACCGCCGGCTGAGATGAACAGAAACAGCACCAGCGCCGCGCCAACGGTCATGAACGGGTGTTCTATCAACGGGTTCATCCAGGCCGGCGTGCCTGCCTTCGCAGCGTCGGTTGCCACGTCGCCGCCCAAGTCGATCGCCTCGTCAGCGAACCCGCCGTCCGGCCGATCATCGAACTGGCGAGGGATCGAACCAACGACCTGGTACACAGGTCCCTGGCTGGTCTCCTCCGGGGGGGCGGTCAGGATTCCATCGTCCGTATGATCGCTTACGTCGGCCTGCTCGCCCGGTGACTGTCCGGGGAGGTACGTATCGAGATCAGCGAACCCGCCGCCCGGCGTATCGTCGAACTGCCGTTGTGCGGATCGAGACAGACCCTCAGCGAAGTTATCGTATGCGTCCGCTGCGCCATCGAGCAGGCCGCCCATCAGCGACCCCTCCCGATTGCGACTGCTGCGACCGCGGCCAGTGCGATCGCCGCGAACATCATGGTCTGCTGGTTCTGCTGCTGTTGGGCGGCCTCGTTGACGGCCTGGTCGGCGCTCCCGGTCTGGTAGAAAATCCGGGAGAGAGTCGTTTCCGGCTGCTGGGTCGGCTGTGCGCCGTCCGGGGTGGACTGATAGTCCTCGTCGGTCGGGTCGAGCGTGATGTCTCCGAGCGGGTTGATGTCGAGACTCCCGTCATCGTCCACGACCGTCTCCGAGCCGGCGACCTCGCCGTCTTCCGTCACGGCCGAGTCTGGGGGAGCCGTCACGTCCCCGTCCTCGACCTGCCAGTTGAACGGGTTTTGCACGCCAGTCGGAACGTGCTGGGGAGTCTCGTCGCCGCTATCCGTGCTGTCGCCGCTGCTTCCTCCGCCGCTGCCGGAACCGCTGTCAGACCCGCCGAGATTCAGCGGGTCGGGACCGTCCCAGATAGCGCCGTCATCGTCGGAGGCGAGCCATCCCCCCATCAGGCACCCCCTCCTGCTGCGAAGTATGCAACAGCCGCCGCGGCTGCTCCAACGGCCAGCATCTCCGTCTGTCCCATGCTCGGGATCGTGCCGGCCGCCTGTCCGATCACGGCCTGGCCGTTGGTCCCGGGCGTGGTGGCCTGCTCGGTCGTGGTGACCTGCTCGGTTGCGGATTCGAGCTTCGACTCCACCTTATCGGCCGTCGTGTTCTCGCCACTGTCTCCGATGCCGGTGTCATTGCTCGCGAACTGATCGGTCAGCGCCTGCCGGGTGTCCGACGAGATCAGACCGGCCTCGACGGCCTCGCCGGCTGCAACGTCGGCCTCGACCTCGTCGCCCGACCATTCTTCTGTGGCCTCATGCGCCGCCAGGTTGCTTGAGACACTGCCATCCTCGTTGATGGTCGTGTGGTCGTTTTCCCACGCGTACTCTTCCATCGCCGTTATCTCGCCGTCTCCGTCCGTGTCTGCCTCTGGAATGTACTCCATTAGTTGCTCCTCCTGGCCGCGATCACGACGCCGATAGCGACCGCCGCCGCGATCATATGCGTCTGATTGATTGCCGGTGCCTCCTGCTGCTGATTGCTCGTCTGGCCGCCCGATGCGGGCTGCTGCTGAGTGGGCGTCTGGCCGCTCGTGCGGCCGTCTGGGGTCGAGTCGGGAGACTGACTGCCGCCGCCTGACGAGCGGGCCTGCTCCTGTTGTTCAAGCTGCCGAAGCGCCTCCTGGAGCGCCTCGAAACTGTCGAATTGAGACGGGTTTTTGATCCGTGCATCCTCTCGGATTTCTTGAATGCTGGACCAGCGTCCACCAGTTTCCTTTGAGACAGTGCTCCAGCCGCTATCAATCATCAGATGCCCGCCGGGCTTGTCAACCCAAAACAGGAGTTCACTCGCCGAGTGGTCCTGAATCCAACTGACCTTGTCACCAGGGGGATAGGGCGGCTCCCAGCCGAAACCAGAGTTGACCGGCATGTTAGAACGTCACCCGTGGAATCATCGGATTTTGAACTTTCAGATACGGCCATTCGCCGGCGCTCAGGCCGGTAACATACCCGTTTAGGTCCATTGAGATGGTTTCCCCTGCGTCGATAGTTCCAGACCTGTCCGATTGGTCGGACATAAACACGGTGTAATTGCCACTTTCGTTTTGATTGTAGAGGTCCCAACTTTCGACGTAAATTGGAGGGTGATTAACCCTATCCCCAACCATCCAAACTTCCGGAGTGCCCGCATTGTCGAGGGTTTCAGTTGGCGGTGTGTGGTGCGCGTTCGCACTGCTGGCGTGGTCGTTCAACTCGGTTTGCGTCGCCGGGTCGAACCCGAGTTTCGCCAGCGTCACCGCTGCGTCAGCAAGCTGCGTTGAGCTGACCGCGCCGGCCGCGATCTTCGCCTGTGTGACGGCGTCGTCCGTCAGGCCGGACGTGCGGATCGGGAAGGCGTGGTGACTGTCCTCGGCCACGTCGACTAGCGCGGTGTGCGACTCGACGCCCGTGGGGTGCCATTGCCCGTCAGTCCCGAAGATGTAGTATTCGCCCTCGTTCGTGCCGTCTCCGTCCGGGTCTGCTGAGGGATCATACCACAGTTCCGTTTCGTCGGGGTCCGCCGGGGCCGACGTTTGCACGTAGTCAGGCCCCGAGGAGCCGCCGCCGGTGAAGTTCGCCGTCATCGCTCGAACACCACCGTAACCGTGTCTCCTGCGTTCGGGGTCTGCACCCAGATCGCGTTTGTATCGGCCACGGCAGCCGAGAACGCCTGGCCCTCGCCAGTCAGCGGCACTTCCTGGGCGTCGGAGTCGCCCACCCACACGATGCCCGAATTGCTCGGATAGTAGATGATCGACACGTCGACGCCGTCGGGGACGCTGTTGCTCGGTAGTTGCTCAGCCGCTGTGCCGCTCGTGCTGTACGCGAAGGTCGGTAGGGCGTCCTTGTTCGCGCCCTGCTCACGGACGGATTCTAGCCGTTCGTCCGTCGCCGCATGAGCTTCGTTGCCGTCCTTGTCGAGTGCCTCTTTGATGGCCTCGATCTCGGTAGTTGTCTCCGTTGGCATCGCTCACTCCTCCCAGCCCACGAGTTGCGTGTGATACGTCCGTGGGTTGCTGCTCAGGTTTTTGATGATGAGCTTCACGTCGTTGTTCGCCCGCTTCGCCGGCCGCCACATCCCGGCCATATCGTCCACGTCGGTCGGCGGGAGCGCCGCCGGCCCATACACTGTGTTTCCGTCGAGTTCAACCCGATAGGACGAGTCTTTGAACTTCGACATGGCCGGCGTCACGATGCGCAGCGTCGTGCTCGACTGCTTCGGCGTGACGGTGATCGTGGCTTTCTGGCCGGGATCGAGGGCGACCGTCTCCGGCTCGCATAGCGCCAGCGCGTCGGGTGGCACCTCAGGCATCGTCAGGCGTCCCCCCGAGAATCTTCTCGTGCTCGTCCTCGATCTCCCGCTTGTCCATGTCCTCGACATCTACCTCAGTTCCGTGCATCGCTCACCTCCAAGTACAGCAGCACGGACCAGGCGAGCAGCTGCACCATTGCCGCGACGACGAGCACGTCCTCACGGGTCCAGCCGCTCTGGTCAAAGAACGAATCGAGGTGACTGTTCACCGTCTTCCCGCCGGTCTGCCCGACGTTGACGGACGAGTCCACACCGCTGGGGGCCTGCTGGGCCGGACTCCCCGACCCCGTCGGCACCGTCATGGTGTGGTACTGTCCGCCGCCAGGGTCATCATAGAGTCCTCCCATGATCACCCTCCTACACCATGTCCAGCCGGTTCTTCACGACGGTTTCCAGCGGGTCCAGTTCGTTGTTCTTCCGGTGGATCGGCACCGAGATGAGCGCGTTGCGCGGCTTCGCGTCACCCGTTCCCGACCACTTGACCGGGTACGGCGCGTCGATGTAGATTTCGAGCCGCCAGTCGGTCGGGATCGCGCCGCCGAAGGGGTCCGAGAACTCGAAGGTCAGCGGGTCCCGCGATTGGTCCCGCAGGTTGACCATCCCGGCGTCCCGCTCGTCGAGGTCGGCATAGTAGTTGCTCGGGGCGGTCTTGCGGATTTCCAGCCGGGCCTGGGCGTCTGTCATGTACCAGATGTCGACAGAGGCGTCTGCGTCCGTGTTCGCCAGGTCCACGGTGTTGGCCGCGTAGTCGACGGTCACGTCTGCCGTGGCGTCTGCACCGCCCTCGAAGACCACCACGTCCTCGGACACGCCGTCGGCGTCGATGACGTTGTGATCGAGGTTGATCGTCTCGGTGTCACCCGCCGCGCCGTCGGTTGTGTAGGACTGATACGCCGGGATGTTCACGTCGTACCGGGCATTCTCGCGGACGACAACCGGCCGAATGGCCTTCCGTGTAGCAACGCGTGAGCGGTTGCCCGTCTCGTTGGCCGACAGGTCGAAGTCCGATTGGGTCAGCGGTCGATTCTTCCCCGGCATCTGCTGCATCGCCTGAAAGACGGATTCAGCGTCTGCCACGGTCTACACCTCCTGAACTGCGTTCTCGCTGATGGTGACGCGACTGCCCACCTGCGACCAGTCCATCTGCGCCGAGGATTGGATCGACACGTACAGGGTGTCGATGTCCTCGACGACGAGTTGCCGGCCCTTGAGGATGTGCTTGATAGCGTCGATGTACTCCTCGTTCTGCTGGTCCTTGAGGTCCAGCGTCAGGTAGTCGCGGATGTGCCGGTACGGCTCGGTGACCGTCTGCCGGTCATCGTCGTTGGGTGCCTCGAACTGAAGCGCGACCTTCGTGTCCTGGGGGAGCGGGTCGCCGTTGGAGTCGTAGAAGCCACCGAAGATGGGGATACCCGGCTCGTTGCCACGTGCCACGTTCGGCGAAATCAGCCACGTGAGGCCGTCCTCGGGCTGAAGTTCGAGGATGGGCGTCATCTCACCCGGCGTGTTCTGCATCTGCGTTGCCTCGTCGCTGATGTTGGAAAGCTGGCGTCCCATGTTCAGCTCCCCCCTGCGTTGGCCGCGGCCTGGTTGATCGACTCCTTGACCCCGACTCGCTGCGCGAAGGCGTCGAGCGTGTAGAGCGCGCCGCCAGTCGCCAGTTGTCGGTTGAAGCTGCCGCCGTAGGCGTAGCCGACCGCGGCCACACCGACGCCGTAGGCTTCGTTCGGCACGTCGACGGGAAGCATCCCATCGAGCGCACCCTGTGCGACTGCCGACCCCATGTACGCCCCGCCGACCGCGGCGGTCTGCATCCAGAGTTCTTCGTCTGCCAGTGCGTCGAAACTGTCATCCAATCCTGTATCTGCCATCGCAGGCAGTCATAGCGAAGACCCCGAAAAATAACCCCAGTCGCGCCTCTAAACGGTGATTTTGGAATTAGTGACCGCTGGTTAACGGTGGTGACTCCGACCGCCCCAGTCGCGCATCATCTCACTCACGACGCGAGTCCGGTTCACTTCGTGGCCTGTCTCGGCCTCGATCTCCTCTTTGATTTCGAGAAACCGGTCCGCCATCTCGCCCCGTAGAACGACGGGGAGACGTGTACTGTTGCTCATGAGTCGGCTCCTAATGGTTTCAGTTCGTTACCTTCAGGACTGTAGTGCGTTGACTGCATGGTCAGGTTCCCCGAATTGACCCGTCTCCGGTCGCCGTCTGTCGTCGAGTAAATCCACTCAGACCCCGTCAGAGACCCCCCATCATCGACGAACCGGGTAACTGGTTTGCCGTTGCGGTCGATCTCCGAGGGGACAGTGACGTTATTCACCAGTGGATTATGCACTTCCTCGTTGTAGTCCACTGTACGGCCGATCTTGGCCAGGTCAGAGTCAGAGGTGAACCCACCAAGAATCCGAATATCGGCCTGTGCGATAACGGTCTCGTCAAGTTCTGAGAGCCGCTGGGTGACCCAGAGCGACGTAACCCGCTCGCCCCGCCCGGTCGTCGCCAGACCGCGGATGTCGTCGGGATAGCCGAATCGCTGGGGCGCCAGAAAGTGGGCCTCATCGATCAGCAGCAGCACGGACTTGTTGATGGAGCGGGCAGCAGCCGCGAAGTTGGCCAGTTGCTCTCGCCAGGCCTCGTCGTCGACAGCGCGGGCTACGACTAAGCTCTTGTTCGTCTCAAGCATCCGCTTCCAGCCATCGACAGACAGCAATTCTGTATCGCTGAGACCCACCCACGACGAAAAGCCGGATTTGATAAATCCGCGGTATTCGTCCTTGTAGTCCCAGAGAACGACGCGGTCATGGCTCTCATAGTTCTCCTCAGCATACTGCTGTGCCAACCACGACTTTCCCCAGCCGGATTGTCCAGCAAGTAGCGCCCTGCTCATGCCTGGTTTTCGAGTTCTTGAATCCGCTCGTTCTGCTGCTCGATGCGCTCCTGCAGTCGCTTGATGTGCTCGGCCAGTTGCCGGATGAGACGGTTGTGGTGGTCGATGTTGCCCGCGAGTAGCCGGCGCGTCTCGGCCCCCTGGTCCCAGTTGATAACACGACTTACCAGCACGGAGAGCGGGACACCGAAGCGGTTTTCCGCGACGTTTGCGGCTGTCTCGGCCAGGTCTGCCGGGCCGGCGTCGGACAGGGGCGTCTCGACAAGCCCCCGGCCGTGGGCTTCGGCGTGCCAGGCCCGGATTCGCTCGCGCCACTCCTCGCCGTCGAGTCCAACCAGTTGCTCGGCCTGCTCGGCGTTATCGAACCACCGAGGAGCGACTTCCTCGAACCACCAGCCGCGGAAATTCTGGTTGCTGATCGCGTCCGCAACACCGAGCAGCAACCGCTGGCGGGCCTGCTGGTCGTGATGAAGGGTCTTGTCCTCCATTCCGGCCGCTCGGAGCGCCTGGTTGAGCGCCTGGGCCTGCTCGTGCTCGATGCCGGCCGCAATGTTCGTCCCGACTTGGACGTGAGGAATCTCTGATGGCGTGATTCGCCCGGCTAACCGCTCTGCTCCGGCCTCTCTGACCTTGTCGAAGGGGTTAGAAACCATCGAATCCCTCCATCGCGTTGCTGGCCAGCGCCGGGTCATCCATCGCCACGAGCATGGGGAACATGAGCGTCATCAGCATCGCTGCCTGGCCTGGCGACAGTTCGCTCATCCCGCCCTGCGTTCGGAGCCATTCGTCTACGTACTGGTCGATTTCGAGTTGCCGCGCCAGGTCGGCGTACTCGTCCATCGCATCGGCTTTGTCCTCGTCGAGTTCGCCCCAGCGGTCCCGAGCCACAGCTGCGCCGAGGCCCAGCGCGTTGCAGTAGATGTCTCCGATCGAGGTGTCCATCTGGCCGGGGTCCATCCCGCCGAGGTCGTCGACGTCATCGCCGGCCTGCTCGTCGTCGCCGTCGTCCTGGTCGTCGCCCTCGTCGTCGGGATCGTCGGCTACCTCGTCACCGACGGCCGACCAGTCGGCCATCTCGTCGTCCTCGATCTCGGGTTGCTCGTCGGCGTCGTCGGTGTCGGGAGTTGGTTCGTCAGGTTCGGGAGCGTCGTCGGGAGTGGGGTCGTCGGGATCATCGTTCGTGCTCATGCAGTGGCCTCCGTTGAGTCGGTCGTCGGGCGTTCGCAGATGGGGCAGTCGCCGTCTACCGCGTGGTAGTGGACGTTACACTCGGTGCAGTACTTCATTCAGGAACCAGCCCCCCGCCCGGCCCGTCCGTTTTCCCGCTGATCTCGGTGTCTGCTGGCTGCTCGTCGCTCTCCTGCTGCACTGGCTGACCTGGGTCGTCACCGGATCGGAACCGGTAGACTACCACGATGGACACCACCAGCGCGGCCAGAACGAGCGCCGTCGTCAGGCTGATCGGGATGCCCACCCCGCCACTGCTTGAGGTCGGCTGAGTGGTCTGCTGGTCGTCGCTGTCATCGGTCTGCTGGCTTCGCTGGCGTTCCAGTTCTTCGGGAGTTGGCATGTCTTCGGTGTCGTCCTCGTCGCTCTCGTCGTCGCTCTCTGGGTTTTCCTCGTCCTCCGTTTCGTTCCCCTCGTCGGGGTCGTCGTCCACCTCGTCGGTGTCTGCGTTGGTCTCGTCGGCCTGTCCTTCGACTTCGTCTTTCAGTTCCTCCCAGTCGTGGCCGTCGTCGCCGCTGCTGACGATGTGGCCCCGCACCGATGCGAGACCTTTCCCGTCGTCTTCCGGGCCACAGACCGGGCAGTAGTAGGGTTCTGGTGTCATGCGTAAGCGAGAATCCCGCCGTCGTTGTCTACGGCGGCGTCTTTTGCTTCGGCGGCGGCCGTGTCGATCTGGCCGCTATCGCTCTTGTACGATACCTCATCCGGCTTTACGCGCCGCGTGAACTCGCCGGCTACGTCGGTCGCGGTCGCTCGGTCGGGGAGACCGCTGGCGACGGTAAACGTCAGGTCGTCGGGGCCATCGAGCAGGACGCCAAACTGGCCGTCGTCGCCGACCACTTCGAGGGTGTGCGGTCCGCCGCTGTACTTCACGGCCGCCCCGCTTGGGGCCTTCCGCTCGACGTACCAGGCCGCAGGGACGGCCTGATTGGCCTCCGTGGCGTCTGCACCGGTCAGCGTGACCTGCTTCTCCTCGGCCGTCTGCTCCGATTCTAACCCCACGTTCAGCGTCCCCTGCTGTTCCTGTGCGAACTGGCCCCCTGAACTGGTACCAGATTGGTGTACGGCGGAACCGTCACTGCTGGCCTGTGTTGGGGCCTTCGGAGGGCCAGATTGGCCCCTGCTGGGGAGGTCGTCGGCCTCGATCTCGACCTGCTGCCGGCCGACTGGAGTTGCTGCGGCAGAGCGGTCAAGGAAAGTCACGATGGACTCTTTGGGGCCACTCGCTACCGGGTGATCGTGGTCGGAGTGGTCTGCATGGCACTCGTTGCAGTCGTTTGCTGCTTTTCGCAGGATGTCAGTCAGGACAGCCTGTGTACCCTCTAAATCGGTAAAATGCAGTGGGGGCTGATCGTGGTCTGCCCGGATGCTGTTGACGGCCTTCGCGGCCTGCTGGGCGTTCTCCCACTCATCTCGGACTGTTTCGAGGGACTCAGATAGGGCCTCGACGGCTCCCTGATAGCCCTGCCATGCACGAGATATGGCCCCTCGCTCCCGGTCGGAGAGGGCTGCGGCTTCCGCAGGGGTTGGTTCGACCCGTTCCGAGGGGTCATTTTGGGGTTCGTGATGCTCGGGCAGCTCCTTTTCGTCGGGATCGGCAGGCGGTCGCGGTGCCGGCTCCCGGCGAGCGAGAACCCTGTCCGGGTCTAAATCGCACTCGTTGGCGATGAACTCGCAGGCTTCGGGGTCTCCGTGGGCACAGTGCCCGGCTGCATGGTCGCACGACTCGGATTTGGCCTTCCGAGACCCTTCAGCCGCCTTTTCCTGCGGGTCCGTCTCCTCGTCCATCCGCTTTCCGCGCTCGTCGCGGGCTGCTCGTTGGGCCGCTTGGCGTTGCTCTCCCTCGGTTTGCAGGTCTTCGGACCAGTACGAGAGCCAGTCCGTCACCCCTTCATCGAGGAAGATACCCTTCGCTCGTCGGGCCTTCGAGATGTGAACCTCGGAAAAGTCGATTTGGTCTTTCTCACGGTCTGTTAAGTCCGTCGCGTACCCGCTGGTAGACCCTTCTCGGGAGTCGTCGGCGTCCCTTCGAGCGGCTTCGAGCACGTCGTCGGGCGTGTCCGAACGGAACGTGACGGTCTTGTGAGACCGGTTATCGTCGGGACACAGGTGGTCCGCGTAGTCCTCGCGGGCCTGGTTGGCCGCGCTCAGACTGCCGAACTTTACTGTTGGAATTGTCGCACCTCCATGCCACAACAGAGAGGTATCTACGTGTTAAAACCTATCAACAAACAAATAAATAATCAATTAATCAAATAACGGCCGGGAAGGGTAGTCAGCCGTTGAGGCCGACAACCGTTTCGCCGTGGTCAGGGTGGTCAGCGTTCACCTGATGACGCTTGTGCGCTCGCAGGTCCTCTGCCACGTGCCCACAGTTTGGCGCGAGACAGCGGTAGCCGACAGTCATGCTCGCACCTTCAGTGAGATGTGGCGGCCGTCATCGCTCACCTGCTGGCGAAGGTATCCCATCTGCCGCAGGGGCTTGATGAGCAGGCCGTAGGCGTTGCTCTTGTCGATGTCGGGTAGTTGCTGGGCGAGGTAGCCACACGCCCGATCTCGCTGTACCCAACCGCCGCCCTTCGTAATTCGGAGCAGCGCCCGGTAGGCTGTCGAGAGGTCATCATCGGCAGGCATCTGCCGGGTGGTCATTTCGCAGTCCTCGATGGTCTGCTGCATGTGGTTGCGGATGGCTTCGGAACGCGAGACTCCCCGATCGTCACACACGTCGTCGTACTCATCGAGCAGGTTCTCGGGAACGCGGACAGTGACCCGCTGGGTCCGGTCGGGACTCTCCATCTGCGCCATCACTGCTCACCCCCCGCATGACAATCACCGATTTGCGCATGACGGGCAAAACCGCCACACGTGAGTGGGGCGACGACCGCGAAGACTGTACGCATGACGCCCCCCTGGGGGTCCCCGAAGGACTCGCGCCCGGTCGTGAGTGCGCGCGTGAGCCTCACCGCTCGACACCTCCATACAGCGTGTCCTTGGCGCTCCGTAGCTGGTTGCCGACTGTGCCGGGTGATCTGTCCGTGTGGCGTGCCCACTCACGAACTCCGGCGTCAGTCAACTCGACAGAAAGGTAGGCGTCGGTTTCAGCAGGCGTCAGGTCCTCAAAGACGTGTTTCTGTGCTGGCGCGTCCAGTTCCAGCCATGCTGGTGGCGTTGGATATTCGCGGCCAGTATCGAGGTGGTTGACGACGATCTCGCCGTTGATCCACTGCCACCACAGGCTGGCGACGTGAGCACACCAGCCGCCGTGGAACTGGTAGCCCCGACAGTCACACTCTGCCAGCAGTGTGCGGCCTTTCAGCGCCCACGTGCAGCGATGGACGCCTTCCCCGTCGCTCAGGCGGACCATGCGCTCGGCGTCGTTGATGGGGCCGCCAGTGTCGATCTCCTGCTGTGCTCGCTTCCACGGCGTCGAGCACGTCCAGCCTTCCGGCCGGGAAAACGCAGGCGTCCCACCAATCTGCTCCGGCAGGTCCGGACTCTCGACGTACTCCTGAACTTGTGAACTCATTGGTCACCCCCGCATTGCGTACACACCCGGCGCGTCAGGCCGCCTCGGCTGGTTCTCGTGGTCATCCGACCACCGCACTGTGGGCAGTGTCTCATGGCCGGATCACCCCTGGTTTTGGCCGATTTTTACTTTGGATTACTGCACCCACGGAACCGCTAAGACCCGCGATAACGGCTAATAGAGCGCTTGAGCTACGATAGTTTATTCGGACTACTGTGTTCACGGCCCTTTCAGTTGATCTGTGAATGCTGCTTCGGTGTTCATCGAAGCGTCGCCGCGTTTACTGGGTCGGCCAATCTGGCTCCACCACCAAGACCGAATTGTCAGACTCGCAAGTCAGAGGGGTCCAGATTCGGATTGATTCCTGAACGCGAAACCATCGGTTGGCAGTCACCAGTTACCGACTCGATCCTCCTTTGCTGGGCCTGTCGATTGTCATTCAGAACCGGCACGTGAATCCTGCCTATTCGGGCAGCTGGTGTCGACGCTTGCCGACGTGGGTCCGGCGTAGTATCTGTTTCCTGAGTCCTGTCTGCGGAGTCGATGTACTTCTCGGGGTGTTTCTAGCCGTCTCTGGCCGAACTCATAAACTGCGAGTCGCTATATCCTTCGTCACACTCCCCTCCGAAATAGCTCCTCAACAGATCAGCTGTGTAGTGTGGGGGGTGGCCTAGTTCCACCGAAGCCTCAAACGAGGTTCTGCGCTTCGGTGACGATGATCTCCTGCCTGCACCGATTGTGGCTTTAGGCGGGCTCGTACGCCAAAAATCGGCCTTCGTCAGGCCTCGGTATCGACGTCGTCACGCTTCCGGAGCACGACTGGCTGGTTCCCTTCGATATCCGACCCGTCATCTGTGTAGACGCCAGCCAGGTTTTTCTCCTCGAATTCTTCTCGGAACTCCTCCCACGAGATCTCTTTGAGGTCCTCGTCCGCATCCCCGAATCCGACGCGCAACAGTCCCTGGTCGCCCTGGCCCTCGGATTTCGGAACGTGGGCAGGGTATCCGTCGCGATCTTCGATGATGCTCCGTAGCACTGTCGGGTCAGTCGTGCGATTGACGTCCGTATTGTCGTCGCTCGACATACCTACGATATCGGTCGGAACTCACTTAGATTCGTCGCGGGAGTTCTGGAATATAATCTCTGTTTCAGTGATTAATCGGGCAAGCTAGCGTCACAGAATCTGAAGCTCGACCAAACAAGGGCTGGTTTTGGCGACGCTGATTCGACGGGTCGTCCTCGTGGATAGCACTCGGAAATTAGACGAAAGTGAGTGTGATCTGTCGTACACGCTCGTGTCCGCGCTCGTCCGGTCTCCGATCGATGAGTCTCGAAACCAGGATCACTCGCTTCGGGTGTAGAACAGTCGAACCTGGCACAACTTGCTCCTGATTCCTACAAACAGGTACAGACAGCCCTGTGGCACGGACCAGCCGTGTGTGTCCTCCCTTTCACTCGTCAAGTAGCCTCACGTCGTTCTCTTGTAGGGGTCTGCGTGACGAGTCGTAGTGTACTGATGACGGCGACTGTACAGGAATTTCCGACCTAGTCTTATTCGTATAACTGAGGACAGATTAAAGTCGTCGTCATTAGAAGAAGGTGGTATGGCATCCGAACGAGACACTGACACGTCTCGGGCGGCGGTTCGGACCTACGTGCCGTCGTATCAGAAAGACGAATGGCAACGTCACGCCGACGAACTGGACATGAGCCTCAGCGAGTTCGTTCGCACGATGGTCCAGGCCGGCCGTCGTGGGTTCTCCGGGAGTGAGTCGACAGATAATGGCCCTGCGGCCAGCGGTGGGCCGACGGAGACCAGTGACGACATCGAAGAGCGCGTCTTGACAGTTCTGGCCGAATCAGGGCCGCTCTCGTGGGACGAGCTGTTGGCTGCAGTCACGGGCGACATCGAATCGAGCCTCGACGAAACGCTTCAGGAGTTACAGGCCGCGAATCGAGTCCAGTACAGCGGTCGTGCGGGTGGGTACGTCCTCGGTGAACGATGAGTCACCAGCGTGGCGTCGAGGAACCGGACGATCCGATCGGCTACTTCCTCGAAGACATCGAGTATCAGGGCAAGTCGAAGCGGACCCGTACCTCCTACGAGCGGGTTCTACGCGAGTTCGAATCGTTCCTCGGCGAGAAGGACACGGCTGACGGTCTCGCGTCGATCTCGTATCGAGACTGTATGTCGTGGATCCACTCGCTCAGGGGCACGCACGCTGAAAGCTCGATCGCGACGTACGCGTCCTATCTCCATCGATTCTACTCGTATATGGTTCAGGTGGGTGTCTTCGAGTCGAACCCGATGACGGTCGTCATGGAAGAGATGGACGAATCCATCCACACCGATCCGACCCGGCGTGACATTCCGGTCTCGGAGATGCGTGGATTCATCGGGGCACTGCAGCATCCACTCCATCGGGCGGTCATCGTGACGCTCCTGAAAACGGGCATGCGGTCCGGCGAGCTGTGTAACCTCGACGTCCGAGACGTGAACCTGGATGGAGTCGCGCTGGACGACGCCGGGTTCGACGAGGTACGCCCTCAATTGCAGGGAAAGCCCGACTCAATATACGTAAGCCAGGAGCCTGCCCAGGGCGAAGTCCTGAATGGGGAGGAGCGCTCGGCCTCGAACAAGCGCAAGCGGGCGACTATCGTGCCCGTCGACCCTGAACTGAAACGGACGCTCCGGCAGTGGTTGGCCGTTCGTCCCGATCCCTCGTCACCGGCGAACCCTCTGTTCGTCACGACAGCCCGGAACTGGGGCGACCGGGTAACGATCGACGCCGTTCACCACCTCGTCACGACGAACACTGACCGCATGGGCTGGTACCGGACCGGCGGTGGCCCCGAAGAGAACGTGACACCCCACTACTTCCGACACTTCTTCACGACGCACCTGCGTGATCGGACAGGCGACCGGGGGATCGTCAAGTACCTCAGAGGTGACGTGGCGTCGGACATCATCGACACCTACACCCACAACTGGGGCACCCGCGTTCGCGACACCTACGAAGAACACATCTACGAACTGTTCTGAGTCGGCGGCCGTCACTGTTTTCGCCCGTTTCGTCCGAATTGAATGTTTATTTATATAAAAAATCTGTCGTCTGTGGCGCACGCCAGCCGACGCATAAATCGCATGTCGCTATATGGAAATGCGCCGGGTCGTCGAGAAGGAGGAGTCGATCGAGGGTATTGCAGTTACGCGGTGGTCGTCTGTGCCGTTTCCGAGGCAGGGGGTTCTGTGAGAACCTTCGATGCTTTCCTGCGGACCTTCAGGATGAAAGAAGCGGACCGCAACTCGTCGAGAGCAGCGAGGACGGTTCTCGCTGACGCCCCCGATGGAGAGAACGGTCATTGAAATGGAGACGTTACGAAAGCCATGTACGCGCGCGCGCTCGTGCGCGAACCCATATTCTACGAGTTCGCGACGACGTCGACTCTCTGCCGCTATACGGAACCCGTCACTACCACCTTGTGCGCGTCACTGGTTTTGGCGAACCTAAAACTTCAAGAGGACGCAGTCGGTCCGTTCGGGTAATGAGTACGCAGCTTCCAGGCGAGACCGACGTCACGTACACGTTCGACGACGTCAGCGTCGTGATGGGGACATACAACGAGGAGGACGCAATCGGGACGGTCCTGTCGGACGTCGCCGACGTGACTGACGACCGCGCAGAAGTCGTCTGTGTGGACGGATCGAGCGACCGGACAGCCGAGATCGCACGCGAACACGGTGCACGCGTCATCGAACAGGAGCCGCAGGGGTACGGTGTCGCTGTCCGCGAAGCCGTCCTCGCAGCGGATCGACCCGTCGTCGTCACCACGGACTGTGACGACACCTATCCGATGGAACGGCTGCCCGATTTCCTCGATCGGATCAACCAGGGATACGACGTCGTTAGCGGCGACCGTCTCTACTACGGGGCCGAGACGATGCCGGCGTTCAACCGCCTCGGCAATCACGCGTTCGCCCTGCTGGCCAGTCTCCTCGTCGGAGAACGGATTCACGACACGACCACCGGAATGCGGGCCTACCGCAGGGAACTCATCCAGCAGATCCACTGGACCGAAAACACAGGGCTCTCGGCGGAGCTGCTGTTGCGACCCCTCGTGCGTGAGTACGACGTGTGTGAGATCCCGATCGAGTACGGTGAACGGAAGGGGGAAACCACGCTCGATCCGATAAGCGGCGGGCTCGCAATCGGGAAATCTATCGTGAAAGTCTGTCTCGAGGAGCGGCTGCGGTAGGTAGGCAATCCTCGGGACTCGTTCTCTCTTTTCCGGTGACACTGTGCGCGCCGATCAGGAGCGTGGGCCCGCCCTGTAACTGGTCGCACCGCCGGGGTGTCCCTGCGGGTTCTCGATGCCAACGAGTTTCCCGCCAGTCGGTGAGGCATAGAGGGCGAACAACAGATCGTTGATGCAATAGTACCGTACGCGCTGAACGTTCCCACCGTCGGGATCGGGGGAAACTGTGTCCGCACCCATCCGGTCCAACGTCTCCGCGCGAATCTCTGGAGAGAGCGACCGAAACGTCGACGCGTCGTACCACGTCTCGGCGTATCCATCGAGGTACTCCACGGCGTCGGTGAGCTCCGCTGCTCGGTCCGGATCGTCCGCGACGCGCCCGCGAAGGTACTGTTCGACGAACGCCGCCACGTTGTCGACGGCCGTCGGATACACTACGTCGGCGATCGCCACCATCGTCGACAGTTCGTGCTCGCCCAGCGCGTTCTCGGCAGCGTCGGTCTCCGAACCGGGGACAGTGGTCGCCGCGTCGTCGTTCGCCTCTCTGTCGTCGTCGGCCGACACCAGTAGCGCCCCGCCGCCCGCCGTCACGCCGGCCGCTGCGAGGGCTCTGATCGCGTCACGCCGCGTCAACGTCGCGTCTGTCTCTTCGTTCGTCATGAGTTCTGATCGTCCTCGGTACGTAGTTCCGTTCGGACGAACGTCCCGTCCGGTGTCTCGTTCGGCATGTACGCTGCTTCACCGCCGCACTCCCCAATGGCGACGCAGCGTTCGATCCGCGGCGTCACCGCTCGAACAGTCGTCCCGTTGGTGCGGACGGGGAGCTCGAAGTCGTAGCTGAAACTGGCACCCGGGCCCCGGTCGACGAACACGGAGAGTCGGACGGCGTCCCGTTCGCCGACCGCGATCGAGTCACGAGCGTTCCAGGCCGGCCCGGCCAGTCGGACGCTGTCGTCTTCGACGTGCACTCGGATGTTCGTCGGGTTCGCAGCGGACGCAGCGACGTAAGTCCGGCTGGCTTCGTCCGTCGTGACCGTCGCCGTGACGCTGTCCGTCCCGGCCGGAACGCCGACGGTCGCGTTCAGTGCCACCGACGGACCCGAGACGTGATCGACCTGCTGTAGCCTCGACGTCCGCGGCGACCCGTCGTACGGCGCCCAGCGGCCGCTGTAGACGAAGCGGTACAGCGATCGGTCGGGGTACTCGTCGACGACTGCGAAGGGCCGTTCGTCCATCGCGTACACGACGCGACCGTCGAAGTCCGGGTCGTTACGCAACGCCTGGAACGGGTGGTTGAGCCAGTCCCCGTACGGCGTGGGGAGGAACACGACTGCGTCGTCGAATCGCTCGTTCTCGATGGGCTCGTACACGGCTTCGTACGTGTCGGTCGCGACCGCGTTCCGCTGGATCTGCTCGTCGAGGTTCGTCGCCGTTGCGCCGCCCAGCACAGCAGCGCTGACTACGACTACGGCGACCAGGGTCGCTCGAAGCGTTCGGGAGCTCGTCCGTGGCCCGACAGTTCGTCGGACCGCCTGGAACGCCGCGAGGGCACCGACGGCAGCGAAGGCCCCGAACGGCAGCAGGAGGTCGAAGTGATAGTACGGGCCGTGCGTGGCGATCAACCCGTCGCCGACGCGGTCGAGGTCTCCGAGGATGTTGTAGTTCCCCCAGAAGTACACGTTGCCAACGACGATCGTGAAGAGTTGGCCGACGACGATGGCCTGCCGGGACGAGAGCCCGCGGTTCACCGCAACGGCGAGTCCGACGGCTGCCACAGTTGTGCCGAGCAGCCCGCCCGCGAGCCACGTCGTTGCGAGCGCGGCAAGCACCAGCAGGTTCGACTGCACCGCCAACCCGGGGGTGTACTCGACCTCGTGGCCGAGAATCTGGCGGTGCCCGAACCCGAGTCCGTCGTGGGGCGCGAACGCTTCGTAGGGGAACGTCACCGGCGACCCCGTCACGAGCGCGTTGTAACCGAGCGCCGTCGCGACTCCCAGCAGTCCCAGCGTCGCCGTCACGGCGTGCCGAGGGAGGACCTCGCGGCGGTCGGTGCGCAACGTCCAGAGTGCGTGGGCGACGAACGGCGCGGCGAACAGCACCGCGGTGTACGGTCGCGCGAAGAACGCCAGGCCCACCGCGACGCCGGCACCGGCGGCCCACCGCAGGTCCTGCTCCCGGTCGGCGCGCAGATAGCAGTAGGCGAACGCGAGATTGAACATGGCCGTCGGCGCGTACGGGAGGAAGACGGCCGAATTGACCAGAAAGAGTGGGGAACACAGGACGAACGCCGCGGCCAGGAGGCCGGTGCGGCGGTCGAACAATTCCCGAACGACGAGCGCGACGAGGACCACGTTCGCAGCGCCGACGCCAGCGAGGGCGAGGCGTGGCTGGCCGAGGAACGTCCCGAGGGCGAAAACCGCTGCCGGGACGGGCGCGTACTTCGGGTACAGGTGGCCGCCGTCGCGGACGAAAAACCAGGGTCTGAACGCGCCGTCGACCGGCGGCGTCAGAAAGAGTCGCCCGTCGAGCAACATCGCTGCCTGCTGGAGGTAGACGGCCTCGTCGTGGTTGAGCGAGTGATACGGAAACACGCGGGTGGCGAGCAACCAGACGGCGGTCGCACCCGCGAGGGCGAGCACGAGGAGGGCAACGCGCCACGTCCGTCGCCGCACGTTACTGAGTGCTGCTTGCATCGCTTTCCGTGGGGAACCAGGCGAGCCTGTGGTCCGCCACGAGGTCGACTCTGACTCGCCGGTTCAAGTCGAGATGGTCGGCGTGGTTGTGTTCGCAGTAGACCACGTCACCGCCGTCGAGTTCGATCGTGTAGACGAACGACGGACCGGTGTACTCGCGGTTGCGGATGCGTCCGTCCCCCTTGGACTCCTCGATGGGGATGGCTCGGAGGTCGTCCGGCCGGACCAGCACGTCGATGTCCGCCCCGTCGTACTCCGGGCTGAGCCCCTGGATCATGTCGGTGTCGAGGGTGCCGATCCCGGTCTCGATCGAACCGCGTTCGAGTTGCCCGGAGAGGAATCCGGCCTGCCCGAGGAACTCCGCGACGAATCGCGACTCCGGTTTCTGGAAGACGGCTTCGGGACGGCCGATCTGCTCGATGCGGCCGTCGGCCATGACCGCGACCCGGTCGCTGATCGAGAGGGCCTCTTCCTGATCGTGCGTGACCGAGACGGCGGTGACGCCGGTCTCCTTCAGAATGGCTCTGACTTCCTCGCGCATCTCTTTGCGGAGCGAGACGTCGAGATTCGAGAACGGTTCGTCCAGGAGGAGGACGTCCGGTTCGGGCGCCAGCGAGCGCGCGAGCGCGACCCGCTGTTGCTGTCCGCCGGACAGGTCGTTGGGACTGTGATCGTGGTAGTCGGCGAGTCCGACCAGTGACAGCAGTTCCTCGACCCTGGCGTCGATCTCGTCGTCCGGCCAGTCGTCGATGCCGTAGGCGACGTTTTCGGCGACCGAGAGGTGGGGAAAGAGCGCGTAGTCCTGGAAGACGAGCCCCACGTCACGCTGGTCGGCCTGGACGAACTGTCCCGCTCCGGCAACCACGTCGCCGTCGACGACGATCCGCCCTTCGTCGGGGCGCATGAGTCCGGCCAGGAGACGGAGGGTCGTGGTCTTGCCACACCCCGACGGACCGAGCAGCGTGAGGAGTTCCCCCTCGAAGACCGAGAGCGAAAAGTTCTCGACGGCACACTCGTCACCGAACCGTCGGGTCACGCCGTCGAGTTCGAGGACCGGGTCGCCAGTCCCCTCGGAAGTGTCGCTGCGAGCGTCCACGTCAGTCACAACCTGTTCCGTCTGTGTTTGTGGGTGTCCGTTCATGATCAGTCACCAGTCTCCTGTGCTAGGATGACGGCCATCGAGAGGCCGGAAATCGCGACCAGGACGAGCGCGGGGACCGCCGCCTGCCCGTAGAGGCCGGCCTCCTTGACCCGCCAGATGTATGTCACGAGCGTGTCGAACCCCAGCGGCCGCAACATCAGCGTCGCCGGCAGTTCCTTCATCGTCGTCAGGAAGACCAGGGCCGCGCCGGCGGCGACGCCGGGCAGGATCAGCGGGAGCGTCACCGTCCGGAAGGTGTTCAGCCGGGAGCGACCGAGCGTCTGGGCCGCCTCGATCAGGTGCTGGTCGACCTGGAGCGTCGAGGTCCGTATCGAGCCGATCGCCTGGGGCATGAACCGGACGACGTACGCGAACACGAGCATCGGAACCGTCTTGTAGAACGTCTCCACGACGTCGACGCCGGTCAGGTCCGCCACCGTGGGCAACACGTCGAGACTGAAACTGAGCAGGGCGATCGCCAGGACGATCCCCGGCGTCGCGTAGCCGACGTAGGGGGCGCGGTCGGCCAGCGTCGCCAGTCGCGACTCCGACCGCGCGGAGTTGATCGCGATCGGCAGCGCCACCAGCACGGAAACGGCCGCCGCCAGCAGCGCCAGGTTCGCCGAGTTCCAGCCGTACGACCAGGAAAACGCCATCCGTCCCGCCTCGTAGCCCGGGCCGCCCTGGAGCAGCCACATTCCGAAGATGGCGACCGGCAACGCGATCGAAAGCACGCCCACGAGGACCGGGACCAGCAGCGCGGGATACCGCCAGACGCCGAGGTCGACGTCGAGCGCACCGCGACTGCCACTGCTCTCGTAGGCGCCGGACTCGTCGACGCCGATGCGGGACTCGATGGCCAGGACGACTGCCGTCACTGCCAGGAGCTGCAGCGACAGGACCGCCGCGTAATCCCTGGCGAACGCGTTGTACTGTGCGTAGATGAACTGCGTGAACACCTCGACGCGCATGATGTTCGGGGTCCCGAAGTCCGCCATCGTGTAGAGCGCGACCAGCAGTGCCCCGGCGGCGATCCCCGGCAGAATCTGTGGCAGCGTGATCCGCCGGAACGCCTCCCATCGTCCGGAGTTCAACGTCTGGCCGGCCTCGACGAGCGTGCCGTCGAGCGACAGCAGCGACGCTCGCGTCGTCAGGAACACGTACGGGTAGGTGTACAGCGTCAGTACGAACGCGGCACCAGCGAAACCGTACACGGACGGGACAGCGTCGATGCCGATCGGCGCCAGGAGGTCGGCGAGTTCGCCGTTCGGCCCGAACGCCGAGACGAACGCGAACGCGCCGAGGTAACTGGGCACTGCGAGCGGCAACGCACAGAGGACGGTCCAGAACCGAGAGTACGGGAGGTCACCCTGGACCGTCAACACGGCCAGTGCGACCCCGAGCAGGATGCTGGCGACTGTCACGACCGTTACGAGGGCAACGCTCCGAATCAGCACGGACACCGTCGAGGAAGCGGTGGCGAGTTCCGCCGCCCGCGTCCCCAGGTTCAACGCGTCGACGACCAGCCATCCGATCGGTAACACGAGCACGGCCGCGATCGCCGCGGCTAACAACGTCAGGCTGACGTCGATAGCGTGGGACCGATCACCGGTCCCCCGTTTGGCGGCGTTGCGGACGCGCTCCGGTCCGTTCATACAGGCACGTTGGCTTCTTTCATCAAGTCGAGGGTTTTCTGGAGGTTCGACAGCTTCGAGAGGTCGATGTCTGGCGGGCTGAGCTTGTCGACCGTCGGTAGTCCGGCCACGGGCTTGACACCTTTGATCATCGGATACGCGAAACTGACAGTCGCGAAGAACTCCTGTGCTTCCGCGGACAGCAGGTGGCGCACGAAGTTGTCGACCAGTTCACCCTTGTTCGTCCCTTTGACCTTCATCGCGCCGGCGACGTTGACGAGGGCTCCGGCGTCGCCCTCCGTGAACGCCAGGTCGAGGGGTGCGTTGGGTCGCTGGTTCTGGACGCGCAGCGCGTAGTAGTGGTTCGCGAACCCGGCCGCGTGCCCGCCGTTAGCGACGGCCTGTGAGACGGCGTACTCGTTGCCGTGGCGTTCGGTGCCGGCCTCGCGCATGGCGACCAGCCAGTCTTTGGTCGCCTGTTCGCCCTCCGTCAGGCGCATCGCCGTAATGAACGACTTGAACGCGCCGTACGTCGTCGCCCAGCCCATCGTCCCCCGAAGGGCGTCCGTTTCCGGGAACTGCTGGACTTTGTTCGGGATGTCCGATTCGCTGAGCTTGTTGGTGTTGTACGGAATGGCTCGCGCGCGTCCGGCGACGCCGGCCCAGGCGTTGTCGTCGCCGACGAACTGATCGTTTCCTACGGGGTTGACTGCCTCCCCAGAGAGCGGTTCGTACGCGTCGTTGTCAGCGACGTATCCGAGCGAACTGGCGTCGATCGACCAGAACACGTCCGCCTGTGCCGCCCCTTTGTTCACTTCCTGGACGATCGTCTGTGCCAGCGACGCGGAGCTGTTGTCGGTCGGATACACCGTGAAGTCGGGGTAAATCTCCTGGAGCTTCTCCACGAGCTGATAATAGATCCCGCCTTCGCCACCGCCGATGTAGAGGGCGAGATCACCCGACAGGTCGGGCAAGTCGTTGATCGACGTGCCGCCTGGCGCCGGCCGTCCCTGCGAGAGGTTCCCCGAACCGCGGAACCCCTCGTCGACTATCGAGCCAGTCCCGCGGAAATCGGACGCAGTGACATTTTGGGGCGTGCTCTGGTTCTGTCCGTCGTCCATCAGTCCGAAACAGCCAGCGAGCGCGGCCGCTCCTGCACCGGTCCCGTACTGCAGGAGTCTCCGCCGAGAAAAGACGCGGTCGCCGACTTCCTTATGGTCGCTCATGTTTGAATTTAGGCGACCCTAAAACACTTAACGCTGCCGGTTCAGTCGTCTGCGGTGACCGATGCGCGGTCCTCCGTGGACAGGGTACCGGGCTGGAGTTCGTCGAGACAGGCCAGCCAGTCTTGCATGTACTCGCCACAGAAGTTGATGAACTCGGCGTTCTCGTAGTCGAACTCGCCGGTCGCCATCGCGTCGGCCATCGCCGCGAACACGCCCGCGTACGAGTCTGCGTCTGCGCCGACCTCGTCGATGATCTCCCAGACGTGCTCGTTGAGCTCCAGTCCGGGGACCTCGTTGTTCAGGTCGCCGAACGTCGATCGCGGGGCCTTGTTGTGCTCACAGAGCGGATACCCGTTGACGATCTGCTTGTCGAGCACGTCACAGGCGCGCTTTAAGAACAGGCCGCTCCAGATGTCGTCGAACCGGCCGACGTCCCAGCGGTTGTCGTCCATCGGGAGCTGGTAGAACGCCGGGATGACCTCGCGGCGGAAGGCCAGATTCATCGAGCACACGGTGAGGTACTGCCCGTCGGCGGCGACGAAGTTGCCGTCGTAGTCGTCTGCCGTCGTTCTCGTCTGGGCCTGTCCCTGGAGGTCGCCGTCCATCAGAATGCGGACCGCGTCGAGATCGGGGACGTTCGTCCACAGCCCCTGGGACGCGACCACGTCGTCGACCGTCGCCGTCTCGGTCTCGATCTCCTCGTCCATCGCGCTGTAGGGGTAGCCGCGCGGATAGAGTCCGTGGTCGTCGACGTTCTGATAGAGGACGTTCACCCAGCGCTCGTCGGAGCTGACTGACTCGATCTCGCCTTCGTAGGCAAGATTGTCGAAGTGAGTGCCGAAGAAGTCGAAGTCGGAATGGGGGAGCGTGTCGTCGTCGATGAAGAACCCGTACTCGAAGTCCTTCTCCCACATGTAGAGCAGGCCGAAACTCGTCTGTGCGTGGCTGGCCTCCGGAATGAGATGGGCGTACTGATCCAGGCCGCGTTCGGCGAACCAGTCCTCGCGAGCACTCCCGTCGAAGACGCGCCCCTCAACGCCCTCGTCGTTGAGCATCGCTCGCATCTCGTCGGTGTCACAGAAGTCCTCCGTGACCAGAACGACGTGGAGCCGGTCGAGGTCGAAGCCGTGCGTGCGAGCGTTCTCGAAGTACGAGCGGAGACACTCGTACTCACGTATCGTCGGAACGATAAGACAAACGTCCGTTACCATGTTACCGGACATTGTTTAGGCGAGCCTAAAGTACCTGTCGCTCCGGAGGCCGGGATGTGGGAACGGATACCGAGGTCATTATACACTTTCGATTTCGTTTAACGTAGTTTAAGGGGAACTATTATTTGGCCGTATGTGGGCAGCATTATATGAGGGATACGGGGAGCGAACGGCGCAACGTGTGGTGGTTTGAGAGGGCCACGCGTTCGACCTGGAACCCCCCCTTGTGGTGTCTACAATGATGCTCGAAAATCAGACCTGTGTGGTAACCGGTGCATCGCGCGGCATCGGACGTGGTATCGCGGAAGAGCTTGGTCGTCGTGGGGCAAACGTCATCGTCAACTATCGGTCGTCGGAGGCTGAGGCTCACGACGTGGCCGATGCGATCACGGACGACGGTGGCGAAGCAGTGCCGCTCCAAGCAGACGTCTCGAACCAGGACGAAGTGGACGCGATGGCGGAACGCGTCGACGAACTCTACGGTGGCGCGGACGTGCTGGTGAACAACGCCGGCATCACCATCGACAAGAAGTTCGAGAAGATGACCCGGGAAGACTGGGAGACGGTCATGGACGTCAACCTGGGCGGCGTGTTCAACGCGACGAACGCCTTCTTCGACGACATCAAGCAGTCGTCCAGCGGGCGGCTCATCAACATCTCCTCGGTCGTCGGCCAGCAGGGCAACTACGGCCAGGCCAACTACGCCGCGACGAAAAGCGGCCTGTTCGGGTTCACCCGGACGCTCGCGCTCGAACTCGCCAGCACGGGCTCGACGGCGAACTGCGTCGCCCCGGGCTTCGTCAAGACCGACATGCTCGAAGAGGTGCCCGAGCGCGTCCAGCAGAAGATTCTCGACCGCATCCCGCTCAACCGGTTCGCGACGGTCGAGGACATCGCGGGCATCGTCCGGTTCCTCGCGACCGAGCAGTCGAGCTACATGACGGGTCAGATTCTCGCCGTCAACGGCGGGATGGAATGGTAAGCCAGTCATGAGTCAACAGGAAGAGCCCGAGGCGGACGAGGAAGTGACAACACCGATCGAGGAACTCCGCGAGCGGAAACGGGAGGCCGAACTCGGCGGTGGCGAGGAACGGATCCAGCGCCAGCACGACAAAGGCAAGATGACTGCCCGGGAGCGCATCGACTATTTCGTCGACGAGGGGAGCTTCCACGAGATCGACCCCTTCGTCGAACACCGGGTGCAGGCGTTCGGAATGGACGAGAAAAAATACGCCGGCGACGCAGTCGTCACCGGCTACGGGGAGGTCAACGGGCGGAAGGTGTTCCTCTTCGCCCACGACTTCACCGTCCTCGGCGGGTCGGTCGGCGAAGTCGTTGCCGACAAGATCTGCAAGGTCATGGACAAGGCCATCGAGGCCGGCGTCCCCTTCATCGGCCTCAACGACTCCGGCGGTGCGCGGATTCAGGAAGGCGTTAATTCCCTCGTGGGTTTCGCCAAGATCTTCCAGCGCAACACGAAGGCGTCGGGGCTCATCCCCCAGATCTCGGCCATCATGGGGCCATGTGCCGGCGGGGCGACCTACTCGCCCGCGCTGACGGACTTCACCTTCATGGTCGAGGACACCAGCCACATGTTCATCACCGGGCCAGACGTCATCGAGACGGTCACCGGTGAACAGGTGTCCAAGGAGGAACTCGGCGGGGCGAAGACCCACGCGACGAAATCCGGCGTGGCGCACTTCGCCGCCCGCTCCGAGGAGCAGGCGCTGGACGACATCCGGCGACTGCTCTCGTATCTCCCCCAGAACAACATGGAGGAGCCGCCGCGGGCCCAGCCCTGGGACGATCCCAAGCGGACCTGTGACGACCTCGCGGACATCGTGCCGAACGAGCCCCGCAAGCCGTACGACATGACGACCGTCATCGACCGGATCGTCGACGAGGACTCCTTTTTCGAGGTCCACGACGGCTGGGCGCGCAACGTCGTCACCGGCTACGGCCGGATGGACGGTCGCGTCGTCGGCGTCGTCGCCAACCAGCCCCGCGTCTCCGCGGGGACGCTGGACATCGAGGCCTCCGAGAAGGCCGCCCGATTCGTCCGCTTCTGTGACTCGTTCAACATTCCGATCGTCACGCTCGTGGACGTGCCCGGGTTCATGCCCGGTACGGACCAGGAGCACAACGGCATCATCCGTCGCGGCGCGAAACTCATCTACGCGTACGCGGAGGCGACGGTCCCCTTGCTCTCCGTCATCGTCCGGAAGGCCTACGGCGGCGCCTACATCGTCATGTCCTCGAAGTTCCTCGGCTCGGACGTCAACTACGCCTGGCCGGGGTCGGAGATGGCGGTGCTCGGCCCGCGCGGGGCGGTCAACATCCTGTACCGGAACGAGATCGCCAACGCAGACGAGCCGGACAAGAAGCGCCAGGAACTGATGGACGAGTTCCGCGAGGAGTTCGCTCATCCGTACGGTCCGGCCAAGCGGGGTTACCTCGACGACGTCATCGAGCCACAGGACACGCGGAAACGGCTCATCGACGACCTGGACCTGCTCGAACGCAAGCGCAAGGACACGCCGCCGAAGGATCACGGGAACATTCCGCTATGACGGAACTCGACCTCGACGAGCGAACGAACGGACACAGCGACGAGGTAGTCGAGATCGACTTCGAGGCCATTCTCGACTCGCTCTCGTTCGGGGCGACCGACGTCCCGAGCGACGCCGAGGCGGTCGCCGTCGCGTCGGCCGTGAGCGCGCACCTCACCGACCGAGCACGAGCGGCGGCCGAGGCCCAGGCCGACTCGGCCGAGACGGTGAGTCAGTGGACGTTCGGCGGTCGACTGAACAACGTGGGTGCGTCGAGTCGGCGTCGCCCGCGGCGCGTCGAACGCGGGAGCGAGTGGCAGGCCGCTGCTCGCAGTCTCTAAGCTGACAGGACGCCCACTTACGCGTCCGTTCTATTTTCGAGACGTTCCGCAAGTCGTTAATGTTAGGCTGGCCTAAACTCGGGCATGAGTGGGACTGTCGGCTCAGCACGTCCGGGAGGCGGGACAGCCTGATGAGTACAGAATCAGAGCAAGAGTGGGGGACTGAACAGGGGTCGGTCGGCGGAGACGAGCGCGCTGAGGGGGCAACGGTGACTGCGGAACGTACCAACGGACACGTCTACGTCGAGGACCTCTCGGTGAGCTATCCGGGGATGGCGGAATCGGTCGTCGACGTCGACAGGATCGACCTGCCCCGTGGCGAGATTACGGCGCTGATCGGCCCGAACGGCAGCGGCAAGAGCACGCTCCTGAAGACGATCGCCACGCACGTCGAACCCGACACGGGATCGGTGTTCCTCGACGGGCGGGAAGTCGCCGAGTACGACGCCAAGGCGTTCGCCAGGGAACTCGGCCACCTCTCACAGGAACACGAGTGTCCCAGTTCGGTCTCCGTCGAGGACCTCGTCTTCCACGGTCGGTACCCGCACCGTGGGTTCTTGGACGCCCCGTCCGAATCGGATCGAGCAGCCGTCGAGCGCGCGATCGAGTTGGCTGGCATCGATGATCTCCGCAACACGGAGGTGGGGAGTCTCAGCGGCGGGCAAAAGCAACTGGTCTGGATCGCGATGGTGCTCGCCCAGGAGACCGACGTGCTACTGCTCGACGAACCGACGACCTATATCGACGTTCGCCATCAGCTCCGCGTACTCGAAGTCGTCCAGAAGCTCAACGACGAAACCGGTGTGACCGTCGGCCTCGTGTTGCACGACATCGACCAGGCCGCCCGGTTCGCGGACTACGTCGTCGCCATCGACGACGGTGACCTCTACGACTGGGGCCCGCCGGAAAACGTCGTCACTGAAGCGATGCTCGCCGACGTCTTCGGCGTCGACGCTGCCGTCACGACCGATCCCGACCTCCACGTCGTCCCGAAACGGCCGCTCGACGGATAGTCGACGATCGCGAACGGACTCCGACGATCGAACTCTTTGTTTTAGGCCGACCTAAAAACCGAAGCGCTTTTCCATAGTTAGGCGAGCCTAAACCACATGGTAACTCGCAGGCAACTACTTGCAACGAGCGCCGGTGCATCAGCAGGGCTGTTCGCGGGCTGTGGCGATCTCACTGGGAACGGAGAGGCAGGCACGAACGGCTCGTACACCGTGCAGATGGCGCCAGTGGGGAAGGTCACGTTCGAGTCGGTCCCGAAGCAGTGGATCGCCTACGACGGCGCGTTCGCCGACATGGCGGTGGCACTGGGACAGGCCGACGGGATCACCGGCATCGGGTACAAAGACCGATACTACACGTACGTCTACGAGGGGCTCGACGGCGTCAGCGTCGACGAGCAGACGTTGACTGAGAACAACCTGCTGGACGGAAACAGCACGATTCCCAAAGAGGCGCTGCTCGGACTCCAGAACGACGTTCACCTGATGGACCCGCAGATGCTGCTCAACTGGTTCGGGTGGAAACAGGAAGACGTCGAGCAGATCGAGAACAACGCTGGACCGTTCTTCGGGAACCTCATCTTCCGACGGGAGGACGAGTGGCACGACTACCGGTACTACACGCTGTACGAGGCCTTCCACAAGGTGGCGAAGGTGTTCAAAGCCGAGGACCGCTACCGGCAGTTCGAGACGTACCACGACGAGTTCATCACGAAGCTCCAGACGAAAATGCCGTCGGCCGACCAGCGACCGAACGTCTTGCTGGTGTACGCGGCCAGCGACGAGCCGACCGAGTTCTCACCCTACCGGCTGAACGACAAGGGAACGAGCAAGAAGCAGTGGCACGACCTGGGTGTGAGCGATGCCCTGGCGGGAACGGGTATCACGGGACTCAGCACGACCAACCGCGGGAAGATCGACTACGAGACGATGCTCGAGGTCGACCCCGACGTCGTGATGGTCCGTGGACACGAACGCAAGTCCGCCCAGGAGTTCCGAAACACGGTGCTGTCGTTCATGCGGGACCACGAGGTTGCGAGCCAACTGACGGCGGTACAGAACGGCCGCGTGTACCGCGGCGGCTTCCTCCACCAGGGACCGATCCAGAACTTCTTCCTGACCGAACGAGCGGCACAGCAACTGTACCCCGACGTGTTCGGGGAAGTCACGAGCGACCGGCAGCTGTTCGACCGGAGTCGGATCGCGAGCATCGTCACGGGCGACGCCTGATCTACTGCGATGAGTCGGGAGTCCCACTCAGACGGATCGAAGATGGCCGCAGTCAGGGCCCTCCTCGGCGGCTGGCGGGAGCTGTTCGACAGACAGCTCACAGTGGTGATCGCTGGAAGTATCGCCATCTTCGCCGTGGCCGGGTTGATACAGATTCGGTTCGGGTCCTACGAGATGTCGTTCGGGCAGGTCGTCGGAGCCATCTTCGATCCGGCCGTGATCACGAAGCCGCGGGTGCTCCTCGGACTGTTGCTCGGGTGGGACTTTCCGTCGGTGGCGACGACGACGCTCATCGTCTGGCAGATCCGCATCCCGCGAGTCATCGTGGGCGCCTGCGTGGGCGCGAGCCTCGCAGTCGCCGGGGCGATCTTCCAGGCGGTGACGCGCAACGAACTCGCGAGCCCGTCCGTCCTGGGCGTCAGTCACGGCGCGGGGTTGGCCGTGTTGATCGTGCTGGTGCTCGTTCCGTCGCTGTCAGCGTACCTCCCGCTCGTCGCGGCACTGGGCGGTACGGTCGCGTTCTTGCTCGTTTACGCGATCGCCTGGAAGGGCGGCACCAGCCCGGTCAGGCTGGTGCTTGCGGGCGTCGTCGTCGCGACGATCAGTTACTCGCTCCAGCAGGGGTTGTTCTTCTTCGCGGGCAACACCGGCATCGTCCAGCAAGCACTGGCCTGGCTGACCGGATCGCTGACCGGAAAAGACTGGTCACAGGTGCGGCTCGTGCTCCCCTGGACGATCGGCTCGCTGGCACTGGCGCTGGCCGGTGCCAGACAGTTGAACGTGCTCGTGCTGGGCGAGGAGACGGCCAGTTCGCTCGGGATGTCCGTCGAACGGGTCCGGTTCGGGATGGCGGCGGTCGCGATCGTCGCCTCCTCGGCGGCGATCGCGGCGGCCGGGATGGTGAATTTCGTCGGACTGGTCGTCCCGCACCTCGTCCGGAACGTCGTCGGCAGCGACTATCGTCGCCTCGTCATCGGGTGCGTCTTCGCCGGGCCGGCACTGGTGGCGGCTGCAGACGTCGTCGCCCGGCTCGCGTTCTCGCCGATCCAACTCCCCGTCGGTATCGTTACCGGATTGATCGGTGGGCCGTATTTTCTCTATCTCATGCGACGACACCGGGACCTCGGCGACCTCTGAGTTCCCTCACGTCTTTACTGCGGCGTGTTCGATACCACGGCCGCAGTGGGAACGACGGTGGCGAACTCGCCGTCGAGGTGGGCGAGCGCCGAGCGGTGAATCTCGTCGGCAGTCATGGATTCGCCATCGAACTCACGATCAAAAGTGGCCGTCGCGTCGGCGACGAGGTACACCTCGAAACCGCGATTTTCGGCCATCCGGGTGGTGGTCGAGACGCAGTGGTCCGTCGTGAGGCCGGCGATCACCAGCGTCTCGACGTCTCGCTCCCGAAGCCAGGCTTCCAGCCCCGTGCCGACGAAGGCACCGTTGACCTGCTTGGTAACGACGTGTTCGCCCGCCGCTGGTTCGAGGGCGGGTTTGAACGCGAAGCCTGGTTCGTCGCCTCTGAGGGGCGAATCGGGCTCGGTCGAATCGTGACGGGCATGGACGACCGGTCGGTCCGCGTCACGCCAGGCGGTGAGGAGTTCGGCCGCGCGCTTCTCTGCGTCGGGGTTGTTGCGCTTCCCCCAGGACGGGTCGTCGAACCCCTGCTGGAAATCGACGAGCAGGAGTGCGGCGTCGCCGGGCAGCGTGACCGACCGGTCGTCAATCGGCGGCATGACCGTCCGGGAGAGTCTGGGTCGCTTTCGGATGTTGGCGAGAGACGTTGATGGGGCACTCGTCGGGGGCCTGCTCGGGGTCCGAGGAGAGGAGGTACTGGTGCCACTCGCGGTCGCCTTCGACGCCGTAGTCACCGATGTCTGCGTGCGGGCAGACGCCGTCGTACTCCTCGAGACGGCCCTGGATGACCTCTCGCGCCTGCTGGCCGGCGTCGGTGTCGTGGGTGATCCCCTCGAACAGCGACCGCGGCTGGAACGTGATCTCCAGGCCGACCGGGCAGTAGCGGCTCTTGCGCTCGTCGTAGAACGGCGCCCGGCAGGTCGGGAACATCGGCTCACCGCCGAAGCAGAACTCCCAGTACGGGTCGTCCGGGTCCGTCGGAACGTCTTCGGGCCACGGCTCCGGATCGTGCACGTGGAGGAACTGGAGGATGTGCCAGAGGCGTTCGTGGTAGTCTCGCTCCGAGAGTTCCGTCTCGGGCGGTTTGAAGAACACGACGAACGACGCCTGCTCGGAGTGATCCCGGTAGACGTCGAGGTATTCGAGGAGCGTGTCCCGGAAGTTCAAGAGCGCGTCCTTGTCGGTCATCGACGGACAGACGGTGTACAGCGGGTCGCCGTTCTTGATCGATTCGACGCCGAAGTAACAGGGGAACGGTGACCCGTTGCGCTCGCCCGTCAGGGCGTTCCGGAAGGTCTCCCAGTGGGCCGTCGCCCATTCGGGAAGCTCGCCGGAGGTGGCTCGGTCAGCGACAGTCTCCTGATCCATGAGGACCTGCAGACCCGCTTCGTTCATACGCGAAAATTCGGCTCAGACGGCTTGAATGTGATGATTCCGTCGAAAAGATCAGTCGGCGAGGGGCGCGATTTCACTCTCGGTCTGAATGTTGCCGGTTTCGACGATCCGTGCGCGCAACCCGCCACGGTGGACGAGCGCGTCACGAATCCCTTCTTCCTGGAGATGTCGTTCCAGATACGTACATGGTTCACAGAGTTCCGTTCCGAGACAGATCGCGTCGCCGACGCGGAAGCGCTGGTCGACTAAATGATTGAGTGCAATATTACGGGTCGTGACGTTGCGACGATGGGCACCGGGATCGAGCGCGATGTCGTAGTCTCGCTCGACCGCAGCGAGGGTTTCAGATTCGATGAACGTGATCGCACAGCCCTCGCGGTCGGCGAAGCTTCCGTCGTCGTGGTAGTAGCGGTCGCCTTCGAGGCCACGCCCCGCGACGGCCTGGACGGAATCGACAGCCTCGGGCGGTGCGCCCTGGGCTGGTGCGAGATGGATCGCGGTCACGACGCCGGAACCGGTCATACGTGTGGGTTCGGCGACGACGGTCAAAGGGTTGTGGTTCGGGAAGTTTGGCTAGTGAACACATGCCTCGCATGGCGGCAGAAAGCTACACTGAGGGCCAGTTTTACGGTACCGGCAGGAGAGATTCTAGACGGATTATGGATAGGGACGTTGCGATAATTGGGGGCTCGATGACCAAGTTCGGCCAGCGTGACGCCTGGATTCGCGAGCTGCTCGCCCAGGCGGGCGAGGAGTGTCTGGCCGACGCTGGTGTCGCCCCAGGAGACGTGGAGCACGTGTACGTTTCGAACATGGCCAGCGGGGAGTTCGAGGGCCAGACCGGCATCATGAACGCGGTGGCGCACGATCTCGGGCTCATGCCGGCGTACTCACAGCGGATCGATCAGACCAGCTCGAGCGGCGGCGCCGGCATCTACGGCGCCTGGCAGTCCATCGCCTCCGGGGCGAGTGACATGACGCTGCTCGTGGGCGGGGAGAAGATGACCCACAAGGGGACCGGCGGCGCGACCGACATCATCGCGTCGATCACCCACCCTGCGGAGTACAAACACGGCGTGACGCTGCCGTCGTTCGCCGGCATGACCGCCCGGCACTACCTCGAACGGTTCGACGCACCGCGAGACAGCCTCGCGAAAGTGGCGGTCAAGAATCACAAGAACGGTGTGGACAATCCCAAGGCACAGTTCCAGAAGGAGATCGACGTGGAGACGGCCCTGGAGAGTCCGATCATCGCGGACCCGCTCCGACTCTACGACTTCTGTCCCATCACGGACGGGAGTTCCGCGCTCATGTTCTGTCCCGTCGAGGTCGCAGAACAGTACACCGACGAGTACGTCGTGGTGTCGGGCATCGGCGGCGCGACCGACACGCACGTCGTCCACGAGCGCGACGACCCGACGACGATGGGCGGCGTCGTCGAGAGCGGCCAGACGGCCTACGAGCGTGCCGGTCTCGGCCCCGAGGACGTCGACGTGGCGGAACTGCACGACATGTTCACCATTCTGGAGTTCCTCCAGATGGAGGGCCTGGACTTCGCCGAGAAGGGCGAAGCCTGGAAACACGTCGAGGAGGGTCGCACGGAGAAAGACGGCGAGTTGCCGATCAACACCTCGGGCGGGCTCAAGTCAAAGGGCCATCCGCTGGGAGCCAGCGGCGTCGCACAGGGCTACGAGATCTACGAACAACTCGTGGGTGAAGCCGGCCCGCGACAGGTCGAGGCCGACACCGGTCTGGCCTGCAACGTCGGCGGCTTCGGGAACTGTGTCATCACCACGATCATGGAGGCGCGATAACGATGGGACTCGACGCATACCGCTGTCCGAACGGACACATCACGTACCCGGGACACCGGCTGTGTCCCGAGTGTGGCGAACCGCAAGACGAGCAGATCGATCTCAGCGACGAAACGGCAGAGATCGTCACGTGGACCAAGAGCACGGCGACCCCGCCGGGCGTCCGCGAGCCGAACACCCTCGCGATCGTCGAGTTCGAAGTGGACGGCGAATCCGTCCGCGCGCTCGGACAAGTCGGTTCCGAGGACGACGACGAGGAGTTCGACGTCGAGAGCGGCGACGAGGTCGAACCCGTCTACGTCGACGAACTCCGCGAGCCCGGCGTCGGGCTCAAACCGGAAGACGCCGATCAGGAGTGGGACGGGTATCGGTTCCGACCCGTCCAGTGAGGCGGTAACTCGCCGAACAACGGGTCAGAACCGGCGTGGAGACCCGTCCAGTGAGGCAGTAACTCGCCGAACAACGGGTCAGAACCGGCGTGGAGACCCGTCCAGAGAGGTGGTCCAGGTCCGGCGTTTCGACAATCGCGACTTCTTTTCGATCCGTTCTCGAACACCGGCGGGCCGGTCGAATCACGCTCGTCGGGAGACTATCAGTGTCGGGCTAGCTCGGGTCGACGAGTACTCTCCAGAATCGCGATCCCCTCGAGCACAGTCATTGGCCGACCCTGCCTGGCGTGGGGATAGACGGCCGTCAGCGTGTCGTTCTCGAACACAGCGAGACACATCACGGGAAAGACGGTCGTCGTGAACCGGCTTCCAGTGAAGCGACTGTGGCACTCGTGCCGGTCGAAGGCGGGACGCATCGACGCACCGTGGTCGCGAGCCCAGCTGTCGAAACTATCGTACGTCGCCAGGGCCTGAATGGTGTCGGGAGTGCCGTTCGTGACCCGACTCGGCCAGCTCTCGATAGTGACGCTGTCGACGACGCCCGCTGCCTGGAGCGATTGGAGACGCCCCACCGCTTTCTGCTGCTCGGCACGCGCTGCCGCTGGAACCGAATCGCGCAGGTACAGCGTCGCTCTCGTCCTGGAATTCATGCCCCCTGAAGGGCACGAGCGTTCTTAGCTGTTTGCGTACCCGTCTCACCCCGGGACGCGTCAGCGAACCGGCGGTTCGCTGCGAGCGGTCATCCTGCCGGGACTGGCCTGCGGTCCTCGTCGTCCGGCGTTGATCGGCCATCGGTCTCGATGTCGGCCAGGCCGTCGAAGACGGTCACGACCCGCTCGCCGTCTCTGTGGGGATAGACGGCCTCCAGCACATCGTTCTCGTAGACCGCGAGTGCCATCACTGGCAGTACGAGCGCCGTGTACTGCTCCCCCGTGTCCCGGTCGAAACAGTCACGCGTCCCGAACGCCGGATAGATCCGAGCGTCTCGTTCTCGTGCCCACCGACTGAACGCGTTGAACGCTTCGCGCGCCCGGTCGTCCGTCGGTCCTGTCCCGTCGATTGCGATTTTGCGGGGCCAGTCGTACGTCTCGACGGCGTTGACGAGCGGTGTCGCTGCCAGGTCCACGACGCGCCCTCGCACCGCTGTCTGTTGCTCACCCGACCTCCCCCGTGTCTCGTCCCGGAGATACAGTTCCAGGCGGCGACCAGTGGTTTCAGTCATGATCCTCCACAGTGGATCTTACATCATTGTTTAGAATAAAATCGGGCTGCCGTTCCCAGACGGTGGGAACGTTTATTTAGTGCGACACTTCGAGCGAATCGTCGTCGGCCGTTAGCGTCGCGCCGTCCGGGTCCGGCGTGCGGCGGCGAGCAGATTCGATGGCGCGAAGACAGTCCATTACGGAGCGCGACCCGTCGTTGGTCGAGTGGGGATACACCGACTGGAGGGTCCCGTCTCGATAGACGGCGAGACAGAGCGCGGGCAACACGAGTCGCTCTCCTTTCTCCCCCGAATCCATCGAGTAACACGTCCGGGTGTCGAAAAACGGAGCCAGATCGACGCCCACCTCGTCGGCCCACTCGGTGAACGCTTCGTATCGAGTCTGCTCCCGACAGTCCGCGGTTAGCGAGACCTTCTTGCGCCAGTTGTGGATTTCGACCTGCGAGATGTGGCCCGCGTTCGCGAGTTCGTCGAGCCGCGTCGCAATCTGGTCCCGTCGCTTCTCGGCAATTTCTGGCAACGACGATCGGGCGTACAGTTCGACCCGCGTCCCCTCGGTTGTCCCATCTCCGCTCATTTGCATCCGCTAGTCCACCGACGAAATTAATAAAACATGCTATGTTCAGTTATGTTGACACGGTTGCACAAGGGAGAACGTCCCCATGACCGAGCGCTGTCGACCCGGTGGTGTTACTGCTCGCCGTCGTCGCCGTCGTCGAGATCGTCTTTGATCGACTGGAGTTCGGCGTCGACGTCGACTGGGACGTCGCTTCCGGCGTCGGCTTCGAACTGGCCGCGGTTCGCGTCGGCGGTGGTGACGGCGAGCTGCGCGTCGATTTCCTCCCTGAGAGCGCGGGCCTCGTCGAGGACCTGTCGTGCTTCCTCGTCCTGTGGTCGTCCCTCGATCGCGTCCTGAACGTCGGCCAGCACCTCGTCGAGGCGGCCGAGCGTGGCCTGGCTGACGGAAACTGCGCGTTCGCGGACCGCGTGGTCGGGCCCAGCTGGCGGCTTCCGCTCGTCGCTCAACCGAATCGCGCGCTGGAGCAGTCGCAGCGCGCGCACGTTCGTCTCGAGAACGAGGATGATTCCCGGGATCGCGATCTCGTCGGTGAATCGGAGGATCTCACGCGGGGACGGTGGTCGCGGGCCGCTGGGCCGCTGATCTAGCTCCCGCTGCAAATCGCGCAGTGACCGCGCCAGGTCGGCGGCGAGGCGCGCGAGATCCGCGTTGCTGCCTGAATCGCTCATTGAGTCCGCTACGGTCCGTTCCGGTAAAAAGCCGGGCCTCGAAACCGACGAACCGTCCGCCGGACTGATTCCCGCTCTCGGATTAGGGAGACCAAAACCCTTTTAGATTTAGGCCCGCCTAACTTCTATGATGCCAGCACGGGATCGGCTCTCCACTGAACACACTGAGCAGACGGACGACTCTCACAGCGATCTCCCCGGACGAACGGTGACGGCCCATCAGACTACCCCTGATCGGTTCGTCTTCACCGAATCTGACAACACAGATGCCTGGATCTCGACCGATCTGACCGTCGATCTTCGACGGTAATCACCTTTCGTCGGGGGTGTTCTCTCTCTTCGAGTCCACACTGAAAAACCGAGTCACACGTTCCGGCGTTCACGGAAACGGGGCGGCGACGCCTCCCGGGACGGTTCACCAGTCCTGGAGTGAGTCCTTTCCGAGGAAGTGCTCGATCGTGTGGGCGTGCTCTTCGAGTTCGACCAGTTGGAGCCGGAGCATCTCCGCGGAGGCGTGGTCCCCCAGGTTCGTGCTGAGTTCGATGTGATCGCGGGCGGTCTCGATGATGTCGCCGTACATCTCCAGGTCGTGTTCCAGGGACGTCCGGATCTCGTACACGTCGTCGTCCTCCATGTCGACCGGGGCACGTTCCTCGAGGCTCGTCATGTTGGCGACGGGGACGCCGCCGAGTGCTTGCACCCGTTCTGCGATCTCGTCGGCCGCTTCCTCGGCTTCTTCGGCTGCCTCGCCGAGGAACAGATGTAGTTCCCGGTACTGTGGACCCTCGACGTTCCAGTGGTGCTTGCGAAGCTGATGGTACAGGACGTACGTCGCCGCCAGGTCCGTGTTCAGTGCGTCGATGATCTGCTCGGCTTTGTCTTCCGGAATGCGAAGCCTGTTTTCCTCGACCGTCCCTGCTTCCTGAAGCACGTTCTTCTGGGTGCTCATTACACCTGGTCTTTCGTTCCCACACCACATAAAATAACCTCTCTAAAAACAAATTTTTCACGTCCAAAAGTATCGTTTGTGTTGTCTGAACCGTTGCGTGAGAATTGGGGCGCGTGCTGTGGACTCGTGAGTGACGCTCACGTCCTCGAAAGGACCATCATCGCCTCACTGTCCGTCGTCTCTGCGCCGGTCTGGCGACGCGTCTGCTCTTCGTGAACGCCCAGGAGTGCCTCGAGGTCGGTTTCTGGGACGTCGAGCGCCGTGGCGAACTCGTCCCAGACGTGCGTCCGTAATCGGAGATAGTAGGCCTCTGCCGTCCGCTCGAGGACGGGTTGTTCGTGGAATTGACTCCGCCATTCGTAGACGATGTCTTCGACGCCTGGATTGTCGCGCACTTGCCGTTGGTGGCGAGTCAGCAGGTCTCGAAGTTCGGACTCGGACACGTCGCTCCGATCGGCGACGAGTTCCACGAGGTCGTCGTCGAACGGCTCCAGCAGATCGTCGGCGTCGCTCATACCAGTAGCTTGGTCGCCACCAGCAAAAGCCCCGTGTCGACTTTCGACGGGAGTCGAGCAGTGTGACAACCGTCGAGGAGAGAAACTATTTGGGGACTGGGTGGTCACGGTGGCGTATGCACGAACGGGCAGCCGAGTTCAGGGAGCGCGCAGACGAGCAGTTCGGCCTCGACGTCGACGTTCACGAGTTCCCGGACGGAACGAAGACGGCCGAGGACGCAGCAGCGGCGGTCGGCTGTGACGTCGCTCAGATCGCGAGCGCGATCGCACTCGCGGCCGGCGACCGACTCGTGGTCGTCGTCACGAGCGGTGCGAACCGCGTGAGCATGGCGAAAGTCGCCGCGGAGCGCGACCTCGCTGAATCCGAGGTCGAGATGGCCGACGCGACGGACATCAAGGCCACGCTCGGCTGGAGCATCGGGGGCGTCCCACCGTTCTGCCACGACAGCGACGTGCCAGTGTACATGGACGAGACGCTGCTCGACCACGAGACCGTCTGGGCCGCCGCCGGGACGCCGCAAGCAGTGTTCCCCATCGAGCCGGACACCCTCCGTGAGTACGCCGGGGCAAAGCCGCTCGACGTGGCCGAATAGCGACGACGCTGAGCGAGCGTGGACCAGTCGATAGGTTTGTACCCGCCCGGACGTTGTCACCGGGTATGTGTGCCCGCGTCGCCCAGGGAACGAGTCGATACGCTGCCCCACTGACTCTCCTGGGATTCGTCTCGGTTCTGTTCTCGCCGCTCTCGGGCCTTTTCGTCGCGCTCGCTGGAATCGTCGTGCTCGCGTTTCACCGTGACCCGGACCGGGTCGTCCCCGACACCGGAATCGTCGCCCCGGCCGACGGGCGCGTCTCGGTCATCCGGGAGGAGGACGACAGACTTCGGGTTGGCATCTTCATGAACCTCACCGACGTCCACGTCAACCGCGCCCCGCTCGGTGGGACCGTCGAATCGGTCACCCATTCCCCGGGGGCGCACTGGCCGGCGTTCATCAAGGAATCCGACCGCAACGAGAAGGTGCACGTGGAGTTCGAGGACTACACCGTGGTCCAGATCGCGGGCGCGGTCGCGCGCCGCATCTACCCCTACGTCGAAGCGGGACAGACCGTCGAGCGGGGCGACCGGATCGGGCACATCTCGTTCAGTAGCCGCGTCGACGTGGTCTTCCCAGAGGACGTAACCCGCGAGGACCTGCTCGTCGGCAAAGGGGAATCTGTTACTGCGGGAGAGACCAGACTGGTAGCCGACCACTGAGCAGGTCAGCCTGGACTGTCTCGTAGCTCTCGGTCGATCCGGGACCACTATCGCACCTTCCCGGTTCCCGCCGGGAACACGAACTATTTCCCAGCCGCGGTCGAACGACCAGACGACACGATGGGCGAACTAGCTACGATGTTCGCACCCGAACGGGTGGCGGTCATCGGTGCGACCGAAAGCGACGGGTCTGTCGGACGAGCAATCACCGAGAACCTGGCCGCGGATTACGAGGGCGACATCGTCCCCGTCAATCCCAACGCGGACCAGGTGCTCGGTTTCGAGTGTTACGAGGACGTCGGCTCGGTGCCGGGAACGATCGACGTCGCAGTGGTCGTCGTTCCCGGGTCGATCGCGGTCGACGTCGTCGAATCCTGTGGCGAGCACGGCGTCGAGAACGTGGTCGTCATCACCGCCGGGTTCAGCGAAGCGGGGAGCGAAGGGGCGAGTCGAGAGAAGCGGCTCCGCGAGGTCGCATCGGAGTACGACCTCAACCTGGTCGGGCCGAACTGCCTGGGCATCATCAGTACCGGCGTCGGCATGAACGCGACGTTCGCACCCCAGAACGCCCAGCCGGGGTCGATCTCCTTCATGAGCCAGTCGGGCGCGTTCATCACCGCCGTCCTCGACTGGGCCAGCGACCACGACGTAGGCTTCAGGGACGTCGTCTCGCTGGGCAACAAAGCAGTGCTGGACGAAGGCGACTTCATCGCAGAGTGGGGCGACGACCCGGACACGGACGTCATCCTCGCCTATCTCGAAGGGATCGAAGACGGCGGTCGATTCATCGAGACGGCACGCGAGGTCACGCAGGACACTCCGATCGTCATGGTCAAATCCGGACGTACCGAAGCCGGTGCCTCGGCTGCGGCGTCCCACACCGGGACGATGGCGGGTAGTGAACGCGCTTACGAGGCCGGCCTGGAACAGGCCGGCGCCATCCGCGTCGACAACACCCAGGAACTGTTCGACTACGCCGGCATCCTGTCCGGGCAACCGCTTCCGGACGGCGACTCGGTCGCCATCGTCACCAACGCCGGCGGTCCCGGCGTGATGACGACCGACGCCATCGGGGACTCGGATCTCTCGTTGGCCTCTTTCACCGACGAAACGCTGTCCGACCTGTCGGCCGCGCTGCCCGACGGGGCGAACATCTACAATCCGATCGACGTCATCGGGGACGCCGACGTCGACCGGTTCGCCGAGGCGATCGACGTCACGCTCGAAGATCCGAACGTCGGCGCCGCGATCGTCATGGCCTGCCCGACGGCGACGCTGTCGTTCGAGGACCTCGCCGAGCGGACGGTAGCGTTGCAGGCGAAACACGACAAACCGATCGCGGCGTCGCTCATGGGCGGTGACTCGACGCGCGAGGCACAGGCCACGCTCAGCGAAGACGGGATTCCGACGTACTTCGATCCGGCGCGTGCGGTCCGGAGTCTCGATGCCCTTCGCCGCTATCGGGAGATACAGGCTCGAGAATACGACGAGCCGACCGAGTTCGACGTGGACCGCGAGCGCGCTCGGGAAGTTCTCGAAGCGGCCGAGCGACGTAATACCTCGCGCCTCGGCGTCGAGGCGATGGATCTGCTGTCGGCGTACGGGATTCCCACGCCGGCGGGGGAAATCGTCGACAGTCCCGGTGACGCGGAAGCGGTCGCCGAGCGTCTCGCCGACGGCGAGGGCGTCGTCATGAAGATCGTCAGCCCGGACATCCTGCACAAGTCGGACATCGGCGGCGTCGAGGTCGGCGTGCAACCGTCCGAGGTCGCCGACACGTACGAGGACCTGGTGGTGCGGGCGCGCAACTACCAGTCCGACGCGAAGATCCTGGGCGTGCAGGTCCAGGAGATGCTCGACATGGACGGGGCGACCGAGACCATCGCCGGGATGAACCGCGATCCGCAGTTCGGCCCGCTGATGCTGTTCGGTCTCGGGGGCATCTTCGTCGAGGTGCTGGAAGACACGACAGTGCGGGTCGCCCCCGTGAGCGAGCCGGAAGCACAGAATATGGTCGACGACATCGAATCCGCTCCGTTGCTGCGGGGTGCTCGCGGTCGCGAGGCCGTCGACGAGGCCGGTATCGTCGAGACGATTCAGCGACTCTCACAGCTCGTTACGGACTTTCCCGCGATTCTCGAACTGGACATCAATCCGCTCGTCGCCACCCCCGACGGCGTGTCGGCGGTCGACGTGCGCCTCACTATCGATCAGGAGAAGCTATGAACCCGATACTCGTCAGCACGACAGAAGGAAGCACAGGCAAGACGGCAGTCGCGCTCGCACTGGCACAGCGCGTCGACGACGCGGGCGAGTCCGTCGGCTACATGAAACCCCGCGGGACGCGCCTCCAGAGCGCGGTCGGCAAGACTCTCGACCAGGACCCCATGCTCGCTCGCGACCTCCTCGACCTGGACGAGGAGATGCACGAGATGGAGCCCATCGTCTACTCGCCGACGTTCATCCAGGAGGCCATCCGCGGACGCGAGGACCCGGACGCGCTGCGCGAGCGCCTGACCGAGAGTTACGAGAGCATCGCCGCCGACAAAGACGCGGTGGTCATCGAAGGCGCAGACGACTACAAGACGGGCGGCATCGTCGACCTGACCGACGTGGACGTCGCGAACTTGCTGGACGCTTCGGTCCTGTTGCTCGCCAGTTACGAGACGCCGGGCGACGTCGACGAGATCCTCGCGGCGGTGGACGCCTTCGGCGACCGCCTGGGCGGCGTCCTGTTTAACGCCGTCTCCGACGACGAGTTCGACGAACTGACCGAAGACGTCATTCCCTTCCTCGAAAGCCACGGCGTCACGGTCTTCGGCGCGCTCCCGTCCGTGAAAGAACTCTCCGGCGTCACCGTCGACGAACTCGCCAAGAGCCTCGGTGCCGAACTGCTCACCTCCGAAGCACCGACCGACGGGTTCGTCGAGCGGTTCCTCGTCGGTGCGATGGGGAGCGACTCGGCGCTCCGTGCGTTCCGACGGACCCGCGAGGCCGCAGTCATCACTGGGGGCGACCGTTCGGACATCCAGACGGCAGCGCTCGAAGCGCCGGGCGTCGAGTGTCTCCTCCTGACCGGCGGGTTCCGTCCGACCGGCGCCGTCATCGGCACCGCCGAGGACGCCGGCAAGCCCATCCTGTTGGTCCAGGGAGACACCAGGACGGCCATCGATCGTGCAGAGACGATCATCCGCTCCGGTCGAACGAGAGACGCGGCCACGGTCGATCGAATGACCGAGTTACTGGGCGACAGCGTCGACGTCGACGCCATCATCGCACTGGGCGAGTAAGCGGACCCAGACCCCTCTCGTTGTGCTGTAATGATAGCTTATTCTGCGTATCAAATGCTAATATCGAAACGAGCACTTATTTACGATCGGCCACAAAGGCTATATGGAGCCAATTGGCTCCGTAGTGTCACACGCCGGGGCATCCCCCCGGGTTTCCCTTTGTCACGTCGTCGAACCGGGAGCGACAGCGATCGCTTTGCTCACTCACTACCGACTGCGAGCGTCTGCGAGAGGTGGTCGCGAACTGCAGCAGCGAGTGATGCCGGCGACGACTGCTCGATCGGTGGCACGGTCTCCACGGTGCAGCTGGTCATGTCCTCGATGGCTCGCGGGTTGGTCCGTTCGGCGACTGTCGCCCCCTCGTACTCGTTGAGCACGACACCGCGAACTCTGACGTCTCGGTCCCGCAGTGCTTCGACCGTCAGCGCAGTGTGATTCAACGTGCCGAGTCCGGACCGCGAGACGAGGATGACCGGGAGATCGAGATCGGCGACGAGATCCACGACCTCGCGACCGTCCGCGAGCGGGACGCGCACCCCGCCGATGCCCTCGACGATTCCGACTTCGCTCTCGGCGATGGCTGTCTCACACCCTTTCACCAGCTCCGCGTACGAGAGCGACTCGTCGGTTCGCGCCGCTGCGACCGCCGGAGCGAGCGGCGGTTCGAGTCGTCGGAGACAGGTCGACGCGGCGTCGGCTGCACAGGCGTCGGCGACGAACTGCGCGTCGTCGTCCGGCGGATACCCGGTCTGGCAGGGTTTGATCGCGCGGGCGTCGACCCCCTGATCGCGCAACCATCTCGTCAGGCCAGCGGTGACGACCGTCTTCCCGACGCCCGTGTCGGTGCCGACGACCGCGAAATCCGACGGCGTCCCGGTCATACGAGGTCGAGCTCCCGGCCAGCGGTTCTGAACGCGTCGAGACACCGGTCGATCTCCTCGTCGGTGTGGGTGGCCATCGGCGCGACGCGGATGCGACTCGTTCCCTCGGGCACTGTCGGCGGGCGAATTCCCGGTGCGAGGACGCCGTGCTCCCGGAGGCACTCGTCCAGCGCCATCGTTGCCGACCGATCGCCGACGATCACGGGGAGGATCTGAGTGTCGCCCCAGACCTCGAAGCCCGTGGCTTCCAGCCCCTCACGCAGTCGCTCGACGTTCGACCAGAGCCTGTCGCGTCGGTCGCTCTCGCGAGCCACGCGCAACGCTTCGCGGGCGGCACCGGCGGCGGGCGGCGCGAGTCCCGTCGAGAAGACGAACGACCGGGCGGCGTTCACGAGGTGTTCGACGAGCGGCTGGCTGCCGGCGACGTAGCCGCCCTGGCTGGCCAGCGCTTTCGAGAGCGTCCCCAGCTGGACGTGGACGCGGTCGGAAAGTCCCTCCCGCTGGACGACACCGCCGCCCGCAGTGTACAGGCCCGTCGCGTGGGCTTCGTCGACCATCAGCCAGGCACCGAACTCCTCGACGGCGTCGCAGATGGCCGACAGCGGTGCCACGTCGCCGTCCATGCTGAACACGGAGTCCGTGACGACGAGCCAGGATTCCTCGACGCTGCCCGATCTGTTTCGCTCCCCCATTTTCCGCCGGAGGTCCGCGGGGTCGCAGTGATCGTAGACGACGGTCTCTGCACCGGCGAGCCGGCAACCGTCGACGATGCTGGCGTGATTGAGTTCGTCCGAGAAGATCACGTCCGGGTTCAGGGCGGCGATCGTCCCGACGTTTGCCGCGTAGCCCGACGAGAACGCGAGGGCGCGCTCAGTCCGCCTGGTCTCGGCCAACTCCCGCTCCAATGCACGGTGAGCGGGCGTGTCGCCGGTCACGAGTCGGCTGGCTCCGGCACCCGTTCCAACCTCTCTTGCGGCTTCGGTGGCAGCCGCTTGTACCCGTTCGTGATCCGCGAGGCCGAGATAGTTGTTGGCGGCGAAGATCGACAGTTCGTCGCCGTCGAACGTCGGCGGTTCGTTCTGGGGATCGGTGGCGATGCGACTCCTGGCGGCCACTCGCTCAGCCGGCGCGAGATCCCGTCTGAGGTCGTTGGCCTCGCGGTCGCGCAGTCGCGCAGCCGGGTCGAAGCCGTGGTCAGTCATCTGTCCCTCTCGTCTGTAGAATAGTGCTCATGAGTGCGGTAGCGGCGGTCGAAACGGTCGAAAACGGTGCGACTCAGAATCCAGGCATCAGGTCAGCGGGACCGAACACGCCGTACTCGCCCGCTCGGTTGCGGCGGACGCCGGCTTTCAGGTAGCCCAGGGCCGGGCCGTTGACGTTTGCCTCCATGCTGGTGGCGTCGTCCAACTCGAACGTGTTCGTGCCGGTCTCCCCGTCGAACGTCGTTCCGGTGACGCTGACGGTGGTCGTCGTGGGCTTCTCGTCGGACGTCACGTCGAGGATGCCGCCGACGGTCACGTCCTCGGCGTCGCAGACGCCGGCCCGTTCCAGGAGCACGTCGTCGGCGTGTTCCATGTCCTCGAACTCGATGACGCCGTCGTGCTCGTCGATGACGGTTTCGATCTCCGCGTCGCTCATCTCGCGGGCGTCCTCGATGGTGTACCCGTCGAGGTGAGCGACGTCCTCGCGGACCGTGCCGCGATTGTCCTCGTAGCCGGACTTGAGACCGACGCCCCACCAGATCTCGACTTCGTCGATCTCGACGAACGACTGGGCCGCGAGGGCGGCCGCGCCTGTCAGCAACCCGGGCGTCGCGCCGGCGCCGCAGACGAACGTGATGCCGGACTCCTCGAAGCGGTCGGTCCGGTCGTCGAGCATGTCGATGACCCGCGAGCGCTTCAGCACGTCGACGAGCACGCCCTCGTAGCCCGCCGCCGCGAAGCGGTCGGCGACGCGGGGAATGAAGTCGTGTTCGAAGTTCGGCAGCGCGACGAGCACGGCGTCGATGGCGTCGCTTTCATCGATGACGTCGTCGATGGGCGTCTCGGTGGGTTCCGCCTGGACGGAGGCCGCAACGCCCGCATTCTGGCCCGACTGTTTGACGCCGCCATCGGTGCCACCCCTCGTTGCCGTTCCCCCGTCGCTCGCGATGTTGGCTTCCGTCGCCGCCAGAAGTTCGTCTACGTCCAGCCCCTCGTGGTCGACGGCGACGCCGTGGCGGTCACAGGCCGCGACTGGCGTCAGGTGGTCCTTGTGCTCTGAGACTTCGAGCGTTCGTCGGCCGATGCCTCCAGTTCCGAGTACTGCGAAGTTGATGTCGTCCATATCAATCGTCAAGTTCAGCGTTCGTTGTCGCCGTTCCTGCTGCCGTCTCTACTGCACCGTCGTCAGGGATGGCGTCCTCGTCAGTGCGGGCCTTGACGGCCGCTTTGTCGAACTCGTTTGCGTCCATGTTCGGCTCCAGTCCCGCTCGTTCCATCACCTCGATGTCGTCGCCGGGCGACTGGCCACCGGTCGTCAGGTAATCGCCGGTGAGAATGCCGTCGGCACCGGCCTCGAAGGGCAGGTGCTGTTCGTCCGCGTCGAGATTGACCTCCCGACCGCCCGTCAGCCGAACCCTGGCCTCCGGATGGAGCAGTCGATACACCGCGATGGTCTCGATGATCTCCTCGGTGGTAATGTCGGCCGAGTCGTCGAGTTCGTCGCCGAGCGCCGTACCGGCGACCGGATTGAGGACGTTCACCGGCAGTGACGAGATACCGACGTCCTGCAACGCGACCGCCGCGTCGACCCGGTCGGTCGGCGATTCGCCCATCCCGAGGATCACGCCCGCACAGAGGTCCATCCCGGCGTCCCTGGCGATCTCCAGCGTCTCGACGCGGTCCTCGAAATCGTGGGTCTCGACGATCTCCGGGAAGTACCGCGGCGACGTCTCGATGTTGTGATTGTAGTGGTTGATGCCTTCGTCGGCGAGGATCTCGGCTTCCTCGGGTGTGAGGATGCCGAGGCTCGCGTCGACTTCTACGTCGGTCTCGTCTCGGACGAGCCGAATGGCGCGAATGACTTCCCCCCACTCGTCGGGGCGGTTCTCCTTCGAGACGCCCTTCTCGGCGACGACGATGCCGAACCGCTGAGCGCCGTCACGCTCCGCGCGTTTGGCTGCTTCGAGAATTTCCTCGGGGTCCAGGAATCCATAGGTCTCGATCCCGGTGTCGAAGTGCACGGACTGCGCGCAGAACCCGCAGTCCTCGGCGCAGTTCCCGGCCTTCGCGTTCACGATGGAACAGGCGTCGACCGTGTCGTCGCCGAACTGTGAGCGGACGAAATCGGCCGCCGCCGCGAGTTCGTCGACTGGTTGCGCCAGCAGCGCGAGTCCGTCACGGCGGTCGAGTTGCTCACCCGCCAGTACCCGTTCGACGGCGTCGTCGATCGTTCGGTTACCCGTCTCGTAAACCACGACCTAGCCGTCAGTTGACGAGATCAAAAAGGTTCGGGTCAGCAAGGAGTTTGCCAGGAACTGGTGGTGCGTTTACGCCTGCAGAACGTCGCTCCGAATCGAATCTCTCGGGATCAGGTGTACTGCGTGACTAGGTTCTCGAGAGTCCCTTTGTCCTGAACGCCGACGAGTTCTTTCACGAGCTCGCCGTCGTGGAACAGTTTGAGCGTCGGGACGCCCTGAACGCCGTGTTCGCGTGCCAGCGCCTGGAGTTCGTCGATGTCGACTTTCGCGACCGTCGCGTCCGTTTCGGCCGCGATGGCTTCGACGGCAGGCTCCAGCATCTTGCAGGGGCCACACCAGTCCGCGTAGAAATCGACGAGGACCGGGCCGCCGCTCCCGGTCAACTCCTGGAAGTGCGAACTGTCCTCGACGTGGACGGGTTCGTCGGGACTCCCAGCGTCGTTCAGTTGTTCCTTCAACTGCTCCTTTTTCCGCTCACGAATGGCGTCGATGTCGTCCGAGTCGCTTCCGTCGCTCATGCGGTGAGTTACGTACCGATTGTGTATAATCACGTTGGTGGCGTGCATTCCGAGAACACGATCGATTCGGCCGTCGCTCAGTCCCGACTACCGTGCTCGTTTTGCGCGTGGATACCCAACTCCGGATATGGACGGTCAGTCCTTCGACGCGGTGCTCATCTACGACGGCGAGTGCCCGTACTGTTCGCTCGCAGCCAGGGCGCTCGAACGACTGGAAACCGTCGGTGCGGTGTCCTGGTACGACGACGCGGTCGCACCGTTCCTCCGGGCGCAGTTCGACGCCGAACCGTTCGCGATGGTGCTGGCCGACGTCACCGAGGGACGCGTCTACGCCGGTCGATCAGCGGCCGCGGAACTGGCCCGTCGTGCGGGCATGCCGACCCTCGTCGGGAGACTGGTTCGAAACAACTACGACGCGATCGCGGGTGTAGTCGGACTCGCCAGCGGACGCGATCGCGGACCCGCGAACTATCACCGCGAGTACGATCTGACACCTGCGGCTCGCGATTGCTTCGAGTCGCTCGCAACCGCCGCCAGGAAGAGATCGATCGCCTCGTCGTGACTGAACCGGCGGCTCGTCGAGACGCTCTCTCGATCAGCGATCAGTCGTCGTCGACTGTTATCTCGCCCGCTTCAGTCACAGTCACGTCGTGTCCTTCGACCTCGAAGGTGATCGCTTCCTCGTCGCCATCGAAGACGGCTGCGAGGTCGTCGAGGTCGACGTACTCGTCCAGCGATTCGACGCTGGACGAGTCACCCCCGACCTCCTCGCCGATCTCCTCGATAATGACGTCACTTGCGGGCTGTGGGGTCATCCACGCCTCCTCGTCGTCTGTGTCGATACCTTCGTCCGGACGAAGGATGTATACTTCCCCGTCTTCAGCGCCCATGTTCGACTAGTAACACTATATCCTTATAATAGCAGGTCAGTACTTTCAGATTCTGAAGCAACTCCCCCCTCGCACCTTCTCTGGGTCGACGCTTACCACTTCGCGTGATGGCTCTCTGCGACGCCGACGAGTTCGACCTCGCGGCCGGCCACCGTCCCGCGCCACCGGCCCAGCGGTTGCGCGTACCGCGAGACCACGAGGCCGAGGTTCAGGTCCTCCGAGCGGACGGCTTCGGGTTCGAGTTCGACGTCGACGGCGCCGTCGTCCGTCTCGACGGCCCACGACGCCCCCGGCTGGCGGCGATCGTAGGAGAAGGCGGCCGCCTCGACGGCCCGCCGGTCGTCGCCGATCCAGACCGCGTTTTCCAGGCCGGAGTTGAAGCCGTCGACGAGGTTGAATCCGATCGGCGTGCCGTCGTCGGTCCGTCCCGTCCCGATGGCCCATCGCCAGCGCGTGTCTCGGGCGAGGACGCCGTGCGTGAAATCGAGCATGCCGTCGGCCCCGTCGAAGGTGTGAGTGCACCCGTGCCAGTCGATCGCGCCCGTCGCCGACAGACACGTCGATTTCTGGGTGACGTTGACGCCCGGATGTCTGCCGTCGTCCACCGGGCAGATCGCCGTCACGGGGCCTGCAGCGTCGTGGGTGAGCGTCAGATCGAGCGTGACGGGGCCGAACTGTCCGGCGACCATGAAGCCCGCGTCCTTCTCGGTGGCCGCCAGCGTCACGTCCCGGAAGGAGGCTCCCACGCGCGGGCGCTCCGATGGCCGGTCGGCTCGCTGCACTGTCGTCGGTGGGAGCAGTCGCGATTCGTCTAAAATGAGACGGTTCCGCTCGCGATCCAAAACCCACACGAACGCCTGGTTCGCGAGGCCGGCGTCGACCACCGCTCCGCCGACTGCGAGTTCGTCGTCGATCGCGCAGAACCACTGCCAGCCCTTCTCTTGCACTAGTTTTCGGAGTCGGTTGACGGGGAGGGAAGCGAGCGACGTCGTCTCACAGGCACCTGCGTACGTGCCGTAATCCGCCCGCCCGTCGACGACTGGCCGCATGGGAGCCTGCGGAAGTGTCATAAATTACTCATCGAAACACCCCGGCCTCAATCTTACGGTATCTGATAATTCGCCAACCCCCACTGGGGAAAGGGATTTGGTTGCTGCGCTGTGTTACCGAGTTACATGAGTTCGGAGACGCTCTCGACGTTCGAGTCCTCGCTCCAGGGAGTAGCCACGGTCCACACGACCTCGGCGTCGTCGTTCGCCGAGACCCTGGGAGACGCCATCGAAGAGCCAGCGGTCGGGACGCCGCTCCCTTACGACGGGGTCTCCCTCGCTGAGACGGCCGTCGCCCTGGACCCGTCACCGCTCGAGATCGACGCTGCGGTGACTGGGGTGACGCCGACCGGGATCGGAATCGCCGACTACGGAACGGTGACGCTGCCGTCGAGTGAAGCCGGCGGGGAACTCGTCAGTCTGTACCCGCCGCGGCACGTCGCCGTCGTGGCCGCCAGCGACGTGGTCCCCGACATGCGCGACGCCTTCGAGCGAATGGGCGAGGACTTCGAGCGCGGGACGGACACGCAAGTTCTCGCGACGGGGCCGAGCGCCACCGCCGACATGGGCACGCTCGTCCAGGGCGTCCACGGTCCCCAGGAGACGCACGTCGTCGTCGTGGAGGACCGATGAGTTCCCGACGCGACCGCGCCGAGGAACTCCGGCACCTGATGGAGACCGAAGGCGACGCCATCGGGGAGAACACGCGGACGGTCAACCAGCTGACCGACTACACCCTCCAGCGGTTCGAGAAGTACGAGGACTGTCGCGACGCTGCCCGCGACATCAAGGAACGGGCCATCGCCGACCTTCCGGACCTCATCGACACGGTAACCGAGGCAGTCGAGGCCAACGGCGGGCAGGTCCACGTCGCGCAGACGGCGGCGGACGCGAACCGGATCGCCGAAGGGATCATGGCCGACCACGACGCCGAGAAACTCGTCAAGAGCAAGTCGATGACTACCGAGGAGATCGACGTCAACGACCACCTGGAAGCGGCCGGCTACGAAGTGGTCGAAACGGACCTCGGCGAGTTCGTCATCCAGGTGGCCGACGAGTCGCCGTCGCACCTCATCGGCCCGGCGATGCACAGATCGGCCGACGAGATCGCGGCGCTGTTCAACCGCGAGTTCGACCTGGACGAAGACCTCGACGGCGACCCGCACGAACTGACCGAGTTCGCACGCGAGCGCGTGGGGGACCACATCCGCGAGGCGGACGTGGGAATGACCGGCGCGAACTTCGTCGTCGCCGAGTCCGGGACGCTGATGCTCGTCACCAACGAGGGCAACGCGCGCAAGACCGCGGTGACGCCGGACACGCACATCGCAGTCGCGGGCGTCGAGAAACTCGTGCCGAGTCTCGCGGACCTCCAGCCGTTCACGGAACTCATCGCCAAAACGGGAACCGGCCAGGACATCACCTCGTACGTATCGTTGCTGACGCCCCCGGTCGACGCGCCGATTCCGGACTTCGAGGCCGACGAGTTCCGGGACGCCGACGAGCGGTCGTTCCACCTGATACTGCTGGACAACGGCCGCATGGCGATGCGCGAAGACGACGAGCTGCGGGAGACACTGTACTGCATTCGGTGTGGCGCCTGCAACAACTCCTGTGCGAACTTCCAGAGCGTCGGCGGCCACGGTTTCGGGGGCGAGACCTACACCGGTGGCATCGGCACGGGCTGGGAAGCCGGCGTCCACGGGCTAGACAGCGCGAGCGACATGAACGACCTCTGCACCGGGTGTTCGCGGTGTGTCCCGAAGTGCCCGGTGAAGATCGACATCCCGTGGATCAACACGGTGGTCCGCGAACGACTGAACCACCAGCACACCGACGAGACCGATCTCGAATATCTCGTCGACGGACTGACCCCCGACGAGGAACCCGCAGGGATGGACCGCCAGAAGCGCTTCTTCGGCAACGTCGAAACCGTCGCGAAGCTCGGGAGTCTCGCGCCAGGGCTCACGAACGCCCTCGCGAGTTTCGGGCCGATGCAGTCGCTGCTCGAACGGCTCGTCGGCGTGGATTCGCGGCGTGCGTTGCCCGATTTCGCCGACGAAACGCTGCGGGAGTGGTACGGCGCTCGCGGGGCACAGGTCACCGACCCGGACCGTGACGTCGTGCTGTACCCGGATCTGTACACCGACTACTTCGATCCGGACCGAGGGAAAGCTGCCGTGCGCGTGTTGGAAACCCTCGGCTGTCGCGTCCACGTCCCGGCGATTCCCGAGAGCGGTCGGGCGCCCCTCTCACAGGGGATGATCGAGACGGCGCGCGAGCAGGCCGAAGCCGTCCACGGCGCGCTCGTCACGCATCTCGACCAGGGGCGGGACGTCGTCGTGATCGAACCCAGCGACCTGGCGATGTTCCGCAGCGAGTACGAACACCTCCTGCCGGAGCGGTCGTTCGACAGGCTCGCGGACGACAGCTACGAGCTCATGGAGTACGTCTACGGACTGCTGGAGAACGGCGCCGACGCCGACCGATTGGGCGACTCCGAGAACGATGCGCCGATCGCGTATCACAGCCACTGCCAGCAGCGAACGCTGGGGCTCGACGAGTACACCACGTCGGTGCTCGACGCGGCGGGGTACGACGTCCGAACGTCGACCGTCGAGTGCTGCGGGATGGCCGGCAGCTTCGGCTACAAGCGCGAGTACTACGAGATGAGTATGGACGCTGGCGAGGCCCTCCGCGACGATCTGGGGGACGTAACCGACGAGTTGCTGGTCGCGAGCGGGACCTCCTGTCAGGAGCAACTAGACACGCTGTACGAGCGTCGGGTCCCGCATCCGATCGAGGTGCTCGCGTCAGGGGAGCGCTCCGCCAGTCACGAGTAAGGACTCGCTGGCACCGAAACACACGAACGTCCAGACGAACCCCGCAACGCCGTCGGAGCCGGGGACCTTCGTAAATCCTCGCAGCGGAACGGCCAGCGTGTATCCCAGCGGCTGTCCCCACCGAGGCAGCGCCCGGGCTGTCCTGAAGAGCGTCTCGGTGTCGCCTGCGCTTGGGAAGGCCGTCAACCCGAAACAGGCGCCCAGCCAGTAGCAGGGCAGGGCGAGTGGGAACGTGGGTGCGAACCCCACCAGCGAGAAGGCGACGAGCGCGAAGACAGTGTTCACGACGAGTGGCGCGACGGCGATGGTCACGTCGACCGGGAACGACTCGACTCGCTCGTGGTCGACGTACGCGTCAGCACCGAAGGGATTGAGAACGGGACCGTTGGTCACGGTGACGCCCGTGGCTCGACAGGCGAGGACGTGCGCACTTTCGTGGACGACGATCCCTGGAGCGAGCAGCGCCGTTTCGAGTACGTAGTACGCGCTCCGGAGGAGGTGGGTTGCTGACACGGAATACGTAACTAGAGGTGGACGGGCGACGAATAGTTTCTGTTGCCGATCGGCTGAAGATTGCCGAGATGACGGTTGTCGCCCGGGGAACTCGGCAGACGGATGTCAGACATCGGCCAAAAGTTAAGACCTAGGACGTGTACGCACATTGTATGAACGCGCCAACGCAGGAAATAACTGCCCTCGTGGGTCGGGAAGTCTACTCGAACAACGGTGTTTTCGTCGGTGAGGTCGAGGACGTCCGTCTGAACTTAGACGACGTGAAGGTGACGGGGCTCGCGCTCCACCGGGTCAATCACGACCTCTTCGGCGAGCGGGCGCGCGGCTCGCGGGGCGTCATCGTCCCGTACGACTGGGTACAGGCGGTCGGTGACGTCGTGCTCGTCAGCGACATCATCGAGCGCCTCCGCAAACCCGAGGAAGAGGAAGAAAACGAAGTCGCGGTTTGAAGCTCTCTATCCGCCGTTACTACTACCACCTTCACTTCCCTCGACGCCCATCGCCTCGAAGAGTTTCGTCTTGACTGCTTGTTCTGTGAGCTCCAGCAGCGTGTCCCGGTTGTCCTCGTTCGTTTCGATTCCCGTGAAGATGCCCAGCGGGATCTCGGCGCTGGCGTCCGTCGAGTGGCCTGCCGTGTCGCCGATGTCGGCGAAGGCGTCGGCGAGCACTGCGCCGATGTCCATGCGGATGTCCTTCGAGCGAGCGGCCAGGTAGATCGTGTCGTCGGCGAGTGCGAACACGGCCGTCGTGGTGATGCCTTCGAGGTTCAGGAGGTGCTGGGCGGCCTGGGAGAGCGCGTCCCTGTCGCGGATGAAGCCAGCGTTCGAGATGAGGTGTGACCCTTTCACCTCGCGGTTGCGAATGGCTTCCGCGAGCACGTCGAGCGTCTCGGGGGACATCGACGGGGACTCGACCTGTTCGAGCGTGTCGTGGTCGGCGAAGGGGTACAGGTACGCGGCGGCGGTCAGGTCGGCTGGCGTCGTGTCTCGTTTGAAATCGAGGGTTTCGGCGCGGATGCCGTAGAGGAGCGCGGTCGCGACGTCCTGGTCCAGATTGAGATCGAGTTCCTGGATGTACTTCGTGAGGATCGTCGAGGTCGCAGAGACGTTGGGGCGGACGTCCATGAACCGCGCGTCGTGGGCGTGATCGGGCTCGAAGTGGTCGATGATGACGTCGATCTCCTGGTCGATCTCGGGTTCGCCGCCTTTGGCGTGGTCGACGAGCGCGAAGGTGTCGTACTCTTCGAGCTCCGTCTCGGCGCCGGAGATGAGTTCGATGCCCAGGAGGTTGACGAACGCGCGGTTCTCCTGATGACCGATTTCGCCCTTGTAGACGATGTCCGCCTCGACGTCGCGGCTCTCGGCGATGAGACGGAGGGCGGCGGCGCTGGCGATCGAATCCGGGTCGGGACTGCGGTGGATGAGGATCGCCATGCGCGAGTCCGTGTCGTCGATGACGTCGGCGAGTTGCGTGGCTTTGTACTCGAGCTCGCCGGTCTCGAGGGCACGCAGAGCGGAATCAGCGATGACCGACGAGGGGTTGATGACGACGTCGGCACCGGCTTCGGTGAGTTCGTCGGCGGAGACGGGGTCGGACGCACGCGCGATGATGAATTGTTCGCCGCCGCTGTCGCGGACGTTGGTGACGGCGGCCATGTTCGCCTCGACGTCGGAAGACAGAATCAGAATGACGTCGCGGTCGTCGACTTCGCTGGTGATCGAGTTGTCACGAATGTCGGCAGAGCGAGCGTCGAGATCCTGGTCGCGGAGGGCCTCGACGCGACCTTCGTCCATATCGAGAATGAGGACGTCTTTCCCTTCGGATTCGAGTTCCTCGGCGACGGCGTGGCCCACGCTCCCACACCCGAGAATCGCATACGTAGACATCGAGGCCATCGTGATGCCACTGCTCATGATACTGTCCGCTGGGGCCGGCAGACACTTATAACACGCACCTTCTATCGAACTGGAAAACGTGCCACGGATGAGCCGTGGGTGCGGTGTGCCAACGACTCACCGCCGGCAGGCGAAAGGAAACGTATTTGAACCAACCCCCATTACTCAAAATTGCCAGGGCCGATAGCTCAGTCTGGCAGAGCGACGGCCTCTTAAGCCGTCGGTCAAGGGTTCAAATCCCTTTCGGCCCGCTTTACTCTGGCGCTCACACTTCGTGAGCGCCTGTTGTGCGTAGCCGGAAGATTTGAATCAGGGAGTGGAGCGTAGCGGAACGACCGTGGTTCAAATCCCTTTCGGCCCGTCCTTCTCTGGCGTCGCTCACTTCCGAGCGACGCCTGCAAGGCCGATAGAAAGGATTTGAACGAGACCGGACGCGCGCAGCGAAGCGAGCACGTCCGGGCGTGGTTCAAATCCCTTTCGGCCCGTATTCCTGGCGACGAGCAACCCGTGAGCGCATGCTATTCGCTGCCGAAAGTTTGAACCCGGGCAGTCGCAGCAGCCGAGCGGAGCGAGGCTGGCCGTCTGCACTCGGTTCAATTCCCTTTCGGCCCGCTATACTCTGGCGCTCGCAAACCGTGAGCGGCTGCTGTGTCTCGGAAAGACGGTTGCAGGCGGTCGGCGGTCAGATCGAGTGTCGGCGTTCCACCCACGACAGTTGGTAGACGATACTGCAGAGCAAGAGGAGTCCGACGAACCCGACGAGGACGCCGAGGGAGGGGCTGACGAGTTCGTAGAGGAGGCCGGCGGTTGCGAAGTCGACGGCGGTCAGGGGAAGGGCAAGGAGGGACTGGAGCGGTGGGGACATCTCTACCGTAGCTATTCGGGCGAGGACCGATAAGCCGTCGGAAGGGTCAAAGTGACGTTGTAGCTACCGGACGGGCCGAATGGATTTGATGCGGGTCGTCGAACAGCGGGTATGCCCGCGATTCGACACAGCCGCTGCACTGGGCGCGGCACGCTCGGCGTGCGACGCATTTCTCTGAGGGGGAGCTAGTGACCGATGGCAGACCGAAGGGGAGTCTCGCGCCGAACGGTGTTGCGGACCGGTGCCGGACTGGGCATCGGGACCACGCTGGCTGGCTGTAACCTGCTGAGTAGCGGGAAGGAGCCCGCCGGCAGCGTGGAAACCGAGTTGGTCGCAGACGGGTTCACTGCCCCGCTCGGAATGGTGGTGCCGCCAGGGCAACCGGACCACCGGCTCGTCGTCGATCAAACCGGGACCGTCGAGGAGGTGGCGCCGGATGGGGACCGGCCGGGGCAGTTCCTCGACGTCACCGATCGGATGGTCGACCTGTGAGTCGAACCTCATGTTCGAATAGCTGACAAACAGACGCCGCGCGGGGGTTCTGGCGGGTTGCATCGACTCGTCCCCACTCCGGGGTGATCCCGGATACCTACGGCTGATTTCGGCGTGTAAAATATAGTTTTGGGTAGTTACGTGACATGACTCCCAGTAAACTTATATATAAATAGGAAAATTAATTTTGTCAGGTCATGGTTGCGGGACGTTCACGAGATACTAATGAGAAGGGAGCAAACATGTCTAAAGATAGAAACATACCGGTCGAGCGCCGGTCGTTCTTGCAAGCGACCGGGGCGACAGTAACGGCCGCTGGCTTAGCGGGATGTCGTGGATCGAACGAGACGAGCAAGTTCCAGATCGGAGCGCTGGCGCCGATGGACAGTTCGACTGGCAGGTCGATCAAAAACGCGGCCAACTTGGCCGCGATGGAACTCAACGAGAACGGTGGAATCAACGGCAAGGACGTCGAGATCGTCGCCAAGGACACGAAGGGCGATTCCGCGACGGGGAAGACGGCGTACCAGGACCTGGTGCTGGACAATCAGGTGAACCTGACGGTCGGCGTGTACGTGAGCGAGGTGCTGATGGCGATCCTGGACGACCTCGCCGACACGGAAACCGTCCACCTCACGACCGGCGCCGCGACGCCTCGGGTGAGCACGAAGGTCGGCGACGAGTACGACAAGTTCAAGTATCACTTCAGGACGGGGCCACTGAACGCGATCCAGTTGGGGCAGAACCTCGCCGACTTCTCGCTGGCCAAGTTCGCCGACATGGGCTGGAACAACGTCTACATGTTGCTCGAAGACTACGAGTGGACGAAGGCGATCGAGAAGGTCGTGGGACAGACGCTCCAGCAGAGCGATTTCAACCTCGTCGGCAAGGAGCGATTCCCGGCCGACACCAACAATTACGGGACGCTGTACAACAAAGTCGAGGAGCGGGACGCCGACGCCGCGTTCGTCGCGATGGCGCACACCGGGGGTACGGCGATCTCCTCGTGGGCGCGAGACAGGCGGCCGTTCGGGTTCGGGGGCGTTCACGTCCCGAGTCAGCTGCCCGCCTTCTACGAGAAAAGTAAGAAGACTGCTGCGTACACCGTGACGCAGAACGTCGCGACGCCCCAGAGCGAACTGACGAAACACACTCAGCCGTTCATCGAGGCCTACAAGGACAACTTCAATGGGTTGCCCGTGTACACCGGCTACATCACCTACGACGCCGTGAAACAGTACGCACAGACCGTCTCGAACATGGACGGCGACCCGTCGAATTCGGACAAAGTCGTGGAAGCTTTAGAGGAGAGTTCCTACAAGGGGACGATCGGGACGATCGAGTACCACGGGAAGGGCCACGAACACGCCCACGACGTCATTTACTCCAAGGACAAGGTCAATCCGGTCATCCAGCAGTGGCAGCCCAACGAGGACGGCGGGGGAACGCAGGAAGTCATCTACCCGCCCGAGTACGCGACGAGCGAATACAAACCACCACGGTGGATCTAACAGGAGGTATCGATGGTCAATATTCTCTCTCTCGCTCAGCAAGCGCTCATTCTGAGTGCACTGTACGCGCTCGTCGCCGTCGGGTTCACGCTCATCTTCGGCGTCGGCGGCGTCTTGAACCTTTCACACGGGGCGAGCCTGACGCTGGGAGCGTTTGCGGGACACTACGCGGCGGAAGTGTACAATCTCGGCGTCACTGGTGCGGTACTCGCTGCGATCCTCGTCCCAGCGCTGTTCGGCGCGCTCCTGTATCTCGGACCCATTCGCCGCGTGCAGGACGAACCGATTCTCGTGATGATCATGACGCTGGTGACAGCCGTCGCGATCGAATCATTGTTCCTCGTCGTCGAAGGCGCGGGCTCGCAGACGACGCTCGTCCTGGTCGACGGCGAGACGCCGGCCATCGCCGGCCAGGCCATCCAGTTCAACCAGCTGCTGATGTTCGCCGTCTCGTGGCTCCTGCTGGGACTGCTGTTCCTCTACGTCAACAAGACGGATACGGGACGAGCCATCCTGGCGACGAGCCAGGACCGCAAAGGCGCGTTCCTGGTGGGAATCGACAGTTCCCGGATCAATCTGTGGATGTGGATCCTGGCGGGGATGCTCGCCGGCATCGCCGGCCTGTTCCTGGCCTCGTACGGCCTGGGCGTGTCACCGACCATGGGTCGATCGCCACTGGTGCTTTCGTTCGCCATCGTCGTCCTCGGGGGCCTCGGGTCCATCCGCGGGAGCGTCCTCGGCGCGTACATCATCGGGACGCTCGAAGTGCTGACGATAAGTCTCGTCGACCCCCGACTGCAGGGGCTGGCACCGCTCGTCGTCCTCGTCGCCGTGTTGCTCGTCAAACCATCGGGGCTGTTCGGTCAGGAGGTGCACGCCTGAGATGAGCGATCAGGACCTCGATGCCCAACTCGACGTCGACGACGGGAACCTCACTGCGTGGCTCAACCCGCTGAACAAGCCGCTCCGGCACAAGATCGGGCTCCTCTGTTTGGTCGGGCTCGCGGTGTTGCCCGTGGCATTGACCAGAGGCGAGGCTCAGACGTTCGCCGTCGCGTTCTTCTTCGCGATGTTCGCGATGAGCTGGGACCTCGTCTCTGGCTACACCGGCCAGATCAGTTTCGGCCACAGCGTGTTCTTCGCGGTCGGCGGATACACGTCAGCGCTGTTGAACCTCGAAATGGGGATCGCGCCGCTGCTGGCCATTCCCGTCGGCGTGCTGATGGCAGCCGTCTTCGGGCTCGTCATCGGCGTGCCGGCGCTCCGACTCCGCGGCCCGTACCTGTCGCTCGTGACGCTGATCGCTCCGCTCATCCTGCTCCAGGTGTTCGTCGTGTACGGCGACCTGCTGGGCGGAAACACGGGGCTGGACAATCCGGAATCGCTGTTCGGGCTCGGATTCACCGACGTCCTCCCGCTGTACTACCTCGCGTTCGGGCTGTTCGTGTTCGTCCTGTTGATACTGCTCGCAGTGACCCGATCCGACGCCGGGCGCGTCTTCACAGCGATCCGCGAGAGCGAGGACGCCGTCAACTCCGCGGGTCTCAACCCCGCTAAGTTCAAGATCTTCGCGTTCGTGCTGAGCGCCGCGCTCGGTGGGCTCGCCGGTTCTGTGTACGTGCACACGCCGCTCGTGACGCCGACGCCGGACGCGCTGCTCGAACTGTTCCTCAACATCGAGATCATCATCGCCGTCATCATCGGCGGGATGGGAACGATCGTCGGCGCCGCGGCCGGCGGCATCTTCTTCGTCGTCGCCCGGTACTTCCTCGGCCAGTTGAACTTCACTGTCCCCGTGCTGGGGACGCCCGTCACGGAAGTGAACCTCCTGTTGTTCGCGCTGGTGTCGCTGCTGCTCGTGTACGTTCTGCCGGGCGGCCTCCTGCGCGGCGTCATCCTCGGTGGCCGACGTCTCAGAAACCGGTCCAGCGAGGACGCAGACGTGGCGGCCGACGGTGGCGAGATGGTGAATCCGCTCGCACAGGTTCTGAACAATTACCGCGACTTCTTCGGAGGTGACGACGATGAGCGCTGATCCTGAAGCACCACCAGAGTGGAGTGACGAACTCGGACCGAACGACGGCATCCTCGTGATGTCGGACCTCACCAAGAACTTCGGCGGCATCACGGCCGTCGACGAACTCTCATTTGCCGTCCAGGAGGAGGAGATTCTGGGCTTCATCGGCCCGAACGGCGCCGGCAAGTCCACGACGTTCAACTGCATCAGCGGCATCTACCCCCCGAGCAGTGGGAACATCTGGTACAAGGGGGAGAACGTGACCGACCTCCCGCCGTACAAGATGGTCAAGCGCGGGATGGCGCGGACCTTCCAGTCGTTCCGGCCGCTCGAAGACCGAACGGTGCTCCAGAACATCGCGCTACCGCTCGTGCCGGACAAGCTGTTCTCGCTGGCCGGCCTCCGCGGCGACACGATCCGGAAAGCCGAAGGCGTCTGTGAACTGGTCGGACTGGACGACCGGATGGACATGACGCCGGACGAACTCCCGCACGCGGGGATGCTCCGGCTGGAACTCGGTCGGGCACTGGCGACGAACCCGGATCTCCTCTTGCTCGACGAGCCGTTCGCGGGTCTGTCGGACCCCGAGGTCGACGCCATCTCCGACCTGCTCAAGCAGCTGCGGAACGACGCTGGCGTCACCCTGGTGGTCGTCGACCACAACATGCGCGGGCTGTTCCCGCTCATCGACCGAGCGGTCGTCATCCGCTTCGGCGAACTGCTGGCCGAAGGCACGCCCGAGGAGATCAGGTCCGATCCGATGGTCAAAGAAGCGTACCTCGGAGGTGGCGCGTAATGAGCGGCGGTGAGCCGCTCGTCGGCGTCGACGACCTCGAAGTCACGTACGGGAAGGTCTCGGCGCTGCGCGGCGTCTCCTTCGACGTGGAACAGGGCGACTTCGTCGCCATCATCGGCCCGAACGGGGCCGGCAAATCGACCCTGAGCGACGCGCTCGCCGGCTTCGTCGACTATCAGGGCACGATCGAGTACCTCGGCGAGGAAGTCCGGGAACGCATGGTGGCCTCCTCGATGGACATCATGCGCCAAAAGGACCGGACGATCGGCGAGCGAATCGGCACGCTCACCGACCGCTACCTCACGAAAGGGGCGCGGACGATGGTCCGCGACGGGCTGATCTACTGCACGGAGAAACGCAACCTCTTCGGCGAGATGTCCGTCAAGAAGAACCTCGACCTGGGGACCTACCAGCGGAAAGGGAACGTCTCCCAGCGGCGGGACTTCGTGTACGACCTGTTTCCCGTCCTCCAGGAGCGGCAGGACCAGCTCGCACAGACGCTCAGCGGCGGGGAACAGCAGCAACTCGCCATCGGCCGTGCACTGATGAGCAACCCCCGGATGCTCCTGCTCGACGAGCCGACGCTCGGGCTCTCACCGACCGTCCGCCAGGACATCGCCGACGCGCTCACGCAGATCCACAAGGACGGCGTGACGATCCTGCTCTGTGAACAGAACGTGACCTTCGCGATGGACCTCGCGGATCAGGTGTATCTGATGGAAAACGGCCTGTTCGCCCGGCAGGGTGCGCCGGAGACGCTCCGGGGCGACGAGTACATCCAGAGCGTCTACCTGGGCGAGTGATCGCTCCGGTCACAGCTATTTTGTGTCGCTGAACGCATACGCCGGTAATGGCTGCGTTCGCGTCCTACGACTGTGCGAACTGTGGGAAAACGTTCAGAGCACACACTGCTGGGAACGCTGCGGCGAACGCCTACTGCAGTCCGCAGTGTGAATCCGACGGCAAAGAACTGTAGTCGTAGACCTGGCGGTTACTCGCCGGGGCTGTAGTTCGGCGCTTCGTCGGTGATGACGACGTCGTGTGGGTGGCTCTCCTGCTGGCCGGCCGAGGAGACGCGGACGAACTCCGCGCGCTCTTTGACTTCCGGGATCGTCTCCGCGCCGACGTAGCCCATGCCGCTTTTCATGCCGCCGACGAGCTGGTGCAGCTCGCTCTCCACCGTGCCCTTGTACGGCGTCGCTGCCTCGACGCCCTCCGGGATGACCTCCTCGTCCTCGTCGGCGTCTTTGAGGTAGCGGTCGCCGCCGCCGGACTTCATCGCGCCGACCGAGCCCATGCCGCGGTACTGCTTGTACTTCTTGCCGTTCATCGTGATGACGCGGCCCGGCGCCTCGTCCGTGCCGGCGAAGTAGGAGCCGAGCATGACCGCGTCGGCACCGGCCGCGATGGCCTTGATGGCGTCGCCGGAGTAGCTGATTCCGCCGTCGGCGATGACCGGGATGTCGTGCTGGTGGGCGACGTCGGCCACCTGCGAGACGGCGGTGATCTGGGGCATGCCCGCGCCGGAGACGACGCGAGTCGTACAGATGCTTCCCGGGCCGATTCCGACCTTGAGCCCATCGGCGAAGTCGACGAGGTCTTCGGCAGCCTCGCGGGTACCGATGTTCCCGACGACGACGTCGGCGTCGACGAGCTCTTTGATCTCTCGGGCGCTCTCGACGACGTTCCGGTTGTGCGCGTGGGCGCAGTCGATAAAGAGCACGTCGGCACCGGCCTCATCCGCGGCCTCCGCGCGATCCGTCTCGAAGGGACCGACGGCGACGCCGGCCCGGAGCGCACCGGATTCGTCACGGGCGGCAGTGTCGTACTCGCGGCGCTGAAGGATGCCCTGCATCGTCACGAGGCCGACGAGGCGGTTCTCCTCGTCGACGATCGGGACTCGCTCGATCTTGTGGTCGTACATCAGTTCGAGGGCCTCGCGGGGCGTGACGTCCTCGGGAGCGGTGATGACCTCGTCGGTCATCGCCTCGCGGACTTCGTCGCGGTCGCCGACTTCCAGATACGGACGGATGTCCGTCCCGGAGATGATGCCGAGGACTTCGTCGTCCTCGTCGACGACGGGTGCACCACTGACGCCCGCTCGTTCCATCATCTCGTCGACGTCGCGAACCGTCTGATCGGGCTCTGCGGTGACCACGTCGCGGATGATGAGTTCGTCGGCGCGCTTGATGCGCTCTATCTCGGCGGCCATCTCGTCGACGTCCATGTTCCGGTGCAGCACGCCCAGTCCGCCCTGGCGCGCCATCGCGATGGCCATGTCGCTCTCGGTGACGGTGTCCATCGCAGCCGTCAGCACGGGCACGTTCAGGGAGACGTTGCGCGACACCTGCGTCGTCGTATCGGCCTCGTCGGGCTCGACGTGACTTTCCTTTGGTCGCAGGAGTACGTCGTCGAAGGTCAATGCCTCTTCGACCCGAAGCTTCTCGGAGAAGAACTCGTCGTCGTTCGCCATGTAAACCGTGGCAGGCCGGGCGTCAAAAGGGTTGCGAGACGAGCCCACCGCGGGTACGCGTGACACTCCCCACTCGGTGGCATACCACTTCCCGTCCACTGCGAGCGACAAAACTGATCGTTTCTCCCAAATAACTGCCTAATTCCGAGTGATCACATACTCCTGTCTCCTACAGGTGGACGATTCCAGGGGTGTGCGGACAATACCCACACAACGCTTATGACCGCAACAATACTTGTGGCTAGTATGGACTCCGCCAGCCAATCGAGTGTGTGCGTTGCGCGTCAGCTGTCAGTCGCTGGAGACAGCGGGACAAATTTTGACGCACACACATTCAAACAGGCGGAGGATGCGCCCAAATTCGACCGTCGCGGTCGAGCCCGACGCTATCGAGGCGCATATCACCCACCGGCCACGGGAGACGGCCATCGTCTCTGATGAGTAAGTCCCAACACCCGGTTGCACTCCGCATCGAGCAGCGCGTAGGTGGTGCGACCAGGCTCCTCGGGACGGTCATGTGCCTCCCGTTACTGGACGGAATCTTCCCGGCCCTCGTTCTGGCGGGTGCTCTGTCGAGCCCGCTGGGCATCCTCGAAGTCGGTCTGCTCATCTTCAGCGGCAGTGCGACGGTGGCGGTCATCCTCGCGGAGATGGACGGCACGGTTCGCGAGCAGGCGACGGCTGTCCTCGCCGTCGGGGTCGTCCTCGTTACGGGGGCAGTCCTCGAAGCAGCGCTCGCGCCCACCATCCGCGGTCTCGTGGACCTCGCAGTCTTCGAGCGGTTCGCGGGCCTGGTCATCCTGGCAGTCGCCGCCAAGACCGCCAGCGCCCGGATCGGCGAGTTGCTCCCTCGCCCGGCGATCATCATCGCCTTCGGTTTCCTCGCCAGCGTCGATCCGTCGGGTGCGGAACTCGTCGTCCAGGCCGACCCCGATCTGATGCTCAGGGCGGCCGCCGCGGCACTCGTGGCCGTCGCCTTCGCGCTCCACCTGGCCGTGTTCGGCCCCTGGCTGCGCGAGGTCGTCGACATCGACCGGTTCCGCTTCGGGAGCGCCGTCGCGCTCGGGGTGCTGCCCCTCTCGCTGTTCGGGCTCGTTCCCGGGAACGCCCCGATCGCCCTGGCCGTGTTAGCCGTGTCGTTCCTGTTCGCGTTCGATCCCGAGGGAACGGCCTTCGGAGACGTCTTCGACTCGGCGTCGACTGGCGATCGTGACGCCGAGATCGTGGCGAACGGCGGGCGTCCGGTAGACGACGAGGACGCAGACGACGAGTACACCCCCGGGCCTGCGAGCCCTGACACGGTGTCAGATGAAGACCGGGCGCCGTGGCTCTAGCGTCACTGGGAATCCGTGAAGGGAAACCTTAGGACGTTCACTCCGTGACTAGAGATATGGCCGACAATCGCGTCGTACAGGGGCGGATGGTTACGCCAGGCAAACTGGCCGAACTGATCGAAGGCGAACGGGTGATGGACGCGGAAGCTATCGAGGATGCTGACCGGGACTGCCCCGAGTGTGGCGGTGACGTCCTGAAGGTCGGGTACATGCCCTCTGTGACGGAGTTCGTGACCGGCTGGAAGTGCCAAGACTGTGATTGGTCTGACACCGATCGGGACTGACCGAATCGAAACCCCTTTAGGGAGTTTGGTCTTACGCGGTAGTGCGGGGTCGTGGCCAAGTCCGGCATGGCGACTGACTCCAGAGGCACCGCGCCCGGGACGAAACTCCAGACTGATATACTGAGCGGACGGCTGATCACCGCCCGCGCTGATGACCCTCTGGAGTTCCGAGGCGCAACCGGAGATATCAGTCGATCGGGGGTTCAAATCCCTCCGACCCCATTCTCATTAAGAACGATACAGAAGAGAAGTTAGTGTCTTGAGTTGCGTGTAATCGCTCGCAGCCCTCACTGAATCTAGTCGCGCTCGTTTTCGGCTTCTAGATGGCCTGCGCGCTGAATCGGTTATCCAGCGTCGATGATCTCCCAGTCGCCGCGTTGGCGTGGCGATCGCGTACTGAATCCCAGATAGGTATTGTCAGCGTTGTAATACACCTCGCTCGGATACTCGTTCAACGGGTATCTGTAGGCTCGATCCCGCGCGTGTCGTCCGGATTCGAGGTCGGCGCGATGGAAAACTCGTGCGTGATGTCGTCGACGTACTCGTCATCGAACGCTTCGGTGTAGTCGACCACCACGTAGACGTCTTTGTGTAGCGGATCCGCGTCGGGAAAGAGGTCCTACTTGTTTATCTCGGCCCCGTCGTCGAGCCGTCACCGTCGGTGTCTGACTGGGCGGAGTTTGTCGAGTACTCGTTGAGCTCTGCAGAATCGTTCAGCGAGTCCCCGTCCGCGTCTGCTTTCGTGGGATCTGTCGTGTTCTGTCGAAACTCTCGGTAATCGGTTAGTGAATCCCCGTCGGTGTCTTTCTTCGTCGGATCAGTCCAGAGCCGCCTTTCACGTGTATTTCCGAGGAAGTCGTTATCGGAGCCAAGGATCGCAGTAGCAGTTGAATCTGGCGTCTGCGTAGCCGGTGGTTCCCGAGACGTCGTTGCCGGTGCCGATGGAACTGTTTCAGTGGACGTCTTTGGATAAGAGGACGATCGCTCTGGAAGCTGTTCTGTGGTTGGGCTGCTTTCACCCTCGTCGACGACCCCACCGGTGCATCCTGCGAAAAGAACTGCGAGAACGACTGTCCAGAGAATCAATTTGTTCGTCATGGTAGTGCTGCTATCATCATTCCAACAATACGTTTCAGACTGGCTGTCACTTGCTGTCGTAATCCGGAGACTCGGAAACCGGCCAGTACGCTACTTCTCAGCCACTCCTGTCCCTGTACGGGATTGGCTCGTCGCTGGCGAATACCGGCCTCTCGAGTCGGTGAACAGCCAGTATTGAACGAATTATCACGTGTGTTTTCACAAGATGGGAATGGTCGGTGCCCTTTCTTTACACCACTCCCTATCGTTAATCGTCGCGGGACCACTTGATATGCCCTTCAGCCCGGCGCGTGGTTTCCCGTGATTGCGGGGCTCATGTCATCCCGCACACTCTGAACTTCTAAGGGGAACCTTTAGTATGTTATAGTAAATACAATACTATACAATGACAAACGGCTGTGACAAGTTTGTCCGTCGCATTGCTGGCACAGTTGTCCTGATCGGATTTCTCCTCGGATGGTTCGTCAATCACTGGTTCTTCCTGATTGACGCGTTCGCAGGCGCAAACCTTCTCCAAAGCACGTTTACCGGGTTCTGCCCTCCGCAGATTGCGTGTCAGTGGTGGCACAGTAACGCTAACTGATCTGCTCCCCTTCTCGAAGAGTCCATCAAGAACGTCGAACCAGGAAGTGCAACTCTGGTCGAGAGGTGAGCAATCGTTCGCGCCGCGATTGTGTGACGAGCGAACGATTCCGCTGGACAGCGACACCGCTGAGAAATCGGTGGGGAGTGATCACTCACTTCGGTCTTTTCACGCCTCTACGAGGTGCTTTGCCGTCTGTTCGGCGCTGGCGTATATGAGCGCCCAAACGAGGCCTGCGGCGATTCCCCAAATCCCCATCCCGAATATTATCCACACGCCCATGTGTGAAATAATCACAGTCGAGAAGTAAATAACTGTCCCTGGTGTGGACAACCTGGCTCCAACAGAACTCCTCGACGGTGTTCATGGGTTTCTCTCGTTCGATCGCGAGTACGTGGAGACCTGGCTGTCCCCACTCGTCGCGCTGCATCGATAAACTGGAGTACAGTGAACAGCTGCTGGCGCACGTTCGGGACGACGAGCGTCGCCGGTCACCCAGGCTACGCAGTAAGACGACCTTTTACCTCCGCCGAGGACTGCGCCGTCGCAGAGTAGCAGTGATATAACAAAGACTGTCGTCGGTTGTCGTTCACGCATGACCCAGGAAGTCGATGGAGACCGAGTCAGGAAGGCCGTGCGCATCCTTCGGGAAGAGTTCGGGACGCCGAATCAACTCGAACTCTACTACTACGATCACGACGACGAGAAACACATCAACTTTCACTGCCCCGACGAGGTCCCGGGCGTCGAGGCGAGTGCAGACGATCGCTATCGGTTACGACGCACTGAGCTGAGTGGCACCGTCGCGTGGTCGCTCGATCCCATCGAGATTCCGAGTGCACTGAAGGACTGACCCTGGGGACGAATGCCTTTGGTGGACCGACGCGTGAGGTATCTCGGTGTGAGTCAGGCCACGCCGTGAGCCGTTCCGTTACGTCCGAGTCCGTCGATTCATCTCCCGGTCACCTTGAGCGTAGATCAGCGCCCAGATGACGAGAACGCTCGCTACCCACAGGACGAGACCGAACAGGACCCACATGTCGAAACCGTGTGGGCCGACGGCTTTTGTTATGTCTTCACAAAGGACTGGTAAAAACACGTTACCAGCGACGCTCGGCTGCCAGTTTCGGTCTAGCGCCAGTGAAGAATCGAATCGGGCGACCCGTCGTCGAATGGTACACACGTGTGAAAGAATGCTCGCGTGAGATGTCAGTTAGGGAGCCAGACTTATTACGCTCCCCGGTGTGTCTGGCAGTTGTTACCATGGAACTCTATCACGGTGAACCCCTCCGGCACATGGGTGACCTCCTCTCGATGGCGGCCTCCCGATACGAAGACGATCCGGCGTTCGTCTCTTTCGGACAGGCCCAGACCTACGGTGAGATGGATACGCAGGCGAACAAGGTCGCGAACGTCCTGGTCGACCACGGCGTGGAACCTGGCGACCGGGTAGGACTGTTCGTCCCGAACACGTCACAGTTCCCCGAGGCGTACTTCGGGGCGATCCGCGCCGGTGCCGTCCCGGTTCCGCTGAACCTCAGGATGGATCCAGAGACGCTGGTCTACGTCGTGCAGAACGCGGAGGCAGACCACATCATCGGTTCGCCCTTGCTCGCAGACGAGGTACAGCGCCTCGCCGAGGCGGCCGAAGTCGGGACGCTCCTCCTCAGCGGCGTGAGCGGGGACGGCGTCGTCAACTACTCCCACGCCGTCGAGGATGCGAGTCCGGAGTTCGATCGCGTGGACAGAGCGTACGACGACGTCGCTGCCCAGCTCTACACGTCGGGGACCACCGGGAATCCGAAGGGCGTCCTGTTGACACACGAGAACCTGTTGACGACGATCGAGGCGTTCGACAAAGGCGGGTTCGCCATCGACGCCGAGGACAGCATGCTCCTCGTCCTGCCGCTGTTCCACATCTACGGCCTGAACGCCATCATGGGGACGTGCATGTACAACGGGTCGACGATGTACCTCCAGCCGCGACCCGAACCTGAACCGATGCTTCGCGCCATCGACGATAACGACATCACGACGTTCGCCGGCGTCCCCGCGATGTACACCATGATGTTCCGTGAGTACCGCGAGAACCCCGACGAGTACGACCTCTCCTCGCTCGAAGACGTCACCTGTGCAGCCGCTCCCCTCCCCGACGAGGTCCGTCGGACGATCGAGGACAGGTGGGGCGTCCCCATGACCGAGGGCTGGGGCATGACCGAAACGGCGCCGGCAGGCACTGCTGAGCCGTCCCGCGGAGTACGGAAGGAGGCGGGCTGTATCGGCCCGGCTCTGGACGGCATCGACATCAAACTGGTCGATCCCGACACCCGCGAGACGAAAGTCTCGACCGACCAACTGCGCCCGCGCGTGGACGACGACATCGATTTCGACGACGAAGACGCCGTGACGGGGGAGATGGCAATCCGTGGACCGAACGTCTTCGAGGGGTACTTCAAACTCCCCGAGAAGACCGCGTCAGTGTTCGACGACGAGGGATACTTCTACACCGAAGACATCGCTCGCGTCGACGAGGATGGCTACTTCTGGATGGTCGATCGCGCCGACGACATGATCATCGCCGGCGGCGAGAACATCTACCCCGCAGAGGTCGAAGACGCGCTCTACGAACACCCGAACGTCGCCGAAGCGGCGGTGGTCGCAGCCCCGCACGAAGTCAAAGGTGAAGCGCCAGTCGCGTTCGTCGTCGTGGAGGACGGAAGCGACGTGACCGAAGAGGAACTCCGCACGTTCTCGCTCGATCACGTCGCGACGTACGCCCACCCGCGGCGCATCTTTTTCGTGGACGAACTCCCGCGCAGCGCGACGCAGAAGGTCCAGCGCTACAAGCTCGAGGAGGAAGTCGAGGAGCGACTCGACGAGCCGCTCCAGTCGTCGAGCGAAGAGCTGTAGCTACCCCGTAGCGTTCAATAGAACTGGAATTCGAGTTAGTCGCCGTTCAGATCTCGCCCTGGTCTTCGAGTTCTTCCATGATGTCGTCGACGAAGTCCTCAGGGGCGTCGTAGGGGAAGTCCCCACCGCTGAGCTTCGTGTTCAGTTCCATAGCCGTCATCGAGAAGTCACCGGACTCGAACGTCGTGGACGGCCCGTTCGGCAGCGCCGGGACGAGGTCCATCGGCGATGAAATCGGGTAGTCTGCACCTTCGAACGCTTCGATCATCTGCTCACGCAGGTCATCTTTGTCGGTCATAGTACATCACATTCATTGGGCACTGGTATTAAAAATCATTCGAGTTTGCCAACTGAACACATTGTTTTCAGTTTATTTGGGTTGACCGGAGTTTTACGCCACGAGCCCAGCGAAAACAGTTAGAACGGCGCTCCGGCCAGAGAACGGGCTATCCCAACATCGCTAACTGATTCTCTGAAAATCCAAACGGAAGTAGAACAATAGTCCGAAAACCTGTACGGTGAAAAATCGGAACGAAGTGGCTCCGCGGATGGAGACCTGTCGGGAGTTAGTAGGATTTCGGCAGTCCGAGTTCGTGTTCGGCGAGGTAGTTTTTCACCATCTCGTTGGGGACCGGCACCGTCTCGGTCACGCGCGCGTTCTGCCAGATGTCGTACACCTCGTACTCGTGCGTGAAGCCGTTCCCGCCGTGGGCCTGGACCGCGCGGCTCGCTGCCTCGGTCGCGAACTGGCTGGTGAGCAGTTTCGCCGAGTTCGCTTCCATGCCGGCGTCCTCGCCGTTGTCCCACTTCCAGGCCGCTTTGTACATCATTTCGCGCGACGACATCAGCTTCGCGTAGGATTCTGCGAGTGGGTGCTGGATACCCTGGTGTGCGCCGACGGGTTGCCCGAACACGTCGCGGTCGCTCGCGTAGTCCACGGCGAGATCGATCGCGCGCAGGCCACCACCCAGGGAGGACGCTGCGCCGGCGATGCGCTCCGTGTTCAGCGTGTCCCACAGCATCAGAAGGCCGCCGTCGACGTGGCCGAGAATCTGGTCCTCGTGGACGCGCAGTCCGTCGATGTCCACCTGGTACTGTTTCTCGAACCACGGGACGGCGACGTCGACCTTCGAGAGGTCGATCCCGTCGCGGCTCGCCGGCTCGTCGACGAGGAACAGCGTCACGCCGCTGGTCGGGTTGTCCGGATCGAACTCGGAGGTCCGAGCCACGAGTAGCATGGTGTCGGCGTTCTCGACGCCGCTGATGAAGATCTTCTGTCCGTCCAGCACCCACTCGTCGCCGTCCTTCTCACCGGTCGTCTCGATCTCCAGGGTGTTGACCCCGGCGTGAGCTTCCGTGAGACCCATACAAAACCGCATCTCGCCGTTCGCGATTTTCGGGAGGTACTCCTCTTTTTGCTCCTCGTTGCCGTGGCGCTGGATGCCGATCCCGCCGAACACCGGCGTCAGGACGAACACGATGCCGCCCTGGCCACCGCCGCGGGACAGCTCTTCGATGATGATCGACATCTCCAGCATGCCCATGTCCGCGCCGCCGTACTCCTCGGGGATTGTCACGCCGAGCCATCCGTCGCGTGCGAGGTCGTCCCAGTACTCCTGGGGGAACGTCTTTTCCTCGACGTGCTCGCGCCAGTAGTGGACGTCGTAGTCCGAGGCGATCTCCCTGCACGATTCGCGGATGAGTTTGTGTTCCTGACTCTCCTGGTAATCCATGCCTGTTAACACAGAACGAAGTATTATAAATATCCGTACACGCCCAACAACGGACCGGTTGTGTGAATTGCGTCTGATACGTTTGCCACGGTACTGGGGCGATTCCTGAAAGAAATCCGTGGGACAGAGTCGTTTAGGAACTCCACGGCGAACGGATAGGCATGTCCTCCCACGATAGCGGGGCGGACGAATCTGGACACCATCTGCCGGCAGTCGAGGACTGGCCGAAGGGATACGGCGAGGCGAGCTGGTGGCCCATCGTGACAGCTGCCGGCGCCGTCGGCATGTACCTGGGTGCGGGGCTGTTCGTCCTCGCGTTCGGCGAGGAACCGCTCTTCTTGCCCATCTTCGGGCCGTTCGTCTTCGTCCTCGGAGTCGGACTGTTCCTGATCGGGCTGTACGGGTGGACGTATCACGCGTTCGTGAGCCACTACTGGTCACGAGCAGCGAGTGGTGACGGAAAGTACCGTTGGGGGATGGTACTGTTCCTGACGACAGATCTCGGCACGTTCGGCGCGATCTTTTCTTACTACTTCTGGGTTCGGCTCCTGGAGTGGCCGCCGGTCGAACTCCCGCAGTTGCTCTCGTCGCTGGTGCTCATCAACACGGGGCTGCTCGTCATCAGTAGCCTGACGATGCACGTCGCCCACCTCCGGCTTCGCGGTGGCAACCGCCGCCGGTATCTGATCTGGCTCGGCGCGACGCAGATACTCGGAACGCTCTTCCTGGGCGGACAGCTCCTCGAATACTACGAGTTCGTCGTCGCTGAAGGGTTCACGCTGGCGAGCGGGTTCTACTTCAGCGCGTTCTACGGCCTGACGGGGTTACACGGACTACACGTCGTGCTCGGCCTGATCCTGATCGGGATCGTCCTTCTCCGGTCCGTCGCCGGGCAGTACTCCCCGGATCGGGACGTTTCGGTGACGACCGTCGCGATGTACTGGCACTTCGTCGACGCCGTCTGGATCCTGCTGGTCGCGGCGATCTACGCCGGCGCAGCAGTCACCTGAGTGCGATTACCGGCTGGTTCTGCCGCCCGTGGTGCTCTCGTGGGGAAGGCCCTCCCGCAGACCCGAACTGTTCGTTTCGTTCTGTCGTGCTCGCTCGCGCAGGCGTTCCACCCGGCGGCGGTACTCGTCGGGAGGCACTGCACGAACCGTCGTGTTCATCAGCGAGTGCTCCTCACCGCAGTACTCCGCACAGTAGAGCGTGTAGTTCCCGGTGTCGTAGACGGTCGTCCGCAGCAGGTTGTACTGCCCGGGGAGGGCGTCCTGTTTGAGCCCGAGGTCGGGCACGTGAACCGAGTGGATCACGTCCGCACTCGTGATTCGGAACACCACCGGCCTGTTCGCGGGGACGTATATCACGTCCGCTCGTCGATCGGTCACGTTCGCTGCCGGATAGCCGGCGGTGTAGTACCACTGGTGAGCGGTGATCTGAACCTCGGTCGCGTTGTCGCTGACCGTGGCGGTTTCGGGCGTCGCCGTGACGTCCGGGTGGACCAGCACCCAGTAGGACACGACGCCGACGAAGATCAGGATGACCGCCGTCGCGATGGTCCAGGAGAGTTCGAGCCGGGGGCTCTCCGGCGTCGGAACGGCGACCTCCTTGTTCCGGAACCGCCAGACGGTGTACAGCAGAAGTGCTTCGACGATCAGGACGATCGGGACGGCCACCAGGAGCAGTTGGCGATTGAGCGTTCGAATGAGTCGCTCGGTCGTCGAATCGAACTCCGTGATCGGGAGGACGAACAGTCCAGCGACCGCCAGGGCGCTGAGGACGACGAAGACGACTCCCACGAGTTTGACGCCGCCCCACTCGCTGACGGCTGTCGTCACCTCTCCCGGACTGGGCCGTTCTCTGTGCCCCGATGCGTCGCTGGCGCCGTGTGAGGCGCCATCGCCCGGATTGCTCGTCTCGGCGTCGTCCAGCCGCTCGGCGAGGAGCGTCCACTCCCGGGTGTACTGACCGGTCTCCTTGAGGTCCCACGGGTCAGCGTCGTCGACGGGGGTTCCCACACGGTAGGACTGGAGCATGTTGTAGAGCCAGAGCATCGCAGCGACGCCGATGATACTCGCGCCGAGGGTCGCGATCTGCTGGGGGACGACGAACACCTCCGGATAGACGGCGTATCGACGCGGGAGGCCCTCGCCGCCGAGCACCAACAGGGGGAAGAACGTCACGAACACGCCGACACTGAGCACCGCGACTTGCAGGACGGCCAGCCGCTGGTTGTACATCTTGCCGGTGATGAGCGGGAACCAGTAGTAACTCGCGGCGAACATCGCGAAGGGGATGATCCCCATGATGATGAAGTGGAAGTGGCCGACGACGTAGAGCGTGTCGTGGACGACGAGGTCGTAGGGAATCGACGCGAGGAAGACGCCGGTGACGCCGCCGATGATGAACAGGGCGATCCCGCTGATGCAAAACAGCATGGGGGCGGTCAGTCGAAGGCTCCCGTTCCACATCGTCGTCGTCCAGTTGAAGGTCTTGATCGCGCTCGGCACCGCGATGGCGACGGAGACGATCATGAAACTCAGCCGGATGCGGGGATCGATGCCCGTCGCGAACATGTGGTGGGCCCAGACGCCGAAGGAAAGCACGCCGACCCCGAGCGTCGAGTAGACGACGAACCGGAAGCCGAACAGGCGACGACCCGAGAACTTCGGGATGATGAGGCTCAGCAGCCCGAAGGCCGGTAACACGAGGATGTACACTTCTGGGTGGCCGAAGAACCAGAACAGGTGTTGATAGAGAATGGGGCCGCCGCCGGGGTTCATGAAGAAAGTGGTGCCGAAGTTCCGGTCGAACAGGAGCATGATGAGCGCGCTGCCCAGCAGCGGGAACGCGAACAGGATGATCCCCGACTGGGTGAGCATGCTCCAGGAGAACAGATCGAGGTTCGCCCAGGAGACGTCCTCTCCCTTCTCGGTGAAGATGGTCGTGATGAAGTTGATGGCGCCCAGCGTCGTGGCGATGCCGCTCAGGTGGAGGCCGAGCAACAGCAGGTCGACTTGCTCGTTCGGGAGCTGGATCGACAGCGGCGTGTAGATCGTCCAGCCGGTCGTCGGTGGCTTGAGCGCGATCAGTTTCTCCGTGAACGTCAGAAAACTGGGGATCGGCCAGAACAGCACCGGTAACTGGCCGATCGTGGCCATGATGGCCTTCCCGATGACCTCGGTGATGAGTCCCGCCCGGACGATAAAGAGCGAGGGCGGCAGTAACCAGAACGCGATGGCGTTGAGCCGGGGAAACGCCATGTCGTCGGCGCCGATCAGCGCCGGAATGACGTAGTTCCCGATGCCGGCGAACACTGGGGCGGCGAAGAAAAACAGCATCATGATCCCGTGGGTCGTGAACAGGGCGTTGTACGTCTCGATGTCCCAGACGGTGACGCCCGGACCGAGCAGTTCGGCACGCATCATCATCGCGTCGATGCCGCCCCAGAGGCCTGCGAAGGTACCGAACGCGAGGTACAGCAGTCCGATGTCCCTGTGATCGACGGTCGTCACCCACCGGCGGAGTCCCGACGGCTTCTCGGCACCGTCCGTCGGCTCCTCCGACGGCGTCGCTCCATTGCGGCTAGCGACGAAGAGAATCCGAACCACCTCCTTCGACTGCCGTGCCGACGCAGCGCCCGATAGTCATCGTGGTCTAGCCAGGCCGCACCGTACTTTGGTATAGGCAGAGTACGCCAGTCGTCGGCGACATAAGGCGGGGTTTCCCGTCAAACTGGCTCTCTCGACAGGCGGTCGTACACTGCGCCCATTGTGAACCCGTAGGCGAGATGGGCGACCAGACTGAACGCGAGGTACACGATCAACAGCACACCGGTGATGGTACCTCGGCCGATGATCGCGAAGCCGATCCAGAGGAGCACACCCATGAGGAGCCCTCTGACTGCCGGGTCCGAGTCGGGGACGAGGTAACGCTCGAGTCCGAGAAACAGGAGCGGCCACGCGACCGTGCCGACGAGCGCGAAGATCACGAATCCGAGGAACTGGTTGCCGGGAACGCGCGCGAACCGCGCAATCGCCTCGAACAAGCCGATGGCGTATCGCGACTCTACCTCGACCATCGCGAGAATCATCGACATGACAGCCGTTCCGACGACGCCGCCGACGATAGCGCTGGCTGGCCGGTTCATTTCTCACGTCTTCCACGAAGACACCAAAAAGTACTGTCCCGGATACCGAACCGCTGACAGCCCTCTCTCGATCCACGCCCAGGAAGGTGCCGCAAAATGTGGTGGCATCCGTAGTAATTCGAGCTTTCGACTCATTCCCCCGCCTCACCGGCTTCGATCTCCCAGCCACCCATACTTATTTTATTATTCACGTGAGAATGTGTCTACCATGGATACCGGGCCCAACTATGAACTCGACTTGAGTTTCTCGACAGTAGGTACCGGGCGTCACGGAGGTGACTGCCCGTGGAGATCAGGGTGAACGACGAGGCCGACGAGGAGACGGCGCGGGTGATCGCGACGGCAGTCGCGGAGCACCTGGGACAACCGGTCGAAATCGTCGACGAGAACGGCGGTCGCGTGTCCGCTGACGATGGCGACTGGGAGGAAGGCGGCGCGGTGGTGACCGATCGCGAAGAACGGCTCCGTGAGGACGTCCAGTCGATCCTCGAGGGCGGTCCCGAGCGCGGCCACGAGAAGATCGAGGACCTCGGGAAACTGTTCGTCCGCGATCGGCTCGACATGCTGTTCGACGAGATCGCCTACGAAGACGGCACCTTCGCGCGCTACGCCGACGACGACGAACTCCCCGGCGACGGGCTGCTCACCGGCGTCGGTACCATAAACGATCGCCAGGTGTTTTTCACGGCCAACGATTACACCGTCAAGGCCGGCTCGCTCGGGCAGATGGGCGTCGAAAAGGAGATTCGGCTGGCAGAGCGCGCGGCGGAAGCCGGGGCGCCCATCGTCCGCCTCATCGACTCGACGGGTGCCCGACTCGACGCCGAGGAGCGCGACGAAGGCGACACGCACATGGATCGGTACCGCGGCGGGAAGATGTTCTACAATCAGTGCATCCACTCCGGACAGGTACCCCAGATCGGCGTCCTCTACGGGCCGGACATCGCGGGCTCCGCGTACACCCCCGTCTTCTGTGACTTTCTCGTCATGGTCGACGACATCTCCGGGATGGCCATCGCCTCCCCGCGCATCGTCGAGGCGATGACCGGCGAGTCGATCGACATGGAGGGCCTTGGCGGCCCCGAGGTCCACGCCAAACACAGCGGGAGCGCCGACCTGGTCGTCCCGGACGAGGAGTACGCCGTCGAAGCCGTCAAACACCTGCTCTCCTTTCTCCCCCAGAAGTACGACGCGCCCAACCCCACTCGGGAGGCGAAACCGCCGGTCAAGAACCCGAAGGGGCTCGACCAGGTCATCCCGGACGAGCCGAACGAGGCCTACGACGTCCACGAGGTCATCGACCGCGTCTTCGACCGCGAGTCCTTCTTCGAGATCAAACCGGAGTTCGCTCGCGAGATCGTCACCGGATTCGCACGGCTGAACGGCAAGCCGGTCGGCGTCGTCGCAAACCAGCCCGATCACGTCTCGGGAGCTATCTTCCCGGACTCAGCCGAGAAGGCCGCCGAGTTCGTCTGGATCTGTGACGCGTACGAGATCCCGCTCGTTTATCTCTGTGACACGCCGGGATTCATGGTCGGCTCGAAAGTCGAGAAGGAGGGCATCCTCCAGCGGGGCCGGAAGTTCATCTACGCCACCTCGAACGCCCAGGTCCCCAAGTTCTGCGTCATCACTAGAAAAGCGTACGGCGCGGGGATCTACGCGATGTGTGGCCCCTCGTTCGGCCCGGACGCCACGCTCGCGCTCCCGAGCGCCGAAATTAGCGTGATGGGGCCGGACGCCGCCGTCCACGCCCTCTTTGGGGGGCAACTGGAAGACATGGAGGGTGAGACCCGCGAGGCGTTCATCGAGAGCGCCAAAGCAGAGTTCCAGAAGTACATCGACGTCCGAAAACAGGCCTCGAACATGCAGGTCGACGAACTCGTTCCTGCCGGTGACCTCCGCCAGCAACTCGTCGCCCGAATGACGGCCTTCGAGAACAAGCGCCGGACCCGGCGGGACCGCCATCACGGGACGATCTTGTTCTAACCCTTCTTTCCACAGAACTCTCGAATTGCCGTTTGCGTACCCCGTTTTCACATCCTGGGAATACGCATAGATAGTTTAGAACGAACGCGGAGTAGTGAGTGATGATATGGTACAACGATCGACACTAGAACGGATCGTCGTCGTGGTCGGCGCCGTCGTTGCAGTGGTTGCGCTCGGGCTGATCGGTCTCAGTGTGTACGCGCTGCTCGGTCCAGCAGGCCTCAGTGGGTCGAACGGCTATCTGTTCGGGTCGCTGGTGTTCGTCGGTCTGGTCCTCACGATCATGTACGGTGTCAGTGACCTCGGACAGTTTCGGGATGCCAACCAGCGCCGACAGTTCTGAGTGAGGCCCTCGTTTTTCATCTCATCGACGTCCCCCTTTTCCGCGAGAATTTCCTCCAAAATCCCTCTCGTGTCCGACTCTGTGATAGGACAGGGGCAGGAAAGAGACGTCGAGGACTCGTCGATCTCGCTGTGGCCGTTGTCGATCAGGAATGACAGCCGCGAACGGATGTTCTGACGACGCTGGACGTTACGAGCCGGTGCTGGTAACTAGTCACAGCGGTGAAAAAAGCGGTCGTACGCGATCGGCAATCGATACCTAGGATTTGGTCGAGGAACCGGCCGGTTCGCTGACCTCGGACCAAATGAGGACCAGTACGAACGCGAGCGCGGTCATCCCGAACGAGAGGCCCTCCGGGAAGTCGATCCCCAGGAACGCCAAGACGACCGGGAGTTCGATGGCGACGGGCACGAGGAACGCGCCGACTACCAGGATCCCAGCGGGCGAGAGACGGCTCATAGGATCACCTCCAGGACCGGTTCCAGAGTGACGGGTGCAGCTCTGATTCCGTCCGGATACAGGCCGCCGTTGTTGATGATGCTCCACAGCGGGAGCCCGTAGGCCAGCACGACCAGCACGACAGCGATGAGCGCCCAGATCTTGAGGTCGTCGAGGATCGTCGGCGACTGTTCGGGACCGGAGAGTGCCGGCGGGAGTTCAGTCCGCAGGCCCGTTGCGGCCTCGTTGTTGGTGGCCGTGAGCGCGATGTTCGCCAGGAAGAGCACCAGCGAGACGAACAGCAGGACGCCACCGAAGGCCAGCTGGAGTCGGAGGCTGCCGATGGTTCCCGTGACCGACTCGAAGGCGAATCCGGTGTACTGCGGTTCCGCGGTCCGGCGCGGGATGCCCGCGAGACCGCCACGGTGCATCGCAGCGGACATGAAGACCATGCCGATGAACCAGAGGACGACCTGGAACAGGCCGATCGGACGGCTGTACACCTTCCGACCGGTGATGCGCGGCACGAGCCAGTAACTGCCAGCCATGATGCTGAGCGCGACTGCCGTGCCGACTGTCAGGTGGAAGTGGCCCGGAACCCACAGCGTGTTGTGGACCAGGTAGTTGAGGTTCATCCCGGCGTTGACCATGCCGGAGAACCCGCCAGCCGCGAACATTAGGCCCGCGAGCCCCATGCCGGTGAACGCCGGATCACGCCACGGGAGTTTCTTGAGCCAGCCGAAGTATCCCTTGCCGCCGCGCTGGCGTGCAGCGTGCTCGATGCTCGCCACGGTCGTAAACGCCGTCAGGAACGACGGGAGCAGCAGGAACATCGTGTTCACCATCGCGATGAACTTGAACCCTTCCGCGATGCCGGGGTCCATGTACTGGTGGTGAATCCCGACCGGGGTCGAGAGCAGCAGGAACAGCAGGAAGACGACGCGAGCGAGCGGATCGCTGAACAGCCGACCGCCAGCGATCTTCGGCAGAATGGTGTACCACATGAGGTACGCCGGCATGAGCCAGAAGTACACGACCGGGTGGCCGAAGAACCAGAACAGCGTCCGCGTCAGCATCGGGTTCGGAGCCGGCATGATGCCGAGCGACCACGGAATCAGGAAGACGACGGTTTCGACGGCGACGCCGAGGGTGGCGAGGAGCCACATCAGCATCGTCGTCATCACCATGAACGACTGGAGCGGGATGCGCTCGTCGGGGTTATCGGCGCGCCAGTCGAGGTACTGGCGGAACCAGTCGAACGATGCGAGCCACGTCCCGACCACGAACACCGCGAGCCCGATGTAGAACAGCGGATGGGCCTGCAGCGGCGAGTAGAACGTGTAGAGGACGTCCGCGCTGATGTCGATCTCCTTTACGAGCCCGGCGAGGATGCTCCCGCCGGCCAGGAGCGCTCCGGCCGACATCGTGCCGACCCACAGCCAGGTGAACTTGATGTTCACCGGCGGTCTCCCGAGACTTCGCGTGTTCGCCCACGCGAACAGCCCGGCGAGGAAGAAGATCGTGAACACGATGACGAGGAACACCCCGTGAGCCGTCAAGACCGAGTAGTAGTCGGCCGAGTCGATGACCCGCAGGATGTTCGTCCGGTGGAGCGCCTGGAGCACGCCCATGAAGCCGCCGATGGCGAAGGCGATGAACGAGTAGGTCAGGCAGATCCGGACGACTCGCGCTACTTTCGGATACTTGACGATGAACGAGTTCTCAGGTAACGCTTCCTCTTCTTCAGTCGTTCCGATGTTTAGTATAGATTCTGTCGGCGTACTCATGCTTCATCAGTTCCGTTCGTTTCCTGATTCGTCATCTGCGCCGAACTCTGGTCGCCCATCGTGAAGTTCGACGGCTCGCGGACGATCAGTTTCCCCTCCATGTCGTGGTGGGCTCCGCCGCAATACTCGTTACAGACGATGCCGTGTTCGCCGGGCTCGTCGAACTGAACGGTGATCTTCGAGACTTCGCCCGGAACGGCCATGGTGTTCGCGTTGGTCCCGACGACCTCGAACCCGTGAATGACGTCACGGGAGGTCACGTAGAACGTCACGTTGCTGTTCGCGGGCACTTCGATCGTCTCCGGATTGAAGATGAACTGCTGAGCCACGACGTATACTTCGTACTCGTTCGACCCGACTTTCCGAACGCCGGGATCCTTGAACTCGGGGTGGTCGCTCAGGCCGCTCGCGTTGACCTGCCCACCGCTGTCGTCGACCATCTTGACGCCGGCACCGACGGCACCGAAGACGATAGTCGAGATGAATCCGACAATCAACACGAGCGAAGCGATCAGCCAGAGTTTCTCGTATTTGTGTACGTGCATCTCTGATCACCCGATGACTGTCCCCGTCCGTCCCAGGAACTCGACGAAGTAGGTGAACGACCACATCAGTGTGAGGATGATGAAGTATATGAGCAACAACATCAACGTTCCCTTCGGGTCGAACTCCTCCTGACTGAGCGGAGTTTCCACCTCCGGGTCGCGAACGAGCGTCCCGTCTGCGTACGCGTCCGCGCCCGGGATGTCTCCCTCTGTATTCGTACCTGCTTCTACCTCTGCCATATCACTCCCTTAGGACATGTACTATAACTCTCTGGTGGTGCGTTTTCACCATCTGGGAATGGGGTGTACTACTTTATTGGATCAGTCCGTCCTCTCCAGACATGGCAAGCATGCTCGCTCGAATCCCGTCACGCGTCGCCGTGGCGGTTGCACTTCTGGCGATCGTCCCGACGTTACTGTTCGGACTACTGAAACCCGACTACTATGCAGCTGCTGTCACGACGGTCAACGTGATTCTCGTCGGACTCAGCATCTACCTGTTCCTGTCCCCGCACGGTGAGGGCGATCACGGGGCCCACGGCGCGGAGGCCTGACTCAGGGTGTCCGCCCGCCGACCGACGAGCCTGTCCACGCAGTGATGACTATGGTGTCGGCCGTCACACTGCAACTCGCCGGCGTGGAAGTGGTCGGCTCGAACGTGGATCTCCTCGCGTTCGCCGTCATCGGACTTCTCGCTGGCGCACACTGTCTGGGCATGTGCGGCCCGCTCGTGACGCTGTACGCGGACCGTATCGACGAGCAGACCGAGACCCGTCGGGGTGACACGCTCACACCGTTTGCCGTTCGGCAACACGCCCTGTTCAACCTCGGACGGACGATCAGTTACGCGGCCATCGGTGCCCTCGCGGCGACGGTCGGTGGCGCCCTCTTCGCGTCTGTCGGTGCCATACCGCCCGTAGAGCGGGGCGTTCGAATCGCGGCCGGCCTCGGCGTCGGTGTCGTCATCATCGTCGCCGGTCTCCAGTACCTCCTCGGTGGAACGGGGACGCTCGACCGGTTCACGCCGGCCGTCGTCGGCGATACGTTCCAGCGCGTTTCCGCGTTGCTGACCGCGCGAGTGGACTCGCTGGTCGGCTCGCCGCGGATCGTCGGGCTGGGAGCGATTCACGGCATTCTTCCCTGTCCGATCCTTTACCCAGCATACGTGTACGCGTTCGCGCTCGGGGATCCAGTCCGTGCCGCACTCAGTCTCGGCATCCTGGGACTCGGAACGTTCCCGACGCTCTTCGCCTACGGAACGCTCCTCGGATCGATCGGAGACGGCCACCGCCGAACGTTACACCGCTTGCTCGGCGCAGCCTTCCTCGTGCTGGGGTACATTCCCCTCTCGCACGGCCTGATGCTGCTGGGGATTCACGTCCCGCACGTCCCGGTGCCGTTCTATCAACCTCTCGTTGGATAAATGACGGACTGTACGCTCTGTGACCGACCGACGCCCGACCCGCCGATCACTGACGAGTCCGAGGACGGCGTGTTCTGCTGTCGGGGCTGTCTGGAAGTGTCCAAGGCCCTGGGCGATGCCAGTGCTGACGTCCCGGACGAACAGACCGTCGAGGCGAGACTCGACGGGGAGACTGCGGCCGAGGTCCCCGACGAGGCCGAGGAGGCGTTCCTGGCCGTCGACGGGATGCACTGTGCGACCTGTGAAGCGTTCCTCGAATCGCGGGCCGTGGACAACGCGGGCGTCTACGACGCGACCGCGAGCTACGCCACGGACACGATGCGACTGGCGTACGACCCCGAGCAGGTGACCGAAACCGAACTCGGCGACTCCGTGTCGGGGTACGGCTATCGCGCCCGCGAACGCGACCGGAAGGACGACTCGGATGCCGACGAGTCCGTCTGGTCGCTCGTCATCGGGGGCTTTTTCGGCATGATGGTGATGATGTGGTACGTCATCTTCCTCTATCCGACCTACTTCGGCTACGACCCGCCGTTCATCGACCTGTCGGGGGCCGTGGGCCTGTACCTCTTCGGTAACATCTGGCTGTTCAGCACCGTCGTGCTGGGCTACACCGGGTGGCCCATCCTCCGCGGTGCGTTCGTCAGCCTCCGGGCCGGCCACCCGAACATGGACCTGCTGGTGGCGCTCGCAGCGGTGAGTTCATACGCCTACAGTTCGGTCGCGATCGCCCTCGGCCGGACCCACCTCTACTTCGACGTGAGCGTCGCCATCATCCTCGTGGTGACGCTCGGGAACTACTACGAGCGACGCGTGAAACGGCGCGCAGCCGGGTTGCTCTCTGACCTGACCGAGTCCCGCGTCGAAGAAGCCAGGCGGTACGACGACGGCGACACCGAGACCGTCAACGTCGCCGCGTTGACCGGGGGCGATCACGTTCTCGTCAAGCCCGGGGAGCGCGTCCCGACGGACGGAACCGTCGTCGACGGGTCGGCGGCGGTCGACGAGTCGCTGCTCACCGGCGAGCCGATGCCCGACCGAAAGGACGAGGGTGACGAGGTAGTCGGCGGGTCCGTCGTGACTGACGCGCCGCTGGTCGTCGAGGTGAGCGCGGACGCGACGAGCACGCTGGACCGCCTCGTCGAGTTGCTCTGGTCGATCCAGAGCGCGCGACCGGGCATTCAGCGGCTGGCCGACAAACTGGCGACGGTGTTCGTGCCGACCGTCGTCATCCTGGCAGTGCTCGCCGCCGGGTGGACGCTCGCGACGGGCGGTGCGGGCGTCGCCGCACTCCTCGTGGCGCTCACCGTCCTGATCGTCTCGTGTCCCTGCGCGCTGGGCCTGGCGACGCCGCTGGCGATCGCTGCGGGCATCAGGGAAGCGTCGGCGGCCGGGATCGTCGTCGCGACCGAGGCCGTCTTCGAGGAAGTCCCCGATGTCGACACCGTCGTGTTCGACAAGACTGGGACGCTCACCACCGGCGAGTTGCAGGTCGTCGATATCGCCGGCGACGAGGGGGACACTGCGCTCCGTCGGGCGGCGGCCGTCGAGTCGCTGTCGAGTCACCCGGTCGCCGAGGCGATTGCCGACCGTGCGGACGACCCGCCGTCCGCCAGCGAGTTCGAGAATCACGCCACTGGCGTCAGTGGCGTCGTCGACGGCGAGCCCGTCGTCGTCGGGACCACCGACCTGCTCGAATCAAAGGGGCTGACGGTCCCCAAAGCGCTCGCGAGCCGTGCAGAGACGGCCATGCGCGACGGGAACCGCCCGGTCGCGGTCGGTTGGGATGGGCGCGCCCGAGCCGTGCTCGTGTTGGGCGAACGCTCGCGGCCGGAGTGGGAGTCCGTCGTCGACTCACTGTCGAGTTCCCGAGAAATCGTCGTCCTGACCGGCGACCAGGGGCAGGCAGTCGAACGGTACCGTGACCACTCGGGCATCGACGAAGTGTTCGCGGGCGTGCCGCCGGAAGCGAAGGCCGAGACCGTCGAACGGCTGCGTGGTCACGGAACGGTCGCGATGGTCGGTGACGGGAGCAACGACGCCCCGGCGCTGGCGGCGGCTGACCTCGGCATCGCGCTCGGGAGCGGGACCGATCTCGCGACCGACGCGGCGGACGCCATCCTGATCGAGGACGACCTGGCAGGCGTCAGCACGCTGTTCGACATCGCCGAGGGGACGCACGGCCGCATTCGACAGAACCTCGGGTGGGCGTTCCTCTACAACGCCGTCGCCATCCCGCTCGCCCTCACGGGCATGCTCAATCCGCTGTTCGCGGCGCTCGCCATGACCACGTCGAGCCTGCTGGTTGTGACGAACTCCTCGCGCTCGCTCCGCTGAGACCGTTCTTGATCGGTTAGTTCCTGCGGGACGCTCGAATCGATACCGCTGCACAGTATTTGCCTCAGTTCTCGATGCTCATGATCTCGCGCGCCTCGTCGGGCGTCGCCGGCTCGCGGCCGATGTCTCGGGTCATTCGCGCGGCCTTCTCGACGAGATCGGCGTTGCTCTCGGCCATCTCGCCGTCCGCGACGTAGAAGTTGTCTTCGAGGCCGACGCGGACGTTCCCGCCCATCGCCAGGGCGGCGGCGACGAGGGGCCACTGGTCCTCGCTGATGCCGATGACCTGCCAGTTGGCGTCGTCGGGCAGCTGGCGGACCTGGTGGGCGAGGTTCTCCACCGTCGCCGGAATCCCCCCGAGCACGCCCATGATGAGGCTGAAGTGCAGCGGCGTCTCCAGCTCACCCTTGTGGAGAATGGGGCGGATGTTGCCGACGTGTCCGGTGTCGAAACACTCCAGTTCCGGTTTGACGCCGTTGTCCTGCATCGTGGTCAGGAGGTCGCGGATCTCGTCGAACGGGTTCTCGAACACCATGTCGAAGACGAAGTCCTCGCGGTCCTCGGAGTACTTCGCGTAGTTCATCGAGCCCATGTTGAGCGCCGCGATGTCGGGCTGGACTTCCCGAACGTACTCGGCGCGGGTCTCGACCGGTTCGTGGAGCGCGCCGGTCGAGAAGTTGACGAGGATGTCCGTCCGCTCGCGGACCTCGTCGTAAATCTCCTGGTAAGTCTCCGTCGAATAGGTCGGCGAGCCGTTCTCGGTCCGGGCGTGGATGTGCGCGACCGCAGCGCCCGCCTCACGCGCAGCGGCGGCTTCTGCTGCGATCTCTTCGGGGGTGTAGGGAATCGCCTCACACTGGTCGCGCGTCGTCAGCGCGCCCGTGAGTGCCGCCGAGATGATTGCTTTGTCCGGGTCGTTTCCCTTGATGGACTCCTGGGTTTCGTAGGTCATTGTATCGGTGGTCGTCGGTTAGCGTCGCTTCCAGCCCGGCTCCTCGTCCGTGAGGAAGGCGTTGATCCCCTCCTCGGTGTCGTCGCTCATCGCGATGAGCGTGATCATTTCCTTGAGGTACGACAGCGCCTCGCTGAAGGCCATGTCGCGCTGAGTGTAGTACGCCTCTTTTCCCATCGAGATGAGGACGGGACTGTTGTTGGCGAGTTGATCGACCAACCCGTCGAGCGTCGCCCCGAACTCGTCGGCTGCCGCGAGTTCCGTGACCAGACCCATGTCGGCCGCCTCGTTGGCGTCGATGTGTTCCCCGGTGAACAGCAGTTTCAGGCCGGCTTTCTCGTCGACGGCACGCATGATCGGTGCCATCGCCTGCGCGGGGAACAGGCCGATGTCGACCTCGGGCGTTCCGAAGGTGGCGTCCTCGTGGGCCACGACGAACTCGCAGGCTGCAGCGAGGCCCAGACCGCCAGCCAGGCAGTACCCCTCGACGGCAGCGACGGTGAGAACGCTTGCCTCGACCATCGCCTCGACGAGGCCCGCGAGCGCCGAGAACTGCTCGCGATAGGCCGTCGAATCGTCGCCGAAGACGCCGGCCATCGACTTGAGATCGCCGCCGGAACAGAACGTCTGCTCGGCACCGCGGACGACGAACACCCTGGCCTCGCCCTCGTCTGCGTACGCCAGCGCGTCCGCGAGTCCGAGAAAGACGGCGTCGTTCAGTGAATTGCGTTCCTCGGGCCTGTCGATCGTCGCCCGTACCACCAGTCCGTCGTCGCTGACCGTCACGGAGAGGTCGTCGTTCCCCAGGTCGCTCGCATCAGCCATGTGGATACCTGACATGCAACATCCCGTCGCATGAGTATTTCGGACGGACAGGAACGGACAACGAGTTTGTCCAGCGCGAATCCGGTCTCGCAGCGAGGAGTGCGAGCCCCACTTCGAGCGACAGTCGCGTGGCTCCCAGCGAGACCGAAGGCTGTGCGTTCGCAAACGACGCGTGACTGCCGTTCGAGTTGCAATACTTACCGCAATGGACGACACCAGCCTCCGACACGAGACGTAGCGACCACCGTCGAGAAAGCCTCGTTCCCGACCATCCCGGTTTCACACCCGTCACCGACGGCAGCGCATCTTCCCGGGGACAGTCACTTGATGAGATGCTACCCCGTCGTACGAGTCGATGAGCGAAACGGACCACACCCAGCAGTTCGCAGTATCAGCCGAGAGCGAGAGCGAAACCAGAACCGCCGTCGAGGCACGCTCCTTCGACTTCGTCGTCGACGAACCCGCGGCCCTCGGCGGCACGAACGACGGCCCCAATCCAGTCGAGTACCTGCTCGGTGCATGGGCGGGCTGTCTCAACGTCGTCGCACACACCGTCGGCGAGGAGCGCGGAATCGACATCGACGGCGTGGGGATCGAGATCGAAGGTGATCTCGACCCGCGGAAGTTCACGGGTGCAACCGACGACGTCCGAGCCGGCTACCAGGAGATTCGCGTCGACATCGACGTACAGACCGACGCCGATGCGGACGCACTCGACGGGTTTCGCGCCGAACTCGAAGAGCGCTGCCCCGTCGGTGACAACATCGGGAACCCGACCCCGACGGACGTGACTGTCGACGTAGCCTGATCGGGCCGACGATTTCGATTTTCAGCTGACGTACTGTGGCCAACTGCTCCGTCTCACGTAATACAGCGTGTACGAGACACGAATTCGAGGAGATCTATCCGTAGCGCGAGAATAAACGCTGTAACAACCAACAACAGGTTTGTCGTGAGTTTATGTAGAATGGTTCCAATAACCGTGGTATGGTAGACCGCCCCATCGACTACAGCCAGTTGGAGGAGGGGAGACACTGCAACTACTGGGAACTCGACGACACGCTGCGGGCCGAAGCCGCTTGGGCGTATCCGGACGCGGAGTTCGAGTGGGCCCAGGAGCGGCTTTCAGAACTCGGTGACGTGACTGGACACGTCATCGCGGACAACTCGGAGATCATTGACCGCGAAGGCCACGAACTGCGGACCTACGACAAACACGGCGAGGTCCAGAACCACGTCGAGTACCACCCGCTCCAGCACGAAAACGACGAACTGGTGTACGAACGCGGGCTCACACACGACGTTTTCCACGCACCCCCGGGTCGTGACGAGCCGCTGGGATTCCAGCACGTTCTCACGCAACAGACCATCCTCTCGTTCGTCGACGGCGGGTTCGTCTGCCCGATCTCGATGACGACCGGAGCCGCGATCGTCCTCGACAAGTACGTCGACGACGACCACCCGAACGCCGACCTCTTAGCGGAGTACTTCGCGGGGCTCACTAGCCGGGACTACGACGACCACATCGAGGGCGCGATGTTCCTCACCGAGAAACAGGGCGGGAGCGACGTCGGTGCCAACGAGACGACGGCCGAACCAACTGACGAGGAGGGCGTCTACGAGCTCTACGGAGAGAAGTGGTTCTGTTCGAACATCGACGCCGAGGGAACGCTCGCGCTGGCCCGCCGCCCAGACGCACCCGAGGGGACGGAGGGGCTCTCGCTCTTCCTGGTGCCCCACACCAAACAGAGTGGAGCGCTCAACGACCAGCTCTACCGCCGACTGAAGGACAAGCTCGGGACGATCGCCGTGCCGACCGGCGAGGTCGAGTTCCAGGGCGCCGAGGGGTATCTCGTCGGCGAACCCGAGGAGGGGTTCAAGCTGATGGCCGAGATGATGAACTTCGAGCGGCTGACCAACGCCACCGGCTCGGTCGGGTGTATGGGTCGCGCGCTGCTGGAGTCGAAGGTCCAGGCGGCCAATCGCGAGGCGTTCGGCTCGACCATCGACGAGTACCCGCTGATGCGGCGGGACCTCGTCGACATGCAGGTCGACTACGCTGCCGCGCTGGCGTTCGCCTTCGAGGCCGCCTCACACTACGCCGATTACATGGCCGACGAGGACGACGAAACCGCGTTCAAACTGATGCGGTTGCTCGTCCCCATCGCGAAGTACAAGACCGCCCGGATGGCCGTCGACACGGCCTCCTACGCCTGCGAGATCCAGGGCGGCAACGGCTACGTCAACGGCTATACGACCGAACAGCTCCTTCGGGACGCTCAGGTCCTCCCAATCTGGGAGGGAACCTCGAACATCCTGTCACTCGACGTCCTGCGCGTGCTCAACAAGGAGGCCGCGCACGAAGCGCTGTTCCCCCTCGTCCGCGAGCACGTCGAAGCCGTCGAGCATCCCCGGCTGGTCGACCTCGCGGAGACCGTTGAGGACGAGTTCGCGGACATGCAGGAGGCGATGGTCGCGCTGGCAGGCGAGAGCCAGGAGTACGCCCAGCACGAGGCCAAACAATTGGCGGACTACATCTTCGACGTGGTCACGGCGTCGCTCCTGCTCGAGCGCGCCCAGTCCGAAATCGACGCCGACGAGAACGGTCGCCGCGTGCTCGTGGCCGAGTGGTTCGTCGAAACCCGGTTCGAACAGCCCGACGCTCGTGGCATCACCGACGGCGAGTCGCTGCCCCACGAGTACTTCGACGAGATCGTCCGGTACGCGCCCCTCGACCCCGACGCGCTGGTCGAACCAGCACCGGCCGACGACTGACTCCCGAGGAACTGTTCCCACGAACTGAGACTCATCGCGAAGTGCTTTTGTTTCCGTCGTCAGTGTGGACGTGTAGATGTACGAGTCGATCCTCTTTGCCACGGACAGAAGCGAACATGCCGACCGAGTCGAGGAACACGCGTTCGACATCGCAGCGACGAGAGACGCGACGCTGCACGTCCTGTCGGTCGTCGACGACCGCGCGTTCCTCGTCCTCGACGACAACCGCGTCGAGGAAGTTCGGCAGGAACTCGAGGAAGAGGCGCTCACGGCGATCGACGACGCCGTCACCAACGCACAGGAGCAGGGGATCGAAGCGACCGGCGACGTCGACATCGGCCACCCCGCCGAGTGTATCGTCGACTACGTCGAGAACAACGACATCGATCTCGTCGTGATGGGCACCAGCGGCGACAGCTACGAGCGAAACGTCGTCGGCAGCGTCTCCCAGCGGGTCGTCGAAACAGCGCCCGTGCCAGTGCTGACGGTCGGACTCGACGCCTAACGCACGCGCTCACAACGTTCGGTTCTGCTCTTCGGAAAAAACGAATCGATCGGTCGGTGTCGCTATTCCTCGTCGTCAGTCTCGGGTGCAGGCACGACGGTCACGCTCGCGACGCCGTCGTTGCCCTCCAGTTCCATGATGGTGACGCCCATCGTGTTCCGGCCGACGGTCGAGATTTCAGAGGCGCGGATGCGCATGATCTGCCCGTGCTCGCTCATGATGATGAGGTGATCCTCCTCGGTGACCGCTTTCACGGCCGTAACTGGGCCGTTTCGGCCCCCGGTCTTGATGTCGATGAGACCTTTCCCGTAGCGGGACTGACAGCGGTACTCGCTGAGCTTCGTCCGCTTGCCGTAGCCGTTCTGCGTGACTGTCAGCAGCGCACGCTCGTCGTGCTCGTCGGTCGCGACCAGGCCGGTGACGGCGTCACCCTCCTGCAGTTTGATCGCACCGACGCCGCGTGCGGTCCGGCCCATCTCGCGGGCCTCGTCCTCGTCGAAGCGGATCGTCATGCCGCCTTCGGTGGCGATGACGAGGTCCTGGTCCCCGGTGGTAACCTCCACGTCGACGAGTTCGTCACCGTCCTCCAGCGAGGCTGCGATGATCCCCGTCGAGCGGATGTTCTCGAACTCTGTCGTGCGCGTCCGCTTGACGTAGCCGTCGCGGGTGACCATCGTGAGACACTCGTCGGACTCGAAGTCGTCGGTGTTGACGACGGCCGTGATCTCCTCGCCGTCGTCGATGCCCTCGATGACGTTCCGGATGTGATTACCCCGGGCGGTCCGGCTCATCTCCGGGACCTGGTAGGTCTTCAGCCGGTAGACCTGCCCCTGGTTGGTGAAACAGAGCAGGTAATCGTGGCTATTGGCTCTGAACACCTTGTGGACGCGATCACCCTCTTTGGGGTCCGCGCCGATGATGCCTTTCCCGCCGCGACCCTGGGGGTCGAACTTGTCGACGGGCATCCGCTTGATGTAGTCGTCCTCGGTGATGACGACCACGCAGTCTTCCTCCGGGATGAGGTCCTCGTGAGTGACCTCGCCGGTGTCCTCGATGATCTTGGTCCGGCGCTCGTCGTCGTACTCGTCTTTGATCTCCGCGAGTTCGTCCTTGATGACGTCGAGCAGTTCCTGCTCGTCGCCGAGGATCTCCTCTAAGCGCTCGATCCGTTCCTGAACTTCCTCGTACTCCGTCTCGATCTCCTCGACCTCTGCGGAGGTGAGACTGCCGAGCTGGATCCGCACGATGTGGTCGGCCTGGTCCTCAGAGAAGTCGAACTCGGACTTGAGTGCCTCCTTGGCGGACCCCCGGTCCTCGGCGTCCTGAATGAGTTCGATCACGTCGTCCGTGTTTTCGACGGCGGTGAGCCGCCCTTCGAGGATGTGGGCGCGGTCCTCGGCCTCGTCGAGTTCGAACTGGCTGCGACGCCGGACGACTTCCTTGCGGTGGTCGACGTACTCCGCTAAGGTCTCCTTGAGCGTCAGCACGCGGGGCTGCCCGTCGACCAGCGAGAGGTTGATGACGCCGAACGTCGATTCGAGGTGGTGTTCCAGCAGCTGGTTCTCCACGACGTCCACGTTCGCACCGCGCTTGAGTTCGACGACGATGCGGACGCCGTCGCGGTCGGACTCGTCCCGAAGGTCGCTGATACCCTCGATTTTCCCCTCGTTGACGTCCTCGGCGATCCGCTCGACCATCCGGGCCTTGTTCTCCTGATACGGGAGTTCCGTGATGACGATGCGGCCGTCCTCGTCGTCGACCTCGTACTCGGCGCGGACCGTGATGCGACCGCGACCGGTCTTGTACGCCTTGTGGACGTCGTTCCGGCCGACGATGTTCGCGCCCGTCGGGAAGTCGGGGCCCTTGATCGGTCCGGGGCTCTCCTCCAAGTGGAGCAGGTCCTCGACCGAACAGTCCGGATTGTCGATGAGGTGGATCGTGGCGTCGATGACCTCACCGAGGTTGTGCGGGGGAATCTTCGTCGACATCCCCACGGCGATCCCGGTCGAGCCGTTGACCAGGAGGTTCGGGTACGCCGCCGGGAGGACCTCCGGTTCGGTCAGCCGGTCGTCGTAGTTGGGCTGGAAGTCGACGGTGTCCTTCTCGATGTCCGCCAGCAGTTCCTCCGAGATGGAACTCATCCGGGCCTCGGTGTACCGCATGGCCGCGGCGGGGTCGCCGTCCATCGACCCGAAGTTCCCCTGGCCGTCGACGAGCGGGTAGCGCATCCCGAAGTCCTGGGCCATGCCCACGAGCGTGTCGTAGATGGCCTGGTCGCCGTGGGGGTGGTAGTCACCCATCGTCTCGCCCACCACGGACGAGGACTTGCGGTGACTGCTCCCCGAGGAGACGCCCATCTCGTGCATCGCGTAGAGGATGCGCCGGTGAACGGGCTTTAGCCCGTCACGGACGTCCGGGAGTGCGCGGCCCGCGATGACGGACATCGCGTAGTCGATGTAACTCTGCTCCATCTCGTCTTCGACGCGTACCCGTTCGACGTTCGCAGCGGGCACGGTCGGTTGGTCTTCTGGACCGTCTGGTATGTCTGAACTCATCGTTTAGATGTCGACCCACTCGGCTTCCGGCGAGTGTTCCTTGATGAACTGTTTGCGCGGCCCCACTGCGTCTCCCATCAGCACCGAGAACATCTTGTCCGCCGCGGCGGCGTCCTCGATGGTGATCTGCTTCAGATGGCGGTTCTCGGGGTTCATCGTCGTCTCCCAGAGTTGCTCGGGGTTCATCTCGCCGAGCCCCTTGAACCGCTGGACCTGGGTCGGGTTCCCGTCGCATTTCTCGGCGACGATCTGTTCGCGCTCCTGCTCGGTCATCGCGTCGTACGTATTGCCGCGATAGCGGATGCGGTACAGCGGCGGTTGCGTCGCGTACACGTAGCCCGCCTCGATGAGCGGCTTCATGTGGCGGTAGAACAGGGTCAGGAGGAGCGTCCGGATGTGCGCCCCGTCGACGTCGGCGTCGGTCATGATGAGGATGCGTTCGTACCGCGCGTCCTCGATGTCGAACTCGTCGCCGATGCCCGTCCCGATCGCCGTGATCATGCTGCGGATCTCGTCGTTCTCCAGAATCCGGTCGAGGCGGTGTCGCTCGACGTTCAGGATCTTCCCGCCCAGCGGGAGGATCGCCTGGAACTCCGGATTGCGGCCCTGTTTCGCGCTGCCGCCTGCGGAGTCACCCTCAACGATGAACAGCTCCGACTCGGTCGGGTCTTTGGTCTGACAGTCGGCGAGTTTGCCGGGGAGCGCCGTCGATTCCAGCGCGTTCTTCCGTCGGGTGAGCTCTTCGGCCTTCTTGGCTGCTTTGCGGGCCTTTGCGGCCTCGACGGCCTTCGAGATGATCGCCTTGGCCACGTCGGGGTGCTCCTCGAAGTGCGTCGCCAACTTCTCGTGGACGGCGCTCTCGACGATCCCCCGAACTTCGCTGTTCCCGAGTTTCGTCTTCGTCTGGCCCTCGAACTGCGGATCGGGGTGTTTGACCGAGATGACGGCCGTTAGTCCCTCGCGGATGTCGTCGCCCTTGAGGTTCGAGTCGAGGTCGCCGAGCATGCCGTGCTCGTTCGCGTAGTCGTTGATCACCCTGGTGAGGGAGGTCTTGAACCCGGTGAGGTGGCTCCCGCCCTCGCGGGTGTTGATGTTGTTGGCGAACGCGTGGATCGAGCCCTGAAGTTCGTCGGTGGCCTGCATCGCCACCTCCAGGTGGACGGTCCCCTCGTCGATGTCGCCCTCGTCCTCGAAGTAGATGACGTCTTCGTGAAGGGGGTTTTTCGTCTCGTTCAGGTACTCGACGAACTCGCGAATGCCGCCCTCGTAGAGGAAAGTCGCCTCCTCGCCGTCGCGCTCGTCGCGGAGCGTGATCTCGACGCCGGAGTTGAGGAAGGCCAGTTCGCGAAGCCGACTTTCGAGCGTCGAGAACTCGAACTCGTCGGTCTCGAAGATCTCGTCGTCTGGCCAAAAGCGGATGGTCGTCCCGGTCTCCTCGTCGGGTTCCATCTCGCGCGCCTCGCGAAGGTCGTACTCGGGTTCGCCGTGGTCGTAGCGCTGCTCCCAGACCGTCCCGTCGCGCTTGACCTCTGCTTCGAGCCACTTCGAGAGGCCGTTGACGACCGACACGCCGACGCCGTGGAGACCACCAGAGACCTGGTAGGACTTGTTGTCGAACTTCCCACCGGCGTGGAGGATCGTCATGATGACTTCCAGTGCCGGTTTGTCGTGTTCCTCGTGGGTGTCGACGGGAATCCCTCGTCCGTCGTCGCTGACGCTCACCGAGTTGTCCTCGTGGATCGTGACCTCGATCGAATCACAGTATCCAGCGAGCGCTTCGTCGATGGAGTTGTCAACGACTTCGTAGACGAGATGATGGAGTCCGCGAGAGTCAGTCGAGCCGATGTACATCGCAGGCCGCTTTCGGACGGCCTCCAGCCCTTCTAAGACCTGTATCTGCCTGGCTCCGTATTCAGGCTCCTTAGACATGAAATCTATAGCGTCGTAGGGTACGGGGCTTGATAAAACTCCCGCACGCTCGCGCGCGCGAGCCGTGCTTTGGTACTGTTTAGCACACTCTCGGCCACTCTCCGGTCGAGTTTCACTTTCACCCCGGCAGCGTACAACATTTAACCCCTCCGGGGGTACAAACAGCCAGAAGATGACCTCGTACCAATCGACGCTCGCCGAGGGAGAGGGGATCGCCGAGGAGTTGGCAGAGTCTCAGCGGTCCATCTCCATCGCCGAGTTCTTCGAGAAGAACCGCCAGATGCTCGGGTTCGACTCGGGCGCCCGGGCGCTGGTGACGGCCGTCAAGGAAGCCGTAGACAACGCACTGGACGCCTGCGAAGAGTCCGGTATTCTCCCCGATATCTACGTCGAAATTCAGGAAGCCGGCGACTACTACCGGCTCATCGTCGAGGACAACGGGCCCGGCATCACCAAAGAGCAGATCCCCAAGATCTTCGGGAAACTGCTCTACGGGTCTCGCTTCCACGCCAGAGAACAGAGCCGCGGGCAGCAGGGGATCGGGATCTCCGCTGCCGTCCTCTACTCGCAACTGACCAGCGGGAAACCTGCGAAGGTCACCAGCCGGACCCAGCGCGGTGCAGACGCCAAGTACTTCGAACTCACCATCGACACGGACAGCAACGAACCCGAGATCGAAGTCGAAGACACCACGTCGTGGGACCGCCCGCACGGGACGCGCATCGAAGTCGAGATGGAGGCGAACATGCGCGCTCGCCAGCAGCTCCACGACTACGTCAAGCACACGGCGGTCGTCAACCCGCACGCGCGCCTCGAACTGCGCGAGCCCAAGGAACACATGAAATACGAGCGGGCGACCGACCAGCTCCCGGCCGAAACCGAGGAGATTCGCCCGCACCCACACGGCGTCGAACTGGGGACCCTCCAGAAGATGCTCGACGCCACTGATTCTTACTCCGCGTCGGGGTTCCTCCAGGAAGAGTTCACTCGCGTCGGCGGGAAGACGTCGGCGTCGATCATCGACAACTTCCGCGACCATCACTTCGGTCGCGAGATGGCCTGGAACGCCCCGCGCGAGCATGAGGACGGTGATGTTGCTCCCGCCGTCGAGGACGCCGTCGCCAACAAAGGGCAGGAGGCCACCAGCGAGTTCGCCCAGTCGATCGCCGACGCAGTCCAGGAGCGCGAACTCATCGCGCACCACCAACTGGTCGAGGTCGTCGCCAACTTCGCAGAGACCGTCGGCGAGGACCACGACACGACGTTCGGCGACACGGTCCAGGAGAACGCCGTCGAAGCGGCCTGGGCCGAGATCACGGCCGAGCGAACGGCCGACGTGTATCAGCTCGTCGACCGAGCGACGACAGACCGGAAGGACGACGCCCACGTACAGGGGCTCGCCGAGCGCATCGCCGCGAAGTTCGAGAACCGCGACGACGACGTCCGCGACCGGGTGACGCGCAAACAACTCGAACAGTACGTCGACAAATCAGCCGACGACACCGAGGAGTACGACGACGCGACGTTCGGGGAGAAGGCGCGCGGAAAGGTCACCGACGCGCTCTGGGAGCGGATGCGGACCGTCCCCGACGACGTCCCCAAGATCAAGGAGATCGCCGAGGATCGGGACATGGCGAGCGAACTCCACGAGGCGATGCGCGCGGCCGACATCATCGCGCCGCCGACCGACTGTCTCTCGCCGATCACCGACGACCTCGTCTTGGAAGGGCTCAAGAAGGTGTTCGACGCGGACTTCTACTCGTCGACGACGCGCGACGCGTCGGTCCACGGCGGCGATCCGTTCATCGTCGAAGCCGGGATCGCCTACGGCGGCGAACTCGAAGAAGGCGGCAAGACGGACGTGATGCGATTCGCGAACCGGGTCCCGCTCGTCTACCAGCGCGGCGCCTGTGCCATCACCGACGTGGTCAAGACGATCAACTGGCGCAACTACAAACTCGACCAGCCCGGCGGCAGCGGGATTCCGAACGGGCCGGCCGTCATCATGGTTCACGTCGCGTCGACGAACGTGCCCTTCACCAGCGAGTCCAAGGACGCGGTGGCGAACGTTCCCGAAATCGAAGACGAGATCGAGCGGGCGATCCGCGACTCGGCACGCGACCTGAAGTCCTACCTCAAGAAGCGGCGGTCGATGGAGAAGCGCCGGCGCAAGCAGGACAAACTCGCGACGATCCTCCCGGCGATGGCCGAGAAGCTGGAGGGCGTGACCGGCAAGGGCGAGTTGAACATCGACGACACGCTGGCTCGCATCATGAACAACGTCCTCGTCGAGCGGGAACGCGCCGACGACGTGGTGCGACTGGTCATCGAGAACAACGACTCCACGAACGCGAGCCTGGAGATCACCGACATCGTCACGGAAGATCCGGGCGAGATCGAGGGCGCCGAGGTCGTCGAGATGGACGGCGAGTGGTTCGTGAAGTGGTCGCCGACGGTGAAAGCCGGTGAAGAAGCGACCATCGAGTACAACGTCAACGGCGAGGCCACGTTCGACATCCAGGTCGAGGGAATCGAGGACGAGAAACTGACGATCGACGCATAACAATGAGTACGGATTCACCACAAGCGGAAGGCGACGCCCGCGAGCGACTGATCGATCTCGCGGCACAGTTCTACGACCAGTTCGACCACGGCGACGTCCCGACGATGTCGATCCCGACGCGGACGAAGAGCAACATCGTCTTCGACGACGAGAAGGGCGTCTGGGTGTACGGCGACCGTCACAGTACTCGGAGTGCAAAGACCGTAAGCGGTGCCCAGAAGCTGTTGAAGGCGATCTATACGATCGACTTCCTCGCCCAGCAGCTCGACGAAGACCGTTCGTCCACCCTGCGTGAGCTGTACTACCTGAGCGAGTCCTTCGACGAGAAAGACGCCCAGTTCAACTCCCAGGACGAGTCCAACCAGCTCATCGAGGACCTGGAAATCGTCTCGGAGGTGCGCCGCGAGGAGTTCCACATGCGACCGGAGGAATCCGGCGCGACTATCATGGGGCCGCTCCGGATCCGCGAGCAGACCCGGCGGGGCGAACGCGAGATCCACTGTCAGGAGGACGTCGGGGAGGGCGGATACCAGATTCCGAACAACCCGGACACCATCGAGTTCCTCGACAACGACGCGGACTTCGTCCTGTGCGTGGAGACCGGTGGTATGCGCGACCGACTCGTCGAGAACGGGTTCGACGAGGAGTACAACGCCATCATCGTTCACCTGAAAGGCCAGCCGGCGCGCGCCACTCGCCGGATCACGAAGCGGCTCCACGACGAACTGGGCCTGCCGGTGACTGTCTTCACTGACGGCGACCCGTGGTCGTACCGCATCTTCGGGTCGGTCGCGTACGGCTCGATCAAATCCGCACACCTCTCGGAGTACCTCGCGACCCCGGAAGCACAGTACATCGGCATCCAGCCGGAGGACATCGTCGACTACGACCTGCCGACGGACCCGCTCAGCGATTCGGACGTCAACGCCCTGGAGTCCGAACTCGAAGACCCGCGCTTTACCTCCGACTACTGGAAAGAGCAGATCGAACTCCAGCTCGACATCGAGAAGAAGGCAGAACAGCAGTCGCTCGCAGCACGCGGCCTGGACTTCGTGACGGACACCTACCTCCCCGAGCGACTCGACGAGATGGGCGTCATCTGATCGGGCTCTGAGCGTCACCTGTTCTGCAGTACGTTACTCCGGCAACGAGAACTGGCGGTAGTGCCCGGGAGCAGAGAGTTGCTTCTGACTTTTATCCCCCTTCGGATCGACTTGAGAGTATGGCACATACGCCAGAGCATCCGCGGACGTACGTCTGCACCGACTGCCAGGTCGTCCACGCCGGAACGGTGACGGGACGCGAGGCCGGAGACCATCACTACGAGGCACCCGCCGAGTGTGGGGCCTGTGGCAGCAACGAGTTCGTCGAGGCCGACAACTGGCCGCACCACCGAGAATAGATCGCCGACCAACGAGAACGCAGGTCGGTTACGACTCGTCCAGTTCGACGTGGACGCCTCGCTGTTCGAGGTCAGCAGCGAAGGCCGCTGCATCGACCGCGATCTCGTCGAAGGTGTCGTAGTGGATCGGAACGACGAGGTCCGGGTCGAGGTTTTCGGCGAGGTCGGCAGCCTCGTGGCGATCCATCGTGAACGTCCCGCCGATCGGCGGGAGGAAAACCGAGACGTCGAGTTCGGCGTGGCCCTCGAGGACGTCGGTGTCGCCGGGCCAGCAGACCCGCTCACCGTCGACGTGGACGATGAAACCACAGCCTCGCCCTTTCGGGTGGTACGGCTCACCGTTTTCGTCCACGTGCGGACCGTCTGGCTGGTTGTACGCGGCCAGCGTCCGGAGGATGATCCCTGCCTCGACGGTGTCGGTCTCGTCGTCGACGCGTTTGACCTCGAAGGGGAGGTCGCGGACCGGAGTGACGTCCCTGTCCGTCTCGCTGTGGTGGACGGCTTCGTGGACGACGACGGTCGCGTCGTCGTTCGCGACCCGCTCGATGCCGTCCGGATCGTAGTGGTGGACGTGACTGACGCATACGAGGTCGCCGTCCCGTGTGTCGTAGTCGTCGAGCACGCCGTACCGTCCGGGATCGAAGTAGACGACCGTTCCGTCCGACGATTCGATCCGAACTGTCGCCAACCCGGACCACTCGATGGAGAGTGTCCCGTGGTCTACGGTCATGGACGACAGTAGGTCGAGACCACGAAAAACCGCTGTCGATCCAGTCGCACGCACAATTCCGATTTCGAGGGGTCGTCCCGGCGGGATGTTGTCCCTCACCGACGCGGAGTCTGACCTACTGGTCCTCGACGAGGCGCTCGACGCGGGCTTTCGTATCGGCGTCTTCGGGGTTCTTGTCGTCGCGCACGCCGAGGAATCGCGGGAACCGGAGCGCCCAGCCCGATTCGTACGTCGGCGACGCCTGAATCTCCTCGTATCCGACCTCGAACACCACGGCGGGATCGATCTCGACGTCTTTGCCGTCTTCGGTCAGCACGTGTGGTTCCAGCAAGTCGGTCAACTCCGCGAGTTCCTCGTCGGTGATGCCCGTGGCGACTTTGCCGATCGGCTCGAACTCCTCGCCCGCGCGAACCGAGAGCATGAACGTTCCGAGGAACTCCGCGCGCCGTCCTTCGCCCCACTCCGCGCCAGTGACGACCAGGTCGAGCGTCTCGACGTCCGGCTTGCGCTTGAGCCAGTTCTGCCCGCGCCGCCCGGGCGAGTACGTCGACTCGGGGTTCTTGAGCATGATTCCTTCGTGCCCCGCGTCGAGGGCCTGGGATTCGACCTCGGCGATCTCGTCGGGGTCGTCGGTGATCCACAGTCCCGCGACGCCGTCGTCCAGGACCTCGACCAATCGCTCGTGGCGAGCCGGCAGTGCGACGTCCAGCAGGTCGTCGCCGTCGGCGTGGAGGCAGTCGAACGCTTCCAGTTCGACCGCGACTTCCTCGCGCGCCTTCGCGACGTCGTGTTTCCGGCGGAAGCGACGGAGAATCTCCTGGAACGGGAGCGGGTCACCCTCGTCGTCGACCGCGACGACCTCGCCGTCGAGGATCGCCGGGGCGGTCAGGTTGGCCTCGACGAACTCGACGACTTCCGGCAGCGCGTCGGTCACGTCCTCCATGTTCCGGGAGAACAGCGACACGTCGTCGCCGTCGTAGTGCACCTGGATTCGCGCGCCGTCGAACTTCCAGGAGACCGCGGCTTCGTCCCACGCCTCGAGCGCATCGGTGACGGTCCCGGCCTGAGCGAGCATCGCCTGCACGGGTCGTCCGGTCTCCAGGTAGAGCGAATCCAGCCCGTCCTCGCCCTCGTCGCGGGCGACTTCAGCAACGAGGCCGTAGTCGTTCGAGACCTGAAGGGCACGCTCGACGGACGCGACCGGGACGTCGAAGGCGTCGCCGATCGCGTCCCTGACCGTTCCCTCGCCGACGCCGATGCGCATCTCCGAGAGGACGAGTCTGGCGAGATACCTGGCCTCGTCGGGATCGGCTCTGTTGAACAGTCCGAAGAGGATGTCGAGTTTCGTGTCCTGACTGCCGCTGCCTTCGACGGCTGCGAGCGTTCGCAACTCCTCGTCGACTTCGCTGACCGTCAGGCCGTCCGCCCCGCCGCCGGTGAACGCGCCAAGTCCCTGCTGGCCACCGAACTCGTAACTCGCAGCGACCTCGCCGATCTCGCCGACCTCGGCCAGTCGGTCCTCGACGTCGTCTGCCGAGACGTTCTTGCCGGCGGCGCGGGCGATGGCTTCGTAACAGAGCCGCGGGCCGATGTCGAGCGTCGTCGAGTCGTGGGCTGGGAACACACGCCCCTGAAGGAATCGGGCGATCGTCGCGAGGTCGTCGTCGGCTCGTTCGAACAACTCCGTGACCAGGGCGACGATCTCCAAGTCCGCAGGCTCGGCTTCGATTTCCCCGGCGTGGTCGGCGAACGCGGCAAACTCCATCGACCGTCCGTAGCCACGTCCCGGAGTTAAATCGCCCGGAGCCGTCCGAGCGCATCAGGTATAAGTCAGGTCAGCGAGTCGAACGGACATGGCACCACCGGTCACGGCGGGGATGCTCGTCGTGTTCGCGCTCGTCGTCGCAACCATCGTACTGTTCGTGACCGAAGTGGTTTCGCCGGACACGACGGCACTCGCGGTCATCGTCGCGTTGGCCGTCCTGGAACCCTGGACGCAGATGACTCCGACGGCGGCTATCTCGGGGTTGGCCAACCCGGCGACGGTGACGATCCTGGCCATGTTCGTTCTCAGTGCGGGCGTTCAGGAGACCGGACTCGTGCAGGTGCTCGGGGCGAAAGTCGCTCGGGTCACTCGCGGTGACCCCGACAGCGTGCTCGGCGCGACCGTCGGGCTCACGGGACCGATCGCCGGCTTCGTCAACAACACGCCCGTCGTCGCTGTGTTCATTCCGATGATCACGGATCTCGCCGACGAAAGCTACGTCTCGCCGTCGAAGTTGCTGATGCCGCTGTCCTACGCGGCGATGCTTGGGGGCACGCTCACGCTCGTCGGGACGTCCACGAACCTCGTCGCCAGCGACCTCTCGCGAGAGCTGCTCGACCACCCGTTCTCGATGTTCGAGTTCACGCATCTCGGTGCCGTCGTCCTCTCGTTCGGGGTCATCTACCTCGTGACGGTCGGTCAGTGGCTCCTGCCCGAGCGGATTCACCCGGCGGACCTCATAGAGGAGTTCGGCCTCGGCGATCACGTCACGCGCGTGTACGTCAGAGGGTCCTCGCCGCTAGTCGGCCTGCCCGTCGCGGCGGCGATGGCCGAACGCGACGTCCCGGTCGACGTCGTCCAGATCGTCCGTGGGGACGAGACGTTCCTGGCGGCCGGCAGTGAACGCGAAATCCGTGCTGGTGACGTCTTGACCGTCCGCGGCTCGCGGGAGCAACTCGACGCGTTCGTCGCTGCCGACTCGCTCCGGCGCCTGCCCGCAGCGGGCGTCACCGAGCAGGAACTCTCACAGCAATCCGGCGGTGGCACGGTCGTCGAAGCCGTGCTTCCCGCGAGTTCACCCCTCGTGGGGGAATCAGTCGGGAGCGCGAAACTCAGAGCAGTGTACGGTGCGACCGTGCTGGCGATCAGGCAGGGAAGTGACGTTCACCGTGAGGACCTGACCACAGTGTCACTTGCGGAGGGCGACGCCCTCCTGATCCACGCCAGCACGTCCGCGATCCAGGCCCTCGAAGAGACGGGGGTAATTCTGGTCTCAGAATCGGCCGTTGGGTATCAGTCGCACCTCGACGAACCGCCGATGCTGGACCGCTCGGAGGCGGGGTTAGCGGTCGGGATCGTCGGTGCAGTGATCGCCGTCGCAGCGCTCGGCCTCTCTCCCATCGTCATCGCCGCGCTCGGCGGGGTCGTCGCGATGCTGGTGACTGACCTCCTCGACCCGGCGGACGCCTACGACGCGGTCAGCTGGGACGTCATCTTCCTGTTGGCGGGCGTGATCCCGCTCGGCATCGCCTTACAGGAGACCGGCGGGGCCGCGCTCCTGGCGTCGCTCATCGTGGAACAGGCAGACCTGCTGCCGCCGCTGGCTGTACTGGCGTTGTTCTACGTGCTCACGGGCTTGCTTGCTAACGTCATCACCCCGGTCGCGAGCGTGGTACTGCTGTTGCCGATCGCTGTCAGTACGGCCACGCGGATCGGTGCGGAGCCGTTCGCCTTCGTTCTGGGCGTCACCTTCGCCGCTTCGACGGCGTTCATGACCCCGGTTGGCTATCAGACCAACCTCATGGTGTACAGTCCCGGCGGCTACCGATTTACCGACTACGTCCGGGTCGGCGCCCCGCTCCAGTTGCTCCTGTCCGTCGTCACACCGGTGTTCATCTGGCTGTTCTGGGGTCTCTGAGAACGACGTACAACGGGTCGTCGAACCCGTAGCGGTTATCGGTTTTTACGTCCGCTGCGGTGACAGCGTAGCGCAGAGAAGAGCGGAGACTTAGGCGGAGTTAGGGGATGCGTCCTCGTAGGCGTCGGCCAGTCGTGCGACCATTCGGTGAATCGGGAGTGTGACTCCGAACTGACGCATGACGAGCGCCACCGGGAGCATCACGATGCCCAGCATCAGGGTAAGCTGGTACGCTGCGAACAACGCACTTCGGTACAGGCGGTTTTCCATTGTCCTCGCCGGTGATGGGGTGATTGGGTTATATAAACCTTCCCGTATTGTAGGTTTTATAACGTTCTTTCATCGGGTTCTATAGCGCCCCCGTCCTGCGGTTCAACCTCAGTTGTCTCGTGCACAACCGGGACGGGGTAGCAGGTGGAAAATTCGGTAACGGCCAGATAATCTCCGTGGGTAGAAGCCATAAGTTATGAGCATTATTGGAGTCTCGTGCGCATCGAATCCGCCGGTGAGAGGCCGTCTCGGAGAGAATCCTTCTTCGAACAGCGGTCGGAGTCAAATCATAAAGCACGAGAGGGAGTAGGACACAGAGAAAGACATGAACTATCTGGTAGCGATGGAAGCCGCGTGGTTGGTCCGTGACGTCGAAGACATCGACGACGCAATCGGCGTCGCCGTCAGCGAGGCCGGAAAGCGTCTCAACGACAAGGACATGGACTACGTCGAGGTGGAAGTCGGTGCGACTGGTTGCCCCGCGTGCGGAGAGCCGTTCGATTCCGCTTTCATCGCCGCTGACACGGCACTCGTCGGACTCGTGCTGGAGATGAAGGTGTTCAACGCTGAGAACAAGGAACACGCCCAGCGGATCGCGAAAAGCGAAATCGGCGGTGCGCTCCGGGACGTGCCGCTCAAAGTCGTCGAGACCGTCGAGTTCGCCGAGGAAGAGGCCGAAGCAGACGCTTAATCACTCCCCGGACTCGACTGGGGAAGTTTTTTACATTACCACTGGTTATCCGGCGGTATGGAACTGCCGACGCCAGCGGATCTGCGGGAACGCCGCAACGAGCTCGACCTCACGCAGAGCGAGCTCGCCGAGCAGGCTGACGTGTCACAGCCACTTATCGCGCGCATCGAGGGCGGTGACGTCGATCCGCGGCTCTCGACGCTCCGGCGGATCGTGAACGCGCTGGAAGAAGCCGAAGGCGGGATTCTCCGCGCAGAAGACCTGATGCACAGCCCTGTCTACGGGATCGAGCCCGACGACAGCATCAAGTTCGCTATCGAGACGATGAACCAGGAAGGGTACTCGCAGTTGCCAGTCATTCGTGACGAGTACCCGGTCGGCATCGTCAGTCTCAGTGACGTCCGCCACGTGGACGACGAAGACCCCGGGGAACTCCCTATTGCGGACGTGATGCGTGAGAGCATCACGACGGTGACGCGGGAGACGACCGTCGACGAGGTCGACACTCACCTCGACCATCACGACGCCGTCATCGTCATCGAGAACGGTGAGATGATCGGGATCATCACCGACGCGGACATCGCTGCGCACATGTCGTAGCGCATCTCGTCGACCTCCTTCGGTTTCTTCGCAGAAAAGAGAACGTCGTCGGTCCGGCGTCGATCAGTCGTCGCTCGGAACGCGCAGCTGGTGGGAAGCGCCGTCGTCCTCGGCGAGTGCACGCGTTCTGCGCATCTCCACGTCGTCCAGGTAGTTCTGAACGGAGACCGTCTCACCGGCGGACTGGTGCGGGGCCATCCCGACCAGTTCGGCCCCTTCGTATTCCGCGACCGTGATCTCGGGAAGCGTGATGACGGTCTGCTCGTCGCCGGTGATCGAAGAGGACTGCTCTTTCCGATCGAAGAACGGCTGAACGGAGACGTTCTCGGCGAGCGCCCACTGCTGGAACCCTGCCACCTGTGATCGGACCCCCCGACCAGTCGCGGTCTCCGCCAGCGCCGAATCGACGGACACGGCGTCACCCCAGACGTGGACGTCGTAGCCGTCGATCAGCCCCTCGGATTCCATGCGATCGAGTTGGCTGACGAGCGCGCGTTGGCGCTCCAGACCGGTCGTCGGCGCCAGCGAGCGAACGAAGATGTCGAGCGTCGCGTCTTGCTCCCCTTTCATAAGTACCCGTATATTCCCGGTTCTTGTACTTAAGGATAGCCCTGGTAGGGATTAGGAGGTCCTATTATCCTTATATTGGTAACGATTCTCGAACAGTAATATTAGTAACCTAATTTTCTGTCAGGTCTCCCCGTTTATGAATGCGGTTGTGATCCCCCAGAACCCGGCGGGGAACGGCTACATACGTGCCGATATGTGTCTATCAACAGTACTGTACACTGGGGAAAATAACCGTTTCCTCGCCGCGTGCCAATTGCTATCAGGCCAATTCGAGCCCGCGAATTGCCACGCACTCGTCGCCGTCCTGAACGTCGCCGATGATCCGCCCGTCGTCGGTCGCCTCGACGACGGCTTCGGCGTCTGCTTCCGGCAGCGCAGCCACGAATCCAGTGCCCATGTTGAACGTGCGGTGCATCTCCTCGTCGCTTACGTTCCCCTCCGTCTGGACGAACTCGAACACCGGCTGAGCCTCGAAGGGATCGGTGATCTCGTAGTGGAACTCGCCCATTCGGGTCAGATTCGTCCAGCCGCCGCCGGTGACGTGGGCGGCCGCGTGCGTTTCGTTGGCCAGCAGCGGATCGAGGAGATCGGTGTAGAGGCGCGTCGGTTCGAGCAGCACCTCAGCGATCGTCCGATCCGTGTCGTGGGGGAACGGGTCCGTGTAGTCGTGGTTCTGCGTTGCGGCCTGGCGTGCGAGCGTCAGTCCGTTCGAATGAATCCCCGTAGAGGGGAACCCGACCAGCACGTCGCCGGGTTCGGCCTCGCCAGGGAACACGTCGTCTTTGGCCGCTAGCCCAGCGCAGGTGCCGGCGATGTCGAGGCCCCTGATGACCTCGGGCATGACGGCCGTCTCGCCGCCGACCAGGGCGACGTCGGCGCGGTCTGCGCCTTCGGAGAGCCCTTCACCGATCTGTTCGCTGGTCTCGTCGTCGGGTTCTTCGACGGCGAGGTAGTCGACGAACGCGACCGGGCGGACCCCCGCGGCAACGAGGTCGTTGGCGTTCATCGCGATGCAGTCGATGCCGATGGTGGAGTAGTCGTCGATGGCTTCGGCGACGAGCAGTTTCGTCCCGACGCCGTCGGCTGCCAGTGCGAGGTAGCGGTCGCCGATGTCGAGCAGGCCGGCGAAGTCGCCCTCGAAGCCCTCCGTCGCACCGAGGAGCGCCGCGGTCGCCGCCTCGCTGGCGTCGATGTCGACCCCGGCGTCGGCGTACGTCAGCCCCTCCTCGTCCTTATCGGCGGCTTCGCCGCCTCGTCGAGGCGTCTCCGACGCCTCGCTGTTTTGTTCGCTCATACGCGAGTGGCCGCGCGGCGTGCGCAAAAGCCCGTCGGTCCGTCAGAACGGGAACGAAAAGCCGAACATCGCGTACACTCCCAGCGCGACCGACGGAACGAACACGGCGACGAAGACGACCTTGTTCCAGTTCAACACCGTCTTCCCGTCGAGCGGGCCGAACGGCAGCATGTTGAAGCCCGCGAGAAAGAGGTTGATGATGACCCCAAGCGAGCCGACCTGTCCGAAGAAGCCGCCAGCAAACAGCGCGAGCGGCAGGAACACCGCGGCCAGACCGAGGTTCGTCACGGGTCCGGCCAGCGCGATCAGGCCGTTCTGTCTGATCGTCGAGCGCCCGCGGTGATACACCGCGCCGGGTGCGGCGAAAATGAATCCCGCCATCGCGGAGACGATAGCGATGAACAACATTCCGTAGTCCGCTCTGAACTCCGCGACTTTCCCGAACTTGATCGCGATGACCTTGTGCGCGAGTTCGTGCAGGAGGAACCCGACGCCGACGGTCAACAGGCTGAGTGCGAACATCCGGACCAGCACCGGGACGTCGAACCCGAGCAGCGCCGGCCGCTGGAAGAAGATGGTGAACGCGACGCTCAGCGCGACCCACGCAGCCGCGAAATCGAACAGCTCCCGGATGGAGAAACTGACGTTCACGTCACCAGACCCCACACGAACGTCGCACCGTTCTGGGCGCCCTGTATCATGAGCCGGGAGATCTCGTCGACGCCCCCGATCTCCGTGAAGAAGAAGGGCAGCAACACGACGCCGAACAGCATGCTCGCGATGAAACTCCCGACGTTCGTCATGGCGACGATGAGGATCAGTCGGAACAGCGGCACGTCTTTCATTCTGCCGAAGATGTCCTTGATCGGTGCCTCTTCGTCGCTCAAGATCTCGTTGAGGGTGTTGATGTCGCTGATGTTCACCGAGAGGTAGCGCAGTTCGACGTAGCCGGCGAACCACCCGGGTGCGAGCAGGGGGTTCACGCTCGTGAACCACGCGATCGCCCCGCCGACGGTCGCGCTCTGCCAGTGGGCGCCCGCGAGCTTGGCCAGGCTAAACGAGATGATGCCGTTGATGAGGAACCAGGTCCCGAACAACTGGACGAGAAAGCCAGTCGACGCGCCTTCGACGCCAGTGGCGACTGCGATACCCAACAGGAGGAAGAAGGCGAGAAAGCCGAGCGTGAACAGGTAGCCGAAGAGCTTGAAAAACGAGAATCGGCTCCCGGACTCGACGCCGACCAGCGACTCGAAGGGCGGAAGCGTTTCGGGATTGTCCAGGTAGTCCTGGATGCCGGCTCGGTGACCCGCACCGACGACCGCGATGACGTCGTATCCGGCCTCGCGAAGCTGCACGAGATTGTGTGCGATGTAGGCGTCACGTTCGTCGATGAGGGCCTCTGCCCCGCCCGGCGAGAAGTGCCGGAACTCCTCCATCATCGCGGTGACGACGTCCGCGTCCGTCAGTTCGGACATGTCGAGGTCCTCGGGGTCTTCTTCCTCGGTCGACGTGGTGAGGATGAACGCGAGGACAACACCGATGGCGCCGCCGAGCGTCAGCGCGATCGCGAGTCCGTCCAGTATCGCCAACGGTACCCCGCCCAGGACGCCGATGCCGCCGAACAACAGCGGGCCGGCCAGGAGTTCGGCGGGCAGCGCGACGAAGAATCCGATCGTCAGGCCGACTGTCAGCCCTGCCGTCGCGGGGTTCGCGACGCCCGCGATGAGGCCCCCGATGAGTTTCAACTTCTCGAGGCCTGTGAGTCGCGCCCAGAACCGCTGGATCGTCATCTGGATGTTCCGGTCGACGAGCGCGACGCCGAGGCCGAGTTCCTCGGCGGTGTCCACGGCAGCCATCATGTCGGCACCGGGCTGGATGTCGAATCGGTCACCGAGTCGGGCCTGGACGTACGAGAGCATCCAGTACGCGAGGAACTGGAACACCGTGTTGCCCTCCAGCAGGTCGCCGGGGTTCAGGTCGTCCGGCGTTTCCCCTTTCAGTTGCCGGTATCGACCCTCGTCGAGTTCGACCGCCACGACGTCCGGTCGCTGTTCCTCGATCGTCTGTTCGACCTCTTCGACACTCTCCTGGGAGACGTGTGCGGTGCCCAATACCGTGACGTCCCCTTCCCCAGTGGGGTCCCCCGGCGTGTTCGGCGTGGGCGCCGACCGTTCACTCATTGGAGTGGCATACATCTTCCCCCGTTTTACGATTGTCGGCATGACACCCGTCTCACTCTCGCACCCCCGGGCGGCCGGAGCCAGTAAGCGTTTTGTCCCCGCCGGGATAGCACGGGACATGCCGGATTTGATGGACACCTACATCGAGAACCGGGAGATGGTGCAGCCGAATCACGCGAACAATCTGGAGACCACCCACGGCGGGAACGTACTGAAGTGGATGGACGAGGTGGGTGCGATGTCCGCCATACGCTTCGCCGGAAAAGACTGCGTCACGGCGCGTATGGAGCAAGTCAACTTCCGCCGTCCGATCCCGGTCGGCGACAACGCGCTCTTGAAAAGCTACGTGTACGACACCGGCGAAACGAGCGTTCGAGTGCGAGTTCGCGCCTTCCGCGAGAACCCGCGGACGGCCGAGGCCGAACTGACGACGGATTCTCACCTCGTCTTCGTCGCGATCGACGACGAGATGGACCCGGTTTCCGTCCCCGAGTTGTCGGTCAGTTCCGAACGCGGCGAGGAACTGCAAGACGCAGCGCTGGCCAGTTCAAAGCGCGACGCCTGACGAGCGGGAATCAACCCTTATTCCGTTCCCGTACGTACTCGCGGCCATGGGACTCGACGTGTCTGCGCCGGACCCTCCAGAACTCCAGTCGGACCTGGACGCAGACGAGTACGACGACGTCGACGTGCAGGGAGACGAGTACAAACGCGAGGAACTCGAGACGTTCCTCGTAGACGGCGCCTGGAAAGAGGCGTTCTCCGAGTGGGCCGACGATGCGAACATGGACGAAGACGCGTTCAACATCGCCCGCGATCTGGAGCTGTTCGCCGACTTCGACTTCTTCTGGGACGATTTCGCCGACCGCGTGGGCTACCACGCACCGGGTCTCCCAGAAGATTGGCGCGAGCGCGAGATTCACCCGGACATCGAGTCGTGGGGCACGGTCTCTGCGATCAACGCCGGCCTCACCGAGTTCGGACAGATCGTCTGTGAGGTCCTCGAAGCGGAGTACATCGACTGGGAGGCGGACTACGAGGCGCCAGACGATCTGCCCGACTTCTGACCTAGCGGTGTGCTTCGAGCACGAACGTCTCGCGACGGTCTTTGGCGGTTACGACCTCGAATCCTCCGGCTTCGAGATGCTCCGCTGCCGTGTCAGCGTCGAATCGCTCGTCTAGCGGCGGCCCGCTGAGGCCCTCGCCGTTCGCGGTCCAGTCGGCGATCGCGACGCGACCACCGGCGTCGAGCACGCGTGCGAGTTCTGCTGTGGCCTCCTCGCTGGCGAACTCGTGATACGTCATCGTAGAGACGACGGCGTCGAGCGCGTCGTCGTCGAACGGCATGTCCTGTGCCTCGGCGGTGACGAACTCGACGTTCTCCTGGACCCCTTTTTGCTGGTACGTCTCGTGCATCTCAGGCTGCACGTCGACGGCGTACACCTTCTCGACGTAGGGCGCAACTTCGTCCGTGTAGAACCCCGTTCCACTACCGACGTCTGCGACTGTGTCGTCGAGACGAGGCTCGAACATGGCGAGCAACTCGTCGACCGAGAGGTACTGATACCGCGACAGGTCTTCGAGTTTCTCAGCCTTGTCCGCGTCGAACGTGTGAAATCCCATCTTGCGCTCGTACGTGACAGACTCGGATAAGCATACAGCTTTACAGCTGTCGGTCGGGGTAGCCGCTACCGCTCGTACTCGCCAGTGATGCGGGCCGTCGCGACGCTGTTACCCTGGAGCGCGTCCGCGATCTGATCGCGACTTGCTCCCGCCTGAACGTTCAGCGGGCGTTCGACGGCTGTCAGTGTAAATCGATACGTGTGTGAGCCGTCGCCTTTCGGCGGGCGGGGCCCTCGGTAGCCGAGGACGTCGAAAGAATTGGTCCCTTGCTTAGCGCCGTCGAGTTCCGGGGCGGTCCGCGACTGCTCGATTCCTGCCGGGATCGCCGTCGTATCCGCGGGAATGTCCCAGAGCAACCAGTGTGTAAAGGGCGGGTTCGGGGCGTCAGGATCGTCGACCACGAGAACCAACGAGTCTGCGTCGGCGGGAACCCCCGAAATCGACAGCGGCGGTGAGACGTCTGCACCGTCGAACGTGTACTTCTGCGGAATGTTACCACCGTCTTCGAACGCAGTCGACGAGAGTTGCAGTCCGCTCGCGTTGCTCCGCGTGGTCGACACTGTGTCGTCGGTCTGGGTGTTTGTCGCGTCCGGTGACGTTTCGGTACTATCCTCGCTACTGTCTGTCCCGTCGAGACAACCAGCGAGAAGGAGTCCGGTGCCACTCGACACGCTCACGAGGAAGTCACGCCGACCAGGCATAGTTCGGGATTGCGGACGGTGGCACATCAGCATGTGGGGCAGGTTCCCGGGCCGCCCAGTGCCTGGCAGTCGAGAGCTTCATTACGGGGGACGGTCCATGTTCAGCTATGGCAACTGTCATCCCACCGAAAGAGCGGGTCTGTGAGCGGTGTGGCCGACACGACGAATGGGACGATGAGACCGACGCCTGGCTCATCGTTTCCGACGGCGACGAGAAACAGGTCGGCAATCCCCACTGTCTTCACGAGTGGGACATCAACGGGAACTACAACCCGTTCGAGGACTGAACGGGTTCAGCTTCCCGATCGCAGTACAGTTGGCGCACGATCTATTGTCGTTCTCCCGCCCACTCGTTCGTCGAGTCGACCAGGAGTCTCTTCGCCAACCACAACGCGTTTTTCCAGTCACTCACTGTCGACGGGTATGCCGACAGCGTACGTCACTGCACCACCGGAGGCTGCCGAAGACATCGCGCGAACGCTCGTCGAAGAGGAACTGGCGGCCTGCGTGAACCGTCTGCCCTGCCAATCGATCTATCGCTGGGACGGCGAGGTTCACGACGACGACGAAGCGGTCATGTTCGTCAAGACGACTGCTGCAGGGTACGAAGCGCTCGAAGCACGGCTGACCGAACTCCACCCGTACGAGGTCCCCTGTATCGAGCGCTTCGACGAGGACCAGGTCCTCGACGCGTTCGCAGACTGGCGTGCCGACGCCGTCGAAGAGTAGCCGTGCACTTTGTCTGTTCTGGGGGCCGACACCTGCCAGCCAGGGTACCGAGCCACGGTCTGGTGCGCCTATCGACGTCGTCGCAGAACTCGCCGACACTGCGCCCTCGTCAACTATCGACGGCGGTGTTCACGTCACTGTCGAGCGGAGCTGCGTCGCTTACTCCTCGTCGTGGTCCGGGACGTGGTCCTCGGCGACGACGTGGTCGGTCGCCGCGTGTTCGTCGGCCAGCTCGACGTAGCGGTCGCCAGCGTAGATCCACGGAGAGTTCTCGACTTCCTTGAGTACCTCTGCGGGCGTGCCGGCGACGAGGACTGACTCGGGGACCTCGGTCCCCTCGGTCACGAGGCTGTTCGCCCCGACGAGACTCTCAGCTCCGATCTCGGAGTGGTCGAGGACGATCGCACCCATCCCGACCATGGCGCGCTCGCCGACGGTCGCAGCGTGAACGATGGCGTTGTGTCCGACCGTCGCCCTGGGGCCGATCTCGACGCCTTCGTGCAGCGTCGCGTTGTCCTGGACGTTCGCGCCTTCCCTGAGGACGATTTCCCCGTGGTCGCCCCGAAGGACCGCGCCCGGCCAGACGCTCGCCTCCGCTTCGATGGTGACGTTCCCGATGACCGTCGCTTCCGGGTCGACGTACGCGGACTCAGCGATCGTCGGTTCGACCCCGTCGAATGACCGAATCATCTGCCAATGATTCCCCGGGTTCGCTCTAAAAACTGGCGTTCCACACGGTCCCGGCGGCTCAATCGTCTTCAGTCGAGAGCGTGACGCTCGTCGGCTCGGTCGGAGAGCCGAGGGTGAACGTCAGACACCCACACAACACGAGGAGCAGTCCCCAGAGCGTCATCGTGCCGGTCGTGAGAATGTCGCGCACGGCATCCACGATGACCGCCTCGACGAGCAACGGTAACGGCGCCATGCTCAGGACGGTCTCAACCTGGAGTGGCTGGACGGGAAAGAGCATAACGACCGTCCCAACGTGCAAGAGCGTTCGCGTGGGCTCGTGGTCGAGGAGGTACATCAACGGTACGAGCGGGAAGTACAGGAAGAGGACGTGGTGGATGTTCGATGCCGGTGAGAGGAGCAACATGCCGGCGACCGTCCCCAGATACGCGAGCAGACGCGCCTCGATGGTTTCGATCCGGTAGCTCAGTACCACGAGGATCGGCGCCAGCACGGCGAGTGCCAGGAGCGGGTACAGGTGCGGCTCGACGTTCGGCAGGAACACCGAGAGCGGACGACTCAGCGTCAGCGCAGAGAAGTTCGGACTGAGTGTGTTCCCGAGGTCGCGGATGCGACTGCGTTCAGTCAGGATGAACCACGCGTAGTTCAGATTGCGATCGATCCCGAACGCCAGCACGCTGACCGCGATGGCGCTCAATCCCGTCGCGACGGCGGCTTTGATCGCACGCCAGGACCGCTTCCGAACGAGCCAGACGCCGAACAGGGCCGGAAACAGCTTCACGATGGCGGGGATCGCAAACAGCACACCGCTCACGATCTCTTGCCCTCGTTCTTCGAACAGGAACGCCAGACTCAACGCGAACAGGAGAACCGGGTCGACCTGTCCCTGTCCGAGGACGATCACTGGATACGTACTCGCGACGCAGAACAGACAGATGAGCAGTTTGTCGAGTCGGTCGAGGGGACCGCGGTGGCGCTCGATGACGGAGATGATGACCCAGCCAGTGCCGAGACAGAACGCCCCCTGGATGACCAACTGGACGAGAAACGCCGACATGACGTCCGGAAATGCAGCGAACGGGAGAAACATCCCGATGACGATCGGCGGATAGACGAACTCGCCGTTTCCGACCGGCGGACTGACACCGACGAATGGGTCCCCAGAGAGGAACAGGTCCGCGGCGTTAAGATAGGCTCTGAAGTCCCAGGCGAGTGGAATCTCCGGCGCCCAGAGGGCGAAATACGTCGGGATCAGTCCCCCACCGACTAATCCAGTCGCCAAGACGATTCGCGTTGCTAACCGGCTCGGCCGCTGTTGACGTGACTGTGAGATAACCATATTAGAAGGCAGTACGAGACAGTATCGTTGGAGGGGCATTGCTCGAAACGGTCACGGGTACGTCGATTTTCTTATTTCTGAACATATAAATCCCCACTTTCCGTAACATGTCCCCCATTCGATCGCACCGTATCGCGCCCGCGTCGTGCGGTTTCTGCCTTCACTGTACCCGCCGGAAGAGGGGTTCCACTGGCCCGCTGACCTGCTAATTTAACACTTGACTTCTTTAATAAATCGTATCGTTCTCAATAGTTGTATTCGGGAGATGCAGTTATTTGTGGTCGGCCGAATCACTCACTATGGCAGCTACTGGAAGTGACGTCGCAGTCTTCGTTTCGGGTGTCGTCCTCGCCGGAATGGCTCCGGTCTATCTCTTTCCCGGCCTGGACCTCGGTGCAATGGTCGCAATTGCCGGCCAGTCTGTCAGCTGGGTGCCGCTGGAACACGTCGGTGTCGTCGCGCTTCTCGCACTCCTCGTAGCAGCGTGGATCGACACCGATCGGGCCACCGACGTGACGGCGGACGTCGAGCGGTGGGACTAGTAATCCAGGTCGTCCGTGTATCGATCGAGCGTCAAGACGCTGCCAGCGCCGACGACGAGGGCAGCCCCGGTCCCCAGGATCACGATCGGTGTCCACTGGCCGGTGCTCTGTAACGTTTCTACCGCCGGCAGACGCAGCGCACCAGCCATCAAACTCACGAGGAACACGAGCGTTGCGCTGCGATAGTTCGAGAGTGCCCACTTGATGACGTGTGCGATCGACACGACACCGATCATCGCCCCGACCGCGAACGCCAGAATCGTCATTCCTGGCTCGACCAGCGGGGCCACCCCGCCACCGTCGAGCAGCCCGATGACATGGTCAGTAAAGGACGTGAGTGTCGCCGTCAGGTAATCGTACTGCCCGAGCAGCAGCAGGAAGAAGGCACCGGAGATGCCGGGCAGGATCATCGCCGTGATCGCGATCATTCCGGCCACGAACACGAATTCCGGCGAGTTCGGCAGTCCACTGCCCTGCGTGATTCCCGACACCCAGAACGCGAGACTGAACCCGAGCACGGCGATGCCGAGTCGCGGGACCGTCGTCACGTCGACCTCGCTGTAGAGTACCAACGCCGACGCTGCGATCAGGCCGAAGAAAAACGCGAACGTCGGCCCGCGCGCGCTCGTGAGTGTGAACTGGACGGCTCGAGAGATGACGATCAACGCAGTCACGACACCCAGGCCCAACGCGACGAGGAATCCGAGGTCCATCTCCACCAGGTCGTCCCACAGCGCTTGTCGCCCAGCCGACGTGTGGAGACGGGGGACGTGTTCGAGTGTCCGCGGGTTCAGCGACGTGATCGCCGTGATGAGTCGCTCGTAGATGCCGGTTATCAGGGCAATCGTCCCACCGGACACGCCTGGGACGGAGTCAGCCGCGCCCATACACATCCCTTTCAGATAGACGACGAGCCAGTCGCGGAGGGCTGAATCGACCACGTGTCAGGGACTGACCCGGTTGGGGGCCGGGGCGATGTTCGACGGCGTGCTCGTGGCAGTGGTCTCGTTGTCGGACCCGCCTGACGTCGGCGTCGCGGTCGTCGAGCCGTCGGTCGAGTTAGTGTCGTCCGTCGTGTTCTCGGCGGTAGTGTTCGAGTCGGAATCCGTCGGGACGTCGGTCGTGGGACCGTCGGTTGCCTGGGACATGTTCTGCAGGTCGGCCAGTTTCTGTCGTTCGAGCGTGACCGTCGTCGGCGAATCGGTCTCGCCGATGACCTGCGCCTCAGTCACCGTCGCGTTCGCGTTGTACTCGAACACCGTGTCGTTCGTGACCTCAGCGTCCGTGTAGACGGTGTAATCGCTCACGGCACGAGCGCTCACGTTGGTGTATCCTTCGTCGGGACTCCAGTTCTCGTACCCGGTCGTCGAGTACGGGACCGTCATGCTGAACTCGCCGTCAGCACCGGTCTGGGCCTGCTGCTCGTAGGTGAACGTACCGTTCTGGTTCGGCGAGTTTACCTCGACTTCGGCGGTGACCGTCGTGTTCGCCGGGCCGGTCCCCTCGATGGTCGCACCCGGAACCCGCTCGAAGATCTTCACCCACGGTGGGGTCCCCTGTCCCTGGAAGAACAGGGAGTCGATGTCCCGGGAGAGTTGCATCCGCTGTTGGTCAGTCATGTTCTGCAGGTCGATTCCTCCGAGGAGGCCGTTTCGCTCCTGGACGATCGTCGTCGGCCAGGAGCGGCCTGCAGTGGCCGGTGTCTCGGCGTTCCGCACGAGGCGGTAGTGTTCGAGCGCCTCGACGTACTGGGGCGGATTCGGTCCGACGCCGCCGACCTGTGCGGTGCCCGTCTCCTCGGCCTGCTGACGGAGTCGCTGGAGGGCGATCTGGCTGCCGTCACGGCGTGCCTGCTTCTGAAGCTGTTCGAGCGCTTGATCACTCGTGTTCTGTCGGTCGACGCGGAGGAACCACTGCGGGACACCTCCCTGTCCGACGGAGTAACGCTTCCTGTCCGCGGACGGCACCGTGTACGCAGTTCCGCGCTCGGTCTCGATGGTCGAGTAGTTGATCATGACCGGGTTCGGCGTCTGGGCGCTCCCGTGGAAGTGCCAGAGCCGGTTGACCATACTATCGTAGTACCGCTGTGACCGAAGGTGATAGGCGGTCGTCGGGGTCGAACCCTGGATGGCCCAGACGGTGTTGTAGAAGTCCTGCTGCGAGACGTTCCCGTCGTCGTAGAAGACGATCGGGGCGAAGAACTTCCCGCCGAGGCGGCTTTGGGTGTTCACCATCTTCCAGTCGACCATGACGTAGCGGGTCTTGGCGTCGTCTTCCTCCATGCGAGACAGCACGTCGTTGGCCTGGGTCTCGTTGGGAGCCAGCAGGAAGTTCGCGGCTTGCGTCGAGCCCTGCTGGAAGGGGTTCGCGTTCGGAATCCGCTCACCGCGCTGGGTGATCCAGTGACCGTAGTCCCACCAGGACATGACCCCGTAGGATCCGTCGGGATAGTCGTAATCGTTCTGTCGCTCGTAGGTCCCGAGGAACTGCATCTGGTCACTGTTGCCGGCGCCACCGTAGTTCCCGACCGCTGGCGTGTTGTTCTCGAGCCAGGAGAGGCTGCTATCCCAGCCAACGACGCCGGGACTCGGGGAGTTCGCCTGGCCTTGCTCCCAGGCCGTCGTCGCTCCCTGGCCTGAACTCACGGCGAGCGGCGCGACGATCAACAGGAGGACGGTCGCGACCGTCAGCACCTGGAACGCTTCGATGTCGTGGACGTCGTCAGTCGTGCTGATGTACCGGAAGAGCAGCATCACCAGGTACGCGTTCAGCACCGCGATGGGCAAGACGAGGTAGTACTCGAATCGCGACTGCGTGAGCGTTGCGAAAAACAGCATCACTGCCCAGACAACCACGAACAGCGACTCTGCCCGTGCGTTGCGGTTCCGGAGCTGAGAGAGGACGATGATGAGCACGCTCGCGAACGCGGTCACGAATGTCAGACCGAAGTGTGCGAACAGTACACTGATCGGCTGTTGGAGCGGCTGGGCCTCACCGACAGTCCCCGCCTGAGCGCTCGTTCCGAACCCGACGACGCGCTCGACGTTGTTCGCGAGGAAATTGTACAGATCGGGTGTCAGGAGGTTGAGCAGCAGCGTCCCAGCAGCGAGGATCCCGACGATGACGACCGGGTACGCGCGGTGGTCGATGTCTCGGGCCTCGAACTGTCGGGCCACCCAGGCCATGAATGCAGTGCCGAGGGCGACGGAAAACGCGAGGAGCGGCTGGAGTAGCGAGAAGTTCGTCGCAGAGATCTCGAACGTGTTGAACGGGACGAGCGCGAGCATTCCCGCGACGGTCAGGGAGACCACGCCGACGAAGGCGACGTGATCCGGACTCTGTCCTCGCAGGAAGTCCGCGATGAGTTGCAGGAGGAAGAACACGCCGAGGATACCGAGCAGCAGAACGCCCGGAGGCCACACCCAGAGATAGATGCCGACGCCGACGCCAGCGAGCGCGGACCACCCGAGCGGGTTGCGGAGTGCGTTCCATTCACGGTTCACGACGAGTTCCCAGACCGGTCGTTCCTTCTGCGCGACCGCGAGAGCCACCATGATGGCGACGACCGCGATCATCTGGAAGAGTGCTTCGCCGATCTGGTGGTCCGAGAACCCGACGAGACTCCGCTGGAGGAAGCCACCGGTCGACATCGCGAGGACGAGGACGGAAACGAGTCCGCCGAACCGACCACCCAGACGCTTCCCTGCGAAGTAGACCGGAATGGCCACGAGCGTCCCGAATACCGCGGGCGCGAACAGGACTGTCGTCGCGACAGTTTGCTGACTCGGATCCCCCAGCCCGACGATCAGCGCGACTGTCGCCATGATCTGGTCAAAGAACGTCCCGAACTGACTGGAACTCGTCCCGTAGGCGAAGTACGTCCACGGGTCGAACGGCATCGTCTGCGGCCAGTTGTGTACCGTGTAAGACGTCTGACGAAGGTGATACCAGGCGTCGTTCCCCGAAAGCAGGACGTTTCCGTTCCGGTAGAAGTTCGACCACCCGCGGACCCGGACCCACAGCATGAACGCTAGCAGGACGACGAGCGTTGGGATGTGATACCACCGTCTGATGTCTCTCAATGCGTTGCTAATATCGAAATCTTCGATACTCCCCCGGCGTTGACTCATTGACCGGGTTAAAAACGAACGCCCGGATAAGCTTTGTCAAATCCACTGGCTAAGTTCGGTCGACTGATTCCGGAACTCGACAGGTGAGTCGCCCGCAAGGCTCACGTTCCTTCAAGCGCCAACGACTATACACTGCGTCCAGAACGCCGCGATGGCTTGTGGCTCGTGGAGAAACGATGTTCGGAGATCGGGACACCTCAGATTCGTTCGTCGGCGACCAACGAGCAGTCACGATAAACAACGTCGCAGCCGTCGCGACGCTGCTCGTATTCACTGTCGTTATCGGTGGTGGGCTCGGGGCAGCCGTGTTGTTCGCCGAGGAGGAAGACACTGGTCCCCCGTCGGCGAACTTCACGTTCAATTATTTCGACGAGAGTGACACGCTCCTCGTCACAAAGGAGGAAGGGGACAGACTTCCTGCTGGCGAATTGCTCGTGACGAACGGCAACGTGAACGTTACGTGGGCAGCAGTCGCGAACGTCAACAACACGACGCGTGTCAAACAGGGAGACGGTATCCAACTCAGCCGAGGGAGCGCGTTCAGCAGGTCGGTCTCGTCGACAGACAAGATTACCATCTACTGGACCGGTGGCAACGAGACCCGCAAACTCGACGAGTGGACCACAGAATGACCGTCCACTGTCGAAGGAAAACGGTTTTTTAACGTGAATGCTGATTGCGGAATATGCGTGTCTCGGTCGTTCTCTGTACACACACCCTCGACCGCTACGAGGCCTTCACCGACGCTGCCGAGAGCGTGCTCGCTCAAACGTACGACGATATCGAGCTCGTGCTCGTCAGCGACGGCAACGAGGCCGTCGCCGAGCGGTTCCGAAGCGACTACGGCGACCGGGACGACGTGGTGACCCACTGCAACGACGAGAACGTCGGACTCCTCGAAAGCCGAAACAACGGTGCCGAGGTCGCGACCGGTGACGTCGTGGCGTTCATCGACGACGACGCCATCGCGGATCCAGACTGGGTTGCAGAGCTCGTCGAGGCGTACGAAGACAAGGACGCACTGGCCGCAGGGGGGAAAATGACGCCCGCGTGGGTCGCAGGCCGACCGACGTTCCTCCCAGAGGAGTTCTACTGGCTCGTCGGCGTCACCCACCGCGGATTCGCCGACGGTCCTGGAGAGGTCCGCAACACGTTCGGGTCGAACATTTCCTTCCGGCGTGACGTGTTCCTCGAACTCGATGGGTTCGACACGAACATCGGTGGCCGGCAGGGCGATAAGAACCTCCAGGGCGGGGAGACGGAACTGTGTGCACGTCTCGCTGACGAGTACGGACACGGGGTCTACTACAACCCACGTGCGCGCGTTGCGCACAAGGTGTACGACTACCGGACCGATCCGAAGTGGCTTCTCGACCGGGCGTTCTGGCAAGGTTACTCGAAACGCGGGATGGAAGTTTTTCTCCCGGCTTCGACCGGCGAGGAGTACGATTTCATCGGCCAGCTGATCGGGGAGTTCGTTCCGGAGCGCATCCGTGGCCTCCTTGCCGGACCATCGGCCGAGAAAGTCGTTCAGTTCGTCATGCTGTTCGTGTTCACTGCCGTAGTCGGGAGCGGCTATCTCTACGGGATGGTGAAGTGGCGGTGAGAAAACGTCGGTATACTTATAGATGCGCCCACGGAGTTGCCATACAATGACGGACGCCGACGCGTCGACAGACCTCAGTGACCTCGAGGTCGCCGTCGCCCACTGGGGGGTCAACGCGTGGGGCGGGGCCGAGTACCTCGTGACGAAACTCGCCGAGGCGCTCGGGTGTGACCGCGTGTACACACTCGGCGAACCGGATCCCGACACGACCAATCCATACGGTGACGTGCAGTTCGTCGACGTGACCGACACGCTCTCGCCCGGTCCCCTCCGGCGGCTCCAGACTCGCGTCGGCCGCGTGTTCGAGTACGCCCTCTGGGAAGACGTCGACTGGCGCGAATTCGGTCGTCCAGATGTGTTGCTCACGTCTGGGGCGACCACCCGGGCCGTAATTACGCCCGATGACACCCTCCATCTCAACTACTGCCACTCGCCGGCACGGTGGTTCTACGACCGCTATCACGACCGCAAAGACTCGCTGGTCGGCCAGTTGGCTCGCCCACTGTTGCGGTACCTGCGCATGCGCGATGCCACCGTGGACGCCCGCGTCGACGGTTACTTCGCCAACAGTCCGATCGTTGCCCGCCGTATCCGGAAGTACTACGAGCGTGACTCGGAGGTACTCTATCCCCCGGTCGCCGTCGACGAATACGAGGATCGCGGGGACGAGGGGTACTACCTTCACCTGGGCCGCCTCGACGAGGAGAAGGGCATTCCTGCGATCGTCGAGGCGTTCGCTGGCACCGACAATCGACTCGTGCTGGCTGGCGGCCGCGGTGACGTGAGCGACGACGTGATGGCCCGCATTCGTCGTGCCGACAGCATCGACTATCGGGGATTCGTCGACGAGTCCGCGAAGTTCGAGTTGCTCGCGAACTGCCGAGCACTCGTGTTCAACGCCTACAACGAGGATTTCGGGATCGTTCCCATCGAGGGCAACGCAAGTGGCAAGGCAGTGCTCACCCGCGACGAGGGATTTCCGGGACTGTTCGTCGAGGAGGGGGAGAACGGTCTGCTCCACGACGGGACGGCCGCCGGTATCCGGGATGCGGTCGCGCGGTTCGAGCGTGACGGGATCGAATCTGAGCCGCGCGAACGGGTCGAAAAATTCTCAATGACAGCATTTCAAAACCAACTCGAATCCAACGTCGTCCGGTTGTACGACCAGTTCCGGGCGACGAACTTCTGTTAACTATGACTGAAACAATCGTACTCGGTCTGGATGGGGCCAACTGGGCGCTGCTCGAACCCTGGCTCGACGAGGGACGGTTGCCCAACATCGAGGCCCTCCGAGACCGTGGGGTGTGGACCGACATGCACAGCTGTTTCCCGCCAGTCACGTGTCCGAACTGGCGATGCTACTCGACCGGGAAGAATCCGGGGAAACTCGGCGTCTTCTGGTGGGAGACGATCGATACCGACCGACAAACCCTCACGACGCCGGACTCGCGCTCGTTCAAGAGCGCTAACTACTGGGACTACCTCAACCGGGAGGGGTTGTCGGCCGGTATCATGAACCTCCCGATGACGTATCCGCCGTTCGAAGTCGAGGAGTTCATGATCGCGGGTGGGCCCGGGAGCGAGCAGGAGAACTACACGCACCCAGCGGAACTGGGCGAGCGCCTCGACGCGGACGGGTACAGTCTCCATCCGGAGACACCGGTCACGGCGAAGGACGACCGGACGGCGGCTGACGGACTCGTCGACTTGATCGAGCAGCGGCTGGTGACGTTCCGTGAACGCCTCGACGAGACAGACGTGGACGTCGCCCACTGCACCGTCTTCTACGTCAACGTCCTCCAGCATTTCTTCTGGCGTGGCGAGCCGACCCGCCGAGCGTGGGAAGTCATCGACGAACAGATCGGGGCGATCAGGGATGCACATCCCGACGCGTCCCTGGTACTGATGTCCGACCACGGCTGTAAGGACGTCGACACCGTCTTTTACGCCAACTCCTGGCTCGAAGAGCAAGGCTACCTCGTCACGAAAGGGGAGACCAAAGACCTGCTCACGGAGTACGGCATCAACAAGAAACGACTCTCGAAACTCGCCCACAAACTCGGGATTCACAGTCTCGTGACCAAATTGGCCCCGGATCGAATCACCGAGCAGCTCCCCGACGACGAGGAGGGATTCAAACGCGAACAGAAACTGGAAAAGGTCGACTGGGACCGTTCGAAGGCGATAGCTAGCGGCCAGGGACTCGTGTACGTCATCGACGACGATCCGGACACTGTCGAGCAACTCGTCGACGATCTGTCGGAACTCACTGACGAGGACGGCGAGCCAATCGCCCGCAACGTTATGCGACGCGAAGAGGCCTACGACGGCCCCTACACCGAGGACGCACCGGAGATCGTCTTCGACCAGCGTCCCGGCGTCCATACGAGCGGTGCGATCGGGTCGAACCCTGTGTTCTCCGACGTCGGTCGCTGGGAGGCCGAGAACGTCCGGACCGGACTGTTCCTCGCCGACGGGCCGGGCGTCGAAGCGACCGATCTCGACGGACCCATCTCGATTACGGATATCGCACCGACGGTGCTCCAGAGCGTCGGTTGCGCCGTCCCCACGGACATGGACGGCAGGCCGCTCCCGCTGTTCGGCGACGTGGAGCACGAGACCTGCGAGCCGATCCCGTTCGAGGCCGCTACCGATGCGGCCCGCGAAGAGGTCCAGGACCGACTCGAAGATCTCGGCTATCTCGAATGACGGTTTGCATCACCGGTGACGTCCATCACATGGGGATGGACACCCGAGATCAAGCGTATCTCGACGGGACTGAGGTGGCAGCCGCCGTCGAGTACGCCGAGATCGCGGCCGAACACGACGTTCCCGTGACGCTGTTCTGTACTGGCAAGTGCGTCACAGAGGAGCCTGACCTGATGGCGGAACTGGCTGCGATGGACAACGTCGAACTCGCCGGTCACAACTACTGGGGGTTCACGACACCTGTTCACGCAGCCTGGCGTGCGCTCGGGAAAGTGACTGGTGGCCGAGTCGGGTCCTGGATGGGGCCGCGCCCGTTCCAAGCCCACGAGATTCGCAAGACTATCGACGTCTTCGAGCAACTCGGCGTCCGGATCACCGCGTGGCGAGATCACGCGTACCGTCACGACAGCCACACGGCAGACCTCCTCCAGGATCACGGGATCACGCACTACTCAGACGCCGTCGAGCCGCGGGGAACGGTCCGGGAGCGATCCGAACTAACCGTGGTTCCGATCAACACGCCGCCGGATCACGAGCACGTGTATCACGCCTTCCGGACGCCGGAGTTCGTCGCCGAATCCGGGTTCGAGGGTCCGTTCGGTACTGAATCTCGCTCACCCGAGGGATGGGTCGAATGGGTGCTGGACCACCTCGCAGACCATCGGGACGCGGACGTCGTCGGCACCGTCCTCGCGCACCCGGCTTGTATGCAACTCGCGGACGGGTTCGAGGCGTTCGAGGAACTGTGTTCGGCTGTCGACCAGGGCGTCTTGCTCTCGGAGATCGAGGCCTGATTCGGGCGTACTCGTGACGCCACTCGAAATACTTTATCAAACCTCAGGATAATTACGTACTATCACCGATGAAGACGCTACTGCTGACAGTCGATGCGCTCCGTGCTGATCACCTCGGACAGTACGGGTACGAGCGCGACACGATGCCCATCCTGGACGAGATCACCGAAGAGGGAACGCGATTCGCGTCGGCGTTTTCCAACGGGACCTACACTCGCATCTCCGTGCCGTCGTTCCAGACGTCACGCTATCTCGCGTACGAGAACCTCGATGCCGTCCCGAAACTGGCACCGGTGCTCGAGGACGCCGGCACTGAGACGGCGGTCATCGGGACACAGACCGGCATCGGCCTCGTTCACGGTGGGTTCGAGTACGGGGAGACGATCGACCTCGGCCGCGACGAGTACTTCGACGAGGCGAACACTGACCGGCCGACGCGAGAACTGGTCGCCTACCGCGTGAACAAGGTCGCTTCCTGGATCAGCCAGCAACTGCAGCGCCGCGGCGCTGACAGAGTCTACGACCTCCTGAAGGAGCCATACCGGAAACTCTACCCGGAAACACCCTTCGAACACAGCGGCTACACCAGTGCCGAGGTGGTCACCGACCGAGTCATCGACTGGTTCGAGGAAACCGAGCGCGAGGACTTCTTCCTGTGGGTTCACTACATGGAAGCACACCGTCCGTACGGCGTCCACGAGGACGAACCGGCGTATCTCGACCGCCCGGTCGAACAGGAACGAATCCGCGACCTGATGAAAACCGCCGGGACCGATCCCGACGCAATTTCCGACTCCGAACGCGAGCTATTGATCGATCTCTACGACTCTGACCTCCGGTACTGCTCGAAGCACATCTCACGTCTCTTTGAGTACTTCCGTGAGCAGGACCTCTGGAGCGACCTGAACCTCCTGTTTTCGAGCGATCACGGGGAGGAATTCTACGAACACGGCAACTACTTCCACCGGAACTACCCGTACGACGAGTTGATATCCGTGCCACTGCTCGCCAAGCGAGCGACCGATCCCGCGGGTGGCGAGACCGTCACAGAGCAGCGACAGTTGCTCGATCTGGCGCCCACGATCTGTCAGCTCCACGGCCTCGATCCGGACGACTACGACTTCCTCGGGACCCCGCTCTTCGAAGGGGATTCTCGGGAGGTCGTCACTCTCGGCCAACCAAACGACCGGGATCCGGCGGTGGCGATCCGATACGACGGCTGGAAGTACATCGATACCGGGGACGGCGAACAACTGTACGATCTCACCGCTGATCCGGACGAAAACGAGAACGTCGCTACCGACAATCAGTCCGTCGTCTCCCGCCTCAAACGAAACATCCCCGATCACGTCTTCGAGCGCGACGTCGAAGATCCGCGCCAGCCGGAAGACGAGGTCGACCGGAAGCAACTCGAGGCGCTGGGATACATGGAACTACGCGACGACGAGTAAACTGGCACTCACTCGACGTATCCGAGCGCTTCGAGCTGTTCGCCGAGGTGATCCGGTTCGACGGCGTCCCTGATGCTGTGGCGTTCGTATGCGTCAAGCGCGTAGTGATCGTCGACGCGCTCGGTCATGCGTTCCACGACGTCTGGCTGTTCGGCCGCGCAGTTGCGTTGCTCGTACTGGTCGTCTGGAATGTAGTATAACTCGTCCTCGTCGTCTCGCCGATACGTGATCAACTTCCACTCGTCGGTTCGACACGCAGTAATACGATTGCTGAGATCGATTTCGCGCCAGCCACCCGATGCGATCTGGCTGAAGACCGCCCGGTCCTCCGGCATCGCTTCCTCGCCCCGAACGATCGGATACAGCGAGAGACCGTGGAACTTCTCGGGGACGCTCAGATCGTCTACCGTGGCGTCCAGCAACGTCGGTGCGATGTCGATTGTTGACGTCACTCCGTCGAGAGACGTGACCGTTTCGTCGTTCGATCGAATGATCAACGGTACGCGGACGAGTTCGTCGTAGGGTCGACCGCCGTGCGCCAGTTCACCGTGTTCCCGGAACTCCTCGCCGTGATCGCCACAGAGGATCGTAATAGCGTCGTCCCAGTAGTCGCGCTTGCGTAGCCCGTTGATCAGTCGCCCGATTTGATCGTCGACCTCCTTCACCGACGCGTCGTACAGGTCGGAGATGATCGATACCTCTCGGTCCGTCGCCTCGTCCTCGTGTGAGTTTACCTTGTCGTTTATCTGCCACATTTCGCCGCTCGACAGCGGTTCGTCCAAGAACTCGTCGCGATAGGACTTCGGTGGGACGTACGGCGAGTGAGGCTCCATGAAATGCACCCACAGGAACAGTGGCTTTTCGTCCGGGAGCGCGTCGAGGTACGTGAATGCCGTGTCGACGGCGTCAGCAGCGGAGGTGTGCGGCGGCGTGCGGGTCCCCACCCGGCGATAGATCGATTCGAGAATCCGATACGGAACGCCATCCTGGTCGAGAGAACTGTAGACCTTCGACTTCGTGGTTTCGAGGGCGTCATGAATTGGAGACGACGCATCCTCACCCTTTTCGATCTCGATTTCCGGGTCGTCGACGATCGTTCGCTCGTTATCGTAGTAGACGTCGAAGCCTCGATCCCACCCGAACCGGGAGTGGAGTTGGGTGTTCGTGTTCACGCCGACGGTTCGGAAACCGTGCTCTCTGAACGTCTCGCTGATGACGTCGCGTTCCTCCGTCAGTTGGGCGTAGCCTCCGTACATCAGCGGATAGGTGGAGCAGAGGATGCCGGGAAAACTCGTTCGCGTGTTCGGACCCGTCGCGATCGCCTCGTCGGAGTGCGTTCCCTCTGCCGCGAGGGCATCCATCGTCGGCGAAACGGGCCGGTCGTACCCGAAGGCGGAGAGGCGGTCGTACCGCAGACAATCGACTGTGATGAGGATGGCGTGTTGTGGCATAGGCGGCTGACGTTATTGGTATGACCGCTTGAGGGGACTGTATATGTTTGGATTATACAGATTCGGCGATCGTCTCCTAACTGGGTTGGTGCCTTTTGCACGACAAGAAAAACTCATGTGGGAGGTGTCGAAAGTCACCAGTAAATGGCCGTCTCCAACGTCCTCCTCGTAACCATCGATAGTCTCAGGTACGACAGGGCGCTCGACTCGGACCGTCCGGTCGAGCCTGCCCCGACCCTGTCTCGCCTCGCCACGGATGGCTTTTCGTTCACCCGCGCGTTCGCCAACGGCCCGAACACGCCGTCGAGTTTCCCGACCATCCTCACCGGAACGTATCCCGCGATGTATGGCGGGTACCGCTACCTCGACGAGCGGAGACCGTTCCTCTCGGAGACGCTCCGGGACGGCGGCATGACGACGGTCGGATACCATTCGAATCCGCACCTCGGGCCGGAGAAAAACTACAACCACGGGTTCGATACGTTCAACGACGGGGCGGAATCGGAGGACGACGCCCTCACCATCAAGAACGTCGTCGATAAGTACGTACCAGCCGACTCGTTGCTCTACAGCGTCCTGCGGAGAGGGTGGCACTACTTGACGATGACGACGGACACGTCAGCCTATACCCCAGCCACCGAGATCACGGACCGCGCGATCGACTGGTTCGAGACCGAGTGGGACGGGGACACGCCCTATTTCATGTGGCTCCACTACATGGACGTTCACTACCCGTTCACGCCACCGGATCGGTTCGTCGAGGAACTCGACATGGAACCGCTCTCGACTCGCCGGAAGGCGGACCTCAACGGTCGAATGCAGGAAGACCCCGAGTCGCTCACTGCCGACGACCGCGAGGACCTGCTCGACCTCTACGACGCGGAAATTCGATACATGGACCACAATCTCGACCGTCTCCTCCGGAAGCTCGAACAACAGGGGGCAAGAGAGGACACTGCCGTCGTCGTGACCGCCGACCACGGGGAGGCATTCGGCGAACACGACCGTTACGGGCACCACCCATACAATTACGACGAACTCGTCCACGTGCCGCTGGTGTTCGACGTCCCCGGTCGCGACGGCCGGCAAATCGACCAACAGGTGTCGCTGATCGACGTTCCGCCGACGTTGTACGATCTCACCGACACCGAAACGCCGGACGCGGCACAGGGACGAAGCCTGGAACCGCTCATGGAGGGCGAGGACCGCGAAGAACGAGTCGTCATCTGCACTTCGAGCGGTGGTGACATGTTGGCGACGCGAACGCCAGAGTGGAAGTGTCTCTGGGATCGAGAGGCCGACGACGTCGAGCTGTACGATCTGTCGGCGGACCCGGGTGAAACCCGGGACGTGAGCGGGGAGCATCCCGAGACCGTCGAACGATTCACCGACGTCCTCGAGGAGCACCTCGAAGCGGCCCGAGCCACGGACACAGACTTACCCGACGTCGAGGAGAGCGACGAGGTGAAACAGCGACTCGAGGACCTGGGATACGTCGACTGATCAGACGTACCCGAGGTCTTTGAGTCGGTCTTGAACCTGTTCCCCCTGAGCTTCGCTGATCTCGCCCGTCCGAATCTCACGTCGTTCTCCGTCGCGGACTGCCCACGGAACCTCGACCAGCGACGGGAAGCGTAGTCGAGCCTTGTGGCCGCCGATGCCGAGCCGTTCTTTCAGCCCGCTGGCGAAGACCTGTCCGTGGTCGGCCGTGACGACGGTCTTCCCCGGAACGGCGTCGATGATGTCGTCGACGTACGGCAGGACTAGCTCGAGGTTCTCGACGTACGCCTGCCAGTAGGCCGACTGCTCGTCGTAGTCGTCTCGTTCGGTCGCGAGGAAAGGGCCGTGGGGCTGCATGAAGTGAACGATGAGCCGCTTGTCAGGGAACTCCTCGTAGGCGTCGATAGCGGCGTCTCGGACGGCGCCTGGAAGGACGACGCCGGCGTCGTCGTCGAAGTCCGTCTCCCAGAGTTCGACGATGTGGTGGAAGGCGTCGCCGGCTTCCAGTGACGTGTGCGGGTTGGCCGAGACGTACACCGTATCGCCGAACGACTCGCCCTGGAAGTTTTGCCGGGTCCACTCGCTCGAGTGGCTTCCCAAACTGACGCGGCTGTCGTACTCGTCGTACTGGTCCAGATCGACCACCTGCTCGAAGTAGTCCGCTCGACAGGCGTCGAGGACGATCATCGTGTCCCAGTCTTCCTCCATGACGTGAATCCCCTCGTCGTACCCCGGATACCCTGGATGAAACTGCGTCGCAGTCCCGATGACGAACGGGACGAACACCCGATTTCGCCACCAGTTGAGCGAGGTGAAGTTCTTTCGGATCTCAGAGAGGGCGTATCGCGGATCGATACCCATTGTCGGAAGATGTCCGAGCAGTCGATTTAGGTGTGTTGGTTCGGCGAAAGTTATCGCTGAGAGAGCCAGCGGATCAGCCCGTCGAAGCGCGTGAGATCGAGTCCGTACTGCTCTTCGGCCGACCGGAGAATCATCGTCTCCGTCTCGGAGAGGCCGAACGTGAGTAGCACCGTCACCGCGTAGACGAGAGCCGTCAGTCCCGTTACTGCGATCAGCCAGAGAAGCGTCGACGGGGTCGCGGGCGAGACGACCTGCCACACGACCACCAGGATCGGGACTGCGAGTGCGATCGGTCGGGTGGCTTGCCAGACGAGCGGCGTTTCGCCCAGTGCGAGATACACCTGCACGGCAGCCAGTCCGTCCCGGAGGAGAAACGACGCCGTGGTGGCGAGTGCGGCACCGATGATCCCGAATCTGGGGATGAGTACCACGTTGAGGGCCAGGTTTGTGACGGCGGCGAGAGCGCTGTTGAACGAGAGGATTTTCGACCGACCGACGGCCTCCAGGATGGAGTTGTTGATGCTGAGGACGTTTTTCGCCGCGAACCCGACCGCGAGGACCGTCAGGACGATCCCCCCGTCAGCGTATTTAGAGCCGTAGATATTGACGATGAAGTCGGTCGCGAACACGCCGAGTGGCACCAGCGCACAGACGCTGGCGACGATCAGCCACCGGACGACTGCCCGAAACATCTCCATCGCGTCGTCGACGGCCGCGTCGTTCTCCAGCCGGCTCGCGATCGGAGTGGCCAGGAAGTTGAACGCCGTCGAGAACACTCCCATGAAGCTCACGGCCGCGTAGGCGACCCCGTAGATCCCGGTTGCCGCATCGCCGATGTAGTACAGGATGAGGAAGATATCGATGCTTCGATAGATGAACCCGGAGATTTCGCTGACGGTGAACGGCAACGAATAGCGCGTCACCGCTTCGACTCGGTCCCGATTCAACGGTGCACGCGAGCGGGGAAGGGTCCGGTGTAAGAGGACGAGACCGATGAGCGCACTGACTGCGTACGGGACGGCGTAGGCCCCTGCGAGTCCGGCCTGTCCCAGGCCGTACAACACCGCCCCGACTACCAGCGTGATGCGGACGATCGGGTGGACGATGTTCTTGACGAACACCCAGTAGGTCGACCGCTCCTGGCCGCGGATGCCACCGACGGCTACGTTCAACAGCGTCGCGAACGGGATGGCGGCTCCGAATACTCGAATGCTGACCGTCACGTTCGGGTTCCCGAACACTGTGGAGGCGATGAACGACGCGTTGAGTGCGACCGCTGCGCCGAGGAGCGTCGACGTGACGAGCGCCATCCCGACCGACGCGAGGACGAGCATCCGTTTTTCGGCCTCGTCGACCCGCGGGAGGTACCTGGTTAACCCCGACGCGAGACCGAGCCCACCCACAATGGCGCCGAGGTCCAACAGGGCGGTCCCGGCGGTGAGTCCGCCGAAGTCCGCGACCGAGAGGTAGTTGGCCGCGACGACTTGCGCGACGAAGGCGATGAGAAGCTCCAGAAACAATCCCAGGGTGACGACGCTTGCACCCTTGACTACGTCACGGATCGCCTGATCAACGTCGGTCATCGAGGGCAATCACCTGTTCGAGGAACCGCTCGTACCGCTCGTACAGCTCCGTCCACGAGAACTCGCCCTCGACTGCCGCCCGGCCCTCGCGTCCAAGTCGGGCACGTTCGGCGTCGTCCGCCGCGAGGCGATCGAGTGCAGCCGCCAGGCCGGCCGGGTCGCGCGCCTCACACAGGAGGCCCGTTTGCCCGTCCCGGACGACCTCAGGAACGCCACCCACGCGCGTAGCGACGACCGGCGTCGCTGTCGCCTGCGCCTCGAGGACGACGCGGGGCAACCCTTCTGTGTGGGACGGGAGTACCAACGCGTCGAACTCGTGGTACAGCGCGGGAATCTGCTCGTAGGGAACCGAGCCGAGGAACGTCGCGGCCGCACCGTAGGTTCGTTCGAGTCGACTCCGTTCGGGACCGTCGCCAGCGACGAGCAGGTGCAGGTCCGCGTCTGCCTGATCGAGCGCGGTCGCCAGGTCATCGAGACCCTTGTACGGCTGGAGCCCTCCGACGAATCCCAACCGGAACCCGCCCCCGTCCTGATCGATTCGGTCGCGGAAGCGGTCGCTCAGCGGCGTCGGGACCGTTTCCGGGTGGAACCGGTCGATGTTCACGGCGTTCTGGACGTTGAAGATTCGGTCGGCCGCGACGCCTCTCGTACGGAGTTGTGAACCGATGTGATCACACACGACGAAGTATCCGTCGTGGGGTGCTCGCAGACGCGCCGTGAACGACGCGAGATCCAGTCGACGGGAGAGTCCGTCAGTGGGCGGATCGAGACTCGATCCGACGTGGACGACGTGCGGGACGCCGAGTCGCCGTGCAGCGATCAGGCCCGGAAGGTAGGTCTTCCGGGTCTTCGAGACGATCACGTCGACGGACTCTCGTTTCCCGACCTGTACTGCTCGGACCACCGTTCTGAGCGGTCCCTCGACGAACCGGCTCCGGGGTGACACTGACCGTTGGAACGGCCGCTCTGGCTCGGTGTTCCAATCGAGCAGGAACACGTCGTGACCCCGGTCTCTGAGTCCCGTAACCACGTTGCGGACGTGGATCGCGCCCCCTCGGACAAGCGCGTCACTGAAAGAAATCGCTTCTTCGGTCAGATAGAGGACGCGCATATGCTGAGATACTAGAGACAGCTAATATATCCCGCGGTCCGTGCCAATTATGATGGATACTCGCCGACGCTCTCGTGTTCCCACACGAGGTCGAAGTAGCGCTGGAGTCCGGCAACGAACGATCCGTTGTCAGTGATAGCGGCCTGCCGCATGTGGAGTGGAATCTCTTTTTCTTCGACGAGCAGGATGGCGTTCCCCGTTTCGTAGTCCATGCTCGGATCGATGATGGTCCCGCGCCAGGGGAGTTTCTCCTCGCTGAACCGCAGGTCGACCGATGGGTACTCGTCCACCATCCGCTCGACCCGGTCCTCCTGAATCGGTCGGTTCTCTTCGATCAGTTGGTCCGGGTGGAGAAAGAGGACGTCCACGTCGATACCCCGCGCGAGTGCGTCCTCGAAGGCGGAGCGAACGGCCTCGAAGTACTCGAAGCTCTTCGTGATGATGCGGATGCGCTCGGCCGCGTCGTGGTAGAGCTGTCGCGTCTCGCGTTCGCTCGGTTCCCCGACGTCCACTACGTGAAACAGTTCTTCCGTCGGTGTGATGTCCTGACTGGCGCGTTCGAAGCGTGGTTGGAACTCCGCCAGGAACGCGTCCTCCAGGTCGGCGAGTTCCTGGCAGAACTGTTCGTAGTCCTGTCGACGGTTCTCTTTCGCTCGTTCGAGTATCTCCGCCGGTGATTTGGGTTGGTACTCCTTGGGCCGGCCCGGAATGATCTTGATGTACCCGCGATCCGACAGCGAGTCGAGGACGCCGTAGATGCGCGCTTTCGGGATGCCAGTCGCTTCGGCGAGGTTCGGTGCCGTCGTTCTGCCGAGCGTGAGCAACTCGGTCAACGCCGTCGCCTCGTACTCTGTCAACCCCAATCGGTCGAGCATCCCGACCGCTTCCTCAGTCATGTCAGCGTCGTTCGCCTTCCCGCCTTCTAAGTTTGCCGAAAGATACTTATCAGATGACACGCCTATAGTTACTCAGAGTCTGAGTAACTATGTCCGACAACAAGTCAGGGGACGACGCCGAACACCTCGACGACGTGGCGGATGGGTGTGGCTGTACAGAGATCTGGGAACACATGAGTGACCAACGCGCAGACGATTGAGCAGGGGGACTGACACGTGAGACCGGTCTGGCGAGACGAGGGAGGAACCGTACCTTTTTGCGACCGTGGTGACCATACTGCGACGATGCCCGACCGCTCGGACGTGTGTATACTCATTCCAACGCTGAACGAAGCCGAGACGATCGGCACAGTGATCGACGACTTCACCGAGCAGGGCTTCGAGAACGTCCTCGTCATGGACGGCGATTCGACGGACGGCACCAGAGAAATCGCTGCCGACCACGGGGCTCGCGTCGAGGTCCAGTCCGGCAGTGGCAAGGGACAGGCCGTCCGTGAGAGCCTCCGCTACATCGACGAACCGTACGTCCTGATGCTAGACGGCGACGATACCTACCGGGTCGAGGACGCAGACGCGATGCTCGAACCGCTGTTTTCGGGACGAGCCGAACACGTCATCGGCGACCGGTTCGCCGACATGGAGACGGGTGCGATGTCCCGACTCAACCAGGTCGGGAACCGACTCATCAACGGCGCGTTCCGCTGGATCCACGGGCGGAACCTCCAGGACATTCTGAGCGGGTACCGCGCGTTCACTCGGAGTTCGATGGACCGGCTGAGTCTGAACGCGTCAGGTTTCGGCATCGAGACGGAGCTCGCTGTCGAGTGCGTCAAACACGGCGTCAAGACGGAGGTCGTTCCGATTCGCTACGAAGCGCGGCCGGACGCGTCCGAGACCAATCTCCGCCCGTTCAGAGACGGCGGCGTCATCATCCTGACGCTGTACCAGATGGCGAAGACGAACAACCCGCTGTTTTACTTCGGGAGCGTGGGCGTGCTGAGCTCGCTGGCAGGCGTCGCGCTCGGTGCGTACGTCGCAATCGAGTGGCTGACGACGCGAACCTCACACGAGGTCATCGCCGTTGTCGCCGCACTGGCCATCATCTTCGGGGTTCAGCTGCTGATTTTCGGCGTCCTCTCGGACATGATCGTGGCGCTCAACCGCGAGCAGACGCGCAGACTAGAGGAACTGGCCGAATCGTTGAGCGACCGCCGACGCGCGGAGTCGACGCCCCAGGAGGCCGCAGACCTCCGAGAGCGGGACGGGGCCGAAGAACTCACGGCGTCACGGGACGCTGGCGACGGGAATTAAAACGGAACGAGTGCGCGCAGCTGCATGAAGAGGCTTGACGACGCGGACTCGCGGAGCTCCTCGAAGACGGGGTGCAGCGCGTTCAGCAGTTCCTGTTCGGACTCGAAGCTCGCGTCGTTCGATCGCTCGATCACCTCCGAGATCGCGATTCGATTCCCAGTCGCGTTGTAGGGGATTTTGGCGTCACCGAGGGCCTCGATTATCGTCTCGCCCGTGGCCGGGTAGTCGATGTCGACTTCGGAGAGTCGTGCGTCCAGCGCCGCAATGCCGAACTCGATGGCATCCGGTTCGTCGTCGTCCTGTTGCGGTGGCCGAACTCCCATTACGTATCACTATCTGCTCCCACACCGAAAATCCTACCCCTTGCAGTCGGACCTGGCCGTCCAGCACAATGCCTATCAGACCGGTCGCCCTTTGGAGCAACATGACCGATTACACTACTGTCTCGATTCCCACTGATCTGGCCGACCGCGTCGACGAGACGATCGAGGGCACGAGTTTCTCCAGTACGAGCGACCTCGTTCGGTTCCTCCTGCGAAGTATCGTCATCCAGCACCAGCGCCGGGGTGAACTCACCGAATCCGAGTTCGCGGAGATCGCAGAGCAACTGCAGGATCTGGGCTATCTGGACTGATCTGGTACCCGGTTCGGGGACGCGAGCGTCACAGCGACACCGATTCTTCCGGCGGTTCCGCATCGACTACTGTGAGTTCCTTGCGGCGCCCCTTCCGATCGAACGCCGCCAGCGACGCCCGTTCCCAGGGCGGGACGGCGACGAACACGACTTCTGCCAGGTCGTCCCGTTTCGACACGGAGAGATCGCCGGTCGGATGTGAGACGAACCGGCCCTGAATCTGGCCGGCCGGCGTCCCCAGATCGACGCCGAACACCGCGTTGACGGACTTTCCCGCGTTCGGCAGATAGAAGTGTGTAAAAACGGGCGTGTCGTCGTCGAGATCCGTGCCGTCCAGCTCTGCGGCCGTCCGCACCGAAAGGGAGATTGTGACTGACTCGGGGTCACGTTCGCGAGCAAACCGGAGCAGGGTCTCGGCCAAACCACGAGTGATGTGGACCACACAGCACCTTCGTCAGTCGCAGACATAATTTCACCGACCGGACCGTGGCCAGCATATACCAATTGCTAAATATGACATCATTATTTATTGAGTGGTAACTATCGTCGGAATACGTAACTCTAACCGGGTTTTGGACTGCCAACAATTTTATCTCTGTCAAAACACAACAGAACTATGAACAATGCACGACCTTACCGCGTTTCAGAGAGACGTTCTATACGTCCTTGCCGGGTTGGACGAAGCATACGGGCTGGCGATCAAGGCCGAACTCGAAGACTACTACGAGGGTGACGTCAATCACGGTCGGCTCTACCCGAATCTGGACGAACTCGTCGAGCGAGGCTACGTCGAGAAAGGGCAGATCGACCGCCGAACGAACTCCTACGAACTGACCGAAGAGGGCGAAAGTGCGCTGGCCGATCGTCGCGAGTGGGAGGACTCCTACCTCCAGGACGTCGAGATTGCTATCGCGTAACAGGGGCTACCCCAACACCAGTTTTCGGAGATTCTTCAGATAGAGTCCTGGCGTCCGCGCTCGTGCACCTGCGACGGCGTCAGAGAGCGCCTTGCTCGCGTCGTCGTGAATGCCTGCACCGTGACCGACGAGCACTCGGTCCGGCGAGAATCGGCGGAGTTTCTTCGGCGGCTTCATCCTGAGCATCGGGTGAACGCCCAGACGCTCGCTCCCTACCAGGAAGTAGTCGGCAGTGCCGACCGACTCCGGAACGATGAGTTCGTCTCGATCCTCGATGTACAGCGCGGCTTCCTGCCAGAACCGGTTGTCGACGAGTTTGTGAACGCCGACGCCGGTGTCGGCCAGTTCGAGGTGGATTCGTTCGGCCGGTGCGTCGATCTCGTCGACGACGCCGTCCATCCAGTCGGGCACGTGGACGGCCACGCCGTGCCGATTCGCGACTGTTGCCGCGTCCCGCTTGTGTCGGTCCAGCAGGATGACGACGCCTGCCACGTCGCCGAACTCGGCGAGCAAGTCGTCGAGGCCCTCCACGTCGATGGGATCGCAGACCCAGACGTCGCCGTCGATTGCGAACGCGTGACTCGCCCGCTGCATGGTCTCGTCGGGAAAAGCGATCCACCCGACACCGTCGTCACGGCGATCGATCTCCCGGAACTCCGTCGCCTTTCCCGATCCTTTCATCGGCATGGCCCGATTATTGGGTCCGAGGAACCAAAAAAGGTCGTTAACTGGCAACACATCGCCCTATAGTTCATTCACTGTTCGAAATATTTGTCCAGTGGCAAACAACGTTAGCTCGTGATGGCCAGTGAATCGGGCACCCGCACCCGGAGCGGCTATAGTAGTCACCAGAAGTCTTTGCTCACAGTCTACTCGGTCAGGGCGTTGCGAGCCGGAAAACAGACCTGCTGACGCTCGTGGACAGTGAAAATTTCTGCTGACTACGATAGCTAGTCACGGCCGACGCGTGGCCCACCGTTAAGACTGTACGGGCAGAACGTGGTGTATGCTCACTGGGCTCCGCTGGCTGGCGCTCGAAGTCAAGTATCTCGACCGTGCGCAGTCGTTTTACGAGAGCTTTCTCGACTTAGAGCCCGTTCGCGAGAGCGAGACGGACGCAGTGCTGGCTGCCGGCGACACCGATCTCGTCCTCCGCCGGCCAGAGGGTGTCCCCCGGGGCGGACTCCACACGCACTACGCGTTTTCGACACCGTTCGAGGAGTACGATCGCTGGTGGGACCGCCTCTCGGAGTCGTTCGATCTGGTGGAACACCAGTTCGGCGACGCGAAGTCGCTGTACTTCTACGACGTGGCGGGCAACTGCGTCGAAATCGGCCAGCGCGACACCGACGGGCAGGGGATCACCGGCATCTTCGAAATCGTCCTCGAAGTCGCTGATCTGGACCGGGCCGAGTCCTTCTACCGGGCGCTCGGCATGGAGGTGATGGGGCGTGGCGACGAGCGATCGCGTGTTCGCCTCACAGCCGGCCCGTTCGACCTCGAACTGTGGGAGCCGCAACTCGGTCTCGCCGACGGCCGTGGCGGCGTTCACGTCGATCTCGGGTTCGAGACGGCCGATCCCGAGGCAGCGGCCGACGCCGTCGCAGACGAGGCTCGATCGGTCCAGACGGTGACCGACGGCGTCCGCGTCGTCGATCCCGACGGCCATCGTCTCACGTTCAGGTGACCGGCGGTTATCGGACGACGGATCGAAAAAACGAGCAGCGAGTCCGTTACGACGCTACGGTCTGGATCACTCGAGGTCGAAGCGATCGAGGCTCATCACTTTGTCCCACGCGTCAACGAAGTCACGCACGAACTGTTCCTCTGCGTCGTCACTCGCGTAGGCCTGGGAGAGGGCTCGAAGCCGAGAGTGCGAACCGAAGACGAGGTCCACGCGGGAACCCTTCCACTTGACTTCGCCCGTGTCACGGTCGCGCCCCTCGAACACGTCTCTGGAGTCCGAGACTGGCTCCCACTCCGTGCTCATGTCGAGCAGGTTCACGAAGAAGTCGTTGGTCAACGTCTCCGGCTGGTCGGTGAAGACGCCGAGGTCGGACTGCTGGTAGTTGGCGTTCAGCGCCCGCATGCCGCCGACCAGGACGGTCATTTCGGGCGGCGTCAGATTCAGCAGCTCCGCCTTGTCCACCAGCGACTCCTCGGCCGGTCGGTCGAGGTCGCCTCCGAAGTAGTTACGGAACCCGTCGGCGTCCGGTTTGAGCGCCTGGAAGGACTCGACGTCGGTCTGTTCCTGCGTGGCGTCCGTGCGGCCCGGCTCGAAGGGTACTTCAACGTCGTAGCCGGCGTCCGCTGCTGCCTGCTCGACGGCCGCACAGCCGCCCAGCACGATCAGGTCCGCGAGCGAGACCCGCGTTCCGTCGGAGCGCGAGCTGTTGAAGTCCTCCTGGATCACTTCGAGGGTCTTCAGGACAGTCTCTAACTCCTCCGGCTCGTTCACCTCCCAGTTGTTCTGGGGTTCGAGGCGGATGCGGGCCCCGTTCGCACCACCGCGCTTGTCGCTGTCGCGGTACGTCGACGCCGACGCCCAGGCGGTCTTGACGAGCTGGGAGATCGACAGCTCCGAATCGAGGATCTCCTCTTTGAGCTGGGCGATCTCCTCGTCCCCGATCAGTTCGTAATCGGCGTCGGGAACGGGATCCTGCCAGAGCATCTCTTCGTCGGGAACTTCGGGACCGAGGAACCGCTCCGGCGGACCCATGTCGCGGTGGATCAGTTTGTACCAGGCCTTCGCGAACGTCTCCCGGAACTCCTGTGGGTTGTCCCGGAAGCGCTCGAGTACCTCGCGGTAGTCCGGGTCCCGCTTGAGCGCGACGTCCGTCGTCAGCATCATTATGTCTTCTTTGTCCGACGGGTCCGCGACGCCCGGTGCAGACTCGTCGAGTTCGCCGTTTTGGGTGGTCCACTGCCACGCACCGCCGGGGCCTTTTTCGGGCCACCACTTGTAGTCGAGCAGGTTCTCGACGAAGGTCATATCCCAGGCTGTGGGCGTCTGGGTCCAGGGCCCCTCGATCCCGCTGGTTATCGTGTCGGGACCGTTGCCCTCGCCGAACTCGTTCTCCCAGCCGAGGCCCTGCTCCTCGATGGGGGCCGCTTCGGGCTCGGGACCGAGGTTGTCGTCGGAGTCAGCGCCGTGGACCTTCCCGAACGTGTGTCCGCCGGCGATGAGCGCGACCGTCTCCTCGTCGTTCATCGCCATGCGGTCGAACGACTGTCGAATGTACTTGGCCGACTCTTTCGGGTCCGGTTCACCGCCCGGGCCCTCCGGGTTCACGTAGATGAGGCCCATGTGGTCGGCGGCCAGGTCTCCCTGGAGGTTGCCCTCTTCGTCGTGGCGCTTGTCCGCCATCATCTCCTCTTCGGGCCCCCAGTCGACGGCCTTGTTGGGTGCCCAGGCGTCCTCGCGCCCACCGGCGAACCCGTACGTCTCGAAGCCCATCGACTCGAGGGCGACGTTCCCGGCCAGAACGATCAGGTCGGCCCACGAGAGTTTGCGGCCGTACTTCTGCTTGACCGGCTCGAGAAGGCGTCGCGCCTTGTCGAGGTTCGCGTTGTCGGGCCAGCTGTTGACGGGCGCAAAGCGCTGTGTCCCGCCGGACGCGCCGCCCCGACCGTCGGTGGTGCGGTACGTACCGGCGCTGTGCCACGCCATCCGAATGATCAACGGCCCGTAGTGGCCGTAGTCAGCCGGCCACCAGTCCTGCGACGTCGTCAAAACCTCCTCGATGTCTTCCTTGACGGCTTCGAAGTCGAGCGACTCGAACGCCTCGGCGTAGTCGAACTCCTCGCCCATCGGATCGACTTGCTGAGCGTTCTGATCGAGAATCTCTATATCCAGCTGATTCGTCCACCAGTCTTGGTCGGACCCATTCATCATCGGGCAATTGCGACTTTCGCATATTAAGATTGTCCATCCGCTAACGAAGACTTCGTAGAGTCACAAGGAATCTTGCGGATTAGAGAATTTTTCTCAGCAGGGAATACGCGCTATGTATTCAGCACGCTGACCGAACTGTCCCGAATCGAGGGTTTCAACGGGACCAGTCGTTTCGTTTCAAAGCCGCTCGGTGTCGATGATAACACCGGGTGGCGTCACGATGAGGAAGTCTCGGAAATGCATGAGTTCGCCGCCAGAGGCCTTGACGTCGCGCGCGAAGCCCGCAGCGAGTTCGTTCACGTCGCCGTCGATGTTCAGCACGAGTACGGCACCGTTTTCGATCTCAGCTAACCACTCGCCGTCGGGTGTCGAGCCGTCGAGGACGCCGAGGATGATGTGGCTCCCCTCACGATCGTCGTCTTCCATCTGGTCCTCGACCGCCTGTAAGTCGAGGTCGAAATCGCCCATACCCAGCGCAGGAGCGCGGGCGGCAAAAATCCTCGCCACTTTGTAACGCTCGAACGTCGACAGTTCGGGGTGTACCGTGCACGCGAACCGAACTCTCTTGCATCCTCCTGGGAGGAACCCCAGTTACTGCACGATTCCGACAGACCACCGGGATTCGGGCGGTTCGAGGTCCAAAAAGGGGAAAAGTCACCCATGGCGACACGTGTCAAACGTCGAGACATCAATAGTTGCAAGGACAACTTTATATAGGAGGCGTGGCGTCGATATGGATGTAATCATGTCCAACAATGAGGGCACGTCGGGATCCCCGGCGGATCGAGTTCTTCCAGGGCACACTGGATTCCACTTCTGAAATAGAAGAAGCACGGATTTTCGATACCACGCTGCGCGACGGCGAACAGTCGCCACGCACGTCGTTCTCGTACGACGATAAACGCGAGATAGCGGCTGTGCTGGACGACATGGGCACCCACGTCATCGAGGCTGGGTTCCCGGTCAACTCCGACGCGGAGTTCGAGGCTGTTCGAGACATTGCCGAGTCGACAAGCCGTAGCGACGTTTGTGGGCTGGCCCGCGTGGTAGAGAAAGACGTCGAGGCTGCAATCGACTCGGGCGTCGACCTGATACACGTTTTCGTATCGACGAGCGACGTCCAACTGCAGGACTCCATGCACGCGACTCGGGAGGAGGCCAAACATGCCGCCGTCGAGTCCATCGAGCGTGTCAAGGAGGCCGGCGTCGAGTGCATGTTCTCGCCTATGGACGCAACGCGCACGGACGAGGAGTTCCTGATCGATGCGGTGCAGGCCGCCGACGAGGCGGGCGCCGACTGGGTGAATCTCCCAGACACCGTCGGCGTCGCGACGCCGCGGCGACTGTACGACATGGTCGAGACGGTCGTCGATGCGATCGACGCGCGCGTGGACGTTCACACACACGACGACTTCGGACTGGCTTCAGCGAACGCGCTGTCCGGGTTCGAAGCTGGCGCGAGCCAGTCGCAGGTGTCGGTCAACGGGATCGGCGAACGGGCGGGCAACGCGGCCTACGAACAGGTCGTGATGGCCCTCGAAAGTCTGTACGACGTCGATACCAACATCGACACGACGCGGATCACGGAGCTGTCGCGATTGGTCGAGGACCGGTCGACGATTCCGGTCCCGGCCAACCAGCCGGTCGTCGGCGAAAACGCGTTCTCGCACGAGAGCGGCATCCACGCAGCGGGCGTCATCGAGAACTCGGACACGTTCGAGCCGGGCGTCATGACGCCGGAGATGGTGGGGGCCGAGCGCGAACTCGTCCTCGGGAAACACACCGGGCAACACTCGGTTCGCGAGCGGCTCAGTGACGCCGGGTTCGACCCGACCGAAGAGGAGGTCCGGGAAGTAACCCGTCGCGTCAAGGACTACGGCGCCGAGAAACAGCGGGTCACCATGGACGTTCTGGAGAAGTTCGCCCGCGAAGTCGGCGTCAAAGAAGAGGAGGTCCGGGTCTGAGATGACCTCCCTTCCGGTTGCGACCGTTCCCGAGCGGCGGCTAAACGGAGAGCTAGTCGCAACTCGGAAGAATTATACCGCTCGGACGGTGTACCATCGTACCGATGACAACGCGCGCTGGCGGTCGGGTCAGTCCCGCCTCCAGCGACGCGCTCGTGATTCTGCAGATTATTGTAGGGGCCCACTAGCCCCTACCATCACCTACATCACGGCTTTTGACGCATCGTCCATCAACGAGCAACGGAGGGTACTAGACATGCACGACACGCACTATCGATCACAGACACGGAGGCAGAACACATGAGCGAAGGCGCACAGACACCGCACGCGGACGAAGTCGAAACGGAGGCCGAAGGCGGTGCACCGACCGAGCCCGAAGAGGAGACGCACGTCGAACCCATCGAGACGGGTGCCGACGCGGTCATCGCGTCGCTCAAGAAAGCGGGTGCGGAGTACCTGTTCGGCGTCCAGGGTGGGGCGATCATGCCCGTCTACGACGCGCTGTACAGCGAATCGGACCTGAAGCACGTCACGATGGCGCACGAGCAGGGCGCGGTGCACGCCGCCGACGCCTACGGCATCGTCTCCGGTGATCCGGGCGTCTGTATGGCGACGTCGGGTCCCGGCGCGACCAACCTCGTGACGGGGCTGGCCGACGCCAACATGGACTCCGACCCGCTGATCGCCCTGACGGGCCAGGTCCCCACGGATCTGGTCGGGAACGACGCGTTCCAGGAGACCGACACGATCGGCGTCACCGCGCCGGTCACGAAATTCAACTACTTCTCCTCGTCGCCGGACGAGGTGGGCGACGACGTCGGGACCGCGTACGCGCTGGCAGCGGAAGGCCGGCAGGGACCGACCCTGGTCGACCTGCCCAAGGACGTCACCATCCCGGAGACGACCGTCGAGCCAGGCAAGCCGAAGACGCCGGACACGTACAACCCGCCGGAGGAGGCGGACGAGGAGATCGTCGAGGCCGCGGCCGAGTGCCTGATGAACGCCGACAAGCCGGTCATCCTGGCCGGCGGCGGCGTCATCAAGGGCGAGGCGTGGCACGAACTGCGCGACTTCGCCACGGAGTACGAGATCCCGGTCATCACGACGATGCCCGGCATCGGCGCGTTCCCCGAAGACCACGAACTCAGCCTGGAGATGGCCGGGATGCACGGCACCGGCTACGCCAACATGGCCATCACGCTGACCGACTGCCTGCTGGGCGTCGGGACGCGCTTCGACGACCGGCTGACGGGCGGCATCGACAGCTTCGCGCCGGACGCCGAGGTCATCCACGTCGAGATCGACCCGGCGGAAGTCTCGAAGAACGTCGAAGCCGACTACCCGCTGCTCGGCGACGCCAGCGAGGTGCTCGACCAGCTGGACGACGCGATGACGCGCGCGCCCGACATCGCCGAGTGGCGCGAGCAGTGCCAGACGTGGAAAGACGAGTACCCGCTGGACTACGAGATGCCGGAGGACCGGCCGCTCAAGCCCCAGTACATCGTCGAGCAGTTCGACGACGTGACTGACGACGACGCGATCGTCACGACGGGCGTCGGCCAGCACCAGATGTGGGCCTGCCAGTACTGGACCTACACGGAGCCCCGGACGTGGGTTTCCTCGCACGGCCTCGGTACGATGGGCTACGGCGTGCCCGCAGCCATCGGTGCCAAACTGGCCGAACCCGACAAGGAGGTCGTCTCCTTCGAGGGTGACGGCTCGTTCCTGATGACGAGTCAGGAGCTCACCGTCGCAGTGCGTGAGGACCTCGACATCACCATCGTCGTCCTGAACAACGAGGCGATCGGCATGGTCCGCCAGTGGCAGGACGGCTTCTACGGCGGCCGTCGCATGGCCTCGGAGTACCCGTGGATTCCGGAGTTCGACAAGCTGGCGGAAGCGTACGGTGCCCGCGGCTGGCGGCTCGAAGACTACGACGACGTCGAGGAGACCATCCAGGAAGCCATCGAGTACGACGGGCCGTCCGTCGTGGACGTGCTGATCGACCCGGCAGAGAACGTCTACCCGATGGTCCCGAGCGGCGGCGACAACGGACTGTTCGCCCTCTCCGAGGACATGCTCGACGACATCTAACAATGACAGGAAAACTCCCAGGACCGTCCCCGGGCGAGCGGCAACGGCCGACGGGACGGCGCAACGACCAAGGCATTCGCATCGACCCCGAAGTCGAGGCAGAGCACGAACCGCGCCGCGTGGTTCTTTCGGCGCTGGTCGAACACCGACCCGGCGTGCTGGCCGAAGTCTCCGGCCTCTTCAGCCGCCGGCAGTTCAACATCGAGAGTCTCACCGTCGGGACGACCACCGACGAGAGCCGTGCTCGGATGACGATCGTCATCGAGGAGCCCGAACCGGGCATCGAGCAGGCCAAAAAGCAGCTCCAGAAGCTGATCCCGGTCGTCTCGGTGCGCGAACTCGAACCGGACGCCGTCCAGCGCGAGCTGGTCATCCTGAAAGTCAACGGCGACGAGCCGGACAAGGTGCAGGCGATCACCGAGATGTACAACGGTGACACGCTCGACGCCGGGCCGCGGACGATCACGGTCGAGATCACCGGCGACGAGCAGAAGATCAACGACGCCATCGACGCGTACGAGCAGTTCGGCATCCGCGAGGTCGTCCGGACCGGCGACGCGGCGCTGGCGCGCGGAGAACAGCCCACAGCAGCAGTGACTGAAGACGGAAACCCAACGCAGGTAACAGCAGACGATGACTGACGACTTTACCAACCCGATCTACTACGACGAGGACGCAGACGTATCGAACATCGAAGACGAGACGGTCGCGATCCTGGGCTACGGAAGCCAGGGCCACGCACACGCGCTGAACCTCCACGAGAGCGGGGTCGACGTGGTCGTGGGACTCCGCGAGAGTTCCTCCTCCCGCGAGGCAGCACAGGACGAAGGGCTCGAAGTCATGACCCCAGTCGACGCCGCTGCGGCGGCCGACATGGTCATGATGCTGGTCCCGGACACGGTCCAGCCTTCGGTGTACGCCCAGATCGAGGACGAACTCGACGCCGGTGACACGCTGATGTTCGCCCACGGGTTCAACATCCACTACGGCCAGATCCGTCCCGCCGACGACGTGGACGTGATGATGGTCGCACCCAAGTCGCCCGGCCACCTGGTCCGCCGCAACTACGAGAAGGGCGAGGGGACCCCCGGCCTGCTTGCGATCTATCAGGACACGACCGGTGAGGCCAAAGAAGAAGGGCTCGCATACGCGAAGGCCATCGGCTGCACCCGCGCGGGCGTCATCGAGACGACGTTCCGCGAAGAGACCGAGACCGACCTGTTCGGCGAGCAAGCAGTGTTGTGTGGCGGCGTCACCGAGATGGTCAAGGTCGGCTTCGAGACGCTGGTCGACGCGGGCTACAGCCCGGAGATGGCGTACTTCGAGTGCCTGAACGAACTCAAGCTCATCGTCGATCTGATGTACGAAGGCGGCCACATGGAGATGTGGAACTCCGTCTCCGACACCGCCGAGTACGGCGGTCTCACCCGCGGTGAGGAAGTCATCAACCGCGAGGGGATGGAGGAGATCCTCGAAGGCGTCCAGAATGGCGAGTTCGCCCGCGAGTGGATCACCGAGAACCAGGCCAACCGGCCGGCCTACAAGCAGTATCGCGACGCGGAACAGAACCACCAGATCGAGGAGGTCGGCGGTCGCCTGCGCGACCTGTTCGCCTGGGGCGACGACGCCGAGTAACACCATGACAGACGCAATGAAAGACGTCAGTCACACGAACCCCTACACCGACGAGTCGTTCGGTGAGACCGTCGTCTTCCGACGCGGTCAGACGGTCGCAGCGGATGGCGGTGAGCGAACCGACGGTTCGCGATCCTCGTTGGGCCGGAGGTCCGACGGCGGGCGTCGCGAGCGGAGCGAGAAACAGACGATGAAAGACGTGAGTCACACACCTCCGACGGGAGACGGCGCGATGCGCGTCTTCGAGCGGGGGACCGAAGGACGCGACGAGACAGTATGAGTTCGGGAACACTATACGACAAAGTTTGGGACAACCACAAGGTAACGACGCTGCCGAACGGACAGGATCAGCTGTTCGTCGGCCTGCACCTCATCCACGAGGTCACCAGTCCGCAGGCGTTCGGGATGATCCAGGAGCGCGACATGGAGGTCGCGCGCCCGGACCTGACGCTGGCGACGGTCGACCACATCGTTCCGACTGCCGACCAGTCGCGGCCGTACAGCGACGACGCGGCAGAAGAGATGATGGCGGAACTCGAAGACAACGTCCGCGAGTCCGGCATCGAGTTCCTCTCACCCGAGACCGGTGATCAGGGGATCGTCCACGTCGTCGGCCCGGAGCAGGGCCTGACCCAGCCTGGTAAGACGATCGTCTGCGGTGACAGCCACACCTCGACCCACGGCGCGTTCGGCGCGCTCGCCTTTGGGATCGGGACCAGCCAGATCCGCGACGTGCTGGCGACCCAGACCATCGCGATGGACAAACAGAAGGTCCGGAAGATCGAGGTCACCGGCGAACTCGCCGATGGCGTCGAAGCCAAGGACGTCATTCTGGAGATCATCCGTCGCCTGGGCACGGAGGGTGGCGTCGGCTACGTCTACGAGTACGCCGGCGAAGCCATCGAGAACCTGGGCATGGAAGGGCGGATGTCCATCTGCAACATGTCCATCGAGGGCGGCGCTCGCGCGGGCTACGTTAACCCCGACGAGACCACCTACGAGTGGCTCGAGGAGACGGACTACTTCCAGAACAACCCCGAGAAGTTCGACGAACTCAAGCCGTACTGGGAGTCCATCCGTTCCGACGAGGACGCCGAGTATGACGACGTCGTCACCATCGACGCCAGCGAACTGGAGCCGGTCGTCACCTGGGGAACCACGCCCGGTCAGGGCGTCGGCGTCACCGAGCCGATTCCGGCACCCGAGGAACTGCCGGAGGAAAAGCAAGAGACCGCCCGGCAGGCACAGGAACACATGCGCGTCGAACCCGGCGACACGATGGAGGGCTACGAGATCGACGTGGCCTTCCTGGGTTCGTGTACGAACGCACGACTGCCGGACCTGCGCCGTGCCGCGAAGATCGTCGAGGGCCGTCAGGTGCCAGATGACGTGCGCGCGTTCGTCGTCCCCGGCAGCCAGCGCGTCCAGAAAGCCGCCGAAGAAGAGGGGCTGAAGGACGTCTTCGAGGACGCCGGCTTCGACTGGCGAAACGCCGGCTGTTCGATGTGTCTGGGCATGAACGACGATCAGCTGGAGGGCGACGAGGCTTCTGCGTCGTCGTCGAACCGGAACTTCGTCGGCCGCCAGGGTTCGAAGGACGGTCGGACCGTCCTGATGAACCCGCAGATGGTCGCGGCTGCGGCCGTCACCGGCGAAGTCACTGACGTTCGCGAGATGGAGGAGGTGGTGTCCGTATGAGCGAAGAAGTGGAGATTCCGGAGGTCACCGAGGTCCACGGCAAGGGCGTTCCCATCCGCGGGAACGACATCGACACCGACCAGATCATTCCGGCGCGGTTCATGAAGGTCGTCACGTTCGACGGGCTGGGCGAGTTCTCCTTCTTCGACCAGCGCTTCGACGAGAACGACGAACCCAAGGACCACCCGATGAACGAGGAGCGCTTCCAGGACGCTTCGGTTATGGTCGTCAACTCCAACTTCGGCTGTGGCTCCTCGCGCGAGCATGCACCTCAGGCCCTGATGCGCTGGGGCATCGACGCGTTCATCGGCGAGTCCTTCGCCGAGATTTTCGCCGGCAACTGTCTGGCGCTCGGACTCCCGACCGTCACCACCGACTCGGAGACGGTCGAGGAAATCCAGGACTTCGTCGACGAGAACCCCGACGCCGAGATCGACATCGACGTCGCCGAGGAGACGGTGACGTACGACGGACAGACCGTCGACGTAACCGTCAACGAGGGCCAGCGCAAGGCGCTCGTCGAAGGCATCTGGGACACGACCGCGCTGATGAAGGCCAACCAGGACGCCATCGAGGAGACGGCCGAGAACCTGCCGTACCTCGACGGCTGAGGACGCCTCAGGGTTCGACTACGATCGGTTCTTTTCGCGTTTTCTACGTCTCCGACTCGACGTCACTGATCGCGTAGGCGAAAAAGAACAGCCCCTTGAGTCGGGCGTTCTCCACCGTGGTGGAACCCGTTCGGCGCCCCACATCTCTCCGTCAGCGATGGATTCTCATACGTCGAACACCCGCTCGGGGAAAGCGAGTAGGACGAAGCCGATGTGAAATCGATTGCCGAGAGGGACGGTCGGTACGTCGAAAAGAGAGATTGCAGCGGTGTCGTCGCTGCTGGTCAGTCGTCGGCGACGCTCACAGAGTCGGGGGTGCTCGGCGTCGACCCGAGCGGCGCGTCCCCGAGCGGGAGAACCTCGCGGTCGAAACTCCAGTTCGTCACTTCCGCGACGCTGACGTAGAACGCACCAGCGGCGGTGACGAGTCCGAGGTAGCCACCGTACCGAGTGAGCGACGGCATCCCGAACAGGTCACCGAAGGCGAGCAGGAAGAACGTCACCGAGAGAACGAGGAAAACGCTCCAGAGCGCCCAGTTGAGTTTGAACGTGCTGATCCACATACCGACGGTAAACACGCCCCAGACGAGAAGAACCATCCCGATCGCAGACGTGCCGACCGAGGGGAGCCACCCGTTGTGGGTCATCGTCACAAGCAGTCCGAACCAGATCCAGAACGCCCCGTAACTGGTGAAGGCTGTCAATCCGAAGGTATTCCCCTCCTGATATTCGAGCAGTCCGACGAGCAACTGCACGAACCCGCCAAAGACGAGTGCGAGCGGGATAAGCGCCATCTCGAGTTCGATACCGAAGATGCCGGCATTGACGAGGCTCAGTAACACGGTCGTGAGACTGAACGCCGCCAACCCCAGTGGACCCGGGTTGCCGGTGGTAGTATTCGCAGGCATCACCCTCACCATCGCAACCCAGTGATTAAAGATGATGATATTTCAGCCAGTGTGGTGACGGGTGACGTGACACAAAACCGCACGACTGCAGGCAGTTAGGTCGGCCGAAGTGGTCGTCAGTTTAAATGTAATATGTATGTTGTGTATGGAAAACGGGCGTATCGACACGCTCTTTTCGGCCCCCTACGCACCTTCGGCCATGACAGAGCAAATCGCGGTTATTCCCGGTGACGGCATCGGACACGAGGTCGTCCCGGCGACGCTCGACGTACTGGAGGCACTGGACATCGACTTCGAGTTCGTCGAAGGCGAGGCTGGCGACGCCGTTCTGGAGGAGCGCGGCGAGGCACTCCCCGACGAGACGTACGAACTGGCCGAGGAATCCGACGCGACGCTGTTCGGCGCGGCCGGCGAGACGGCTGCGGACGTCATCCTCCCGCTCCGAGAGGCAGTCGATTCCTTCGCGAACGTCCGTCCCGCACGGTCGTATCCGGGCATCGACGCGGTCAAACCCGAGACGGATCTCGTCTTCATTCGGGAAAACACCGAAGGCGTCTACGCGGGGATCGAGAGCCAGCTCTCGGACGACGTGACGACGCTGACGCGGCTCATCACGGACTCCGCGTCTCGACGCATCGCCGAGTACGGGTTCGAGTACGCAGCTGAGAACGGGTTCGACGACGTGACGGTCGCACACAAGGCCAACGTGATGCGAACCACGGACGGGCAGTTCCTCGAAGCTTGTTCGGCGGTCGCAGACGAGGGCGATTACGAGTACGACGAGGCGCTGATGGACGCGCTCGCGATGCACCTCATCATGCACCCGGAAGACTACGGCGTCGTCATCTGCCCGAACCTGGCGGGGGACATGCTGTCGGACCTCGCCGCCGGACTCGTGGGCGGACTGGGCCTGCTCCCGAGTGCGAACGTGGGTCCCGACAACGCGCTCTTCGAGCCTGTGCACGGGTCGGCGCCCGACATCGCGGGACAGGAGATCGCGAATCCCGCGGCCATGGTGCTCTCGGCCGCGATGATGCTCGAGCACCTCGGCTACGGTGACGACGCCGCGCGAGTCCGTTCGGCAGTCGAAGCAGTGATGGCGGAGGGGCCGCGGACACCTGATCTGGGCGGCGACGCGTCGACCCAGGACGTGGCAGACGCGATCGTCGACCAGCTATAGACCGTTCTACCGCTTTATTCTGTGCTGACCGACGCCGGGTAACTCGCCCCAGCGGACTTGTACAGAATTGTGGCGTCTGTCACCGACTGGAGTCGGTTGAGAAAAGACGTAGCGAGGGCCCACGGGAGACGGATCGGGCGCGATTATGCCCGCGTGACCAGTACCTCGCCGGATCCGCTCGCGGTGACCTCGAAGCCCGAGTGGGTGAACGAGACAGTCCCAGACTGCTGAGTCCCGTCGCCCGGCTGCCCGAAGAGCGCGTCCAGCGCGTCGGGGTCGATCGTCTCGAAGAGGGGATCGATGGCGCCGACGTCCAGTTGGTCCGTCGTCGTCGCGGTAGTGCGGCTCGCTGCTTTCCGGAGCGCCACGATCACTGCTTCGCTCAGTGATTCCCCGTCGGTTGCGGTGTGCGTGGTGATCTCGCGGTTCGTCTCTCCCTGTTGCTGAGTCAGATCGGTAGCCATTGAGTACTTCATACTCGTGGATATCGAGGGGAAATTGGTCGGGTTGGCCCACCAACCCTTTAATTGTGTCCGTCCTTTGCAACCGTGCTCCGGAGCAACGCCTCGTGTCCGCGCCTGAGCAGGGCGGAAAGTGCCTGACTCGAAATATCGAATTCGGCGGCGAGCTCTTCGGTCGAAATCTCGCGAGGGACCTCGTAATACCCCTGTTCGAGAGCGCGGAGGAGCACTTCCCGCTGTCTGTCAGTGAGGTCGTAGCCGGCCGTATCGCCGTCATCGCTCCGGTAGAGCCGGCGAAGCTCGAAGGAGAGGTCGTGGTCCTCGCACAGTTTCCGATACTCGACGAGGGCGTCTCGGTCGGGGATCTGCGCGCGATACTCGACGTGGTCGCCCTTCGCCAGGATTTCCAGGAACGTGATCCCCATGTCGATCGCGTCGACGTACGTCAGGCCCCGTTCGCCCACTTCGGAAAGCGTCACGCGAAAGAGACGCCGCTCCGAAATGTCCGAGAAGAATTCGTAGTCCGTGATGGACGGATCGGTCGGCAGTTCCTCCTCGAACCGCTGTAAGTCCGCTTCGCTTCCCCGGGCCCAGAAGATGAGTCGCGCGTTCTCCTCTGAGATCGGTTGTTCGTCCTCGACCTCCAGTTCGACGTCGGGGACTGAACGGCGTGTCGTTTCGAGGATCGGATTCGCCAGCGTGTACTCGACAATGTAACCCATCTGTATTGTTTGTTCGGCAGGAGACGGCTGGATCCGTTCTGGACTGACCGCTACTGTCTTCCCAGTTCGGTCGCAGCTACCAAAGCAGGTGTGACGTGCTGTTCCCCTCTTCGTTTTTCTTTCGGGTCCCCAGAATAAAACTCCCCGGCCCAATCGCTGCGGCGTACTCCCCACTAATTGCGACTCGATCATCCACCTCGCTGCCCGCGTCTCCGCTGGAACCGCACTTTGCCAGCCGGGTATCTTAAGGAGACGCCGAGCGTCGAATTATCTATGCCGACTGTGGACCTCGAAGCGGAGACGATCGAACGGTTGGACGACCTTCGAATCGACGACGAGAGCTACGACGAGGTAATTAACGAACTCATCAACATCTACCAGGCCGAGGAGCTCACCCTGTTCAGGGGCAGCGACGAAGATTACTGATCGGTCGAGCTCGCTGCTGTGCGGACTTCGTTCCACTTCCCACCGTCTTCGAGCTGTGCCTGTAGCTCCGCAGCGTACTCCTGTGCGAGTTGTTCGGCCGCTTCGAGTCGCTCGGGATCGACTTCTGAGTTCGCGTCCGGCCTCTGGTCACCGCCACCGAAGCCGAGTGCGTCTTTCAGACCGCCGAGTAGTCCGGAGCTGTCCCCGCTTCCGGGGTTTCCAGGACCGCCAGCAGCACCCATCGGGCCTGCCTGCTCGACGGCATCGAGTTCGGGCATGATCGAAGGCAGGTTGCTGGTATCGGCGACGAGGCGCGCCCGCTCTTCGTCCTCCGGATGTTCGATGTCGAATTCGACGGCAGTCATGACGAGTCCCCACTGTTGCCGGGAGAACTGTGAGTTCGTCACGCGGTCGGTGAACTGCTGATCGACAGTCATCCGGTCACCGACGATACGATCGGTCCACTGGTCACTCATACCATAGCGTAACGGCTCCCGGTGTATCAGCGTTTTCGAGAAAGCGTCCGTTTCGACTTCGGCGGACGATACGACGCGTGCCACCCCCAGTGGCGCGGGTCCCCACCCATGATGTGAATCGTCCGTCGGGGCAGTGCCCCATCGAAGCCGACGGCCGTATCTGCCTCGGTCCAGGTCCATCCCCCGACCAAGGCTGCACCTATCTGTAGCGGACTGTCTACAGTCATACTTCTCCCGGGCATGAACGGGGGTTTATAACAAATTGTCATTCGGAATCCGGTGCGGGTCGGAGTCGCCTCAGAACGCACCGGATTCGACCGTCACGTCTGCGTGGAGGTCCTGGCGGAGTGCGGCGTGTACGTGGCAGATGTCCTCGGCGTTGTCGAGCAGGTCGTCGATCTCGTCGTCGGATAACTCGGCTTCGACGAGCATGGTGAACGAAACGTCCGTCAAGTCGTCTTCGTCGTCGAGGTTTGCCTCGGCTTCGGTCTGGATCTGTCCGAGATCGTCGTAGTCGTTGCGCATCGCGCCGGCGCGGAACGCGAAGGTGAAACAGGAGGCGTAATCCGCGACCAGGACTTCGTTCGGCGACGGGGCCGTCCGGCCCTGTGCGTCGATGTCGAGCGCGTACTCGCCGAGGTGGTTCTCGGCGGTGAACGTCTCGTCGTTCGTGGTCGTGGTCTCGATGTCTGGCATCCCTCTGTACGAGGGTCTGCACGGAGCTAAACGATGGGCAAGCGGAAAACGGAGGCGGCTATCTCAGACTGTTCGGTGACCGACGCAAGTGGGACCACGAGAACGGGGGGGTCCTCGATGGCTACAGTTCGGAGAGGTCGACGGTCTCGTCGCCGTCGAGCACGTGCACGTCGGCGTCGCTCCCCGTGCCCGTGACTTCGCGTTCGAAGTCGTCGACGTCGATTTCGATGGGCGGGAACGTGTCGTAGTGCATAGGGAACGCGTGGTCGACGTCGAGCCAGTCGACGGCGATGGCGGCCTGCATCGGTCCCATGGTGAAGTGGTCGCCGACCGGCAGTGCGGCGGCGTCGGGTTCGAGGTACGGACCGATGACCTCACGCATCTCTGTCATCAGGCCGGTGTCGCCCGCGTGGTAGAAGGTCGTGGTCTCTTCGTCCGCGACCTGCGTCGGCACGGTGTCGCTGATGACGAAGCCAGCGGGCATGCCGGCGTCGTACTCGTAGCCGGTGTTGATCCCGTTCGTGTGATCGGCGCGGTGCATCGTCACGAACGCGTCGCCGCACTCGACGGTTCCGCCGAGGTTCATTCCGATGGTGTCGTCGGCGCCGTGTTCGTCCTCGATGAATCCGGTCAGCTCCGGCGTCCCGACGACCGTCGCGTCGGAAAACGCGCCGGCGTCTGCGATGTGGTCGGCGTGCCCGTGCGTCAACAGCAGGAAATCGGGCTCGTCGACGTCGCTGGCGTCGAGTGACGTGTGCGGATTATCGAAAAACGGGTCGATGAGCAGGTCTGTCTCCCCAACGGTGACGTGCCACGTCGAATGGCCGTGCCAAGTGAGCTCCATGACAGGTAGAGGTTCGAGTGTCGGCCACTTAATGGTGGAGGCAGAGGCAGACACGACCGCTGTGCCTCATCCGTTGATGAGCTGGTAGGCACCGCCGACCAGGACGGCGACGAGGCCGGCACCGAGCGTGAAGCCGCTGACTGATTCGTCTGTCGAAACGGTCGTCGTTTCGTGCCCGCCGCCGCCATCGCTTCCGTGAGCAGTCTCGTTTTCGGCCGTCTCGGCTGCACCGACCGCGACGCCCGTCGCCGCGAGACACGCCGTGAGCACGACGCCGAGCAGTAGGAGGCGACTTACGAGTCCGATTTCGTCCATGTTGAGACGGTAATACGTGGGCGCTTGTAAACGCTTATCAGTCGCCGCTGTGATTCGCGGGACATGAAGCGCGTTCGCTTTCGGGACTCAGCTGGGAACGTAAGGGGTGGCCGCTGGACCGTCGAGGACGGTGAAGAACTCGTGACAGCGGCGGCGGGCCCGTACGGACGCATCTCCTTCGGCGACGAGACGTTCTCGCCGGACGAGGTCGAAATCCTCCCGCCCTGTGAACCCACCAAGATCGTCTGCGTCGGACTCAACTACGCCGACCACGCCGACGAGCAGGGCAAAGACGTCCCAGATCGGCCGCTCCTGTTCCTCAAGCCGCCGAACACGGTGACGAGTCACGGCAAGCGCGTGACGCTCCCGAAGGACAAGGCACGGATCGACTTCGAGGCCGAACTCGGCGTCGTCATCGGCGAACAGGCCCGGAACGTGAAAGCCGAAAACGCAGAAGACGTCATCGCCGGCTACACCTGCGTGAACGACCTCTCCAACCGCGACGATCAAGAAGTCGAGCAAAACTGGGTCCGAGGCAAGGCGTTCGACGGCGCCGCACCCATCGGTCCGCTCGTCGCCACGCCGGAGCACCTCAAAGACGACGCGACGATCGAGAGCCGAGTCAACGGCGAAGTGAAACAGCAGTCCTCCATCGATCAGTTCATCTTCTCCGTCCCGGAACTCATCGAGGAGATCACGGAGTTCATGACGCTCGAACCCGGCGACGTCATCTCGACCGGCACGCCCGCGGGCGTCGGCCCGCTCGCCGACGGTGACGAAGTCGAGATCGAAATCGAAGGGGTCGGAACCCTGCGCCACACCGTCCACATTCCCTGACGGGAAACGATACGCCCAGAACACCGAGATTCGTGTTATTCTGGGGCCTCTCGTGAAATCACCACAGTCCTCTGGATGACAAGCCATAAGTTTAGGCTCGCCTAATCCATGATGTCATGGCGATGGCTCGTCGGACCGGGATCACGGCTGACGCAGGCGTGAGCCCTGAGCAATCGCAAACTTGCGACGCCGATCCCACCGGCAATAGTCGGGGGGAAGCCGACTGATGAGTCCCGACGAGTCCACTGCAGTCGACCGGACGCCGAGCGACCGCGCGGACGTCTGTGTCGTCGGTGCCGGTCCAGCCGGCGCCCTCGTCGCCCATCGGCTCGCCAGCCGCGGCTATGCAGTGGTCGTCCTGGAAGCGGGGCCGCGATTCGAGTTCGAGTCTCGTGATGAGCGGATGGAGCGGGCAATTCGACCGGGACACGACGAGCGGTCAGTGTGGGACATGGGCGGCGAACGCGACCGGTTTACGTCGAGTGGGTCGTGGTTCTACCCCCTCAATCACGCCCGCGTCAAGGGGGTCGGCGGGTCGACGTTGCACTGGCAGGGAATGGTGATGCGCCACCACGAATCGGATTTCGAGCGCCGAACTCGCGACGGCGTGGCGGCCGACTGGCCCATCGACTACGGTGACCTCCAGTCGTACTACGCTGACGCGGAGTCGGAACTGGGCGTCGCTGGCGCATCTGACAACCCGTTTGCACCGCCGCGGGAGGAACCGTATCCACTCCCCGCGTTCGAGCCGTCCTACAGCGACTCGCTGTTCGCCGAAGCCTGTGAACGACTTGGCGTGACCATGCACTCGGTGCCGAACGCGCGCAACTCGGAGGGCTACGACGGCCGCTCACCGTGCGTCGGCTACGGGACTTGCAAACCGGTCTGTCCCTCCGGCGCGAAGTACAGCGCCGACGTCCACGTCGAGAAAGCCGAGGCCGAAGGGGCGCGTGTCATCGACCGCGCGCCCGTTCAGCGACTCGTCACCGGCGACTCGGGCGAGCGCGTCGACGCCGCCGTCTACGCCACGCCCGACGGGACCGAACACCGCCAGGAGGCCCGCGAGTTCGTGCTCGCGTGTGGCGGCATCGAGACGCCGCGACTGCTCTTGCTCTCGGAGTCGTCCGACCATCCCGACGGCCTCGCGAACAGCAGCGGGGCGGTCGGCCGCTACTTCATGGAACACCTGTTCGCCGGTGCCGGCGGCGTGCTCGACCGCCGAACCCGTCAGAACCACGTCGGCTTCCTCACGAGCGAGTGCCACCAGTTCTACGAGAACCCGGGGCAGCCCACCAGCGGGACCGAGAGCGGCATCCCCGGTCGCGACGCGGACCTCGGACCCATCAAGCTCGAATTTCTCAACTACGCCGGGCCGTCACCGGTCGAGATGGCGCTCGACGCGACCGAGTGGGGCGACGATCTGCTCGGCCAGTTACAGGGTGCCTACGGGAACCACGTGGCGATGGGGGGACTTGTAGGGCAGCTCCCGCGGAAAGAAAACCGAATCACGCTGGACGCGTCGACGACGGACGATCACGGGAATCCCGTCCCGGAGATCCAGTGGTCGGTCGACGCCCGGACGAAACGAACCATCGAGCGCGCCAACGAGATACAGCGGGCCATCCTCACGGAACTCGGCGTCGAGGACGTGAGCGTCATCGGACCCGATGCGACCGGCCCGGCGTATCACCACATGGGAACGACCCGGATGGGCACTGATCCCGCAGGGAGCGTCGTGAACCCCCAGTTACGGACGCACGACGTGACGAACCTCTCGATCGCATCGAGCAGCGTGTTCGTCACGAGCGGGGCGATGAACCCGACGCTGACCATCGCAGCGCTCGCGCTGAAGTGTGCAGATCACGTGGCAGAGCGTCTATAAGGGTAAAAGGTGGAAGGCGGCCTGTCAGGCGTACGGAAGGCCGATGAGCAGCCCCGCGACGAGGAGCAGAGCGAGCGCGACGACCGTCGCACCGAGGAAGAACGGCCGGCTCTTCTCTGCCGGCGTTCGGACTTTCCGTTCGCGCAGTCCAGCGCTAATCTTCTTCGTCCCGACCTCGACGAGGCCGGCCATGATCAGCCACAGGGCGAGCATGGTGAGGACGAGGTGGCCTCTCGGCGGTTCGAGCAGCGTCTCGACCGTGTACAACTGGGCTGCGAGATGGCCACCGGTGAGGAACATGATCAGCGCGGACAGCCGCGAGAGGGTCAGGAGGCGACTCGTGATGTCGGCGAACGGGTCGGTGTCGATGTTGCCCGCCCGCGCGACCGGGATGACGCCGTAGGTCATGAAGATGACGGCGCCGGTCCAGATGGCGGCGAACAGCATATGGATCACGAACCCGATTGTCACGTCGATTGCCATACCAGAGTGCTGGTACCTCCGGGTCTTGAATGTGGTGAGTTTCGCTCGCGCGAATCGTCAGTATAAGCACGCTTAAGAGCCGTGGTCCGCTTTCCCCATCCATGGAACCACGGGACCTCTCCGCCCACAGCGTCTACCGTGCCGGCCGGGGGATCGAAGAGGTCGCCCGCGATCTCGGACTCGACCCTGACGACCTCGTGAAACTCTCTTCGAACGAGAACGTCCTCGGTCCGAGCCCCGCGGCGACCGCCGTCATCCGCGAGTACGCCGACAAGGTCCACATCTATCCGAAGAGCTCACACACGGACCTGATCGAGCGGCTCGCCGACGACTGGAACCTTACCCCCGAACAGGTCTGGCTGGCCAACGGCGGCGACGGCGTCCTCGACTGCCTCTGTCGGGCGATGCTCCGCCCGGACGAACGCATCCTCGCCCCGAAGCCCGGTTTCGCGTACTACGCGATGAGTTCGCGCTATCACCACGGCGGCGCCTCGGAGTACGACCTCGACAAGGACGACGACTTCGAGCAGACCGCCGCGAACGTCCTCGACGCGTACGACGGCGAGCGCATCGTCGTCGTCACCAGCCCACACAATCCGTCGGGTTCGGAGATGCCCCTCGACGAAGTCGAGACGCTCGCCGAGGAGACAGACGACCAGACGCTGGTGCTCGTCGACGAGGCGTACGGGGAGTTCTCCGAGTCGCCGAGCGCCGTCTCACTCGTTCGCGAGCGCGACGACGTCGCGGTCCTGCGGACGTTCTCGAAAGCGTACGGACTGGCCGGGATGCGCCTCGGGTACGGGCTCGTGCCCGAGGACTGGGCCGACGCGTACGCCCGCGTCCACACGCCGTTCGACACCGGCGAGCTCACCTGCCGGGCCGGACTCGCGGCGCTCGACGACGAGGAGCACTTAGAACAGACTCGCGCCATGGTGACGGACGCTCGCGAGTACCTTTACGAGAACCTCGACGCCCGAACCTGGAAGAGCGCCGGCAACTTCGTGCTCGCCGACGTCGGTGACGGGGAAGCCGTCACGGACGCCGCGCAGCGCGAGGGCATCATCGTCCGCGACTGCTCGTCGTTCGGTCTCCCGGAGTGCATCCGCATCACCTGCGGGACCCAATCGCAGATGGAACGAGCCGTCGCGGTCATAAACGAGGTGATGGACGGATGAGAGTCGCTGTGACGGGGACGCCCGGAACGGGAAAGACGACGGCGACCGACCTCGTCGAGTCGGACCTCGACGTGATTCACCTCAACGAGGTCATCAAATCGGAAGACCTGAGTTTGCGGGAGGACGCCGAGCGTGACACGCTCGTCGCGGACATGGACGCCGTCGAGGAGTGGCTCGGTGACCGGGACGGCGTCATCGTCGATTCGCACCTGGCACACCACCTGCCTGTCGACAAAGTCGTCGTGCTGCGCTGTCAGCCCGAGGAACTGGAAGGGCGACTCACCGAGCGCGGCGAGTCCGAGGCGAAGGCCGAGGAGAACGCCGAGAGCGAGGCGCTCGACATCGTGCTCTCGGAAGCCGTCGAAAATCACGGGCTGGAGGCAGTGTACGAGATCGACGCGACCGATCGGTCCCCCGAAGCCGTGGCGCGCGAGATCGAGCGCGTCCTCGCGGACGAGCGCGAACCGAGCGCCGGCGAAGTCTCGTTCATCGACTACCTATGACGCTGGACAGACTGCGCCCGCTGGCCGACAGAGTGCTCACCCCGTTCGTCAACGCCTCGGCACGCATCGGACTGACGCCCGACGCCGTCAGCGTCCTGGCGTTCGGACTGGCCGCTGCCGCAGGTGGTGCGTTCTATCTGGGGCCGACGGACAGACTCTGGTACGTGATAGGGGCGCTGCTCGTGTTCCTGAACGGCTGGCTCGACTTGCTGGACGGTGCGTTGGCCCGTCGTCTCGGGACCGACTCCAAGGCCGGCGACCTGCTCGATCACGTCCTCGACCGGTACGCGGACATCGTGATGCTCGTCGGGCTGGCGGCCGGTATCGACCGCTACCCGCTGGGTCTGGCGGCGATCACGGGCGTGCTGATGACGTCGTATCTCGGCACCCAGTCCCAGGCGGTCGGTCTCGACCGCGTGTACGGCGGGTTGCTCGGCCGCGCGGATCGCCTGGCGCTCATGGGCTTCGCTGGGCTCGCCGCCGCGGTTGTGACCGAACCAGTCTTCGAGTTGACCCTCGTCGGCTGGTTGCTGGCCGTGTTCGCGGTGGTCGGTCACTTCACTGCCCTCCAGCGGTTCGTCGGTGCGTTCCGCGCGCTCTCGTGAGGGCGGATCGGACCCGACCGCGTGTTGCTTGGCGTACGATTTATACGCGGTCGTAGTCAAGGAGTTGTATGGTCCAGTGTGAGATGTGCGGAGCCGAGACGTCCTCGCCGAACACGGTGAAGGTCGAAGGCGCAGAACTCGACGTGTGTGACGACTGTGCCGACTTCGGCACCGAAGTCCGGACCCAGCAGAGTTCGAGCTCGTCGACGAAGTACTCGACGAGCAGCTCCAGCGGGAGTTCGGGCGGGTCCGCGTCGAGTTCGTCGTCGAGTAGCGCAGGTTCAGGATCGCCGTCGAGCAGTTCGACCGGGAGTTCGAGCGGTGGCGGCGGTCGCCGCGACATGTTCGACGAGCTCGACGAGGTCGCCCAGGACTACGACGAGCGGATTCGCCAGGCCCGCGAAGCGGCCGGCCTCAGCCAGAAGGAGTTCGCCAACCAGCTCAACGAGAAAGCCAGCCTCATCCGGAAGCTCGAGCAGGGCGACACCCTCCCGAGCGACAAGGTCCAGCAGAAAGTCGAGAAGGCGCTCGACATCGACCTCACCGAGGCAGGCGCCAGCAGCGAGGACACCGACTGGAGTAGCGGGTCGTCCGGCGGAACGATGACGCTCGGCGACAAGGTACAGCGAAAGGACTGACGGGAGAGTCCCGTCAGATGTGTCTTTGGAGGTCCTCGAACTCGAGGTCCTCCGTGATGTCGTCGAGTTGCGCTTCGAGGGCTTCGATCTCGGATTCGAGTCGGTCGAAGCGGGCGCTCTCGGCGAGTTCTGCGGCACTCTTCTCGACTTTGAGGACGTTCCGCGTGAGTCGCTTCGAGGTGAGTTGCTGGTGTTTCTCGCTGTACGCGGAGAGCTTGAGCAGCCGTTCGACGACTTCGAGGAGGTCGTCGCGGGAGACGGGTTTGACGAGGTACTCGTCACAGCCCATGTCGATGATGTCGAAGCCGGGGTTGACTGCGGTGACCATGGCGACGCGGCAGTCGCACGCCCCGTCGTTGATGGTCGCCAGCACCTTGTCCCCCGAAACGTCTGGCATCCGTCGGTCGAGGAGTGCGACGTCGACGCTGACGGATTCGTCGTCGAGGAGCTCGATGGCCTCCTCGCCCCCGTAGGCGGTCACGACGTCGTAGTCTTCGGCGAGGTAATCCGTGTAGAGGTCAGCGAGATGCTGTTCGTCGTCGGCGACGAGTACTGTCGGCAGTTCCGATGACCTCGGGGACACGTTTATCAGCGAGGGATTTCTCACGACACTTAATAAATCAGCCGGATGACTCGACGGTTCGAACCCGTCTCGCAACCTATTTGGCCGCGCCGCTCCGTCTCCCGCTATGTTCGTCCTTGTCAACCTGAAAGCGTATCCCTGCGACCCCGTCGAGGTCGCAACGGCCGCACACGAGGTAAGTGAGTCGACTGGCGTTCGGATCGCCATCGCCCCGCAGGCGACCCAGCTGTCGGCCGTCGCCGAGACCGGCGTCGAGACCTGGGCACAGCACGTCAGCCCCGTCGAACACGGCAGCCACACCGGCTCGACGCTGGCCGAAGCAGCCGCCGACGCCGGCGCTGTCGGAACGTTGCTCAACCACTCGGAGAACCGCCTGAAGCTCGCCGACATCGACGCCAGCCTGACCGCGGCCGAGCGGACGGGACTGGAGACGATCGTCTGTGCGAACAATCCCGACCAGATCGGCGCTGCCGCAGCGCTCGGACCGGACGCGGTCGCCGTGGAACCCCCGGAACTCATCGGCACCGGCACGCCGGTCAGCAAGGCCGACCCGGACGTCGTCCGCGACGCAGTCGACGCGGCAGCGGCCGTCGACGACTCCGTCGACGTGCTCTGTGGCGCCGGCATCTCGACGGGCGAAGACCTGGACGCCGCCGGCGACCTCGGTGCGGAGGGCGTGCTCCTGGCCAGCGGCGTCGCGAAGGCAGAGGATCCGAAGGAAGCACTCGAAGACCTCGTCGAGCCGATCGCCTGAACGGGGCCAGCCGACGTTACCGTCGCGTAGTACCAGGAGACCGCGGAGAACCAGACCGTCTCGTCACCACGACATCGCGGCTTCGAACCGAATGTTCGTCGGTTGTTTCTGCCGACGCCACTGCTCGCTGGTGACGTACTGCACGTACTCGATCACGTCCAGCGCTGGCTCGTCCGACGTGCCTTTCACGCCGACGACCTCGCGAACGTAGACCTTCGCGTCGTCGGGCCACTGCTCGGTCGGGTCAACGACGTCCAGTCCCTGCTCGTCAGTTGCCGTCGCGTCGGCGACGTCGTGGAGATATCCTCGGTTCGGTCGGTCGTCTGCACTGGTGTTTTCGATCATGTGTTCAGTCTCGGAGTGGTTCTTCGGTCGCCTCGACGAGCGCGTCGAGTTCGCTGTCGTCGGCGTGGCCCGGATACTCCTCTTCGATTAGATCTCGAAGATGGTAGTCGTAGTGGCCGCGCCCGACGTGTTCGATGAAGCCGTGCGTTCTGAGCGTCCGGTTGTGTGCGTAGGCGTTCGTCCGGTCGCCGTCGCCACCGCCGGCGAAGTGGGCGTCGAGCGGTTTGGCCGGCCCTTCCTGCCGGTAGTACCGGAGCATCCGACGCGTCTTCTGGGGCATCGCCTCGATGGCCGAGCGGAGGTGCTCGACGAGTTCACTCCCGGCCTGCGGAAGTTCCTCGGCGCTCGTGACTACAGTGGCCGTGTCGTCCGTGTTCTCGATGATTTCCCCGTCGTCGTTGCCGAGTGCCGCCATCGCTGCCGCCACGTCTTCGTCGTTCGACTGTCCGTCGCCGTTCGTCGCTGCCGTCGACGCCGCACCGTCCGTCGCGACTGGTCCTTCGATGACGACGCCGTCGTCGACAGGCGTGTCCGGCACTGGACCGGCGTCGTCGACATCCGTGGTCGCTGGCTCTGACGCCTCCGTGGGTTCGTCAGTAGGCTCCTTCTCACCGTCTCCGGCGTCGGAATCAGCGCCTTCTCCGTCTTCCTCGGCTGCTGTCCCAGCGTCGTCGGTCTCGTCGGCTGTCGGGTCGGCAGCCTCAGCTACATCCGTTTCTGACGATTCGTCGACGGCTTCCTCGTCTGTTTCCGCGTTCGACGCTCCGGCGGCTGCGACAGCCGTGTCCGGTTCCGAGGCATCGGACTCCGCAGATTCCGACGCCTGAGACGATGACTCGTCTTTCTGATCGTGATCCGCCGTCGCTGCGTCGAGACTCTGCTGGGCGGGGTGGTCGCCAGGGCCCGCTTCCGCAGTGCCCTGCGCGTTCTGGTACTGGCGCTCTTTGCGCATCCGCCGTTGTTCCGTGCGGCCTGGATTGGCTCCTTTGACCGTGCCGACGAGCGCGTCGACGAACTGGTCGGCCATCCGGCTCATGTCCCGCGCGTCTTGCAACTCTTTCTCCAGCTCGGCGATGCGCGAGTTCTTCTTGTTCAGTTCCTCCCGGAGTTCGGCGATCTTGTCTTCCGTTTGCTGTTTCTCCTCGCTGATCTCCTGGAGTTCAGAGACGAGGTCGGAGTTGACCGACTTCAGGTCCGGCCGGTCGACGTCCTCCAGGCCGGGCGTCGCGCCGGCGTCGAACGTTTGCTTGCGGTGGAACTGGACGCGCCGGACCGACTCGGACCAGTCGGTCATCATGAACGCCTCGCCGTCGTTCAGATCCTCGACGGCGTCGGAGTACTCCGAGTCGAGGATGCGGCTGACCACTTTCGTGTCGTTGTTCCAGGTCAGCCGGTGCCAGACCAGCCAGTCACACTGGGTGATGAAGTCCTTCTTCACGTCGGCCGGTCGCTGACTGATGCCCACGATGCCGAGGCCGTGTTTGCGTCCACGCTTGCCGATCTTGATGAGCATCTTTCCGACCTCGCCGACGGAGCCTTTCTCGGGAATCCACTCGTGGCACTCCTCGACGAGCATCAGGAACGGCTGTTTGTGCTTTTTCTCCTTGGCGAACAGCTGTTTGGACACTTCCGTCAGCAGTTCTTCGGCTTCGTCCTCGTCTAAGAACGAGGACACGTCGAGAATGATGGGGACGTTCTGTTCGAGCGCGAGCGACGCGATCTTGCCGGCGTGCTCGACGGTGACCTGAATGTCGCACTCCTCGTCGGCGCCGACGTGGAGGATCTCGTACTCCTCTTTCAGGCCGTAGTACTCGCCGTCGATGTCGACGATGAGGATGCCGAAGCCGCTGTCGAGGAGTTTCTCGGCGACGACGCTCGCAGTGTTCGACTTGCCCGACCCGCTCTTGCCCGTGATGAAGCCGCGGCCGGTCAGTATCTCGACCACCGGCAGGTCGACGGACTGGTCGGGCTGGTCGCCCAGTGGCGGGCCATCACTCAACTCCGCGACCGTGATCGTCTTCTGGTCGTCTCCCATCGGTCACCGGATTCTAGAAGCTCCCCTTACATAATCGTCAGTCAGCCATACGTCAGACACCGGGCTTGTGCGTCCTGAAATCGGCCGAACCGCTATAGGGATGGACGCGAAACGTCTGGGGTATCCCCGGAGCGGACCGCCAGCACATGCGACGCTACGACACCATCGTCGAGGACGAAACCGTGTACATCGACACGAGCGACGGCCGGCTCGAGGTGGGGACGGTAGACCGGGTGATCGACGTCGTCGGCGGCCACGCCTGGACGATCGACTACTCCGAGTGGGACCACACGCAGTACGATGATCTGGACACCAGCGATCAGGGCCTCGTCGTCGACGTCGTCGACATGATGCGCGCGATGACCCACAGCGAGTCCTTCGTCGAGACGCTCCGGGCACATCCGGCCGAGTCACCGGCCGACACCGACGGCGCACTCTCACCGCGGCTCGGACTCTTCGTCGGGAAACTGCTGGAGAACCTCGAAAACGGACTCGACTGACCTACCCGAAATCGCCGAGCGACGTCTGTCCCGACGGGTCCTCGTCAGCCTCGTCGGTCGCCGTCTGACCCGGGGTAAACTCGTTCAACGAACGGTTCTCACGCGGCGTGGCCTCTCGCGCCGTGGCGTTCTCGAACCCGTCCAGACTCGCCTGCTCGTTGTCCGCGAACTCCAGGTTCGAGACGCGGACGCCCACCTTCCTGACGCGCTCCCCCTGAAATTCAGTCAACAGGTCCAGTGCGACCTCTTCGACCAGGTCCGGCTCTTCGATCGGTCCGGGGAGCGAATCCGCCCGCGTGTGGATGTCGAACGGCGGGGTCACCACTTTGATCCCGATCGTCTGATAGAGCGCGCCCTTTCGGGACGCTCGCTCGGCGACGTCGTCCGCCAGGGCTCGCACCCGGTCCGCCACCGCTTCGGGGTCGTCGGTGGCCGAGGTGAACGCCGACTCTCTGGAGAGGCTCTTGGGTTTGCCGACCGGCTCGACCGAGCGATCGTCCTCACCGCGGGCGTACTTCCAGATCTCCCGCCCTCGCTCGCCGAACGTCTCCGAAACCCGATCCGGGTCCGCCGCGGCGAGATCGCCGGCCGTTTCGATGTCCATCGACCGGAGTTCGCGGGCGGTGACGGGGCCGACGTTGTGGACCTCCTCGACGTCGAGGGGCGCGAGAAAGTCGCGCACCTCCCCGGGTTCGACGACGACCAGGCCGTCCGGTTTGTCGTGGTCGCTCGCGATCTTGGCCGCGCTCATCGTCGGTGCGACGCCGATGCTCGCCTCGACGCCGACTTCCTCGCGAATCCGCGCTTTGAGGTCCGAAGCGAACGACTCGACTTCGTCCCAGGCCACGGTTTCAGTGACGTCGAGGTACGCCTCGTCGATGCTGACCTCCCGAACGGTGTCGGCCGTGTCGTGGAGAATCTCCTTTACGTCTGCGGCGACGGACTGGTAGAAATCCATGTCGACCGGGCGGTAGAAACCGGCCTCGTCGACGTCGATCTCGGGATCGTCCGCTGCGGTGACTTTGCGAGGGAGCAGTTCGAGCGCTTTCGAGATCGCCATCGCGCTCTCGACGCCGAACTCGCGGGCTTCGTAGCTGGCAGTTGCGACCGCGCCGTGGGTCTCGCCGGCCTCGAATCCCATGCCGACGACCAGCGGTTCCCCTTCCAGGGCGGGCTCTTTCAGCCGTTCACAGGCTGCGTAGAAACAGTCCATGTCGACGTGACAGACCGTCTGCTCACGGTCACTCGGCTCGGTCCCCGGCAACCGCTCGTCCATGACCGCGGCTTCGGACCCCCACTACCTGAACGTTATCGTCCGCTGTCGAGCAACGCGCCCGGATTCATGATGCCTGCGGAGTCCAGCGACTCCTCCGGGAGAGACATGGGTGACCCGGCAGGAGAGAAAGCCATTAAGCACCCATCGTCAATTAGCTAATTGCAGGCGGTAAGCCCCCTTCCTCAAGGAGCAACGCAGGGGGCGAAGCGACCGAGTAGCGCAGTAGGGAGGGGATACACCGCCGTCATCGTCTCTCTCACACGTTCTTGTTGCTGGCCCACAGGCCTACGCTCCGATACACTTATGTTGAAACAATGTCTAAACTTTG